>CAYWTB010000102.1:0-15810 GCA_964461135.1 uncultured Caldithrix sp. | reverse complement strand
TGTTTTATTGGTTTGCTTCAATAAAATTTAGGATGGATATGACTCACTTTTTATAGCTTTATTTCTTTTTACACAAAATTAGGGACGTAATCTTATCACCTAACTCATTTTTCGAAATATGAATATTTTTAGTACTCCTGGCGATATCCCAGATATATGGATTTTTATCTCTCAGATAAAAATTAAGAGAACCACAGATCCGGGCTGATGCTTCTAACATAACCATTCCAATCAAAAAGATAATATCTCTGGGATGCCATGAAAAATCATTGAACAGATATTTAATTATATTCATGGAATGATATGTCGATACCTTATAACGCTTGGCAGACGCCAGATGCTTATGACCGGCAACTATCCGGACCCGTTGTTTCCAGAAATCTCTCAGATTCTCGGCTCCTTTGTTTTTCAGGAGGGCCTCCGCCACATAAACCGCCCTGTATCCCTGAGTGGTAATCAGGGATTCAATAACCGCTTCATCCACAGCTGTATAGGACGGAATCTTCTGAAGAATATTGCGGAAGGCGATCATCTCACCGCATTTGGCCTGATCACTGGCACGCAGATGATGAAGATGCCACATCTTCTTGACACAAAAACCGATAAATGTACCACGATTGTTTATGGGAACCGGGTGGGCACCAGCAATTCCAACCCGCGCATCATGAAAGGGTTGAATCAGATGCTCCAGACAGTCCGGTTCGGCAACCGTATCCGCACTCTCCAGTACACAAATATCACCTGATGCGAGCTGTAAAAATTGATTAATCGCGGAAGCCTTTCCCTTCCGTTCTTCCTGAATAATCAACTTAATTTTCTTATCATTTTTTTGATATTCCCGAACAATATCATTAGTCCCGTCAATAGATCCTGAAGAAACAACCATAATTTCCTTAATGTGGAATCCCGACAATTTCTGTTGCTCGAGAGCCGATAAACAGTGTGAAATATTCATTTCTTCATTATAGGCCATTATACCGATACTGAGGTTGAATTCAGATGAAATTTCAAGCCGGTTTATGTTTTTCAGGGCCGGGGGACTGAGAAGTTCCTCATACTCGCTGACAAATCGCTGATAGTCTTTTTTCACATAGGTGAAATGCCGCAATATCTCTAGAAAGGGGGCCCGGTACTTCAGGACTTTAAAAAAGGTCAGTCTGATATCCTTGGGCGGCAGTTTGGATCCCCTGTCGAAGAGTTCCTTGTAAAGAAATGGCACTTCCCTCACTTTCAGCCCTTTAGCATATACCTGATAAACCATGTGGATCTGGAACAGGTAACCTTCGGTGGGAACTTCATCAAAATCAACTTCCTTCAAAAACCTGCGGGTATAAATGCGGTACCCTGAAGTGAAATCCCAGATAGGTTTTACCAGCAGGTAGGCCACATACATATTGGCCAGCTTGCTTATGAGGAGTTTGCGGAAGCGCCAGCCATCCACCCGAACACCACCCGCATATCGGCTGCCGATAACCAGATCGTAATCAAGACTATATTTCAGAAAATCCTTTAAATAAGCAGGATCGTGTGACAAATCGCCATCCATGGTAATAATGGGATCAAATTCTCCGGCCAGAGCATATTCAAATCCTTCAACAATAGATGCTCCCAATCCCTGCTTTTTTTTCCTGCAAATAAGATTCAGATTCGGATGTTCGCCTCTTAGTTCCTGAACAACAGCCGCAGTTCCATCCTCTGAATTATCATCCACGACCAGGATAAAAAAGTCCGGATAAGCTGATTTAATTTTTTGAATCAAAACAGGGATATTCTCACGCTCATTCAATGTTGGAATAATGACAAGGGGCTTCATGACAGATCCTGCTTTTGAGTGAAAACACCCCGGATAAATCCGGATATCCAGAAAAGTAAACCTAATTTTAAAAGTAAAATTGACCTAATATTTTTTTTTAATTCTGACCTCTGATATCGCCAGAAAACGGATATGGTTCTGGCAAACTTTATAATCGGTAAAAATGGCCATATCATAAAAAATAAAAGTGGGTGGCGAACAATCTGATAACCTGGAAGCGGCAGGATTTTCAATACCTGTGCTGTAATGTCTCCGATCCGCCTCTGATGTTCCAAAAAATCTCGCGGTTTTTCCCTGAACTGATGAGTAACCACTATCGCCGGATCGAATAAGATCTTTCTACATTTTTGGGATAACCGATAATTAAAGACCAGATCTTCCTGGGGATAATAATTGGGATCAAAATAACCATAATCAAAAAAAACCTGCCTTTTATAAGAGACATTCAAGGTTGGAATGTGCCAGGTGTATCTCTTTTTCAATTGCGGAAGAAATTCCCGAAATTCCGCCATGTAACCGGCAAAAGCAACCGGATTTTTGGTATGTGGATCGACTACAACCGCACCACCCACAGCAGATAACTCCGGATATTCCTGATGTCCCTTTACCATTTTTTCTATCCAATCCCGCTTAACATAACAGTCGGAATCCAGAAACAACAGCAATTCGCCTTTGGCTTCCAGGATACCCCTATTTCGGGCCGTTCCGGGATCGGTTTTTTGAATTAAGTGGATAAAACGGACGCTGGGGAATTGATTTCTTACGATGTTAGCCGTGTTGTCAAGAGAACTATCCACCAGTATAATTTCGAGTGATCCATTATAGGTCTGATTTTTCAGAGAAGAAAGACATTTTTGAATGGTCTTTTCTGAATTATATGAAGGAATAATGATTGATACCATCATACTTCATTTTTAGTTTAGCAGGTTGATATGTTAATTATCAAGTCCCATGATTCAAAAAGTTATTTAAATTAAGATAATTGGTATTAAATCCTGCAAATTTTCTAAAAAAACTCACCCCCTTGAAAGTAAATATACTCCAATAAATCCCAGAATTCCCCCTCACTTTCAAGCTGAACATGTCCCATATTTTTTGCTGGACACTGGGGGTATATGTTTTGGAAAGTCCCTTCTCAATTATATTAGGGAAGCCTGTCCGGCCGCTGATGGAGGATTTAGGGATGGGTAAAGAGAGTATCGAGTAAGTTGAAAATGTCTCATTTAATAAAACAACTTTTGTAAGTAAAATTACCGATAAAATCTTATGAAGATTGCCTTAGTTGAAAAATTTTTGATTTATTTGAGAAGTTTATTAATTACTGAGTCGCCATATGGTGAAATTACGAGCACCATATATTTTTTACTTAAACAGTTCACACCGACCTATAGAACGTAATATTTATGATTATGATTTTTATGATGTTCTTTTCTCTTGACAGAAAAGAACCAAAAGGTCAAGACTGTCAGAAAAAACACCGAAAACAAATAGGCTGTATGCCCATATTTTTAATAACCCTCATTCCAAATGAAGGTGAGATACATTTTTGTCCACAAGAATGACTAATGGGTAAAAATCAGCTTGGAAGGAGGACGTACAAGACCTGCCTAGCTGTAAACCGGGGGTGAGATCATTTATGAAATTTTATTTCGCTCAAGATAATCCAGTTGCATTTTTGTTTACCATGCTGAGTAAGAACATAATCAATTGTTATTAAAGTACCTCTGTACCCTCTGTGTAATTATTTATGAATTATCCCGATTAATCAACTGTTAATTATGTACCTCTGTGTACTCCGCGTAACCCTTGACGAATTATAACGATTAAAAACGCTTAAATATAAAATACTGATGATGCGCCCAGAATTTCTGTATTATGGCAGGTGAATTTTCTAAAAACTGCCATTTCCTGAACTGTTCTCCAAGATTCGATTCCTTACCCGTAAAAAAATCCAGTATGTTTAAAACAGAGTTTTTAGCTGCCTGCCGGCTGAACAATAAATCCAATTTAAACTTCGAAAGAATAACATCTTTCCTTACCGGTATATCTGGCCAGGGTGGTACATCGAAAAAACCTTCTTCGGCTAAATGCCATTGTTTATTCACAATTTCTTGTTTGATGCGATTTGACCGGATATTTTTAAAATTCAGTTCCGTTTTCTTTCCAAACAGCAGTTTCCTCAGCTTGAAAAATACATTATGTGTGTTAGGAACACAAATAAATATGATTTTACACGAGATACGTTTCAGATCATTCAGAAATGAAGTGAGGTCTTCCGTAAACCATAAAGCGGCAAAATTCCACACCAGGTCAACTGAATTTGATTTAAGAGAAATATCGTTATAGATGCAATTGAGTACATTTACATTAAGTGCCGTTTCTTTCCATATTTTTTTAATCATTTGAATACGCTTTAAGTCACTATCAATGATGGTTACTTTTTTCCCTTTATCGGCCCACCACATGCTGTTGATGCCGCTGATGCCGGTTATGCCGAAACTGGGCACCTCCAGAACAGTCTCAATGGAGTTGACTTGATTTATTCGTTCAAATATTCGGTGCAGCATCAAACGTTCATAAAGTGTACCGATTCCTTCATCCCGGTGCCGGAAATAATCTTTCCAGTTATAGATGACCGGCAAAAATTTATTGGATGCTTGGTTATTTTTGCTTTTGAGGGAATTCATGATATAAAAGTTCACTAATGGAATCTAAAGTATCAATTTGTTTAAAAGAATAATTTTCTCGTAGCGGGGAAACCTCATAATACCAGGATTCCGAGACCAGTTGCAGGGAAGTTTTCAGTTTTTTCAGATCCAGGGTATCGCAGACATATTTACCGGCAGAAAAGGTCCAGGAGGGCACCTGTAAATAGCCTGGATAATTTTTCCGGTGAAAATGAGAATAGATCAGATTCACCAATTCATGAAATTCAACCGGCTTATGATCCGCCAGATTGATGATCAATTGATTCGAAAAATTTCCCTGGATAAGTAACAAAATAAGTTCACTTATAGTATGAACATTTAACAGATGAATTTTAATGTTCTTCCGGATGAGAGGAAATTTTTTCTTCCTGACCAAATCGATGAGATTTACCAGAAATCCATTATCGCCGGGACCATAGGTGATAGTGGGACGTATGATGGCAAAGGGCACTTTCCCCTTCAATTTTTCAATGACCAGTTGTTCCGCTTCATATTTTGACTGGTGATAGAAATTGTCCGGATTGGGTTCCGTATGGATACCTGCTGGCAGTACTTTTGGAATTGTTCCATATATACCTACCGTACTAAAATAAACGAATAATTTCACATTAGTGGTTAAAGCAAAATCGAGCAGTTGCTCTGTTCCAAATACATTCACGCGCCTATAATCATTCCACCCCCCTTTTCCTTCCCCACGAATAGATGCTAAATGAATAATGACCTCAGGATTATATTTTTGATATTCTGAGATAATCTTACCATCATAAAAAAGACCCTGCATTTGTTGATGTTTTCCCTGATATGTTACTTTAGATAATTTTTGCGGATTTCTGGAAGGGAGTATCAGATTATAACTCTTTGACAGGTCATTAAGCATGTAAGATCCGATAAATCCGCTCGATCCGGTAAGAATAATGGTTTTCATTTTTTTCGATCAGGAAAATAATTTGAAATTCTTTTAAAATAATAAAGCTGGTAGCCATCCCAATCATCTTCCCCGAATAGATTAGACAGGATTTTGTCCAGCCTGGTAAAATTGGGTCGGGTGATGCTAACCAGGTTAAAAAAAACAGGGATATATTGATTATATTTTAACTTATTTCGTCCGATTAAATAGAAGTCCCGAATAGTCTCAAAAGGAATATCTGTTGTTCCCATTTGACAGACCCGACAACTTCTCTGGAATGCTGACAAATCAAGAAAATAGGGAGTTGGACCTGAATGACTTTCATATTTTAGATATTGAGTTGCATAGGCTCCGGCATCCTGATATATAGTTGTCTCATTGGCCTTAATGGCCGGTGCGGTATAAAAGTTTTCAATCCGGTCCGAATAAACAAAAAATAAACCGGAAATAATCAATAATATTGCTAAAAAATTTAGTATTGGTCTGGGAAATTCCTTAAATATTAGAAAGATCATAAAAGGTAATAGAATAGTTAGAAAACGGGCATCAACCAGATTTTCCCAGAAAAAGGGGGTAACAATAAATAATATTAGAAATGCCGCAACAATGCTGATGAATATGCGGATGGTTTGATTTTGAAAATCATGCTTCGGAAAATCCTTAATTACCCGTAAAACCGGAATTGATATTAAAAAAATGATTAATACACTTGATCTGACCCTGACAATATCACTTTGAATCAATAATTCCAGAAGTACTAATATAAAAAAAACAAAAGTGAGCAAAAAATACGCTGATACAAAATTAGTTCCAGGTGTTTTATTTTTTTTAAAATTATAAAATAACAGTGTGCCCAGAATAAGAAAAATGCTGATGTATTGAATTTCATTAAATCCCCAGTTAAAAATCATCACATATAGTTGTTCACTTGCCTGAGTAATATTTTTAAAAAAATTATAAAACAGAGAAGTATAAAAGTCATCGGTATGGCTGGCCACATAAAACAGGGAGAATAAATATAGCACAAGGAGGGAAAAAATCAATAGATAGGTAATCGGCTTTATAGTATTCTTTCTGGATAAAATGACTAGAAAAACATAGGGTATAATAAGAATTGTACTGTAATCGGATAATAATCCTGCCAGAATGAAAAAGTTAAGGAAAAACAGATTGATGGGTTTGCGATCCCGGATATATTCTTCCCCCTGCCACAATACTGCAGCGGCAAACATACAGGTTATTCCCCACATTCGACTGAATACAAAAGTGTTAATCATTACCGCAGATACAGAAAATGCCAGTAAAAAAAAGGATAATTTTCCCCTGACTTTCATCAGTTTGAAAATTATCCAGATGAACACGATGCCCAAAATATAATTAGCAAAGCGAACCAGTAAGTAGTGGTGGGAAGGAAATAAATATATGATGGTTTTCTGTACTAAATGATATAGAGGTGGATGACCGATACCGGTATCTTTCAGAGACAGAATTTCTGAGAAGGAACAGTTTTGACAATATACCCAGGAGTAAAATTCATCAACATGAAAACCTTTTAATGTCGACGCTAACCAATAGAGTATGGAAAAAACCAAAATTGAAATAATGATTTGTAATCTTGTATGGAATGTAAATTTCAATATAAGTGCTTTTTTAATTTTCAAGCCTAAATTAGAAGAACGGATCCATCTTAATTCATTTGCTTTAAAATAATATTCTCGACACGTTTTGCATTTTCAATCCACAATAATTTTTTATCATGGATGGTTTGTATTGCATTTTTTGCTAAGCGATCTCTCAAAGATTTATCTTCAATTAATCTCTCAATTTTTGAGTAAAGATCATTCTTATTTTCAGGTTCAAACAACAAAGCATTCCATTCATGTTTCAGCAAATCCCTGATATTGGGTTGATCAGGTGCAATTATGGCTTTACCCATAGCAAGATATTCAACGATCTTCATGGGGCAGGCATATTTTGTCACCCTGGGTTGAATGGTAATATCCATAGCTGCAATATATTGTGCGACCACTTCCCGGGCAATTGTACCGCTTATTAAAACATAATTTTCTAAATGATATCGATTAATTAGATTCTTAATTCCATTAATGGCCGGCCCATCCCCCGACAGCAAGATCCGGGCGTTTTTTTCGTGAAATATATTTTTCTCTATTGATGTTTTTATTAAAAAATCTAATCCGTGCCATTCCCTGAACCACCCCACAATACCGATAACTATTTCATTATCTGCAAAACCGATCTGCTTTCTTATTTCATTTCCATCTATTAGACTATTGAATTTCCTGGGATTTATGCCATTGGCCATAACAACTAAATTATCCGGATTAACTCCTTGTTCAGTCAGTATCTTTTTCAAAGGTGAAGTAACCACGATAGTTTTACTGGCATTATTGCAAATCCAGGTTTCCAATCGTTTAGAGATGCTTTTTAAATAGAGCTTTGCATACAAAGACTTTTCCAGATAAAGCGGTGCATTTACTTCCAATATAACGGGTATTCCACTGTGTCTGGCTGCAAGGATCCCACAAAAATTATTCAGGGCATACCTTTCATAGATAAAGTCCGGTCTATTTTCTTTAACTAATCGTCTTAGTTTATGATATCCCCATAAATTGTACATAATTTCCATTATCTCATATAAAATTGGAGGTATGAATCTGGTAATAGCCTCCCAATGTTTTCCTATCTCTTTTTTTTCAGAATCTATCTCCTTTTTTACTAATCCATAAGTGATAACCTCATGCCCTAATTCCGCAAATGCTTTTATCATTTCACGAATGTGAATACCCTGGGCATCATCCAGTTGGGTTCTATGATGGTAAATGATCTTCATAAAATGTTTTTATTAAAAAGATATATGACTATTTATGATAATGTACTTTTAAACGCTTTTTCAAATTCATTTATTACCAGTTGGGCAACATTATCCCAGGTATGAGTTCGGGCGTACCTGAGTATTTCTGGATGATTCCAGTCTTTTTTTAAAGCAGATTCAAGAGATTCAGCAAGTAATAAGGGCTTTTGATTTTCAACCAGGATACCGTATTTATCATTTTTTATAACTTCAGATACTCCCCAGACATTTGTTGCAACAACCGGTTTCCCACACGCCATTGCTTCTAAAAGTACATTTGGCCAACCTTCTCTAGAACTGGCCAGACAAAATATATCACAACTACTGTACCATTTATATAAGTTTTTATGCAGAACGGCGCCAACTAATCTAACATGATTCCAAAGATCATATTTATCTACTAAATTTTCGAGAATTTTTCTATATTCTCCTTCACCCACAATTACTAATAGAGGTGTTTCATTTCCCCTGAGTTTATTCTTCAAAATACTAAACGCTTCAATAATAAAATGAAAACCTTTTCGTTCAATCAAATTACCAACTGATAATATAATTTTTTGGTTGGCAGGCAAGTCTAATTTTTTTCTGATCATTTCTTTTGATACTGGATGAAATTTCCGGGTATCAACTCCATTTGGTACCACTGATATTTTTTCCGGAGGTATTCCAAGTTTAATCATAGATTTTTTTAACGCTTCACAGACAGCAATAATTCTGTCGGCATTTTTTAAAGAAAATATAATTTGTTTTTTGATTAAAGGAAACTTAGGATAGAGATTTATATCTGTTCCTCTGGCAGATAAAACAAGGGGCTTTTTGAAAAATTTTGCCAGAAGAATAGCAGCCATACCATCAGGATATATATAATGAGCATCAATAATGTCAAATGGATACTTTTCTCGAAGCTTTTTTATAAAAGAAATGACAGAAAAGAACATAAAAAGTCCGTACAAAGTCATTCCCAACCTGGGGGTTATAAAATATCTTGGGTGATACGTCTGCAGAGAATCGAACACATTTTTCTGTTTGATCTGTGAATATATATACCATTTGGCGAAAAATTTTATTTTGGGGAAATATGGAACAGGGGCAACTACTTTAACCTCATTATATTTTGAAACATTTTTCATTCTTTCTTTAATAAATACACCATGATTAGGATTAACATCATTAGGAAATAACGTGGTAAATACAAGTATTTTCATATGATTAAACTAGATAAGATCTTCGGCTCTAACTATTTAATTTAAATTAATTGTATCATTAAAACTAAAATTAGTCTCATGGAATAGTTACGGATTTTATTATTAATCTGTCAATCACAGAATCATAATAATATTACATGTAATCACTTAATTTAAGGTGAGATAAAATTTTGATACCACTTTTCAAACATAAGAATAGTCCATAACTGAACACCATAATTATTCATTTTATTTTGATGATTTCTCCATAACTCTCTGATGTAATTTTTATTTAGAATGTTATTTATTGGGCTGGTAGTATTGATCACTTCTTCCTCAAATACAAATTTTAATTCATTACGGAACCATGAATCCAATGGAATTGAGAAACCGGTTTTCTTCCTATGAATTATTTGGTGAGGTAATTTTGTTTCAGCAAATTTTTTAAACAAATATTTCCCCGTTTTGCCCCTTAATTTGAAGTGAGCAGGTATTTGGGCAACCAGTTCCATAAATTTATGATCAAGCAGGGGGACTCTGACTTCCAGACTATTGGCCATGCTGGCCCGGTCCACTTTTGTCAAAATATCGTCTACCAGGTATGTTTTTATATCTAAATACTGAATTCTTGACAGATCATCGCAATCATCTGAATTGTCGAAATGATTTCGGAATAACAAAAATGAATCATAATCATTTAAATCATATAAAACATCAGGATTAAGAAGCTTACTCTTTTTGTTATAATTGAAATGAGTCATTGAATTAAAATAAGCTTCCGCATGATCCAGGCTTATATTAGTCAGCAATGTTTTAGCCCTGAATATTTGCGGCAACCAGTCTGCCTTGGGATAAGCCAAGGCCAAAAGTTTTATTATGCTTATTTTAAGGAATGATGGAATTTTCATCCGCAATTCATTTTCCAGATAGTCAAAATAATAGCGCCTGTAGCCGGCAAAATTTTCATCACCACCGTCCCCACTCAATGCCACTTTTACATTTTCGCGGGTCATTTTGGAAACAAAATAAGTTGGAAGAGCAGAAGAATCGGCAAATGGTTCATCATAAAACCAGGCCAGTTTATCCAGTATTTCTACATTAAGCGGATTAACAAAATATTCGTGGTGCTCAGTATTAAATAAATTTGAAACTTCCCTGGCATAATCGATTTCATTAAATTCTTTTTCTTTAAATCCGATTGAGTTGGTAATAACGGGTTCCTGTTTCAAACCTGCCATGATGGATACCACCAGTGAAGAATCAAGACCACCGCTTAAGAAAGCTCCCAGAGGCACTTCACTGATTAGTCTGACTTTAATGGATTCTTCCAATAATGACTGTAATTTTTCCGTCCACTCATTTTCAGACAAGGAGTTATTGGTTTCAAATTGTAAATCCCAGTACTTCTGAATAATTAAGTTTTCATTCTTTAAGAGAAGCCAGTGACCCGCAGCTAACTTTTTAACATGTTTAAAAATTGATTTGGGAGCAGGAATATATAAATATGATAAATAGTCGGACAACGCTTCAATATCAATATCTATATTAACATCATCATATTCCAGAATCGCCTTAATTTCAGAACCAAATATAAATTTACCGTTATAGAAATAATAATATAACGGTTTGATACCAAGACGGTCTCTCGCAAGGAATAACGTCTTTTCTTTTATATCATAAATGGCAAAGGCAAACATACCTCTCAGTTTTTCAACACAGGATGTTCCAAACTCCTCATAAAGATGTAAAATAACTTCCGTGTCAGAAGATGTCCTAAATTGATGACCTTTTTTTAATAGAAATTCTCTATTTTCCTGAAAATTATAAATCTCACCATTAAAGACAATGAGTTTACT
Organism: uncultured Caldithrix sp.; assembly: GCA_964461135.1. Lineage (GTDB taxonomy): Bacteria > Calditrichota > Calditrichia > RBG-13-44-9 > RBG-13-44-9 > RQOF01. The sequence goes on along the minus strand of CAYWTB010000102.1, from coordinate 4,470 downwards.
TTTGTCCTCATTATAGATCGGTTGATGCCCTCCGGCCAGATCAATTATACTCAGGCGGCGGTGACCAATCCCGACAAAATCATTAATAAAAAAGCCCTCGTCATCAGGGCCCCGGTGTTTTAAGGAATCTGTCATCCGTTTCAGGACACTTTTATCCATTCTCCGGTCCTGATTAGGGATTATAACCCCACAAATACCACACATAATTTTCCTGGTTTATTTAGAATTAAATTCATAGGCACCAATATCAATTTTGCCCTGAATAACTCTCTCCCGCCCTTGCAGAGGATGAACGTATTCCCATCGGGGAATCGGGTCAAAATTATTAATTCTCCCCATCATACTCCCTTTGTCAATGGCAGGCGAATCTTTCGTTAATTCATAATCGTATTTTTCGATGTTCCTCAATCCAGGTTTTTCCGAAAAAAATGTGATGGTTTTATGAATATCAGGGGTAACTAAATTAGTGAAAAGATCGCCCAACCCGCTCAGGATCTGACCCTGACCGGCGAAAATGTTATTAATTATTTTTGATGATTCGGTACCCTCTTTTATTCGCACAAAGACGCCTGAACTCCTGTCATTTACAATGGTATTGTTGACTATATAAACTTCATTGACAGGATTTGACAATCCTTCAGCACCATAGGAAATAATATGATAATTTTCAGCCGCCGGACCTTGCTGGATTAGATTTCCCATGATAAAGGACAGCCCTCCGTTTGGAAGATCAATCTGATAACTGGCTGTTCCGGTCTGTTCGTCCATTATTCTGTTGTAGAGGATATAATTATTCTCCGCCCTGCTTTTAACATTATTTCCTATTTTGACATGATGAATATAGCTGAATTTGAGAGTAAAGGATTTGATTTTTCCGATATACATGTTATGGGTCAGGCCATCCCCGAATCCATTATTGGCAAATTCACAGTTTTCAATGGCAAGTTCTGCCTCAGGATTATTGCTGACCAGCAAGCCATTTTCGTTATCATGGAAATAACAATTCCGGATGGTTAAACTTTTTCCCTCAAACCGGATTCCCGCACCATTTTGATCAGGAACTGATGCACCGGAAAATTCAATATTCTCAATTAAATTTTCATCGCCTTTAATTACCCAGATCGCTTTGCCTTCGGCATCTTTACCCCCGGCATTCAGGTGGGCCTTACCGCCAATTCCCCTGATATTCAGTGAATTTTGTCCGACGGAAGCCACATCTCCCCTATATTCACCGGCAGCAATATCAATCGTATCCCCATCACCAGCTACAGCGAATGCCAGACTCGGTAGTGGATAGGTTTTTCCCGGACCAACCTCGAGTCTTTTTCCTGCAATACCCTCACTTAATAAGATTAAAACCAAAAGAAGAAATAAAATACTAACTTTCCTCTCTTTCTTAATATTCATGGTGTATTATCCTCTTCCTAAAACAGATAAATATTTTTTTATTCAAGGCCTTAAAAAGGTTAAAATAAAATAAATTAAAGGATTATTTTTTTAATTCAGAAAGTCTTTCGGTAATTATTTTCTCAACTCATTAACATGCTTAAAGATAAAAATGTGTTATATAGAAGGCACAAAAATGTTGTGCATATGAATTCATCAGATGGCTTTCTAAACGGCCAAATTCATTTTACTTTTTCTAACAAATATACCACATCATTTTTATAAAGCTTTTATTAAATTTTTTCCTTAGAGGCCTTTTGCACAAAATTATTATTAACCCAATTTTATTTTAACTTTACCCGAATGGGTATATGTAAATGAATTAGATAGATTATTGATCAAAGACATTCTGGGTAAATTTTTCTAAATACCTATTGTTTAAGTGTATCGAATTTCTTATTGCCTGTTCTTTTGCCTTGATGCAAAAGAACCAAAAAATCAAGACTGTCAGAAAAAATCTGGAAATTCAGCGTTGCACCTCGCTAAAATTCTTAAACTCGCTCGCACTCAATCGTCCCATAGACATCAAAGTTCTTTTGGTATCTATTGAGTGCTAGCTCAAATCCGTCGGACGCCGGACAGGCAGAAAGAATTTTTACGTTCGGTGCACCGGAATTTCTACAGATTTTTTCTGAAGGTCCCTCTTAATGAAGGCAAATATTTAAATAGAACATTATTGACCAAACTTAGATAAAATTTCTTAGGTTGATCTTTTGTTGAATTTTATGTTGGGAGGGAAGGTTTTGAAAAGACCATATTTAAGCAATAATAAGTAATATTATCCCACAATCAAACATATCAAGTGGGAAACTGTATTCTATTTTTTTCAAATTGCACAGAAGAATTTACTTTTGAAGATCTATCAGATTCCATTTATCGATAAACCGTTTATCACTCTGCTCTATGATGCCTTAAACCAAAAGTATGAATCGGGAAAAACTTTTTCATCCTGTTAATCCTGGCAGAGTCTTTCTCGACTGATATCATAGGATGATTATTTGATCAATACCATTTTCTTCACTGCCTGAAATTCCCCTGCCTGGATCTGGTAATAGTAGATGCCCGTAGGAAAATCTACAGCGTTCCATGATACTTCATGACTTCCTGCAGAGATTTGATTGTCCACCAGATTAGTAATTTCCTTTCCGGACACATCATATACTTTAATTTGAACCCTGGCGGACGCTGGTACTTGATAATAAATTGTGGTTGTTGGATTAAAGGGATTGGGATAATTCTGCGACATAAAAAATTGATCGGCAGTTTGATGGTTATCAAACAATCCGGTCAGATTTTCATATTCATACGCGCCAATATCGATGGTTCCCGATTGATTTCGAATTTTTCGCTGAGACGGATGCTGGTATTCAAATTGCGGCGAAAGGTTGTAGCCATTAGCAGAGCCCGGATCGCTACCGGCATCTATGGCCGGTGAATTGGTACCCAGATGATAATCAAAATTTGCCATGTCAACCAGACCCGGATTATTGGATACAAGATTGGTTACCAGGTTTCCCGGTCCGCTGAGAACACCACCATTTTTGGCAAAAATATTATTCTGGATAAGAGCGCTGGCACCGGAGCTTACATAAATAAAAGTACCTGATCCGCGGTCATTCACCACGGTATTGTTAATAAAAAAAAGTTCGCTGTTGGGGTTGCTCAAACCTTCTGCCCCGTAGGATACAATGGTGGAATTATCCGTCTGAGGACCTTGCTGAATCAGATTCCCGATAATGTAGGTCGAGCCACCATTCGGAACGTCAATGGCATAGCTGGAGGTTCCATCATCTTCATCCATGATTCTGTTATATTCAATAAAATTGACCTTTGATCGTGTTTTAACATTATGGCCAATTCGGGCACGGTGTGAATAGGAATATCGCAGGATAAATGTATCGGGGCCGGAAATGTACATATTATGAGTATATCCATCTCCGAATCCATTATGATTAAACTCACAATATTCAATTAACATCTTTCCGCCACCATCCCCGCCCAGGATACCATTCTCATTGTCATGAAAATAGCAATTTCTGACCGTCAAACTGCCGCCATCCTGGCGGATGCCGGCTCCGTTCTCATCAGGCACGGAGGCTTCTGAAAATTCTATGTTTTCCACCACCGTATTATTCCCTTTAATAACCCAGGTACCTTTACCCTGTGCATTGGCACCGGCAGCCCTCATATGAGCCCGGCCACTGACACCTTTAATAGTCAAATTATTGGGATACCATGCAGTTACATCACCGGCATATTCTCCGGCATCTATTTCAATGGTATCACCATTCACGGCCACTGCAGCCGCTGCACTGGGTACCGAATAGGTTTTCCCGGGCCCCACCTGTAAGATTCTACACATTCCCAGACTTACCAGTACAAGCGTTATAATAATTGGTTTTATCATCGTAATATTAAGATTCATAATGTCCACCTTCACTTTTAAGGATAAATTCTTCAATTAATTCCATTCTGGAAATAAGACAAATAATGTGCCAGATAAATAATTTTAATGGAAAATTAATCTTGGGGAATGAATCAGATTTCGGTAGTTCACTCAACTGGATAAAAAATATATAATATTAAAAGTATAAAATAATTTTTTTACCAGCAAAAGAAGACTAATAAAAAATGTTTGATTTTATGTTAATTTATTTTAATACGATTATTGCATTTCATAAAAAAATGCTGGTTCTAAATTATTGATTTTAAATAGTTATTGAATCATATTTAATTAAGTGTCATTGTCCCGGAAGGGACCACCATGTGGTAAGGAGTAGCACTAAGTAATCTCCTTAAGATTCTTTCGATATTATCCTTCCATGGGATCAATCCGGCAACAAGGAGATTGCCCGTCAGTTGCCGGACAGGCCACGACATCCATGTCTCGCCACATAGTGGTCACTTCTGTGACAATGACAGCCTGCTCAGTTTCAGAATTAAAACATTAATCTAATCTGCTTAATTCACAACTGCCTTTCACGAAACTCATAAGTGATGATATTGCATAATATACGGGGTATA
>CAYWTB010000101.1:0-15886 GCA_964461135.1 uncultured Caldithrix sp. | reverse complement strand
ACCTCAGTTGTTTTTTTAAATTTAGGTCTTTCTGAGGCGACATTTGTCGTTATTTCATTAGCATCATCTTCATTACTTTCTGATAACTGTCCGTTACCGAGTGAGCGTCCTGGCTGCTGGCGGATTGCAAGCGGGCCAGGTCGATCAGGTTGGTGGTTCCCCAGCGGGCCAGGTAATTTCCCGGTGAGTAGAGGTTATTATAATCGGAGGTGTTGATGGCCGGCGTGCCGGAGATACTGGCGGCGTACCCGCCGACAGAGTTGGCGAAGATATTATTCTGGACGTTGACGGTACTTCCGGTGCCGTCAATAATGAAAGCGGCCGATGCGGTACTTCCCTGGGAGAGGTTCACACCGTTGTAGAGGATGTCCTGGTAGGTATTGTCGTAGGAGTAAAGGCCGTAGGTTCCGGTCACCGCCAGGAAGTTATTGGCGACCAGTCCGCGGGGGAAAGGCAGTCCGGTGCCCCCGTCACAGTAATAGAAATAGAGGCCATAGCTGGAGTTGACGCTGACCTTGTTTTTAAGGATCTGCAGGCCGTTATCGCAGGACTGCAGTTTAAATCCCCGCTGGCCGGCACCGCTTACCGTGTTTCCGATGAGCTGGGGGGCGTTCTGGTAAAGCAGGTAGGGGGCGCCCCAGCTCTGATTGTTGAAAGTGTTGTTCAGGATCTGGGTACCGGAAGATAAATTGGAGGAATTAACTCCACGCATTACAATACCTGACGCCCCATTTTTGAAAGTATTTTCTTCAATCCGGATATAGTCCACAGAACTATTTTCTGAGATAATAAGGGCAGGTGTATTTCCTGATGACGTGGTCGATATCCCATTAAATATGATATTTAAAAACTCATTAAGATCCGCGTCACTTTCTAGCCGGACAATGATTCCATAGGTATTGTTTCCGTAGCTGTTAATGATGAGATTCTTGAAACTAACATAATCTGCACCATTCAGTCTGATTACATAATTATCTGCGGCCGTAGGTGTAAATTGCACAGTTGCACTGCTACCGATGGCCGGACCCGATTGAAATGTGATGGTGTTAGTCGAACTGGGACTGGTGATGGGACCTATCACGATTTGCTCATCGTAGGTCATATTCTCGGAGATGTTAAAGATAACCGGACCACTGACTCCCTGACTGGTCAGGGACGTCACAGCTGATGAAATCGAGGTATAGTTCCTTCCCTCTCCAATGGTATAAGTGCCCGATAGATCGGCATAGCCGGAAATAGGAAGGCTGAACAAACCAACAGCCAGAATGCTTAATAAAATTATGATTCTTTTTGTTATATGAGATATTTGATGCGACATAAAATTCTTCTTAATTCTATTATAGATTATTTGGATAAAATTAATTTTTTGAGTTCATTTACCGCTCCAATTAGACAACCATCAATTCTGCTTTCTTATTCTCTGATTAGTGTTACAGTATTAGTAAGACTTACTTGTACTAAGTAACAGTGGAGGTTTGTAATAGCTCCATCAATTCTTTCAACCATGTCAGATCCCTGTTAAAGTCGCGGGATAAATCCCGTAACAACATTGGTTGAAATATTTTTGCCACTCCACGCAGTCCAAGGCGAATGGTATATTCGAATTCGGTTGAATTTTCTTTGGTATCTTTCACATGCCGTTCGTCAATCACCGATATTTTTCCCAAATCGATTCTGGATATCAAACACTGGTTTAGGATCTGATCCAGAATCTGGTAGTGGGTAGATTGTTTTTGTGGGAACAAGGAAAATAAGGATCGGGTGGAAACCAATTCCACTTCTTTTTCATCGCTTAAAGCCTGTACTTCCAGGTGTCGAGTGCGCCATTTCCAGTCATTCTGGTAATTGCTGATAAAAGCAAAGACTTCAGTGACCGGACGATTAATGAGAATTCTGCCGCTCAGATGAGTCATAAGTCTGCTTCCTCTATTTTAAAGCCCAGTAAAAATATTTCCTTTTTCGATTGGAAGCTAACGCGCCTGTGTCATCCTGTAGCGTTTTTGTTGCATAAAGGGATATAATATGCGGTGAACCCGGGAAAAGTCAGCATGGCAGTCAATAAATCGTATGGGAATATCCAAAGCTGCGATTCTATAGATTCCATTTTCTCAAAGGGTTTTTAATGATCACAATGTTGATATTTTTAATAAACCTGCTTGATTCGTAAAAACCCATATCATCAATACGCGTTTTTATGTCTGAATTAGTTAACAATCCCCGGTCTTTAGGCCAAGGGAGTAAGGAATCCCATATTTTTGGGCTTAAGCCAGGAATTGTGAATCCGGCAGGCAAAATGTGTTGAGGCGATTAGGTGCTACGAATACGCTTAGGGAAAAGACACAGATTTACCTGACTGGGTCAATTTTCAGCGGACTTATTTCCGATTTCAGAAAACCGGGTGGAGTGGTTCTAGGGCCTCTTTTTTGTAGCAAATTCAGATGGTAAACAGTTAAACTGTTGTCGGAATGCTTTGGTAAAATGGGAAGGGCTGCTGTATCCTACTTCAAACGCGATTTGGGTCACACTTAATCGTCTCTCTTGAAGCAGTTGAGCAGCACGTTTTAAGCGGAGGGTTTTTAAAAATTCGCCGGTGGTCTGTCCCGTAATGGCCAGCAGTTTGCGATGCAATTGACTTCGACTGACGAACAGTTCCCGGGCAAACATTTCCGAATCAAAATCGGTGTTATCCAGGTTTTTCCCGGCGATTTCCATGGCTCTTTTTAAAAAATCCTGGTCCAGAGAAGTTACTGTTACAGCTGCCGGCGATATATGGATCTCCTGGCTGAATTTTTCCCGCAATTTTTTTCTTTGACTCAGCAGGTTTTTGATCCGCACGGAAAGTTCCATATAATTGAATGGTTTGGTAAGGTAGTCATCCGCTCCGGTTTCCAGGCCTTCAATTTTACTTTCGATGGTCGCTTTGGCGGTAAGTAGTATTACGGGTATGTGACTGGTCTCCCAATTGGACTTGATTCTTTTGCATAATTCAATTCCATCCATTTCAGACATTATGATATCACTGATAATAAGGTCCGGAGAATCCGTTGTGGCCATTTTTAATCCTTCTTCTCCCGTGGCGGCCTGCTGTATGGTAAATTCGTTTTTCAAAATATTCGACAAATAGAAACGGACATCCGGTGAATCCTCTACGATGAGAACTCTAGGCAGATCACCGGAAGATCCTGGGGCCGGCTGGATTATATTTGTAACTGCATGAGTTGGGGAATTGGTATCCTCCAAAACGGATTTTACTGAATCGACTACTTCGGGGATCATCTCACTTTCGGGCAGATGAGAATTTCCTTCTGGAATATACAGAGTAAAAGTACTTCCCTGACCTGTTTTACTCTGAAAGCTGATGTGCCAGTGATGCAGATCCACCAGTTCTTTGACTAGTGCCAGCCCGATACCGGTGCCTCCGTAATAACGGTGGGATGAATCGTCGACCTTATAAAATCGGTCGAAGATACGGCTTTGATGTTCTTCCGGGATTCCTATACCGTTATCCGATACGGAGATCCGGATGCTTTTTGCGGAAGGAGTTGTCTGAAAAACTGTTGTCACTTTTAACTCGATCTTTCCGCCCTCCGTGGTAAATTTTATGGCATTGGATATCAGATTGCTTATTATTTTTTCGAATTTGTCATGATCAATCCAGGCCATAACGTTTTCAGCTGTTGTATGGATGGTCAAATGAATACCTTTTTTTTCTGCCAGTGATTCAAAAGAATAAATCAGTCCGCGCAGAAGGGGAATCAAGTTTTCTTTGGCGGCTCGCAGGGGTAACGAGCCGGCTTCCAGTTGAGAGAGAGCCAGAAGTTGTTCAATCAATTCCAGTAACCGGCGGCTGTTGCGAAGAATCAAATCATATGCCTTATTGACATTGTCTTTATATAATCCATTCCGCAGTTGTTCAACCGGTCCGTTAATCAGCATCAGGGGGGTTCGGAATTCATGGGAGAGGTTGGTGAAAAAATGTGATTTTACTCGTTCCAGTTCCTGAAATTTTTTAGTTTCGAGTGTCTGTAGCGCTAACTGATGTTGAAGTTTTATCCGGTGCATTTCATATCGTCGGATCAAGTAAACAAATGTGATTCCCAAAATCAGGTAGGTAATATAAGCCCAGCCGGTGCGCCACCACGGTGGAGAGATAACGATTGTGAGATGTGTCCCGGATTCATTCCAGATACCATCTCTATTGGAACCCCTCACCCAAAAGGTATATCGTCCGGGATCCAGATTGGTATAGGAAACGAATCGCCGGCTGCCCGAATATACCCAGTTGGCATCAAATCCTTCCAGGAAATAGGCATATTCACATTCTTCCGGAGCGGCATAGTCCAGGGCAGCGAAACGGAATGAAATATCATTCTGGTTATAATTTAAATTTAGTTTAACAGCTTTCGGACCTGAATATTCTATAGAAGACAAAATACTGGATGATATCGGTTGGTTTAAGACCTGAACCTCGGTTAGAACAATGGGAGGAATGAAATGGTGATCCTGTATTCCGGCAGGATCGAAGCTGAGAAGTCCACCTGCCGTACCCCAGAAAAGCTCTCCGTTCTTCTCTTTATAAACTGTCCCGGTTTTAAAATCGTTATTTGGTAATCCATCTTTAACCGTATAATGGTCGAGTTTCAGCGGGTGCGGATATCTTCCGGCAATAATTCTGCTTCCTGCAGCAGGGAGCGATTTGTTATTTATCTTTGATAGACCCAGATTGGTTCCTACCCATACATTACCCTGATCATCTTCCATGAGACTCCTGATGGTTGGGCTGGAAACGCCATTTTTTTCCGAAAAATTAGTGAAGTTGAGGTTGGGAGGCCCAGTATTACGAAGACTTTGTTTCGAATAGGTTAGGCGGGTTAAGCCGTTTTCAGTTCCAACCCAAAGGACGCACAGAGAATCCTGATCATTGGAATCCGGTTGATGTGATTCGCTGATGGTGAGGATACTGTTATGACTGAGTGAAGCGGGATCCTTTGTATTTACCTGCCATTGATAAAAGCGCTGTTTTTTCTGGTCAAACAGATTCAGGCCGCCTCCATGGGTTCCGATCCATAAAAGACCGTACCGGTCCTCATAAATAGCCCAGACATCATTGTAACTCAGACTGGACGGATTATTTGGCTTATGAACATACTGTTTCCAGCGGGAGGTTGCCGGATCAAAACAGGATAAACCTCTGCCCCATAATCCGATCCATAAAAAACCTTGCCGGTCCTGGTACAGGGTACGAATATAATTATTTCCCGGTCCTTTATCGGCAGGAGAACTGACCCAGTGCTGTATCTCACCATTGCCGGTATTCAAACGATACAGTCCGTTCCCGTAAGTCCCGATCCACAACTTGCCCTCATGTCCTGCCGCCAGAGACCATATGTTCAATCCGGATAAAACCGGATGTGAATAGTATTGAGCATGTCCTGCCGGCAGATGGATGGAGTACAGTCCCCTGGTAGTGCCCAGCCACAGGGTTTGATCGGGCATCTCACACAGGGCGGATATTTCGGGCAGTGGTCGTGTGGTCATGGTTCCGTTTGAAAGGATTTGCTCCTTCCAAATCCTGAATTTTTCCCACTGCTGTGCATGATAGTTCAGTCCATTACTGGTAGCTATCCAGAGCACACCGGAATCATCCAGATGTACGGCAATAACACGGTCATCGCTCAGGGAGGAAGGATCATCCGGATTGTGGCGCCAGCGGCTGAATTTTCCGGTATGGGGATCGAAACGTAACACACCGCCATAGCTGCCCAGCCATAATACTCTTTTCCCTTCCCTGGTTTCCTCCGTGATACTGCCGATGCTCCGGGTAAAAATGTCCGGATCCCGGGGGTTGGGGATATAACGGGTGGATCTGTTTTTGGCCGGCTCAAAATAATTCAGTCCGTTAAATGTACCCAGCCAGAATCCATTTCCGGAATCGCTGGCTGAGACAAAAAGAGTCCAGATCAGGTTATGGCTGAGGCTGTTTGGATTTTCCGGTTCATGCTGAAATTGATGAAATGTAAGGGAATCCCCCTTTCTTTCTGCTGAGAAAAGGCCGTTAAAACTGCCTAGCCATAAACGATGGGAAGAATCTTCATAAATAGAGGTGATATAAGAGGTTTGTAAACCACCGGGGCCCCCGGAGTCTGCTGACCAGTGCCGGAAATTTCCTGAGGCAGGATTGTAACGGTTTAATCCACCCTTATAGGTTCCGATCCACAGGATACCGTCATGATCCTCCCATAAAGCCGTGATTCCATTATCACTTAATCCCGGCCCGTTACCGGAAGTCTGGGTATCCGCCATCCAGCATTGAAAATTTTCGGATGCGGGGTTAAAACGGTTTAAACCTCCCATGGCGGTACCCGCCCAGATGAATCCCTGACGGTCCTCCATGAGAGACCAGATAGTGTTGTCACTTAGCGAACCCGCCTGGTTGGGATCGTGGCGGAATACCCGGATAGTATGTCCGTCATACCTGATAAGACCGTATTCAGTGCCAAACCACATAAAACCGTGATGGTCCTGCAATATGCAGTAAATACTGCCGTTGGATAAAATGTTATCTTCACTGAGCTTTTTAAAGGTCAGGTCCTGAGCAGGTGTTGATGTGTGTATAAGGGTGCTGAGGAAAATTGTCCAAAGGATGGTCTTCAATAATGTTCTTTCAAAAATACGCCGCAGTAAATTTACGAAGATTTTATTCGGAAATAAATGAATTCATTGAGATTGAACAATATTTTGATATGACTTTCAAAAAAGTTGTTTTATTTATCGGGTTTGTAAACTGGATGACGGCCTTGAGCCGCGATCTGACCTCATGACATATATAAAAAAAGGTGATCTTGAGATCACCTGTAAATTTAAATCTGCTTTTAGAATGGGGGAAAGCTAGATCGCTTCCGATTCAAGCAATTTATACCTGTGTCTTAATGGTATATTGGCTGCTTTAATCATGGCCGATATTGAACAATATTTATCCTGTGATGAATTAATGGCTTTTTCGATCTTGTCTTTTTTGGATTCCAGATTCCTGCCCCAGAATTTATAAAGCAAATCGATGCTGGTATAAACCTTGGGATGTTCCTCTGCCTGTTCCGAATCAATATGAACCTCGAATTTTTCAACGTTTACCCGCATTTTCTTTAACAGTGAAGCTACATCCGCAGCGGTACAACCACCCAGGCTGATCAGAAACAGCTCCATGGGCCGGGTGGCGGCTTCGGAACCTCCGAAATTCTCAGGTCCGTCAATGGCTACCCAGTGTTTTGTTTTACCCCTTCCAATAAAGGTAAGTCCTTCCACATTTTTAATGATAATGTCACTCATCGTTAATCCTCATTTGTTTATCCTGTTTAATAGTATAAGTTTTGTCAAAAGGTTATCAAGAGACTGATTAGAATGAGATAAAATTTATAAAAGTAAAACTTTACCTGTGTTGATACTCAAAAATTATCCCCTGAATCTAACAAATATTATATGCCCTCTGTGACTCCATACTGCTAAATTATTGGGGTTATAAAAGTTTTGTCAGAAGGTCTTCAAAGTACTGTGTGGATTTTGCCCCTATTTTCTTTTCCACAATTTCACCTTCCCGGTTAATGATAAAAGTTGTGGGAATGGCACTGACGCCACCGTATGCGCCAACAATTTCTCTGTCTCCCAGCACAATCGGATAGTCGATTTTATATTCTTTCATGAAAGGTTTAACCGGAGTCCAGCCATCATTGTCCAGGGAAACACCGATAATGACCAGTCCGTCATTTTTATATTTGTTGTACATTTTAACATAACCGGGAATTTCTATCCGGCATGGGGGACACCAGGTCGCCCAGAAATCCAGTATGACAACTTTGCCCTTGTAATCACTCAACCGGATCAGATTGCCCCGGGCATCTTTCAGAGTAAAATCCGGCGCTTTGGGATGGGTGGATTTTGCGGCCGGTGGTTCAATTTGTTGGCTGGAACCCCGTTGTTGCGGCTGGGGATCGCTGTTATTGTCCGCTTTTGAGCATGACTGGATAACAAACAGCAGGCCCAGCAGTGAAATTAAAGTAAGATAAAGCGTCTTTTTCATCATTGTCCTCCGCTAAAAAATGTGTCAGTTTCCGGGATAAATTTCATCATAGGCAGCCATCACCTTCTGCACAAAATTTGGCTCCGGCAGGGCACCCTCTATGGCATGCATTTCACCAATAACCGTCCGGGGGACTCCCCTTACACTATATCGGTTGGCCAGGTGGGGAAATTCCGTGGCTTCCACCATATCGGCCGTTATATTATCATTGAGCATCGCCAGCTTATGGGCCATCAGAACGGTACTCGGGCAATAGGGACAGGTGGGAGTGACGAAAACCTGCAATCGAATAGGTTGAGTAATTTTCTGAATCTGTTTTCTGGTCTCTTCCGACACGCTGGGCTCACCATTAGCCACCTCCTGGATATCTTCCAGAATGGAACTGAACTCGTATCCGGAGGGAATTCCATAATACCGGATTCCGTAATCTTTTTCATCCGAGGTAATGGCAATAGCCGGAATTTTATCTATCTTGTACTTTTCCACCTGTTCTTTGTCATTTATGAAATTGTAAATTTCCAGCTCAACTTTATTGTTCCCCAGCTCTTTCAATTCTTCCATCAATTGGCGGGTTTCACGGCAGAACTGGCATTCCAGTTCCTGCGTAAAATACACAATTTTGACTTTCCTGGGCAGTTTATTTAATATTTCCTGTACCTGTTTGGCATCGTCACCGGTTATAAAAGGCATTCTGTTTTCCTCCTTCAAAAGAAAATGATTATTTAATCTACGTAGTTATAGATGTATGTCTGCGGTGAAAGTTACAGGAGAAGAAAATTGTCAAAACTCAAAGACTCGCGTAGCAGGGAGGTATCAGGCAAAAAGGCAAGATTAAAGATCAAAGATAAACAGAAAGCTGTTTTTTGTCCACGAATTACACGAATTCTGCTCCGGAGAAGCCTTTAGCCTTGGGCCTTTATCCTTTAGCCTTTTTCCTCCGGTTGACCTGGCCGGACTAAACCATCCGTGGTTTAGCCAGCATCCAGAAAATCAGGTTTGGATAACACCGGGATTGAATTTGGGTATCTCGGGATTATGTTCCGCTATGCGGATACCGGTAGAGACAATCCGGCGAATATCCAGCGGATCAACGATGCCGTCCACCCACAGCCGTGCGGCGGCGTACAGGGGGTCCATCTGTGCGCTGTAACGATCCTGAATCTCCTGCAGAATTTGCTGTTTTTCGGACTCCGTGATCTCCTTGCCGGATTTTTTGAGTTGGGACAGGCGAATGGACAGCAGTGTATTGCTGGCCTGTTGCCCGCCCATTACGGCAATATTGGCGGAAGGGAGCGCAAATATCATCCGGGGGTCGTAGGCTTTGCCGCACATGGCGTAATTTCCGGCACCAAAACTATTTCCCACAATAAAGGTAAACTTGGGTACCACCGTATTGGCCACGGTATTCACCAGTTTGGCCCCATCCTTGAGAATACCGCCATGTTCTGCCTTCTTGCCCACCATAAATCCGGTCACATCCTGGAAAAAAACGATGGGAATCCGCTTTTGATTGCAATTCATGATAAAGCGTGCAGCTTTGTCAGCACTGTCCGAATAAATCACACCTCCAATCTGCATCTCTCCCTGCCTGGTTTTCACTACCAGCCGCTGGTTGGCCACAATTCCCACCGCATATCCCTCCATGCGGCCATACCCCGTAACAATCGTTTTGCCATAGCCGGCCTTGTATTCCTCCATTTCGCTTTTGTCCAGAATGCGCGCCAGGAACTGGATCATGTCATAGGGGCGGGTCCTGTCTTCCGGGATAATGCCGTAGATTTCATCCCCTTCAAAGGCCGGTTTAACAGCTTTCTGCCGGTCAAATGTCTGCTTCGCGTAATGCCCGAATTTATCCACCAGCTGTCGTACCGTATTAAGGGCCTCCTCTTCACTGGCAACTTTATAATCGGTAACACCGCTGATTTCACTGTGTACTACTGCCCCTCCCAGCTGCTGATTGTCAATTTCCTCTCCGATGGCGGCTTTTACCAGGTGGGCACCGGCCAGAAAGACGGTGCCGTTTCCTTCCACAATAAGAGCCTCATCGCTCATGATGGGCAGGTAAGCACCGCCCGCCACACAATATCCCAGGATAGCCGAAATCTGCGGGATCCCCATGGAGGACATAATGGCATTGTTGCGGAAGATTCGTCCGAAGTGTTCCTTATCAGGAAAAAGATCTTCCTGCAGCGGAAGAAAAATTCCTGCGGAGTCTACCAGGTAGACGATAGGCAGCCGGTTTTCCATGGAAATCTCCTGGGCACGGAGGTTCTTTTTGCAGGTAATGGGGAACCACGCACCGGCTTTTACAGTGGGGTCGTTTACCACAATCACCACGTCGCGTCCATGAATCTGGCCGATTCCGAAAACCGTTCCGGATGAGGGAGCCCCTCCATATTCCTTGTACATTCCATAGGCGGCATATTCACCTATTTCAAGAAAAGAGGAGCCCCTGTCAATCAACTTCCTGATTCGTTCCCTTACCGGATATTTTCCCTGTTCTTTAATCTTCTTCAGGTATTTTTCCCCACCTCCCCTGGCAATTTGAGCGGAAAGGTCCCGCAGTTTTTTAAGAAGGGTTTGATAATGCTCATAATTTTTCTGGAATTGTTCTTCTTTTTTAACCTCTGAACCAATCTGGGGCATGTCATCTCCCTGCATAAAGTTTATCAATATTTCCCTGTGCTTCCCGGACCATTCCAGGTAAGCGGGGACGTCTAAACGGTACTGGCTTGCTGCAGAATTTCCCGGGCGATAACCAGGCGGAGAATTTCCGAAGTACCCTCACCTATGGTACCGAGCTTCGCGTCACGGTAGAATTTTTCTGCCGGATATTCCTTGATAAATCCATATCCACCGAAGATCTGAACCGCCTCATTCGCCACTTCCACCGCCACTTCACTGGCGAACAATTTTGCCATGGCAGATTCCAGGTTTAGAGGCATATTGTTGTCTTTCATCCAGGCGGAACGCAGTATGAGCAGTCTGGCAGCATCGATTTTCATGGCCATGTCCGCCAGCTTGAATTTAGTCGCCTGGAAATCGCCAACCTTTTTTCCGAAAGCCTCGCGCTCCTGGGCATATTTCAGGGCACTTTCGTAGGCTCCCTGTGCAATTCCCACGCACATGGCACCTATACTGATTCGTCCACCGTCCAGAATGGACATGGACTGGTGAAAACCTTCGCCTTCCCTGCCCAGTATATTTTCCTGCGGTACTTTACAATTATTGAAAAACAGTTCGGCCGTATCGCTGGCCCGCATACCCAGCTTGTTTAGATTTTTTCCGATGGTAAAACCGGGTGTTCCCTTTTCAACCACAAATGCCGATATTCC
This sequence comes from uncultured Caldithrix sp., assembly GCA_964461135.1. Lineage (GTDB taxonomy): Bacteria > Calditrichota > Calditrichia > RBG-13-44-9 > RBG-13-44-9 > RQOF01. The sequence continues at coordinate 4,477 of CAYWTB010000101.1, read as the reverse complement.
CCGTGTACCCTTTTCCAGATCGGTTCGTGCAATGATCACATGATAGTCAGAATAATTGGCATTGGTAATAAAGGTTTTCGATCCGTTGATTACCCAGTCCTTACCCTCTTTTACCGCCACCGTTTTTAGTGCTTTGGCGTCACTGCCGGATCCCGGTTCGGTAAGTGCCCAGGCAGAGAGAGTCTCGCCCTTCAGTAATCGCGGGAGATATTTCTGTTTCTGTTTTTCCGAGCCATAAGAATAAATATGCAGGCTTCCCAGGGAATTGTGTGCAGCCACAATCAGTCCTACCGAAGGATCCACCGCAGAGAGTTCCTCTACAATCAGTGCATATTCGATATAACCCATGTTGGCACCACCATAAGCTTCGGGGTAGATAACCCCCAGAAGCCCCAATTCTCCCAATTGCCTGATAAGTTTTATGGGAAATTCTTTGGCCTCGTCATATTTCATAATGTCAGGAGCCATTTCTTTCCGGGCAAAATCCCTTACCATGTCTCGAATGGATACTTGTTCTTCACTTAACTGGAAATCCATGAAAATCTCCTTCTATGATTAATAAATGTCCATAATATACGCCAGGGTAACACCTTTGTTCTTACAGAAATTTTACCGGGTGAAGTTTTCCTCAACTTTAGTTCAAATAAAATCTCTTCTCAGAATCAGCCGGTAATTAATTAAAAAATAGACTCCAATCTGAACCACTGCAAGTAAAACGAAGAATATCCGCCAGAAAGGAAACTGCAGGGTGACGGTACTGTAAATTATTTCCAGGAAGGGAGGAAGAATTAAAATGAATACGGCATAAATTTTTGACAGCGATTCGATAGGGAAGAGAGCTGTTTTATTAACTATTCCACCGAAAACAGTCAGCAGAAAAAGGATCCAGGTAATCCAGGGCTTATAGGTATAAAACAGGCTGAACAGCAAAATGGCCAGTAGCATGAGAAGACCAATGAAGAATAATCTGAGGGGAAGCACCATAAAGTAGTGTACATCCCAAAAGCGAATTCCGTAAATTAGTGCGAAAAAGGTCACCCAGATAAAATCAATCAGCCAGATTAACAGGATTTTCGATAGTAAAAAATTAACGCGGCCCCGTGAATGAGACAGAGCGAAATAAAGGGAATTTCCCTTTTCCAGATAAAACAGAGAAGGAACGGTGACCATATTCAAAACCAGTGCCATTACTGCGAAGACGGTCCAAACCACATCCTCAGGTTTATCCGTATTTAAAAATCCCCAGAAAAAAATGATATTAACCAGAACCAGAACAATTTCGCTCAGATAGCGGTGACTGCGCAGGTAATTTCGCAGAAAAAAACTGAAATAAACCGTCAGAGCCAACGTCCTTGCCTTTTTTTGAAAGTTTGTTTAAAATGTAAAAAATATTTGATATTTTTTAACATAGATTCTTTTTACGTGCGTTTTAATTTATTATCAAATGGTGAGGGACGAAACAATAAATAATAATTTGAATTGATTATCCTGTAATTGAATATTGATCCATCGACTTGCAGCAAGGGGAAATGGTGGTAAAAAAATATGTAATAGGGGATTCATCTGCCCGGGCATTTTTAATTGCCGCTGACTGCGATTTCAGCGACTGCCGGGATAAAAAGAAACAGGGATGTTCAGAGCTTTACACAGGAATCGGTTGTTTCGACAAACGATAATCAGAGAACAAAAAGCTGTCTGGTATTATAATTAAAATTGTGTTGAATGCGGCTTGAAAAAATCTGTGGAAAGGATTTTTTAATGAAAAAACAGTCAGTTCGGATCGCATCAGGACAGGGTTTCTGGGGAGACCGCGCTGATGCACCCATCGATCAGGTGAGAAAAGGCCCCGTGGACTATCTGGTGATGGATTATCTGGCAGAAGTGACCATGTCCATCATGCAGAAGCAGAAAATGCGTGACTCCCGTCAGGGTTACGCGCTTGATATTATTCCGCTCATGAAAGAAATTATTCTGGATATTATTGAAAAGAACATCAGGGTGATCACCAATGCCGGTGGGGTAAATCCCATGGCCTGTCGCAATGCCATATTTGAGATTGCGCGTAAAATGGGAGTAAAGGGATTGAGGATAGGGATTGTCTATGGTGATGACATCATGAGCCGCATTGATGAATTCCTGGCCGCTGGCGTTTTATTGAATCATATGGAAACCGGCGAATCCATTGAACCTGTGCGCCATAGCTTGTACAGCGCTAATGTGTATCTGGGTTCCCGGCCGGTGGTGGAGGCCCTCAGTCAGGATGCACAGATTATTATTACCGGCCGGGTTACTGACACTGGGCTCACCCTGGCGCCCATGATTCATGAATTCGGCTGGCAGGAGACGGACTATAATAAACTTGCCGCCGGTATAATAGCCGGACATATTATTGAATGCGGAGCGCAGGTAACCGGTGGTAATTTTCAGGCGGGCTGGAAGGAAGTACCGGATATGGCCCATATCGGGTTTCCCATCATTGAAGCCTTTCCCGATGGGGAGTTTGTGGTAACCAAACATGAAAACACCGGAGGACTGGTTGACGTGCGGACCGTAAAAGAACAGCTGGTATACGAACTGGGGAATCCGCGGGAATATATCACACCGGATGTGGTAGCTGATTTTACGACCATTTCACTCTCACAGGAGGATAAGAACCGGGTGCGTGTTCATGGTGTGCGGGGTCGGGAACCAACCGAATTTTATAAGGTATCGGTCTCCTATTCGGACGGATGGCTGTCTATCGGCAAATTGACCTATGCCTGGCCGGATGCCCTGCAGAAAGCTGAAAAAGCGGGTGAAATCATACGCCAGCGTATCAAAGATCTTCAGTTAGACCTGGAGGAGGTGCATACCGAGTTTCTCGGTCTCAATGCCTGTCATGGTCCCCTGGCACATCCCATTGAGGATCCCAATGAGGTGATCCTGCAGATTGGTGTGAGAGGCTACAATCAGGCTCATGTTGAACGATTCAGCCGGGAAATGATTCCGCTGGTACTGGGAGGGCCACCGACCGTCACCGGATTCGGATCCGGCAGGTCACGGCCCAAGGAGGTGGTGGCCTTCTGGCCAGCCCTGATTTCCAGGGAGCTGGTACAGCCGGTTGTGGATGTGGAAAGCATTTGAATGTGATATAACAGCTGAAAGGTCCTTATGAAAGTAAAATTGCTGAAACTTGCCCACGCCCGCTCCGGCGATAAGGGAGATACAGCCAATGTGGGAATTATTGCTTACAAACCGGAATATTATCCCTTTTTAAAGGAAATTTTGACACCTGAACGGGTAAAAAAACATTTTAAGGGAATATGCAGAGGTAAAGTGGAACGTTTCGAGCTTCCCAATTTATGGGCCCTGAATTTTTTACTGCATGAATCGCTGGGTGGAGGGGGAACTGAAACATTGCGCCATGATGCGCAGGGCAAAACTCTTTCAACGGCCTTTCTGCGCATGGAGGTTGACGTGCCGGATAATTATGCCAGGGAATGGAAATTAATTCCCGAAAGTTCTGCTGAACGGGAAATTCATTCCAGCGATTAAGGAATTACCATGAAGAAAAAAATTGATACCGGAAAATTTCCGCTTTATGGATATCTGGGTAGCCTGCTGATTGTTTTTTCTGAGATTGGGCTTTTCTCACACGGCTGGTTTTTCGAAATATTTATGACACCCCTCTGTTGGTCCGGTCTCATTTTTTTGCTGGATGCCCTGAATTACCGCTTGTCCGGTCAGTCACTCATTCAGAGCCGCACCCGGGAATTTCTGTGGATGGTGCCATGGTCAATCGCACTCTGGTACTTTTTTGAATTTTATAATCTGTTCATCCATAACTGGCATTATGTTGGATTACCGGAAAACGGGATAATCAGATATGGGGGTTACTTCTGGTCCTTCGCCACCATCTGGCCGGGTGTGTATGAGATATCTGATCTGGTTAAAAATCTGAATATTTTCAGGCGAATAAACGTTAAACCGGTCAAGCTTTCCCAACCGAAAATGCTTATTTTGCTTATCTTCGGATTCATATGTATGCTGCTTCCCTTTATCGTTCCTGGCGGGGTGGCCACATATCTGGCTGCACCGGTATGGATCGGCATGATTTTCATGCTGGATCCCTTAAATTTTGTATGGAAGCGTCATTCCTTCTGGCGGGACTGGGCACAGGGGGATCTCTCCACACTTTTTCAGCTGTTCCTTACCGGTATAATCGCCGGCCTGTTGTGGGAATTCTGGAATTACTGGGCCATGGCCAAATGGATATATACAGTGCCGGTCCTGGGCCAGGTAAAATTATTCGAAATGCCGGTACTGGGCTATCTGGGTTTTCCGGCTTTCGCAGTGGAAGTATCGGTAAGGTGGGAGACAGTGAAGCATTTTTTAAAGCTTGACTAACCAGAAAAAAGGCCTCCCTGTTGTGGGGAGGCCTCTCTCTCGACTTTGACAGTTAATTTTCGTAAGTCATTGTTTTTATTGAAGAGTTTTT
>CAYWTB010000100.1:0-16014 GCA_964461135.1 uncultured Caldithrix sp. | reverse complement strand
ATGCCAAATTATCCTCAAAAATTTCTAGGGTGTTGCAAAGCGGAAAACAGGAGTCGTTTATAAAAAAATATTTAGGCCATCTTTGCAGACCAGCACACTTACTGTATTCTTTTGCGAATATTATTCTCAGCAAGGAAGTCTATTAATTTTTTTTAACAGGCTGAAAAGAAAAATCACATAAAAAGTCCTATTGGCAAACAATGAAAAACAAACCTCTGAATATTGTTCTGTTTCTTTTTGTGGCTGTTTTGTCAGTCCTGTTCTTTTTTGGCGGTCCGGATTATTATTCAACCAGATCATTTAAGGCCTCCTGGAATCTGGGTCATATTATTTACTATACTCTTGTTATTTTTATTTTGTTGCGTCAATTGGATTACCCGAAAAGGAAGTCAATTCTCCCCCAGTTGCTCCTGATAATCTTGTGCACCATCCTTTCGGGAATCCTGATCGAATGGATTCAGGTGGGACTGCATCGTAAGCCCGAATTGGGAGATGTGTGGAGAGATGTTCTGGGAAGTGCGGTGGGTTGGATATTCTTTTCAGAGCATGCGGCTGCAATAAAAAAAAAGCAACAAAGATTCCTGAGAGTTTTTGTTGCTGTACTGATAGGAATAGAATTTATTAATCCTGTTAGATCATTGAGTGATGAAATAATAGCCGGAGCTGAATTCCCGGTCTTGTCGGATTTTGAAACGCCCTTTGAACTGGAACGGTGGGAAGGAGAGGGAAAGATGATTTATGCAAATGATCCTGTATATCAGGGGAAAAGAGCAGCCAGGGTGTCTTTGACTACAGAGAAATATTCTGGTATTGCCGCAAAATATTTTCCGCGGGACTAGAGCGAGTATCGTTATCTTCATTTTGTCATATTTAATCCGCTGGAAGGAATTCTGGAATTAACCTGCCGTATTCAAGACCGCCTGCACACGCGTGGGGAAGAGCTATATTCGGATCGTTTTAATAAAAAATTCTTTTTGAAGCCGGGATTGAATATGCTCAATATTTCTTTGCAGGAGGTTGAAAATGCTCCTAAAGGCCGGCGAATGAATCTGTATGCAATTTATAGCCTGGGGATATTTGCAACTGAACTGCCTGAACCCCTGGTTATTTATATAGATGATCTGTGTTTATTAAAATAGAAACACTGGAATTTTAAAAATATGAGTTTCTTTTAAGTTTTTTATTTTTATAAGATAATTTTTCCAGTAAATTATTTAAAATAAAAAGAAGATATTCGATCCGTCCAAATAAATATCTTTATATACGGATTCTATCAGATTATCAGAGTCTGTTATTCTATTGGGTTGAATGATATTCAGGACGGTAATTAGCAGCAGATGCATTTTTTTACAAGGAAACGAAAATCTGCCGTAGTAGAAGTTTTTCCCTTTGTTTCTACCAGAACGAAGTTAACATAGAGGATGCGTAATGGATTTTCAGACCCATCGGGCTTCTGATGGTAAGGTAGTAATCATTACCGTACCTAAATATTTAAGTACTGATGTTTCGGAGGAATTTAAAGAGTATTTGTATTCGCTGGTAGCAGAAGACAACCATAAAATTATTATTGATCTGTCGGGGACTGAATATGTGGATTCCAGTGGTTTGGGAGCTATGGTGTCCCGAATTGCGGAATGCCGGTCTAATAACGGGGATATTCGATTGGCCTCTCCGTCTGAATTTATGGTCTCACTGCTGGACATTACGCATCTGGATCAGGTGCTGAAAATCTTTCCCGATACAGACAGCGCCATTAAAAGTTTTTCTGAAAAATGACTGAATTTGCTTCAGCCGGCAATAATAAATGAGATGATATTCCCTGCCGGCATTTATAAATTGCATTTAAGTATGTACGATCTTAATTTGCAGAGTCATTTTTATCAGTTAAGGTCGCACAATTACTTCGTTTTTTAGAATCATATAGTATTCTCCCGACATTTCCAGTTTTATTTTACAACTTCATTATCTTCTCTTTTTTGTACTTTATAACAGGACTGCGAAATGAAAAAGGATAAGCAGAAATTTAATAATACAAATATACCGGAAGGGGAATCCTTCCGCACAAATCACGATGATCATGAAGCCCTCAATCCATCTCGCAATGTTCTTTCAATCCTGTCCCAAAGCCATTTAATTCTTCCTCAGATCGACGACGAATCCGTTTTGCTGAATGCGATCTGCCGGGATGTTGCAGGGCAGGATAAATATCAGCTCTGCTGGTTGGGTCTTTTTAATAATTCCGGTGAGAATCACCTGGAGCCGTTAATCCAGAATGGTTTTATACCAGAGGAATTTGAACGTTTCCGGAAGGCACGGGGCTCGCTGCTGAATGATCTGAAAAATGTGGCCGGACGGTTTAACCAGGGAGCCTCCTTTGAGATAAAAAGCATGGCAGACCAGATTACCGATAAAAAGTTTAAACGACATGCCATCAAATTCGGTTATAAGTCTGTTTTAATCCTGCCGCTCAGAGAGAAGTCAAAGCTGCTCGGTTTGTTGTCGGTTTATTCCGCTGACCAAGATTCTTTTCAGGAAACCGAAATACAAATCTTCCAAAACCTGGCGGGAAATATATCTTTTGCGCTGATTTCATTGCGCGCCAAAGACCAGCTTAAAAAAGCGCAGGAAGATTTGCGTGAATCACAACAGATGCTTCAATTAGTTATGGACACCATACCGATCAGGCTTTTCTGGAAAGACCGGAATTTCAGATATCTGGGGTGCAATAAAGCATTTGCCCTGGACGCAGGTTTAGAATCTCCAGATGATATCCTTGGTAAAAATGATTTTGAACTGTCCTGGAAGGAAAGTGCACCTTTATATCGTTCTGATGACCGTGAAATAATTGAAAAACGTATATCCAAAATCAATTATGAAGAGCCCCAGGTACGGGTCGATGGAACCCGGTTGTGGTTAAGAACCTCAAAAATTCCTCTGGAAGACAAAGACGGAGAGATAATCGGATTATTTGGCAGTTACGAAGATATAACCGAACGCAAGCATGCCGAAGAGGCATTATGGGAGAGTGAACGGCGGTATAAAATGGCCACAACTGCCGCCAATGTGGGCGTATGGGATTGGGATATCCAATCTCAGAGTTTGTTTATTGATCCAATCCTGAAAGCGCTTCTTGGGTATGACGATCATGAAATTGAAAATACCATTGAGTCCTGGAAGAATCATATTTATCCAGAAGATATAAAGCCTATACAGAGCAGAGTGGAAAACTATCTAGAGGGGAAATCCGATTCGTTTGAGATGACCTACCGCATGATCCATCATGACGGGCATGTGAAGTGTTTTCAGGCCCGGGGTATATATCTTAAGAATGCCGAAGGTATACCGTACCGCATGTTGGGAACAAACACTGATATTACACTGCAGATGGAAATGCAGCGGGAACAGGAACAAATGCGGGCCCAGCTGTTGCAGGCTCAAAAAATGGAAGCGGTAGGAACACTGGCAGGAGGGATGGCCCACGATTTCAACAATCTTTTGACCAGTATAAAAGGGTATTCGGATCTCTCCCTGATGAATCTTCAGGACAGTGATATGATCGAACGGAATCTCAAGCAGATACAGAGGGCTGTTCAGAGAGCAGGCAGCCTTACCAATCAATTGCTGTTGTTCAGCCGGAAACAGATGATGGCCCCGGCTTCCATTACCATCAATGAAACCATAACTAATATGCTGATGATGCTGGAAAGAGTAATTGGTGAGGATATCCGTATACATACAGATCTTTTTCCGGGATTATGGAAAGTCTGGGCGGACGAGGGGCATATCGAGCAGGTTATAATGAATCTGGCGGTTAATTCCCGGGATGCGATGCCTCAGGGTGGAACAATTACTATCAGGACGGTCAATATGACTTTTACGGAAAACGAAAGTCGGGAACCGTCAAAATCCCGGCCGGGGGAATTTGTGGAACTCACATTCCAGGATACCGGTACCGGCATTGACCAAAGCATACAGGGCCATATATTTGAACCGTTCTTTACCACCAAAGAAGCGGGTAAGGGAACCGGCCTCGGTCTGTCTGTAATCTATGGCATCATTTCCCAGCATGATGGATGGATTGATGTGAACAGTAATCCGGGAGAGGGAGCTACGTTCAGGATCTATATTCCTGCATCCTTTGTAAAATCTTCGGATGAAAATCTGGAAAAGCTTTCAATCCAGGAATATGTGGGACATGGAGAAACTTTGCTCCTGGTGGAAGATGAACAGGAAATCCGGGAATTAATTGAACAGGCGTTGACTCAACATGGTTACCAGGTTCTGGCATCACAAAGCGCCGCGGGAGCCTGGGGTATTTTTAAGGAGAACCGTCATAGAATAAAACTGGTGTTTTCAGATGTAGTTCTTCCGGACCAGAATGGAATGGAGCTGGTGGATAACCTGCTGAAGGAGAATCCTGAACTGGCTGTAATTCTAACCAGCGGCTACACCGGAGAGAGGAGTAACTGGGGGAAAATACAACGTAAAAGATACCATTTTCTGAAAAAGCCGTTCGCCATTTCAGAATTATTATATGTGATTTATCAGGGATTAAAGAATAAGTAAAATGATGATATCATATTTTCAATTCCTAAAATCATGGTAATTTCAATTAAAAATCAGAGCACTGCATGGGTTGAAAACCGGATTTTCTCTTTCAGGGTTTTGCAGGTTCCGGATCAGTTTTAATTCGATATTTCGGGAGATGATGTTGTGAATTTCATAGACTGGCTGGTTATCATCTTTTATCTGGGGTTAGTTGTGGGAATTGCGCTGGTTATTACCCGCAGCCAGAAAAGTACTGAGGATTATTACCTGGGCGGACGGAAAATAAAATGGTGGCAATCCGGTGCATCCACCATGGCCACCCAGCTGGGCGCTGTCAGTTTTGTATCCGCCCCTGCCTTTGTGGCAATAAAGGATGGAGGGGGGCTCAAATGGTTATGTTATGAATTTGGAGTTCCGCTGGCGCTTATCCCGGTAATGGCCGTCATTATCCCGGTTCTCCACCGCCATCATTATGTGAGTATCTATGAGTACCTGGAAAAGCGATTTGATTCAGGAACGAGGACCTTGGTCAGTATTTTATTTCAGCTGGGCAGAGGTCTGGCGACTGCTGTGGCTGTTCTGGCGGGAGGTCTGGTGCTTTCCACGGCATTATCCATATCCACCCCGGCCGCCATTCTACTGGTTGGGGTTATCACGGTAATATACGATGCCATAGGTGGCATTAAAGTTGTCATCTTAAGCGATTTTTTACAGATGATTATTATAATTGTCGGTATCCTGATCTGCGGACTGGCCGCAATTTATCTGACGGGATGGGATTCAGGCCTGGCCAGCATGTCACCGCAACGCTATGAGATATTTGATTTTCAGCACTGGGGCTTTAATTCGGAAGGTGCTTACGCCTTCTGGCCCATGCTCATTGGCGGATTCTTCCTCTATATATCATACTATGGTACGGACCAGAGCCAGGTTCAGCGAGAATTATCGGTTGGAAATGTGGATGATGTCAGAAAATCTCTGCTGGTGAATGCACTGGGCCGTTATCCTCTGGTATTAGCCTATTGTTTCATGGGTATTTTTATCGGTGCTATTTTTGCTCAACCTCATACCCTGGCACAAGTGGGCGAATCCCTGGGGATCGGTGCCGGCCAGGTAGGTGATATATTAAAGAATGATCCGGACCGGATGGTCCCCATGTTTATTCTTTCGTTTCTGCCCCACGGGGTGATCGGTTTTATATTTGTGGCTATAATGGCGGCTCTTATGTCCAGTTTGGATTCCGGATTGAATTCCCTAAGCGCGGTTACCATGAAAGATTTTTATCAGAAATATATCAAACCTGATGCACATGAAAGGCATTACCTTATCGCATCCAAGGTAATCACCTTTTTGTGGGGAATATTCTGTGTATCAGCCGCCCTGGCATTCTATGAATTTGGGGAAGCCACCCGCCAGACCACCATCGTTCTGATCAATGCGGTGGGAAGTATGCTTTATGGACCTATCCTGGCGGCCTTTTTGCTGGGAATGTCTACAACCAGAACAGGGCCCCAATCTATAAAAATGGGAATTTTGGCCGGAATAATAGTAAACTTTTATTTATGGCTATTTACAAGTATTTCATGGCTGTGGTGGAATTTTACAGGTTTCGTTACCGCCGTCATTTTTTCTTTTCTTTATAACCGATTGTTGGATTTTCGTATGCACGATATTCCCCGGACAACTCTGTTACGGCATGTGGAGGAACGCTCCTCCATTCCCTGGACCCGAATTTATGCATTGGTGGCGGTATATTTTATTTTTATACTGTTTATTACTTATATGATCGAGTTATGGGGAACGGGTTGAGATTAGAATCATTCCGCAAATGATTTATAATAACAAGGTTTAGTTTATTTTCCTCCAAATCAATTCTCTACCATGTATATTATATTTATTGCACTGATTGCTATAATGCAGCCAAAAAGAAAGCGATAGGACAATTAAAAACACTTGACTGGATTTCGGGACTCGATATTGAAACACAGGGTTCAGGTATCACCGCGGTCCTCAGCAGGCAGATCAATTTAATCGGCCAAATTCTGGGACAGGTCATTCGGGATCAGGCCGGAACAGAAAATTTTAGGATGGTGGAAGAGTTGCGTCAATTATGTAAAGAAGCTTCACTCCGTAAAGACACAAAATTTCTGGCAAGGGCTTCCCAGAAGATAAAAAACCTGGATCTGACAACGCTGAATGTTCTGCTGCGCTCTTTTACTACATTTTTCCACTTGGTAAACAAGGCGGAGCAGCTGGAAATTGTACGCATAAACACTGAGCGGGAAATTAAAGCGAAAAAACGTTCGCCACGATCCGAATCCATCGCTGAAGCCGTGTACCAGTTAAAACAAAATGGTCATTCCCTGCAGAATATCCTGGAAAATCTCCATAAACTGGATATTCAGCCAACATTCACAGCCCATCCCACCGAAGCCAGGCGACTGGGCCTGCTCTAAAAACAGCAGGAAATCAGCCAGCTGCTGAAAGAATTTTCTCAAAATACCCTCACAGACAGTGAAGCGAATAAATTACTGGAACAAATTTATTACTATATCTCACTTCTCTTGTCCACCGATGATGTGAGAACAGAGCGTCTTACTGATCTGGATGAAGTTAATTTTGCTCTGTATTTTACAGTGAACTCGGTGTGGGATGTGGTACCCCGGATGCACCAGGATCTGCAGTTGGCATTCAAGGAATATTTTAATACCGATGTACAGCTGCCCAACTTCTTGCGGTTCCGGTCCTGGATCGGCGGAGATCGTGATGGTAATCCCAACGTAACTCCGGAGGTTACCCGCCAGACCTTGCAAATATTGAGAAAAACCATCCTGGATTTTTATATACAGGAGCTCAAAGCTTTGAGACGGGATCTGAGTATTTCTTCCAGGCTGGTACCGGTTCCCGATGAATTGTATCAATCCATTAAAGAGGATTCCCGCTATTATCATCTGAAGGAAGATATACTTCATTTTTACCACTATGAGCCGTTCCGCATTAAAATAAATTATATGGTTGCCAAAATCGAATTCCTCCTGGAATCGATTGATGCCGGGAATCATTCTGAAATTAAATCTTCTCATCCGGATTACACTGCTGCACAGTTAATTAAAGATCTGGAATTATTAAAGACATGTTTGCACAAAATGGGTCCGGGCAATGTCGCTCAATTCGGACGTCTTCCCCGTCTGATCGTGCGGGTTAATGCGTTTGGTTTTTATTTTATGGCGCTGGATGTGAGGCAGCACAGCCGTTTCCATAGGGAGGTAGTGAGTGAATTGTTACAGAAAGCGGGGATTTCGGATAATTACAGTGAACTACCGGAGCGGGAACGCATAAAAATACTGCACCGAGTTCTTAAAAACCAGGAGGTACTTGCAATTCCGGAAAAACAACTTTCTGTTGAGGCCCGCCAGATGCTGGAAAGTTTTCGGGTGATCTATGAATCGAAATCAACTGATCCGGAGGCCATGGGAATTTATATCATCAGTATGACCCACCATGTGAGTGATATGCTGGAAGTACTGCTTCTTGCCAGTAAAAGCGGATTGTGGAGAGAAGATTCGGAGGGTGTAAAAACCTCACTTGATGTGGTACCGCTTTTTGAAACCATTGAAGATCTTCACAATGCCGATCAGCTGTTGAGTACTATTTTTGAAGATCCGGTTTACCGCTCTTACCTGCGGGCGCGGGGGAATTTTCAGGAAATCATGCTGGGATATTCGGACAGCAATAAGGATGTGGGGGGTACTGGATGGCTAACTGGGCGCTACATAAAGCTCAAAGCAAGCTGGCCGGTACCTGCAGAAAATATGGAATCGATTTCCGGCTGTTCCATGGCAGAGGCGGGACCATCGGACGGGGAGGCGGCCGGGCCAATCAGGCTATCCTGGCCATGCCGGAGGAAAGCCAGAATGGAAAGATCCGCTTTACCGAGCAGGGTGAAGTTATTTCATTTCGCTATGCCATGCCTGATATTGCCCACCGCCATCTGGAACAAATTGTTAATGCCATGATGAAGGCTGGTTCTTCCCTCTCAAAGCGGACAGCGGGTAATTATTCCGCGTCGAAAAAAGTCATGGACAAAATTTCCGAATCTTCCATGAAAAGGTATCAGGCTCTTATTGAACAGGACAGTTTCTGGAAATGGTACACCGAGATTACGCCCATTGAGCATATCAGCCGGATTCCCATCGCCTCACGTCCGGTCTCCCGGGCCAATGGTGACAAAGTGGATTTTAAAAATCTGAGGGCAATTCCCTGGGTTTTTGCCTGGACCCAGATCCGGTATAACATAACGGGGTGGTATGGGGTGGGTACCGGACTGCAGGAGGTAATCCGGGGAAATCTACGGGAATTACGAGATTTATATATGAACTGGCCGTTTTTCAAGACAATTATTGATAATGCGCAGCAGGAAATGGCCAGGGCCAGGCCCGTTATATCCGAATTCTATCATCAGTTAAGCCGGATTAACCTCTCTCCCCTTATCATGGAAGAAATTGACCATGCCAGAGAGGCCATTTTATCTATTACAAATCAGAAAGAACTTCTGGATAACCGGCCGGTTATCCAGAAATCCATTTTCTTAAGAAATCCATACACGGATGTGCTTAATTTGATTCAGGTAGAACTGCTCAGGGAATGGCGTGAATCAGATAAAAAGAAGACAGAGCAGCTGCGTCATGCCATTTTTCTGAGCATTAATGGAATTGCAGCTGCAATGCAGAGTACCGGCTGATAGAAACAGCGAATATATGTTAAGATTATGCGGATGTCGATTGTCTTATCAAAATCTTGAGGGTGCTAAGAATCTGAATTATCATGAAAATAATCTTGCTTAAAAATATCTTTCGCAAACAAAATAATTTTTTTCCGTATGTCTTTAAAATTTTAAAGAAGAGGTTAATCTTATGAATTCCTCGTCATCTAGCAGAATCCCACGACATACTTATTTATCCCGCGGATTTAATGTTTTTATTCTTGCAGTTTTTCTGACAATGTTTTTCACCGCGGGTGACATACCGGTTTATGCCGGATCATTAAATTTCCCGTCCAAAACTTCCGGTATCAGCATTGGTAATTCCAAAGTCTTTAATGGCCTCCGGTTAAATTTTTGGGACAGAAACGTTGAACGTATTAACGGAACAAATCTGACGTTATGGCGCACCGGTCAGAATAAGAGAGCAATAGTCCATGGACTATCCCTAGGCACCCTGCCCGAAGCCGGCCATATGCGGGGAATTCAGTTAGGGATTGTAGGTGTGGCTGCGGAAAGTGAGCTCCGGGGTATTTCTTTTGGTATTCTGGGAATCGGTTCTGGCGGAAAAATTTGCGGAGTAGGAATTGGTGGATTAGGAGTTGGAGCAAATGAAATGTTGAAAGGAATTTTCATTGGTGGATTGGGTACAGGTAGCGGGGGTGAAATAAAAGGAATTGCATTGGGCCTGCTGGGAGTTGGTGCCGGAAGTGATATTACCGGAATTACGCTGGGAGGTCTGGGAGCAGGAGGAAGTGGTAATATTACCGGGGTCACAATTGGCGGGCTGGGAGCAGGAGCCAGCGGCAATATAACCGGTATAACTATCGGCGGCCTGGGTGCAGGAGCGGGAGAAAATATCAGGGGCATTACCATTGGAGGAATTGGTGCCGGTTGTGGGAAAGAGTTGCATGGAATTGCCATTGGTGGAATAGGGATTGGAGCGCCCGTAGTGAAAGGAATTGCGATCTCTGCAATTGCCGCCGGCGGGGATCAGTTGCAGGGGATAACAGTTGCCGGTGCATGGGTGAGGGTAGGGGAGGACGGTTCCAGCAGGGGGCTTACCTGCGCAGCCTTCAATCAGATAAAAGGACGGCAAAACGGACTCTCCTTAGGCGTCGTTAATTATGCCGGGTCCCTGTATGGCATTCAAATCGGCCTGATTAATATTGTACGAGATAATCCGAAATTTCTAAGAATATTACCTCTTTTAAATTTTCATTTCTGATCGAAAAATAACGGTTGTTTTTTGCAGGTTAATCCTCCGCCTCTTTAATCCGAAATAAAAAAAACCGCCCGGGTATCCGGGCGGTTGGGCTTTCAGAAACGGGACAAGAAAACTTTAACTCGTTCTCCTATTCGTTCAAAGATAACATACACTACCGGAATAATAATAAGTGTGAGAACAGTGCTGGTGGTCATTCCACCAATTACCGCCCGGGCCAGAGGTGCCCAGTTTTCGGAACCGGATCCCAGCTTAAAAGCCAGCGGAACCATGCCCAGAATAGTGGTGAGGGCAGTCATCAGAACCGGACGTAAACGAATGCGTCCACCGGTTTCAGCTGCCTGGTATAATTCATATCCTTCCCTGTGAAGCCGGTTGATATAATCCACCAGAACTATACCATTGTTCACCACAATCCCGGCCAGCATCACCATACCCACCAGAGCCATTACACTGAGGGTGCTGCCTGTAATGAACAAGGCGAAAAACACTCCGATTACTGATAATGGCACGGTAAACATGATTATAAAGGGATCCACCAGCGATTCAAATTCTGAAGCCATTATCATGTATACCAATAGAATGGCGGCAAAGAATGCAATGCCAAGGTAGAAGAATGATTCCCGCTGATCTTCAGCGGAACCTCCGATAACTACCTGGAAATCAGAAGGTATGGATGTTTCCTTAATCAGTTTGTCTATTTTGCCAACAGCTGTGGACAGGTCGGTTCCGGAGAGATCGCAGGAGACCGATACAAATCGTTCCTGGCTTTCGCGGAAAATACGTGACGGCGCACTGGTCCCTTCGATGGTAGCAATCTGCTGCAAGGGAATCATTTTACCACTGTAGGTGGGTATCATAAGGTTTTCCAGCGCTTCCTTCTGGTCTCTGAACGGCTTGGCCAGTTGTACCAGGACATCATATTCATCGCCGGTTTCCCGGTAACGGGCCGCAACTTTGCCCTGAATGGAGGTGGAGATAATATCGGCCACCTGAATGGTGCTAAGTTTCAGATCGTTCATACGCTTGCGGTCCGGAATGATTCGAAGTTCCTCTCCCTCATCTTTTACATTAACATCAATATCAACCAATCCCGTAATATTACTCATTCCGTTTTTCAGGTTTTCAGCGATTTCCATGGAGCGGTCCAGGTCATAGCTGAAAATTTTTACTTCAATGGCCCGTTGGTTTGAAAACATTCCAGGTTGAACAAACTGGTAAGTGATGCCTGGGATTTTATCCAGTTCTTTCCGCAGTACATCCTCTATCTGGAACTGGCTCCGGGTTCGTTTTTCCATGGGTGATAGCCGGATGCGGAAATTGATTGCTTCACTTCCTGAGCCTCCAAATAATGCAAAAATTCCTTCACTTGAACCAAATATGACGAAAACATCCTGGGTTTCCGGCACTTTCTCTTTAACGAGATCCTCCAGTTTCAGAACAGTAAGCCGGGTTTCATCCAGTGGTGTTCCCTTCGCCGGGAAATACTGATGGCAATGAAACCTTCATCCGATTTTGGCAGAAACTCACCGCCAATGAAAAAATTAAGTGAGAGTGAAAGTAAAAGCAGGAGTGCGGTGCTACTTAAAACGATAAGTTTATGATGCAGAGACCAGTGCAGAACTTTTGTATACCGCTCAGTCAGGTTGTCCAGGAAACGTCCGACGCTTTTCTTAAAACCTGCCAGCCACACCTTTTTCATCTCTTTTTCGGTTTTCAGAATACGTGATGCCAGCATGGGAACCAGTGTAAGGGCGATTACCAGTGAGGCAAATAGACTGAAAGTAATGGTAATCACCATATCATTGAACAGTTCCCCGGCGATTCCCGGCACGAAAAGAACCGGAAAAAATACCCCTATTGTGGTCAGTGTGGAGGCGGTGATAGCCATTCCCACTTCGGATGCGCCGGTATTGGCGGCATCCACCAGAGGAGAACCTGACTCCCGGAAGCGATAGATATTTTCCAGCACCACAATAGAATTATCCACCAGCATGCCTATTGCCAGGGCCAGGCCGGCCATGGATACAATGTTCAGGGTCAGATTTGCCAGCATCATTACCGCAAAGGTGGAAATCACTGAGATGGGAATGGCCAGGCCCATAATGATGCTGCCCCGGATGTTTCGTAAAAAGAAATAAATAACCAGGAATGCCAGTACAAAAGCCAGAATGGCTGTATTGCCCAGATTGCTGATGGAACGCATGATAAACTGAGACTGGTCATATACAATTTTTAACTCCACATCTTCCGGCAGCACTTTCTGAATGTCGGGCAGTGCTTCCACTACATTGCGGCAGGCCTGAACGGTATTGGCATCGGATTGCTTGAACAACCGCAGGTAGACACTCTGTTGGTAGTTGGCCCGCACATCCCCGGCGACCTCCTGATAGCCATCCTCCACTTCGGCCACATCTTTAATCGTAACCGGTTTGTTTTTTTCATATTTTATTACCGCATCCCGGATTTTATTGATGTTATTGTACTCGCTGACGATGCGTAAGCTGAAATTGGTGGTGGGAGTCTCAATCTTTCCCGCCGGGTACAGACCTCCCTGAAGTCGTATAGTGTTGACCACATCGGTGGGGGAGAGATTGTGAGAAGCCAGCAATACCGGATTCAGCTCGATATTGACCTGCCTCTTCAGCCCGCCCTGAGTTTCCGCGCTGGCAATGCCTTCGATCCGTTCCAGCAGGGGTTCAATACGGTCTTCGCCCAGTTGTCGCAATTCTGCCGGTCCCTCGGAGGGTGAATTGAGCAGCATGAACATAACGGGGGCCATGGAGGGATCGAAGGCAAAAGTCAGCGGAGCCGTGGCATCTTCCGGCAGGAGATCTCTTACCAGGTCCACTCTCTTGCGAACGTCAATTTCCGCCTGTTCAATATCGCTTCCCCACTCAAATTCCAGGGTGGTGATGCAGACGCCCTGAGCGGTCTGCGAGCTTACTTTTTTCACATTTTTGGTGGCGGATACCGCCTCCTCCAGGGGACGGGCCACCAGATTTTCAATATCGACGGGACCAACACCGGGATACTGGACAATGATACCGATAACCGGGAAATCGATATCCGGAAACAGCTCAACTTTCAGCTGAGAAAATGAAAAAACCGCGAATCCAATAATGATCAGATAGATCATGGAAAGTGTGACCCGCCTTTTTATGGAAAATTCAACCAGTTTCATATATGTCCTCTGTTATAAAATACTGTTTATCTTTCATTTCGGGCTGTGATAGTCAGAGCATCATCACAGATCAGTCCGTGACAATTCGTACTTTCTGTCCTTCCTTCACAATTTTCTGACCCACCACAATCACCCGGTCTCCCCTGTTCAGTCCCTGCAGGATCTCTACCCGGCTGCCCGATTGTATACCCGGTTTCACAGCTGAAATAGTGGCGGTATCATTTTTCACCACAAATATAAAATAATTCTTCACGGTGGAGGAGGAACCGGTTTCACGGTTAATTTGAACCTCGGTTCTGTTCAGTAATGCATTATCCGGGATTACAATAGTTTCCTTTTTTTTCTCAACTTCGATATTGAATAGCCCGAACATGCCCGATTTAAGCATCTTCTGATCATTCTGAAAAACCGCCTTAACCTCTACAGTACGACTGAGGGGATCAATAGCAGGATCAATCCGGTTTATCTGTCCCACAAACCTGGTATTCTCAAAGGAAGGAAATGTGGCATATACCAGCTGCCCTGTTTTGATTTTTGGGATATAAATATCGGGAACATAGAGTTTGGTTTTCATAAGATTGGTATTTATTATCTTGGCAACCGGCTGCCCCACCGGAATCATTTGTCCCTCGTCAAAATAAATTGTTCCCACAACACCATCGAAGGGGGCCCGGATAAAGGTATCATTAAACTGTTCCCGTGCCTGTGCGTAGGCTGCTGTAAGCCTGGCCAGGTTGGCATCAGCTTCCTGCATCGAGGACTGTATCTGTTCCCACTGTTGCTGACTTACTGCTCTCTCCTGGAACAGGCGCTGATAGCGTTCGTAATCCTGCTTCACCTGCTCGTGCCGGGCCTTAATAGACTGCAGTGATGCTTGAGCCTGATTCAAACTCTCCTTCCAGATCCGGTTTTCCATGATGGCAATAATCCCGTCCTTTTTCACCTGATTGCCGGCATGTTTGAGGATTTTCGTTAATTTTTCCGAGATCATGCTCACAACCTGTGCATCATTTTCCGCCTGCAGATTTCCGGTAATCTCCAGATAAGCGGAGATAGAATCAGGTTTTGCCGTATATACCCGGACCGGAATGCTTTTCTCCGGGATAATTTCTTTGTTTTTATTACATCCGGCAATTAAGAAAATTGCGGTGAAAATTAAAAAACTGATCTTCCGAATCATTCTGTACTCCTTGTTTCGGTTATTGCTGGTTATTCCAGATGTCATTAAGCTTTCCTGTAGATTTTAAGAGTTGTAATTGCGAAAAATTGTACTGATAAATACCCTGCTGAAACTGGACTTCACTGTTGGTAAAGGCCAGCTGAGCAGTCAGAACGTCTACCTGGGTACTCAGGCCTTCCTGGTAAGTCAGGTTAGCCATACGCAGTGCTTCTCCGGCTTCGATCATTCCTTGCCTCAGACTGTTGAGATTGGCGTTGGTTTCTTGAAAGTTCAGATAACTTTTTTCCACTTCCAGAAGTATCGATTTTTCAAAGTATTCAAGTTGTAATTGCGCCTTTTTGGTATTGATACGGGCCTGTTGATAATCAAGAACACGTTTCCCGCCCTGGAAAAGAGGAAGCTGAATATTTACGGCAATACTTTTGGAACGAATAAAATCATTTGACTGCACATCCCAGTTTTCTACCTGAGCCTGATGCTGCACATTCCCCACCAGAGAGACCGAGGGAAGAAAGCGGGAAGCTGATACGATCCGCTGATCTCCGGATGCCCTTTTCTGATATTCTGCTGCTTTTAAATCGGGTCGCTGCCGGACAGCCAGTTGCTGCAGTTCGGTGAGGGACAGATTATGCAGGGAGCCCAGAAAGTTCATTTCTCTTAATGTATCCAGCACAATCAGCGAATCATCTGGCGTCAGGTTCATTACAAATTTCAGATTTTCTTTGGAAATCTTGTGGGAATTAATAGCAGAAGTTAACGGTGGCAGGGTTGATGAAAAGCGGGATTTGGCACGCAACAGATCAAGTTCCGAGGCGCCACCGAAATCATAGAATTTCTGGACCTGTTCCAGATTCGCTTCTGCTGCCGCCCTGGCACGCTGATTTACCTTAATCAGATTTCTGGTCAGCATCGCAGAGAAATATGACTGCAGAGCTTGCAGGACAATTTCATCTTCTTTATTCTGCAGGCTTTCCTGCAGGGATTTCTTGACATTCTTCTGAATTCTCCAGTTAGCCAGCCGCGCACCGCCGGTGAAAAGCGGATACTGGAGTTGCAGAGAATGAATAAAATTAAATGATTCCTACTTTTACTCCGTAAAATGTTAATTAATTTTATTA
>CAYWTB010000099.1:0-16144 GCA_964461135.1 uncultured Caldithrix sp. | reverse complement strand
ACCAGTTAGGACTAGCCCTCCGGGTGATGCAAGTGATAAGTTATAAGTTATAAGTTATAAGTAAATCCTTTATCTTTAATAACCATCGAACAGGAACCTGTCTTCTAAACCAAGCCGCTCTCCGAACCCCGAACATTTTCTACCAGCGGTTTTTCACATGGTGACCACTCCCGTGGGAAGACCGCCGCCTTACCAGTTAGGACTAGCCCTCCGGGTGATGCAAGTGATAAGTTATAAGTTATAAGTTATAAGTAAATCCTTTATCTTTAATAACCATCGAACAGGAACCTGTCTTCTAAACCAAGCCGCTCTCCGAACCCCGAACATTTTCTACCAGCGGTTTTTCACATGGTGACCACTCCCGTGGGAAGACCGCCGCCTTACCAGTTAGGACTAGCCCTCCAGAAAATGCAGGTGATAAGTTATAAGGAATAAGTTATAAGTTTTATACCTTGTTACTAATAACTTATAACTTGCCTTCATTGCGGAGAGGGAGGGATTCGAACCCTCGGTAGCGGTTTTAGCCGCTACACTCACTTAGCAGGCGAGCGCCTTCAGCCAACTCGGCCACCTCTCCCGGTAAATGCAAGTTATAAGTTATAAGGAAAAAGATAAAGGCAATATAGTAAATAAAAAATCAGACTTCCTTATTATGCCCCTAAATTTCCTTATCCTTCACCTTATATTTAGATCCTATCTGCTTTTCCTTTAATGCTTGAGCCGTTTTTGGGCAGCGCAAAAATACAAATGTTTGCCTGGTAAATCAAGACTTTTTTGTTTCTGCCCATACCAAATCTGAGCAGTGTTTATAAAATTTTGTAAGATTTTGAACTCAATTGAGAACATTGAAATTAATACCGCTTGATTTATCCATTTTTATGCATCAAAACTCTTCATTAACCGCTTCTTTTAATCAGAGGCCAATGAGAATAGAAAAGAGAGTAAAAATATGCATAATTTGCATTGTTGGATTTCAATTAAAATCGCTTTTTTCCTTTTTTACTCGATTGTTACTTTTCACTGTAAGAAAATATTAGCCATTTAAAAAACCTGCACAAATTTATAAGGGACTGATACAGTGGTTTACCCCCCCATGCAAATACGGAATTTTTTGGAAGAGGTCTTGTCCATAGTTTCTCAAAGTCATTTAGGGCATGCAATGCATGTTCCTGCAGAGCTCCTCCTTATTATTGTCCTATCCGGATCCCGAAGAGACAATTCTTTTATGAATATTATTACACAATATTGCTTCTTCATACAATCTTCATAATTTATTAGTAAAAAGATATATGGTATGAAAAAGGGGTATATTAATGATTACTGTTCAGGATATGATAAGGGCGTTATCCCGTTTTGAGGAAGATAAACCGGTCTATGTGGCCCTGCTGGGTAAAGAAAATGCCGCGGTATTCAACGGAGTTGCACTGGGTGAGAACGGAGGTGGCATTCAGATTTCCGCCTTTGCCGAAGAAGACACAGATGGGGTGTCCAGAGTGCCAGAGGATCTGCAGGAACATGAATGGGACACCAGTCACCTGCCGGTTTCTGATGAATAATTACTGCCTGCAACGCATGAGGAATAATCCCAAGAAGTTCAAATTTGTCTTAAAAATTTATGGAAATTCCGGGCAGATTGCTGATAAATATATCTGGGATTCAGGCGTAGTTATACAAAAAGTCAACGATGCGGCCGGCTGCTTAACCGTCCCCGCAAGGATTAAAAGGGAAAAAAACGATTCCCGTTAATTCTTTCCTGCTTTTTCGAACCCATTGCAGGACGGCTCACTGAAAGCTGGAAACAGGAACCGGTATGCCACGCCCGGCTATAAAGTATCGGAAATTCAAATTGCAGTATACAGGTTGAAATAACAAATATCAAAGTGGTAAACCTCAGGATATAAACAATATATTTTCACTCACTTACTTTTTTCCTTCTCCTTTAACCTCAGCCATTTTTCCTTTTACTTTTCACGTTTAACCTTTCACTTTTGAAAGTTTATCGATGCTATTTTATACAGTTATTTATGAATCGAGACGAAACGGCTGCCGGTAAAATAGTCACCAGCCATTTCCGGATTCCTGCTTTCCGGGAAAAGGCCGCCGGAGATACCACTCCATTAATTCAATAATCCTGCTCACTGCATAGATTGGTGATTAAAAGTTCACAAGGCGGGTGATAACATGTAAAAGACCTTCAGAGCCAGGCCGGCGGCAATGTAAGCCATAATAAGGCCAATAGCTCTCACAATCATTCGGTTGCGATGTTGAATCATAATGAAAGATGCAATAGCCATATTTACAGAAATGACAAGATACAAATAGGCCAATTTCCCAATACCTTCCTGTAAAAATTTACCTGCAGTTAACTGTACCCCTTCAACTGCAATTATAAATATACATAAAAAATAAGGAATATCAACATAAGAAATGTGACAGGTTTCGCATCATGAAAGATTTTTTTCTCTGAATGCTAAAACCCCGGTCAGATGACCGGGGTTTTAAAAATAACTTTCAACCCATTTCGGATTCAGATCGGATCATTATTCAACCAGTCTTTGAAAGCGTCAAAAGAATAAGGACGGCCCAGGAAGTTTCTCACCAGGTCTGCAGCATCCTGAGAACCTCCCGGTTCCAGGATCTTTTGACGGTACTGCAGTGCCACCCGGGGATTGGTAAGCCCGCCGGAGCAAAAAGTGCTGAACAGATCCTTGGCAATAACTTCAGACCACATGTAGGTGTAATAGATGGCAGAGTAGTCCGTCAAGTGTCCGAAAGACAGGTACATATAGGTATCCGGAATGTATGCAAAGGGAGTATATTTCTTCTGCAAAGTTTTGACCATTTCAAGCGGCTTGAAGGATGTGTTGTTCCGGTTATAGAAATTAAGTGAAACGGCGGCATAGAACATTTGCTGCTCCACATCCAGTCCCAGTCCGAATTTCCGGGTCCTGTTCATTTTTTCAACCAGCTCATCCGGAATGGCCTGTCCGGCGGCATTAACAGCAAAAGTTTTCAGGATTTGGGGATTCCATGCCCATTCTTCCAGTAAAATGGATGGTGTTTCCACAAAATCCCACTCTGTGGTAATACCGGACAATTTTATCCAGGGTTGATTACCACCCAGCATGTGATGCAAAAGATGTCCGAATTCATGAAAAAAGGTAACGACCTGTTCATGTTCCATCAATGCGGAACCATCATCACCCCCCGGGAAGTTACACACCAGTGCCGCTTCGGGAACATGACCATTTTCTACGCCAGTCACTACTTCGGACATCATGGCATGCTTGAATTTATCTTTTCGCGGATGCATATCGAGGTAAAACCGGCCGATACGCCGCTTCCCCCTGACCAGATCGTACATATCATAAACTTCCACGCTGGGATCCCAGACAGTAGTATCGACCTTCACATAAGACACATCAAACATTTTCCCGGTGAAATCGAATAGTCCCTCACGCACCTTTTCATAAGAGAAATAGGGCCGGATCATCCTGGAATCGAAATCGTAATCTTCTTTCTTTACTAATTCCGATATATACCATTTCTGCCAGGAGCCCACCTCGTTGGCTGCCGGATCCTCTTTCT
The DNA here is from genome assembly GCA_964461135.1 of uncultured Caldithrix sp. Lineage (GTDB taxonomy): Bacteria > Calditrichota > Calditrichia > RBG-13-44-9 > RBG-13-44-9 > RQOF01. The sequence continues at coordinate 12,556 of CAYWTB010000099.1, read as the reverse complement.
GCAAACGGTGCAACAGATCAGTATAATCACGGGTTGCTCTTTCTTCGGCGATCGCAGCTACTTTGTTGATAAAGTTTTCAGCCGCTTCAGGAGTCCGGATCATTTTATCTTCCGTAACATACTGCGCATAATTTTCATATCCCAGCAAACGTGCGAGTTCGTAGCGTTTAGCCAGCAGAGCTTCCAGAACAGGCTGATTTGCCGGATACCCCCGGCGGCGAAATTCTTTATACAGTTCTGATCGCCTGGCATCAGATACGGCATAGGTCATAAACGGTATATAGTCCGGATAATCCGTGGTAATGATAATCTTACCTTCACTGTTGGGGGCGTGCGCTTTAATATAATCCTCGGGTAGTCCTTTTAATTCATCCGCCGAATTCAGAGTAATGGACCTGACATCCTCCCTGATATTTTTATCAAAATCCTGTCCAATGACAACCAGTTCTCCCTGCAGGGCCCTGATTTTTGCGCGCGTATCAGGATCCTTATCCACACCCGCCCGGCGGAAGTCCCGCAATGTATGTTCTGCAAACCTACGTGTTTTTGCATCCGCCCCTGAGACATCCACTCCGGTAACTATATCATACAAAGGCCGGGATAATTGAATTTCCGTCTCAAGACTGGAAAATTTCTGCTCATACCCTGCGGCAATTTCCCTAATTTCCGCAGCGGGGTGAACATTCTGGTATAGACGCGACAGATTCATGCCGCGGTCCATAATAACCCACAGGTTATTCAAGGGCACCAGTACATTTTCAACATTCCGGGGGCCATTATAATTTTGCAGGTATTGAAAAATATTCTGTGCTTCGGTAAAATCTTTATCGCGTGCCGCTTTGAAGGCATCGACATCACCGGTGCCTGCCAGAACCACACTGCCTGTAAACAGACTGAATAGAATAAAAACAATAAGTGAACGATTAAAACTCATTTATTCCTCCTGAAGATGATTGATAAGATGAAATTTGATTTTCCGACCACAATTTTGACGTTATTGCGGCCGGAAAGTTTCGTTACTTATTAATTTATGTGATTGTTGCCTGAGCTCCTAAATTTAGTCGATGATCAGGTCCCTTGATAAATAAAATGATTATCAATGAAAATGGATTATATAGAGCGAAAGAAAATATGGGACAGATGAACTCCCCCCTGGCCTGCCCTCAGGTCAGGCTCTTCCCCCTCTCTTTCGAAAGAGAGGGGGATTTCTGAGATTAACGGGTCATTGAATATTTTTTCCAGGGGGTGAGTTGAGAGAAGACCATGTTCAAACATTAACACTTTATCTTCTATCATCATTAAATAGGCTGAGCTAAGGACTGGATCCTAATGTGTTTTTTAGAATTGTTAACACCAGAATTATTAACACCCATGTCTATATATTCCAGTAACTTATATTTCGTTTTCCGGAGCAAAGGCAATAGTCACATTAATTTGTTGATCAGGGATTGATGGCATTACGATCGACCAGCCACCGGCGGCTCAGATCCACCAGCTGCAGCGTCAACTGGCGATTATCAGGATGCATATGCCCTGCATCCAGAATTATAACCGTTTTGGGCTGGGGTACCATGCGGTGCAGGGTTTCCCATGATTCCCGTGGGATTTGGTGATCGTTCCTGCCATTAATCAATAAACAATCCTGTTTCAAATAAGGAGCATGCAATGCAGGTTCAAGGGGGTAAATGGCGGTCGCGGCTGACCAGGCAATTATATGGCGAGGGATAAAAGATAATGTTTTCATGGTTTTCAGTAATACCCGGTAAATATCCACACCGGCATAAGCCATCACCGCCGGACCCAGTATAAATTCATGAACCTCAGCCAGGTGATAAACAGCGGGTACAAAGAAAGCACCAAAACTGTACCCTAAAATACTGACCTTCTTTCTTCCCGACCACGACTGGAGCTGCACCCAGCGAGCCGCGGCCTCCACCTGGGAAGGAACCGAGAGGGCCGCATTTCGGATAGCCGGAATCTGTGATAATTTTGCACGGTCATACCAGTAGCGCGGACTGTAAGGATATTGATACGAGATTAAGATATTCTGCCGCTGTACCGGTAGATAGGACAAACTTTTCCGCCCTATTTCCAGACCCCCCAAAATAATGATAACCGGCAGCCCTTCGGCCGGGACAGTTTCCGGCATGCTGACTGTTAACCGGATAGAATCCAGATCGTCACCATAAAGCACTATATCCGAATATATTCGTATTTCCGACGGTAATTCAACCGGGTATGACTTTTCTGTGATGAGTTCGGGTATAAAAACACCACGATCCAATACCAGCATGGGATCCCTCTTGTGCTGATAAACAGACCACAAGAAAAAGATCAACAGAGTAAGGATAATTACCAGAGACGAGATGAACAATGAGCGGTTTATTAATTTTTTCATCACACAGTGCAACCCATCAGGATTTGAAACATCGAATACAAGTTAATGAAACTAAACTGAACATACAAATTTACATTATATGAAATGTCTTTGAAAACTGTAATCCTATGCCTAATTTTTTGGAATTAAGGTACAAACAAAGAATAAAATATGCCTGTACGATAAACCTGCAATAAATAGAAAAATTGAAAACTTAACCGGTCATTTAAACAATTGATGGATTTCATTTAGTTACCAGGAAAAAAATTTTCATAGTAACCCTGACTGCGCAAAGGGGCATACCATAGCGCTCATTTCAAGATAATTCCTGTAAGTTTGTTTGGACGGGATTAACAGAATTAATTTTAATTCGATATTCCCAGGCCGGCAATAAATAAAATTAGTAAAAAAACAAAATATATTGCATAATTATTTCATTCCCATGCATAACTATCAAACCATAAACATTTTTGATATTCAAATTATTTACCATGCTCTGGAAATTACAGCACTGGTTTTCGCAATGATGATCATCATAGACTGGATTGATGTTCATACACGTGGCCGACTGCCCTCCTGGGTAACCCGGCATTCCGTCTATCAATACGTCATTGCCAGTTTCCTGGGACTGACACCCGGCTGCATGGGCGTCTACATGAACATCTCGCTGTACATGCACGGATATATAAGCCTGGGGGCAATGGTGGGGGGTATGATAGCCACAACAGGCGAAGCAACACTGGTGATGATTGCCCTGTTTCCCAAAACTGCCCTTATACTAAATCTGCTCCTGGTCACCTTCGGAATTATTTTTGCCGTGGTCACCGATTTTATTGTCAAAAAATTTCATATTCCCCATTGTAACGAATGTGAAGCACTGGTGTATCACAAGAATGAATCCTCACTGTCTCACTATATAAAAGAACATGTCTGGCATCACATCATCAAAAAACATATCTGGAAGATTTTTTTATGGTCTTTTTTTGCCATGTGGATTATTCATGTAGGTAGCCAGTACTGGGACATAAAAACATTTGTAAAATACCATCCCCAGCTGGTTCTGCTTATTGCCGTCCTGGTGGGAATTATTCCCGACGTAGCACCACAGTTTATTTTTATTTTCATGTTCAGCGAAGGGTTAATACCGTTCAGTGTTTTACTGGCTTCATCCATGGTTCAAAATGGTCATGGACTTATCCCCATGCTCTCCTATTCCGTAAAAGATACAATTACGATCAAAACCTTTAATGTTATCTATGGCCTGGCAACCGGTCTGGGAGTGATGGCCCTGGGGTTTTAGGAAAACCTGGTAATATGAAAGATACACAAAGTCAGCGACAGGTATTTCAAATATGGATGACAAGAATTTGCTTGTGCTTACTTTATTATAAATAACAGGACTTCGAGTGCTGGCACTGCAAGGATCGAATACTATTAGAAAGAATATCAGATTCAGCTGGACTTACAACTTCTGCAGTACTTCCCCGGCATGGCCTTCCGGTTTAACTTTCTCAAACACATTTTTAATCCTGCCGTCTTTGCCTATTACAAAAGTAGTCCGGAGAATCCCCATATATTTCTTACCATACATGCTTTTTTCACCCCAGGCACCATAAATTTCGGCTACTTTATGCTCGGGATCGCTCAGCAGGGTGAAATTCAAATTGTGCTTTTGCTTGAAGCCCTGATGGGATTTAACACTATCCGGACTGACACCGAGTATTACAGCATTCCTTGATTTAAAATTCGGAAAGCTGTCCCGGAAAGAACATGCTTCCTTTGTGCATCCGCTGGTATTATCTTTCGGATAAAAATACAGGATCACCTCTTTTTTTCCCTGAAAATCAACCAGAGAAACATCCTTATCCTCATCAGATTTTAGACGAAAATCCGGTGCTTTATCTCCTGCTTTCAACATGTTAAGCTCCTTTGCGATTTATCAATTCTATTTTACAAAGAATTAACTCGCCCTAAAAAGATTTTCTTCTCTTTCTTATCTTAGCTTTTGCCCGGATTGCTGGGACGCATATCGATTTCGCTAACCATTGTTCTTTCAGGCATATTAAATGACATAAAGGCCGCTTCAGCTATATCTCCCGGTTGGATTTTATTTCTGGCGAAGGTTCCGGTGGGAGATTGTCCGCTGCTTCCAAAATCCGTTTGTACCGATCCCGGGAAAATCGTAACCACACGGATATCATGCTCCCTTACCTCCAGCATCAGGCACTGGGCAAAACCACGTAATGCCCATTTGGAGGCTGCATAACCTGTGCCGGATTTAAAGGCATTTTTTCCGGCCAGGGAGGCGATATTGATAACCGCTCCTCTTTTACGTTTTATCATATGGGGGACAACCTTCTGAGTAAGCGCAAATACCGCACGCACATTCAGATCCATCATTTCCTGGAATTCATCCGATTCTAACTCCAGGAAAGGTTTAAGGTAACCCACACCGGCATTGTTTACCAGGATATCAATGCGGCCCCAATTCTGTATAACCGTTTTAACAATTTTATCCGGTTGTGAAATATCTCGTAGATCGGCACCGATTACCAGTGGTTCAAATCCACCCTCATTTTTTATTTCCGCTGCCACCTTTTTCAGTCGCTCCTCATGCCGGGCTGTTAATGCCACTGCCATTCCTTCCCTGGCGAACTTCAATGCGATTGCCTTTCCTATCCCCCGGCTGCTCCCGGTAATCAGTGCAACAGTTTTCTCTAACATATAATGCCTCTTTTACAGTGTGTGTCATTTCCGTCCGATATGTGTAATAGTCATATGAAACCAGGAAATATAAGTTCCCAAAAAGAAAAGCCCGCAGGTAACGACTTGCGGGCTTCAGACTAAAAAATAAATCACTGTCTAGAACGCACTCACAAAACCCAGCACAGCCCGGTTAGCTTTGTATTGAATATCGCGCGTATATTCGAGCACCAGCCGCAGGTTTCTCGCCAGCAGGTAAGTTCCGCCAAGTGTTATGGATTCATAGTCTGCCGAATCCACTTCCGAGTCAAACCAGTTGTATAAACCAATCAGGTAATAGCGCGAGCGATCCCTTTGCGGGGCGTAGATCAACTCGCCAATCAAACCGTTTGATTTCCTCTTCCGGGCATTAATAAGGAAGAAGGGATTACTATCCTCCCGCCATAAATACTGCCCGGTAAATTCCAGTATTCCCAGGTTAACATTCACATCCGGTCCCACATAGTAGACCCTGTTCCTGGAACCGTTGACTTCATATTTTTCCTTTCCCCAGTAATAAAATCCCCCCACTGTTATCATATCTCCGATTCCCTGGGCTACCCGGGCAGCAAAATTCTTAGTATTATCATCATCAAACTGTTCTTCATCCGCCGCACCGATGCCATTTCCGTTTACTACCAGGCCTACCAGATCAGTCCCGGTTTTTTCAATTCCGTAAGTCATCATGATTCCGCGATCGTAGGTCAGATCAATCCGTGAATCACCGATGGTGCGGGTATATAAAATATAGTCCTGAAAAGTCAGACGAAGTTCTCGTTTCATGAGGGGATCTGAGGTTTGAAACTGACCCACCATAAGGTCCAGGTTGGTCTTAAATATGTTATTGAAATGGAGATACGCATCTTCCAGACCGGCAACTTTTCCTTCTTCCGACAGATAAAAATAGAAATAATACCCGATATTTTTATACAGGACCCCTCCCGACAACAATTTTACTCCCCAGGGAACCTGGAAATCCTTTTCCACCGACCCTTCCGAATTATAAAGTCCATAGGCATCAAACCGCGCCGCAATAGGGAAATCCCTGTTCAACCACAATAGGGGATCACCGGCCGAAACGTAGTCGCGTTCGCTTTCGTCCTCAGGAATAACAAAACCATTTCCGGCAAACTCCAGACCGTAGGGTTTGAGTTTTGGGATGGGGGCATGGCAGGTGGTACATGATATTTTATATTTCCTGGCAAATGCCGGTATGGCATCAGCCGTGGTTGTCCACAGGGCCATCAATGTAAAAGCGACTAACACTAATGATAGAACTAACGTTTTATTAAACATGACCGCCTCTCCTTTCTAGTCGTATACCTCAATCCATGTCGTTGCCTTATTAATTAGCACGGGCTCGCTCTCTTCTTCCGGAACATTCAGATAATCAGCCACCGGTTTAACAAGTTTGCTGTAATTAAGCTCTGCGGTAAAATAAACCTTTCCCAGAGGAATATCTGCCGGCATTTCCCAGGTAAAGGTTTCTGATTTGGCTTCCCGCGGGCCGATGCGGTAATCCACACCCTGGGATTTGGTATTCCACTGCATGATGGTCATCCGGCCCTGCGGATCGAAATACGGCATCCGGAAAATCCGGTCCCCAATCGGAACTCCGTCTCTCTGAACTCCTTTGAAATCAGGTATTCCCAGAGGAATTCCCATGTCCTGATAGGCCAGAACATCTGCAGCAATGGTATATTCTTCTCCTTCAAATCCTTTTTTGTCTACCGGCAGATGATAAACATTCCCCTTGGAATCGGTAGCGGTTACATGCAGCCACATGATGCGGTCTTCCACCGAACCGGTCGGAATCTTGTGCCCGGCTTTGGCATTGTAGAGCTGAACCCTTAAAACCGCCGGAACATCATAACTGACTTCCCGTTCCAGGGGATAAATAACTATTTCCGCCACGCCTTTTAACTTGGCCTCCACATGAGCCCCGGGGAAGTAATGCTGGGAAATTTTTTCCGTCTGAGACATTTTTGCATTTTTACCCTCAAACTTCGGCATATGGCAATCCTGGCAGCGTACGTTTTCAGCAGCATAGGGTCCTGCTTCCCATTCCAGCTGCGTGGCTTTTACCCAAACACCATAGGGACTTTTTTCGTTGTGACAGGACCCGCACAGTTTCGGGGTGGTGGTGAATTCAAGGTATTTGGTGTCATGATGAGGGGAAGATTTTCCTTCCTTGTTCCCGTATTTCAGGCGACCCGGACTGGAAATATAATTAAAATTATAGACAATATCTTCTCCGGCGCCTTTGATAGTATGGCATATATCGCAGGAAACCGCCTCATTGGCCCGGGTGTTTTCTTCCGGTCTCGGGGGTGGCACTTTGCCTGACATAAAAGCCATGGGGGCATGGCAACCATTACATCCCGCCTTTACGCCGGCTACCATTTCATCTTTCTCAGCATGAGGCACTGCCAGTTTAAAGTACTCAATTTCATCCCAGTGATGGGTATACGCCTGGGACATCATGGACTGTGTCCATTGCTGGTAAAAATCCACATGACAGCTTTCACAGGCCTCAGGTTTCTCATACTGATCATAACTTTTTGTACCCAGTGCCGCATCACCCGAGGGCAGATCCTGAGCACCTGCGAAAAAACATCCCATCCCCAGCAGCATAATTCCGGTAATAACTATTCTCATAGAAAAATCACTCCTTCCTGATAGTTTGATGTTGGATTTAAATCAGTTGTTGGTGTTTCTGCTGAATTAATTCCGCCAGTTCATCTATGGATTCATAATCTTCGCGGGTGGGAAAACCTTTGATAAGTAAAGGATCCAGCAATTCGATTCCTGATCCGTCCAGTAAATCCGTGAGCTGGTTCACCATTTTATTAGCCCACCCATAGGAACCGATCAGGCCGGCGAATTTTGTCCTGGGTTTGAGCAGGCTCATGACATAAGCGGCATATAGAATATTAGGATGCAATCCCATCAGTACGGCCGGGGATGCGATCATAACTGTGGCCGCATCAACCAGTGCCAGGGCAATTTCACCCAGACTGGCAGAGATGGTATTGAAAGGCAGGACGGTAATACCCCGGTGAATCAGGGCATCTGCCAGCCGCATGGCCAAATGCTCGGTACTGCCATGCATGGATACATAAATCAGTACAACCTGATTTTTCACTTTCTCTGAGACCCATTCATGGTAGGCGGAAAGGATGGTCTCCGGTTTATCATATACCGGTCCGTGGCTGGGTGCAATCATTTTGAGGGGAAATTGTGAAATTGTCTCCAGATGTTTGACTATTCGACCCGCAAATGGCATCATAATTTCGGCATAATAGCGCTTGGCCTCTTCCGCTGCATTCTCAATGCGGGAGGCAAACAGATCGCTGCTAGCCAGGTGTGCCCCGAAGAGGTCGCAGCTGAACAGAATCTGGTCTTCCTGCAGATAGGTAAACATTGTTTCGGGCCAGTGAACCCAGGGAGCAAAGATAAACTCCAGGGTCTTGTCGCCCAGTGAGAGTTGTGTCCGGTCCTCAATCACCATAATCCTGTCTTCCGGGAGACCCAGCAGGGGAAGCAGCATATCCCGGCCCTTTTTTCCGGTTACCAGAGTGGCCTCCGGAAACTGGTCTAAAATCTGTGGCAATGAACCGGAATGATCCTGTTCGGCATGATTGGAGATAACATAATCCAGATAATCTGTTTTAAGTAGAGATAAATTATTTTTAAGTACCGACCATTTATAGGGTTCAACGGTATCGATCAGGGCAGTTTTTTCTTTCCCTTTAATCAGGTAGGCATTGTAACTGGTTCCATGCGGCAGGGGAATGAGGGCATCAAACAGGGTCCTGTCCCAGTCAATTGCACCTACCGAGTAGATATTCTCCTTTAGTTTTCTGACCGGCATAAGAATTCTCCCCGAAGTTTTTTTATCAAACGCAAATTACAAATGATGTTTTTACATACAAGGAAAATATATCATTCTTTCCTGCAGGACCATCTCTTACTATTGAATATTTAAAATCTGTTCTGCAGTATAACCCAAATTCTGGATAGCATTTACGATATCACTGACTTCAAAATTTCCGGAAACCTCCACCTGCTTATTATCCAGATTAACCTTAACATCCTGAACATTATTTATTGAACTTACCGAATGCTCTATGGTCATTTTGCAGTGATTGCAGGCCATGTCCGGAACTTTTATGGTGACTTTAATATTTTCACTCCTTCTGACTTTCTTTTATTAACCTGTATCATTCACAACTACCAGATTACTTAGATACAAAATTAAAGGCAGTATAAATCTATTAGAATTTCAAATTTTCAAATAAACAGATAAAATTGATACGATTTTTTTCATGTCTTTTAAATTCTTAATGCCCTGCAGCCTTCATAGTTAATTCATGAACTAATCCCATTAAATTTCGGATTTTACGGATGGTTCCTAATTATATTCTTTTGCCTCTTCTTCTCCCCGTAGAACCCTCAATGCTCCCAGTGCCAGGGATTTCATCTCTTCCTCTCCCGGAAACACCATTACCGGAGCAATCCATTTCACGCGCTCCTCCACCCATCCCACCATGAGTTTTGAATGGGCCAGTCCTCCACTGATACAAACAGCATCCACCTCTCCGTTCAGAACCGTTGCACAGGATCCGATGGATTTTGCCACCTGGTAAGCCAGACCTTCAAATATCAGACGGTACTCCCGGTTCCCTTTTTCCACTTCACTTTCCACCAGCTTCATATCATTCGTACCCAGATAAGCCACTACACCGCCATGACCTTTAATAAGTTTTTTCATGTCGGCAAAGGTATACTCACCCGAAAAACAGACCTTCACCAGATCACCCACCGGAACATCTCCGGATCGTTCGGGTGAATAGGGCCCATCACCGTCGAGTCCGTTGTTAACATCTATCACCTTTCCGTGCCGGTGAGCTCCAACGGTGATCCCTCCTCCCAGATGCGCCACGATCACATTCACCTCAATATATTTTTTGCCGAGGTTATCAGCAACCTGCCGTGCTACCGCCTTTTGATTCAACGCATGGAAAATACTGCGTCTCTGAATGAGGGGCATTCCCGAAAGCCTGGCCAGCTCATGTAATTCATCTACCACTACCGGATCAACAATAAATGCATCACAATTTATATTTTTAGCAATGGTATAAGCAATTAGTCCACCACAATTACTGGGATGGTCACCCTGAACACCGCGTCGCAAATCCGCCACCATTTGTTGGTTAACCCGGTAGGTTCCCCCTTCAATGGGTTTCAACAGCCCTCCCCTCCCTACAATGGCTTTAATCCTGCTTACATCGATTTTCTCATTGTGAAGACATTCGATAATCAATTCCATCCGGTATAAATCCTGATCAGAGGCACGGTTAAACCTGGCCAGGTCTTCCAGCCGGTGTTCAATAGTGCCGGCAAAATATTCCCGCTCACCCTCGAAAAGGGAAACTTTGGTAGAGGTAGATCCCGGATTAATTACCAGTATATGGGGCTCACTCATACTCTATCCTTTGACTCATGAAACCCGGGCTGCTGTTGCAATGGAGAGAAATTTGGTTTCCTCTGAATCGGCCCGCGAGGTTAATACAATCGGCACTCTGGCACCGACAATAATTCCCGCCGTTTTAGCACCAGCCAGATAACTCATCAATTTATAGAATACATTACCTGTTTCAATTTCCGGTACGATGGCAATATCCGCATCACCGCCAACCTCACTGTTAATCCCTTTTATTTCACAAGATTTCCTGGAAAAGGCGTTATCCAGAGCCAGGGGCCCGTCAATTACAGCCCCTTTAATCTGGCCGCGATCCGACATTTTGGCGATAATGGCCGCATCAGCCGTGGCAGGCATTTTGGCGGGATTAATTTTTTCAACAGCAGTGATCATGGCCACTTTCGGTCGGGAGATTCCAAGATTGCGGGCAACCGCAATTGCATTTTCGCAGATCTGGACCTTTTCCAGCAGGGAAGGCGCAATATTCAGGGCGGCATCGGACATCAAAATGAGTTTATGATAGGATGAGATTTCAAAAATGGCCACATGGGATAACAGTCCGCTCTGGCGCAGCCCAGAATCCTTATCAAGTACCCCCTTCATCAATGTAGCAGTGGAGCAGAGACCTTTCATTAATACATCTGCCTTCCGATCCCGCACCAGTTGAATGGCTGCCTCCACCGCCGCACTCTCTTCGATAACATTTAATATATCAAATTGAGAAAGTTCTATATGACTCTCCCTGGCCAACTGTTCAATCTTTTTCTGGTTCCCCACCAGAATGGCATCCGCGAGATCGGATTTTTTCGCCTTGTCAAGGGCCTCCAGAACATCCGCATCCTGGGCTACCGCTACGGATATCCGTCGATTTTTGGAAGATTTGACGTCATCTACCAGCTGAGAAAAATTTTTTATCATATCATGAAACCCATGCTGACGTGTTACCCGTAAAATTTAGAAACAGGTGATAAAATTATCAAGAAATAATAAAAATTGAGTAGCCTTCAACCGCTAAAAAAAATAAGGGGATGATCACGCCCCTTATGCCTAAAAATTCTCTGAAGAAATGATGCAATCAGTTAACCTGGATCATACATCACCCCAAGACACCATACCGCCACGACACCAGAAACAAAGTCAGAAATTATTGCAGGTTAAACAAAATGCAGAATTCCAATCGAATTTATCTGACTAAATTTTCTTTTTCTTTAAAATCTGTGAATTCTTTATGCCTTGGTGCCCGGTGGCAAAGGTCATTAATGGTTCAGGTTAACCATTATAATTTTTACTCTCAGAAAAAGCTTTTGATTTCATCTCAGAATTCGTTTCACGGCTTTTTTAAGTTCGGTAAGATCTGATGACTTGACGATGTATTCGGTAGCTGCCCAACTCATGAAATTTCCTTTATAGTGAGAATAGGCCGTATTGATTATGATCGGGATCTGGGGTTCATCATTCAGCAGGTCGCGCAGAACATCAAACCCGCTGATACCCGGCATGCGGATATCCAGGATAACCAGATCCGGGCGATTTTCCCGGGCTAAGGCCAGGGCTTCTTCTCCGTCTGATGCCAGCTGGACATTATAACCCATCTCCGAAAATTCTACCTCATAGAGAATTCTCTGGGTCTCTTCATCCTCTACCACCAGAATTCTTTTCATCATCGACTCCATTATCGTTGCATACAAATATATTCAATCAGAACACAAAAATCAAATGATGATAATACAGATGTGTACGTTCACATCAGCATGCATTATCAAAACGTGCTTTATTAAAAAAGGAGGCATCCAGTGGATACCTCCCTCGGTAGAAATCGACCCGTATTATAGTTTTATCCCCGGCGGGGGTGCAATGTAACCATTATCCATCATGGTCTGGGTTTCATCACGAGATTTCCTGTTTTCCGCTTTGCAACACCCTAGAAATTTTTGAGGATAATTTGGCATAGC
>CAYWTB010000098.1:0-16362 GCA_964461135.1 uncultured Caldithrix sp. | reverse complement strand
GGACACAGGGCTATGGCGACATCTAAAATTTACTGATCCAGTTCTCTACTCGACACGGATAATTGACAAAGCCTGACGTCCTGAGATAGGTTTAGAATTTCGGATTTTGTGTATTCGCAGAAGGCAGCAGGTAGTTGGCTCGTTTAAACCCCGTCAAGCCGGGCAAGCAGTCTGCAGTAGGCAGAGACCAGTAACCCGTCTTCCTATTAATCGCATCTGAATAAAAAATCACTCAATAAAATCCTTTTCTCGTGATTGTGATCACATTATATTGCAGACGAATATCTTATTATAAAATGTAGAATTTATTATTGAGTACTTATAAAAATTAAATTAAGCAAAAGAAATTGAATATATTATTTCAAACCCGGCAATTTCCGGGTAAGAGCTTATCCTGCTGTATCTCTGTGCTGACGGCATTTGGTTAATCCCTAAGCGTATCTCCCTGCCCGCCTGCGGTTGAAGTGGTTCAGTGCATTTTCTGACTTCTAAAATGGTTTACTGGCCATAGATGTTTTAAATTATTGCTATCAAAATAAACCGATTCTTCAACCATAAGCACAGGGAGGATGCCATGTCCATCCGATTCAATTCCTTTTTTGCTTTTCTCCTTTGCACATTTTTACCCGCTTTGCTCCACGCTCAGCTCTCCGGATCCTATACTATCGGTCCCAGCGGAAATTACCCCACTTTTAATGCCGCAGTCAATGCCCTGACTAACCAGGGAGTTTCCGGACCGGTCACTTTCCAGGTGCAGCCCGCTACCTTTTCAGAACATATTTCCATAGGTGCAATCAATGGAGCCAGCGCCATTAATACTGTCACCTTTCAGGGAGCCTCTGCTGCCCAGTGTACACTTACCTATAACGCCACCCAGGCGGACAGCAATTACATCGTAGAATTGACCAATACTCAATACATCCGATTCAGGGATTTAACCTTTGTGGCACAGCATCCCAATTATGGACGGATATTTTACCTTCTGCAGGGCGTCAACGATCTGGAACTCACCGGAAATGTGCTGCAGGGAGTACTGGCCTCCGGTGCCGAAGTGAATCGTGCCATTTTTTTTTCCCGTCAACAGTGGCCGGCTAATATCCGGATCTCCGGAAACTCATTTTATCAGGGGGGATACGGAGTTCATCTGCAAGGTCAGTCAAATTATGCCATAACCGGTGTGGAAATATTTAATAATACCTTCACTGACGGTGGGTATCAGTCCATATCCATATCCTATGCCAGTGCACCCCAGATTTATAATAACATGGTGATTAATGGCTCAGACGGTATTTATCTCCACACCGTGGTTGGTAATACCCGGATCTATAACAACCGGCTGGCTGTCCGGCATTATGGAATGGAACTGTTTATTCAAGGATATACCACGGGCCGTGCTGGAATTTACAATAATTTTGTTACCTCCAGTGGTCCGGCAGGGATCCTAATGCAGTATAATTCTCATTATTATGATCTGTGCTATAATAGCATCAATATGATCCCGGTCAATCCGGGTGCAATAAGTCCCATTGCTACCTCTTCCGCACTTACCGTTAATCAGGGAGCTTCCATTTATATCCGTAATAACAACCTGGCTAATCAGGCGGGGGGCTACGCTTATCACAACACTGCCAATACCTGGACATTTGACTCTGATTACAACAATCTGTACAGTCCGGGGAACAACCTGGCCTATTTCAACGGAAAATGCCCGGATCTGTCCGCCTTCCAGGATTCTACAGGTCAGGATATCCACTCTCTCTCTGTTTATCCGCATTATCTGGTAGATAACGATCTGCATAGCATTGCTCCCTGGCTGGACGAAAAGGCCACACCTATAACCGATATAAATGTGGATATTGACGGGGATCCCCGTGATCCATCGTTACCAGATATCGGAGCGGATGAATTTACTCCCGCTCCCGGAAGTAAGATTCCCCTTTCCGGCAGCAAAACGATTGGTACAGGTGGTGACTATACCACGCCGAACGAAGCCATAACAGACCTCCAGTTAAGAGGCGTTTCTGCTCCGGTCAACTTTAACCTGTTAAATGGAACCTATCCTGAACAAATTCATATGGTGAGTATCCCGGGGGCCAGTCAAACAAAAAATATTACCTTTCAGGCTGCTTCTGGTAATCCGGCTGACGTCATTATCTCATATAGCGCAGGCAGCAACGAAGATAATTTTGTCTGGCGCTTGTTTGGCTGCGATCATATTAATATAAAAGATTTAACGCTCACCGCACTTGGGCCGAATTATGCGACTGTTCTGGAAATTTGGGGAAGAGCGGATAGTCTTGTGATCGATAATAATATTTTTAACGGCCTATCTTCCACCAGTGCTCTTCTCAGAAGAACCTTGATTTATGCCGGTCAATCCGATTACCACAGCCGGATAATACAGGGAAATATTTTTAACCAGTCAGCCTTTGGCATTTGGATGGGCAACTCGGGGGCCGGAATTTTAGGAGACAATCTGAAAATTTTAGATAACACTATAGATAATGACGGTTACGGCGGAATTTTTCTGGTAGATCATCACTCAGCCATTTTTGATCATAACGATGTGATGACAGGGAGCTACGGACTTGACATCTCGGGTATCGATGATACCTTAAGAATTACCAATAATCGTATTAATGCTCCCTATGGCGGTCTGGATATCAACAGTTGTACCGGTACAGCGGAAATTCCAGGAAATATATCTAACAATTTCATTAATGTAGGAGATGCCATTGTCAGTGCTTCTACAGGGATAAACATAGCTAATTCAAGTTATCAGAACATCACCTATAACAGTGTTTGCTTACATCGAGGAGTCTATAGTTCAGAAGCGTTAAATGTCGGTTCGGGTAACACCCATCTGACCATTTTAAATAACAATTTTGCGCAGTTAGATGGGGGCCGGGCTTATACTATTTCTTCCACGAATGCATTTGATGCGCTGGATTACAATAATCTATATACGCCGGGGAATTTAATTGCCTTATGGGGAACGGAGCGGATCATGCATCTGCGGGATTTACAGGCAATCAGTGGGTTGGATCAGCATTCCCTGGCTGTTTATCCCCATTACGTATCTGATACGGATCTTCATACCATTGCTCCCTGGTTAAACGGTAAAGGAACACCAATTGCCGGCGAAACACTGGATATCGACGGTGAACTGCGCAATAATCTCTCTCCCGATATTGGGGCTGACGAGTTTATACCGGATCCGCAAACCACAACACCGATGAATGGAGATTATGACATCGGTGGCGTTTTACTTCCAACCATACAATCTGCGGTCGATTACATTGTCTTAAGGGGTGTACGCGGTCCGGTTAATTTTCTGCTGCAAGGTACCTTTAATGAACAGGTAGATATTGTGAGTATACCAGGAACAAATTCCAATTATCCTGTGACATTTAGAAGTATTTCCAATAATCCTGCATCGGTCCAGATAAATTATGCTGCCAGTGATATGGATAGTAATTATGTGATCCGGGTTTATGGGGCAGATTTCCTACATTTTGAGGATCTGACAGTAACCGCAACCGGAGATCCTTTTGCCAGAGTATTCCACCTCTACAAAGGCGCCGACAGTATTGAAATTAGAAATAATGTTCTGAACAGCATCTCCGCTACCGGTAATGATGCCAGGCAGGCAATTTTATATTCCAACGAATCACAATTTCGCAGCAGGATAATTGAGGGGAATACATTTAATCAAGGAACATTTGGCATACATTTGGTGCGGGATAATCCCAATCAGGGGCATCCGACAGGCCTGAAAATATTGAATAATGTCATTTCCAATAATGGATATACCGGTCTCTATCTCTATTATCAGGATGCTATGAAAGTTATCGGAAATCAGATCGATGCTGATTATGTGGGTATGCTTGCTCTCTATTGTGACAGCGCTATTGTCATCGAAAAAAACCAGTTGGATATAACCTACGATCATGGATTTCGAATCTCGGGTTGCGGCGCAAGCCCGACAAATCCGGGGCTCATCGCCAATAATTTTATCCATATTGGTAATAGTACTTCCGGAACCGCATTGTCTTTGAGCACCTGCAATTACCAGAATATCTATTACAACAGTATTAATGTCACCAGCACCAGCCCAACCAACGGAATAGCAATTTATTTAAATACCGGATCCGGACTGAATATCATAAACAATATTTTGGCAAATACCGGTGGTGGCATTGCCTATGATGCATATAATTTTTCGGGAATTAATTCATCAGATTATAATGATATTTTTACTTCGGGTCCGGTACTGGCCCGCTGGAACGGGAACCAGGCAAATCTAACTGCCTTGCAGGCTGCCAGTGGGATGGATGCCCATTCCATTTCTGTCGATCCGGCATTCACTTCCCAGACCAATCTGCACACCAACCTGCCGGCTTTGGATGGCGCCGGCATCCCGGTAGCTGGAGTAACCGATGATATAGATGTTCAACTACGCCACCCATTCACCCCGGATATCGGGGCCGATGAATTTATGTTAGGTCCAAATAACCCTCCAATTCTTTCCAATCCCATTGGTGATTTAGTTTATGATGAAGATACCGGACCGCATCAGGTAGTGGCGGACTTAAACACAGTTTTCTCCGATCCTGATGCCGGCGACTTTTTGACATTCACTACCCACAGCCAGAATCCAAACATCCAGGTATATGTTCAAAACAATGTTACACTATTCGTTAATTCTTCCTTGAATTATTTCGGAAGCGGTGAGGTAATTATTACCGCCACCGATTTTGCTTCACATTCAATCAGTGATACCTTCCTCGTGACTATTAATCCTGCAAACGACCCACCCACCGCCGTTGATGATTATTATACAATTCTGACCAGTACTACCACCACACTACACCCGCTGCAAAACGATTCCGACCCAGATAACGATCCATTGATAATATCCAACCTCACTACACCACTTCACGGAACTGCCACGATTGACCTTGGGGATACAACCATTACCTATACTCCGACTACCGGCTATAATGGTCCTGATACTCTTTTTTACGAAATCAATGATCAGCAGGGTGCCTTAGATTCAGCCACAATCTATATTTCAGTAGAAGGACCCTTCAGCTTGATCGATCCTTCTCTGGAAAATTTATCACATGGTTCACCGGTATGGGGTGATTTTGATAATGATGGGGATTTAGATATTCTCTTAACCGGACAGCGAAGTTCCGGGTACGACTATCAAAGTCTCATCTATCGGAATGACAATCCGGCCACGGGTCTGTTTAACCTTCATCAAAACCTCACCGGGGTTAGCCCCGGAAACTCCTATGGTGCCGCCTGGGGGGATTATGACAACGATGGCGATCTGGACATTATCCTTTGTGGTACCGAAAGCGGCAATCCAACTAACCATATCACAAAAATATATAACAATAACAGTGGCCTTTTTGTGGATATCAATACCAATATTCCCGGGGTATGGGATGGATCGGTGGCCTGGGGAGATTACGATACGGATGGTGATCTGGATATCCTGCTCACCGGCAATCGTGGCGTGGGATCCTATCTCACCGACATATATCGAAATGATGGTCCGGATCAAGTTTCAGGTTGGGTTTTCTCACCCATTGGTGCTCAATTAACCGATATCTGGCAAGGAGCGGGATTATGGGGAGATTTTGACAATGACAGTGATTTGGATATATTGCTTTACGGGGTTTATGCTTCCGGATTATATACAACCAAAATTTACCGCAATGATGATACTAACTTTGTGGATATTAACGCTGGCTTAACCGGAATTTTTAACGGTTGTGGTGCCTGGGGAGATTACGATAGTGACGGTGATCTGGATATTTTACTCAGCGGAGACAAAGGATTCTTTGAACCGATATCCAAAATATACAGAAACGACGGAAGTGGAATTTTTACGGATATCAACGCAAATATCGATGGTATTCGCAGTGGCTCCTGCGGTTGGGGAGATTACGATAATGACGGCGACTTAGACCTTATTGTTATCGGCGTGGATACCTTTAATGTTTCCATCACCAAGATATATGAAAATGATAATAATACCTTCCCCGGCACTTCCCTTAGTCTGACCGGCTTCTATTGGAGTGCCGCCGCCTGGGGAGATTACGATAATGATCTGGACTTAGATATACTTATTACCGGTATTCAAGATGGAGGAAACAGATATTCTCGAATATTCCGAAATAACAGCGCAGTTGCGAATACACCGCCGGCGCCTCCGACTTATGCTGGGTGGGCCAGGGGATACACCACATTAGCACTCACCTGGCATCCCGCAAGTGATATGCAAACACCCTCAACTGGTTTAAGTTATAATTTACGAGTGGGCACAACGCCGGGTGGTTCGGAAATCCTTTCGCCCATGTCAAATCCGGATGGCTATAGGAAAGTAGTGGCAATGGGCAATACCAATACTGATACCACCTGGAAAATTGAAGGACTGATTCCAGGAGCTGATTATTATTTGAGTGTGCAAACAATTGACAATGCCTTTACCGGATCACAATTCACCAGTGAGCTGAACCTAAAAACCCAGTCTCCCTACTTTTACCGACTGCAACCCGGAATAACCGGGATAAAATCCGGTGAGGTTGAATGGGGGGATTACGACAGTGATGGCGATCTGGATCTGGCTATTTGCGGTTATCATGCTCCGGGCAGCTACATCTCAAAAATTTACCGAAATGACGATTCAACCTTCGTGGATATTGGGGCCACACTGGTTGGGGTCTATAACAGTGCCTTAGCCTGGGGTGATTATGACAACGATAATGATCTCGATCTAATCATTACTGGTTCAGATGCTGGAAACTATTACGCCAGGCTTTATCATAATGATAATGGAAATTTCGTTGATACCAATACTGGCATTATACCCATGGCGCAAGGTGCCGTCGCCTGGGGCGATTATGATAACGACGGAGACCTGGATCTATTGGCTTCAGGGTGGCACATACCCGGAAATCCCCGAACGACTCTTTATCAAAATAGTAACGGCATTTTTACCACCATCAATCCCAATCTGATTGGTGCCTGGGATTGTACGGTTGCATGGGGGGATTATGACAGGGATGGTGATCTGGATATTCTCCTGAGCGGCTGGACCACTCAAGCAGGATATGTAACAAAAATATATGAGAACGAGAATGGGATATTTTCAGAAGATGGTAACATTATTTTGCCACAGGTAAAAAATAGTTCCGCTGCATGGGGGGACTATGACGCCGATGGCTATCTGGACATTCTGTTGTCCGGTCTGGCTTATACGCCACCAAACTTTTATTGCGTAACAAAAGTATTCAGGAATAATCAGAATGGCAATTTTGTAGACGTACTTGCGGCGATTGACAGTGTTCATAATGGTGCCGTTGCCTGGGGCGATATCGATAATGATGGATATTTGGATATTCTGCTAAGCGGTAACAACGAAGCCCTGGGAAGTCGACCCCTGAGTAAAATATATCGTTACTCAAATGGGTCGTTTGAGGGTATCATTACTTATCTCACTGGTCTTCTCAATAGTACAGTTAATCTCGGTGATTATGATAGTGACGGAAAGTTGGACTTTGTTCAAGCCGGCGAAGATCAGGCCGGAAATTTTGTCTGCGAAATCTATCATAACGTTCATAGTGGCTTTAATTCCATACCTGACACGCCTGCAGGATTAAGCGCATTCGTCAATAATTCAACAGTAACCTTGAGTTGGCAACCAGGGAATGATTTGAACACTCCCAATGCCGGACTGACCTATAATTTACGAGTAGGGACCACTCCCGGTGGTTCGGAAATTATGTCTGCCATGGCACTGGTCGATGGAACACGTAAAATCGCCCAACTCGGAAATACCAATCATCTCACCAGCTGGCAGATTAAAAATCCAATCCCTGCCGAGAAATATTACTGGAGTGTACAAACTATTGACAATATTTTCGCGGGTTCAGCATTCGCCGTGGAAGATTCCTTCAGTATGGATATTTATTCCCAGACCTACTACCAGTCAGGCATAAATGGTATTATTGGTGATATGCAAGCTATCATGGATACTATCAACGTTAATATGGGAGAAGTAGAAATGCTGCCGCAGTATCAGCTGGTCGATGTCTATGTTCTCATTGACTCGATACAGCATACCGCAGTCGGTGATCTTGAAATTACCCTCCTACATGAAAGCCTGGAGGATACCCTCATTTATCAGGCAGGAGGTGACGGAGACAATTTCTTCCACACCCGGTTGGCCGATTCTGCCAGTGTACCCATAAACAGCGGAATACCCCCATTCACTGGGATATTTAAGCCATATCAACCGTTGGCCATTTACAGGAATATGAATCCCAATGGAGCATGGATTCTAAAAGTCTACGATAGCAAAACAGGAAACACAGGGACATTGGACGCCTGGGGATTAACCCTGGTATTCGAAATGACGACCGGTATTGGTGATCCTTTGACCGCCATTCCGATGGAATATCAACTCTATCAGAATTATCCCAATCCTTTTAATCCAGTAACGCATATAAAATTCGACTTACCGAAAACCGGGAAAGTTAAAATAATGATATACAATGTCTTAGGACAAAAAATATCAACCCTGGTCAATAAGGAGCTACCTGCCGGACGATACAATTATCTTTGGAAACCACCAGGGATAGCCAGCGGGCTTTACTTCTACACCATCCAGGCAGAGGGATACCAGGCTGTAAAGAAGATGATCCTTATGAAATAAAAATCTTCCGGGAAGTTCCAAACTTCCGGGAAATTTGAATAAACCAGAGATGGCTAAGATATCTGCCGGAAGCAGGGTATCGTTTCCGGCTTTGTCTCATTGTGTGGTATTTGGTCTCACGCAAAGGCGCCAAGACGCCAAGCATTTTAATTATTAAACGCACAAGCTTTTATCAGTAATGTAAAGAATTTTTTTTCTTATTAGGAACATCTTTGCGCACTTTGCGGCTTGGCGTAAGGATCCCAGAATAAATAATAATTCCAAAGGAGGTTTATTATGTCAGCTCAGCTACAGATATTATTCAGGATCATTCTTATAAGTGCAATTTTAATTCCCCTGACCATAATCGCCCAGTGGAGCAGCGATCCCACCGTAAACACTCCTATTTGTAGCGCTGCCAATGATCAACTCGCCCCAGCCATTTTGTCCGATGGAAAGGGAGGAGCCTATATCGTATGGTCTGATCACCGCAATGAATCTACCCTCTTTGGCGGAGACATTTTTATGCAACGAATTAACAGCGCCGGTGAAGCCTTATGGACAGCCGATGGAATGGTCATCTATCAGTGGGCAGATGGGCAGGTACAACCTAAAATCGTGACTGATGGCAGTGGAGGTAATATTATTGTATGGAGAAGCATCACAGGTATTTTTGATGGGAAACTTTATGCTCAAAGGACCGACAGCACCGGACTAACCCTCTGGTCAGGATTCGGAATGCCAATTTGTATCACCGGGGTATCCAACTATCATCAGATGATTGCAAACAGTGTCGGAGGTTCTCTGATCTCCTGGAGCAGAGATGGTGATATTTATGCACAGCGTATCGATGGAACAGGTTCCCCGCTATGGACTGTTAACGGAACAGCAGTCTGCACAGCTACTAATAATCAGACATACACAGCAATGGCACCTGACGGAAACGACGGTGCGTTTATTGTCTGGAAAGATGAACGGGTCGGTTTCACCGATCCTAACATTTATGCCCAGCATATTGCACCAAACGGAAATGTATCTTGGCAAAGCGACGGAATAGGGATCTGTACCAGTTCCGGCTGGCAGCAAAATCCTCAAATTTTGGAGAGTGAGAACGGCACGGCCTATATCGTGTGGCATGATCTCCGGAGTGCCAACGGAGATCTATACGCCCAGCGGGTCGATTCTTCAGGTACTATTTTCTGGGCCGCAAATGGAGTCGCCATCTGTAATGAGTCACACGAACAAAACAATGTGGCTATTGCCTCCGGTGGCAGCGGTGACGCTATAATAGCCTGGACCGATTTACGAAACGACCAGGGTAATATTTATGTTCAACGAATAGACGCTGCCGGGAATGTCCAGTGGGCAGCAAACGGAATTCCGGTCTGTACAGCTGCAAATATCCAGGACCGGTCAACTATTATTGCGGATGGAAGTAGAGGCGCCATCATTGTCTGGCAGGATCAAAGAGCTGGTGGCCAGCCTGATATTTATGCCCAGCGGCTCGATGCCTCCGGTGCTTCTTTATGGACTGCAGATGGCGTGGCTATCTGCACTGCAACGAGTGAACAATACTGGCCGGTTTTAATCAGTGATGGGGCAGGTGGTGCCATAATCAGCTGGGAAGATGAACGTCTGGGTTTGCTCCAAAATGATATCTATGCTCAGTGGGTTGATCATCTGGGAAATTTAGCGGGTGTCGTGGGCATCGAAGAGGATTATCCTGCAATAATTTCAGATTTCAAGCTATATCAGAACTATCCCAATCCCTTTAATCCAACGACAGCCATCAACTTTCAGCTCCCAGCTCTCAGCTTTGTTTCTCTTAAAGTATATGATCTGTCCGGGCGGGAAATAGTGACTTTGCTCAATGAAAGAAAAACAGCCGGTGAACATAAAGTGCAGTGGAATGCTTCTAATTTTGCAAGTGGAATATATTACTGTAAAATACAAGCCGGAGAATACCTGGAAGTCAAGAAGATGATACTGATAAAATAAACAATACCCGAAGAATGGAGGTATTCATGAAAAAGTCCTTATCAATTTGGTCAGCGGTTATCTGTCTTGCATGTTTATTTCCTAGCACTGTGTCCAGCCAGGCGCCTGATACCGCCTGGACCCGTCATTATCATCGCGGCAGCTGGGAGGCAGTCTATTCTATTCAGCAGACCTCGGATAACGGTTTTATTATGGTTGGTCCTTCTCATTTTCTGGATGATAATTATGTTGAAGCTTTTCTGGTTAAAACGGACCAGAACGGTGATTCATTATGGACCAAAGTGATTGGTAACAACCAGAACTTCTATCCGAATTGCGTGAAAGAGGATCCCAACGGCGGTTATGTGATTGTCGGAGAAAAACAAAATTCGCCCGGTTATAGAAATGCCTTTTTGGTTAAGACCGATGAGAACGGGGATTCTCTGTGGGGATTTTTCTACCAGGGCACGCGGGGTGCTGTGGGTAATTATGTTACCTGTACATTCGATAGTGGATATGTCTATACCGGTTATAACAATATGTCCGGAAGCGGGGATAACATCTTTATATATAAGCTGGAGGCCAATGGTGATACTGGCTGGTTTAAAATTTATAACCGGGGAGGTGATGAGATTGCAGAATGCATCAACCAAACAACTGATGGCGGATTTATAATCGGAGGTAGAACCGATTATCACACTGCCGGAAGGAACGATTTTTATTTGTTAAAAACTGACAGCCTGGGAGATACACTGTGGACCCGGACTTACGGGCGCAGTCAGAATGATTATTGCTACTCAGTCCAGCAAACTTCTGATGGTGGTTATATACTGTTCGGTACTTCTGATACAATCATTGTTGCCGGTTATACCTACAGTCTGGCAATTAAAACCGATACATCCGGGCAGGTAGAATGGCAGCAAATATTCGATCGCAGTACCGGTGGGGATTTTGGACAATCGGTTCAGCAAACATCTGATGGGGGATATATTTTCGGAGGGAATTCTTTAAATCCCGGCCAAAGCCAGGATTTCTGCTTTATTCGGACTGATGCCGACGGTAATATCCAATGGATAAAAACAGTTGGAGGTTCGGCTACCGATCGGGCTTATTCCGTTTTGCAAACTACCGACGGTGGATATGTCCTGGCCGGCGAAACCGCGTATCTTTTACCGCTTGGCGGAGATTTTTGGGTCGTGAAATTGAATTCATTTCCCAACAGTATTGAAAAGAAAAACCTCATTACTGATGAGTTCCGGTTGAGGCAGAACTATCCCAATCCCTTTAATCCTACAACCACTATTGATTTTTATCTGCCAAAAACCAGTGAAGTGATTTTGAAGATTTTCAACATTTTGGGTGAAGAAGTGGCCAACCTGCTTTCTGCTTCTCTGCTTTCTGGTCACTATAGTTATCAGTGGGATGCCCGGAATTATCCCAGCGGAATTTACTATTATCAGATTCAAGCTGGAGATTTTCGGGAAGTAAAAAAGATGATCTTGTTGAGATAAGGAAAATTTCCCAGGAGATCATATCTTAACGTAAAAGAACTATCCAGACCAGTCATTTCGACTGACCCGGAGCGTCAGCAAAGGGGAACGGAGAAATCTTAATACCAGATTTCTCGACTCACTTCGTTCACTCGAAATGACTGAATTGGATTTGTCTTCTAGACCGGCGTCTCCTTTTGTCCTTGCTGAACACCAGTCTGAATCAGTCATTCCGAGTGGAATCACGACTTGTCGGGATGGAATCGAGGAATCTTATTTTTAGATTTCTTCCCGCATTCGCGGGACTCGAAATGACAATTAAAAAATTGTTAACTTAAATAGCCATATGATAAAAAAAAATTATTTCGTTTATATCCTGTCCGGTTTAAATAAAACCCTTTACATTGGAATGACCAGTGATTTGAAACGTAGAGTCTGGGAACACAAGCTGGGGTTAGTTGAAGGATTTTCAAAAAAGTACCATATAAAATATCTTGTATATTATGAAATTTTAAGTGATTCTTATAATGCTATTACCAGAGAAAAACAGCTTAAAAAATGGAGAAGGGAAAAAAAAATTAAACTTATTGAATCTATGAATCCTGATTGGAAAGATTTATACGAATCTATTTAGGTTTTTTTATTTATTAAATCTGAAGATTTCTCGACTCACTTCGTTCGCTCGAAATGACTGAATTAGATTTGCCTTGTAAACCAGGGTACTTATTTACTTTGGCGAAGCAACAGCCCAAACCAGTCATTTCGACTGACCTGGAGCGTTAGTAAAGGGGAACGGAGAAATCTCAATACCAGAATTCTTCCCGCTAATGCGGGACTCGAAATAACTGAATTAGATTTGCATTCTCAACCGAAGTCCGATTATCGAAGCAGGTTCATCCGTTTGCTCATCACGAAACGGTTCTTTCCATCCGGTGTTTCGGCAATCATCCGGTAGATATAGACGCCACTGGCGACCTGATTTTCAAGATTATCCCTCCCATCCCAGGACAGCTCATAATAGCCTGGCTCAACTTCCTCATTCACCAATGTCAGCACTTCCTGACCCAGAATATTATAAATTTTCAAGTTTACCTTTGCGAGTACCGGTAAGTTATATTTGATTATCGTTCTGGGATTAAAAGGATTCGGATAAGCGGGGTATAATACAAACTGATTAGGAATAGGAGAAACACCCGGCGTGGCGCTGATAGGACCATGTTCCGTCTGCATGCCATTGATATCCACATCTATTAATTTATACCAGTAAGTAAAGCCCGGGTTAACATGTTCATCCATAAATGAGTATTCATGAGCAGTGTTTGAATTAAAATGTCCCCTTAAATTTTCATTATACAGGAAAGAAGAAATCTCGGTGTATGGTCCCCCTTCCTCAAAAGAACGCTTCAAGATAAAACCTAGATTTCCCCTTTCGCTTTCAGTGCGCCAGAAAAGCAGCACCTGTCCATCAGATTCATTGGCTGTAAAAATCGAGAGTTCAACTGGAAGGGAATTGTCGCCGGTCATCGAACCAAGGGTATACTCCGTGCCGGTCTGGGCTGTTCTTACAAGAATGTTTGCGTCAGTATCTAATGTTGCTCCCACATCCGCCCAGGAATTATCTGAATGATCATCACGAAAAGCCAACCCTAAGTCATTTTCATTTTCTATCCCGGGATGACCATCATAATTATATGTCACGGTGTAGGTAGGGTTAGTGCCCACAACAAATACACCCCAGTATCGCAATGGATCAAGTGTCCAGCCGGATGGTGGTGCAGCATCCTGGCGCAACGAGTTGGCATCCACCCGGTAAACCTGGATACCAGTTAAGGTTCCTCCATCACCCGTAGCTGTTAAATTATCACCATCACCGTGGGCAATGCTGGCAGAAAAATCACCCGGGACAGTTCCGGTATAATCGTAGGCGCTGGTATCTCCAATCGGTGCGCCGGACCACACCCAGTTCACAGAGGTCATATTCATAAGGGTACCATCATTATTATTGGCGGTTTCATCGTTAGCTGTGGTCCCCGATCCCTCATCAAAGCGCCAGTATCCCGCCAGCCCGGCCTCATTTCCCTGAAGCCCGCGGCACATATTGCTACGAACTTGGGTACCATTGAGGGCTAAATTCCATATACGGATCTCATCAAGATGTGCATCCACATAATTGTTGCTGCCATCGTAGCCAATAAGTAACGGGGTATTACTGGTTTCGATAGTAAAAGAACTGGTCCTGAAAGCATCCTGTATTCCATTGATCCCTATCCGCATGTTTGAACCATCATACAACGCTACCACATGATACCATTGGTTGGCTATCCAGTTTGACTGCGTACTTTCTAGAATTACATTATTTCCAAAAACTCCGATATCCCCATCGCCTGTTCCACTGCCTTGACCGGCATATATCCGACCATTATATTCTGCCATTGAATGGATACCTTCCTGGGAACCGTTATAACTGGTGCCCCAGGTATTCCCATCATAAACCATTATATCCCCATCACCAGTGCCGCTGCCCTGGCCGGCATATAGCTTGCCATTATAGACCGCCAGCGAATAAATACTCTCCTGGGAACCATCGTAGATGATACTCCAACTGCTGCCATCGTTCACCAGAATATCACCATCTCCCGTTCCGCTGCCCTGACCTGCATAGAGTTTTCCATTATAAACCGCCAGGGCATAAATGCTCTCCTGGGAACCATCGTAGCTGATACCCCAACTGCTGCCATCATATTCCAGTATATCCCCATCACCGGTTCCGCTACCCTGACCGGCATATAGCCGGCCGTTATAGACTGCCAGGGAAAGAATACTTTCCTGGAGACCGTTATAAATAAGACTCCAGTTAGTTCCATCAAATACCCCTATATCGCCATCACCGGTCCCGCTACCCTGGCCCGCATACAGCCGATCATTATAGACAGCCAGGGAGTGAATACTCTCCTGTGAGCCATTTATACTGGTAGTCCAGGTGCTCCCATCGTAGACCAGAACATCTCCATCGCCGGTGCTGCTGCCCTGACCGGCGTATAATCGACCGTCATAGACCGCCAGAGTATGGATGCTTTCCTGGAAACCATCATAATTGGTACTCCAACTGCTCCCGCCATATGCCAGAACGTCTCCGGCACCTGCTCCATTACCCTGTCCGGCATATAATCGGCCATTATAAGTGACCATCGATTCGATCATACTCTCACCCCCATTGCGGGACATGCTCCAAGAGGTGGCAGCCGCGTCATCGAGTTCAAAAACAAGTCTTGCTGATTGAAAATCAAATTTTAGACTATAATTTCCCTTGTCTATCAGTCCCTGATGATAGTTTGTTGAGAAGGGAGTGAAATCGGCAGAAAATTTTATCCAACTCTCCAGGGTAATATTATTGCTAATCTGTAAACTGGTATGATTGG
Organism: uncultured Caldithrix sp.; assembly: GCA_964461135.1. Lineage (GTDB taxonomy): Bacteria > Calditrichota > Calditrichia > RBG-13-44-9 > RBG-13-44-9 > RQOF01. Next base: position 766 of record CAYWTB010000098.1, on the reverse strand, counting down.
AGACTAAAACATAATCATCCACACCATCAAAATCCAAAGCTTTAGTAGGTCCTTGCGCTAAAAGAGTAATGGTAAAACACAATGATAACATTAAAATTAGTACTGTAGATAGACAGTATCGGGAGATTTTTAAAAGAATGACAGCTTTAATAATGTTCTGTTTCAATTCTTCACTTCCCTCTATCGATTTCTATTGTTGCATCTTTGCTTGTTTCAAATTAAGGGCTCCCGCCACAAGAGTTCTTACTTCTATAAATCTATTCGACATTTGTACCAAAAACTAAAGATGTGTGTCGTTTTTTTTATATTACTGCGTAGCAGTTTGTACTACACGCATATAGATTAACAGACAGTTCAAAAGCTGGTACTTGTATTTTTTTGAATTCAAGGAGGGCTGGAGATTACTTATGAGTGAAGAAGATAGCTCTGATTAGATAATGATAATTTCACGGAAGATAATACCTACAGTGCGCAGGTCTGATTAACAGCCCTGGCCGGCCATTCACCCAATCATCCTGTTCCCGCCACTCTAATGCCGGAGTGAATACTATTGATATAAAATTTTTCCCTGTTGCCCTTCCAACGAATGTTGCTGGAGTAACCGTCTCTCTTACTCTCCAGGATTTAGATCATTTTTTTCAATCTATTCTGAAGATTCCTCCCCGTTCTGAAGCAACCTTCTACAACTTATGCTATTTTTACTAACCCTCCCTTTTAACCTGAAGTCGTAAAAAGTTATGAATCTCCTGGCGTTTGTAGTAGAATG
>CAYWTB010000097.1:0-16460 GCA_964461135.1 uncultured Caldithrix sp. | reverse complement strand
TATGACTCACTTTTTATAGCTTTATTTCTTTTTACACAAAATTAGGGACGTAATCGAAAAATTATGCGCAGAGATGGCTATGTAACAAACTTATATAACAACAAGGATCTAAATGGTCAATATATTTTGACGGGAAGATTCCAGATCAGATATCTCCCGTCTCCGAATCTTGATATCATAATTAGCTTAAACGCCCTTCAAGACCGCAGAGATAATAGAACTATTGGAATAGCCTTAGACGGATCCGGTTATGAAGCAGCACCAGATCCGCGCGAGGTATCTCATAATGCCGAGGAATTTGAAAACCGGGATATATTTGGCGGCGCTTTAAATATGACCTATCAATTCTCAAATAATTATAGTTTAAAATCTATTACCGGTTTCAGAAAAATTAAAAACTGGGGTACTCTGGATGAGGATTTATCACCGGAAGCATGGGTCTACGATTTATTAACATTCAAGTATGTTCATTTCACTGAGGAATTCAGGCTAATCTCTCCCGTTTCAAAACATTTTAATTTTGTTTCGGGATTATTTTACTTTTATCAGACTTCTGATTTTATATTCAATTTGAAAACCTCTTCTGATGCTCCTTTACCTAATTTTTCATTATTATCAGAAGGTCCGGTTAAGTCCAATTCACTGGCAGGATATTGTCATGGTAATTTAAATATAACGAGCAATCTTTCACTATTCGGAGGTCTCAGATATACCTATGAATATAAAAAAGTACATTGGGATCAAATTAACAACCTTGGTCTATACATAAATCTTGATAATTATTCTGATACATATTCAAAAGGTGTATTCTCCCCGCAAATTGGCTTACGATATAATCCTCTCGACCAACTAATGATATATGGGAAAACCAGCTGAGGATATAAAAGTGGCGGATGGGGTAACTTTACTGTGCGGAATATTGAGTATCTTAAACTTCAACCTGAATATTCTGTTTGTTATGAAGCCGGAGTTAAGTTAACTACTTTAAATAACAAGTTGAGTGTTAATACTGCAGCATTTGTGAATAAGTTCGATGACTTTCAGACTGAGATTTGGGAGTCTGTACCACCACCTTTTGCTCCATTAACTCTACCTGTTTATACAAATGCGGCAAAGGTAACATCTAAAGGATTTGAATTGGAGTTAATTACTGTTCCTTTTGAAAATCTTTCATTAACTGCTGCATTCGGTTACGTCGATGCAAGATATGATGAATTCACCGCCATTTCGGAATACAATTATGAAGGTCATAAATTGGAACTTGCCCCGGAAACCGAATATAATTTATCAATTGAGTACAAAATACCTGTTGTAAATATCGGTACTTTTAGTGTAAGAGGTGACTTCATTCACAAAGACGATTATTATTTTGATGCCAGTAATACAGAGGATTTTCTAATAGCAGGGTATGAACTTATCGATGGAAAAGTGGGTTATGAGAGTTCTGATGGATCTTTGGGAATTTACTTATGGGGAAAGAATTTAACCGACAAATTATATATGCTGACGCGGGCGAAAGCGCCCCTGTCGGTTAAATATGCCTGGTACGGTTTGCCGCGCACTTTTGGTGTACAATTTACTTATAATTTTATAGGCACCAATTAGTTATTAAAATAAAATTTTTAAAAATTAAGTATTTCGTCATCCTGAATTTATTTCAGGATCCAGATATTTAATATTAACAGGATTCTGAAACAAGTTCAGAATGACAATCTTCACTAAATTAGTATTAGTTTAGTAGTTTGAATATAGGTACTTTTTAATATTATCTGATTCGGAAATATTTCCGGGTGTAACTTTAATAAAAACAACAAACATTAATATATTTCGACCATCTTTCCGAATTTTTTTGAAATACCACATATCATTCTATTAGAAAAATCATTACATCTTCCTGTTTTTAAATGACTTAGTTAGACATTGACATTTATGGTATATCTTTTGTTGGTGAAGATTTAACTAATCATTTAATGGAGGTGTATAATGAAAAATTTTTTTACAATTATTTTGCTTGTAGTTTCACCGGTTATTTTTTCACCACTTTTTGGGCAATGGTCACAACATGTGATCGATCCAAGTATTAGTAATCCGGCTATTGTTGAAGTTGGTGATATCGATGGCGATGGTGACCTGGATGCTGCTGCAACCTCATGGGGTGCCGGTGATGTCGTCTGGTATGAAAATGGAGGTGATAACACTACCTGGACTGAATATTTAATAGATGGAAATTTTAATAGTGCAGTTGGTATATTTCTATGTGATCTTGATGGAGACGGTGATCTGGATATACTGGCGGCAGCTGGAGGAGCTACAGATGATGTTGTCTGGTACGAAAATGATTTGCCAAATACAACTTGGTCCAAACATACGATCGATGCAAATCTAGATGGTGCAGAAGTAGTAGAAACAGAAGACATTGATGGTGATGGAGATCCTGATGTAGTTGCAACCGGATATAGTGCCAATGATGTTGTCTGGTATGAGAATGATTTGCCGAACACAACCTGGAACAAACATACAATTGATGGAGCTTTAGCTGTGGCGATGTGTATTGCTTTTGGTGATATGGATTATGATGGTGATGTTGATGTCGTCGCGACTGGAGAAACAGCTGATGATGTTGTCTGGTATGAGAATGATCTGCCTAATCCAACCTGGAGCAAACATACAATCGATGCAAATCTGGATCGTGCCTGGGGCGTACGTGTTGCCGATATTGATGGAGATGATACCTTAGACGTTGTAGCTGCAGGTAGGAATGCAGATGATGTACGGTGGTATAAAAACAGTAATGCTGGTCAAAACTGGACTCAATTTATAATAGACGACAATCTGAATGATGCTATGTGTGTGTATATTGGTGATATTGATTTGGATAACAGTCCTGACATTGCGGTAACCGGTCATGATGCTAATGATGTCGTGTGGTATAGAAATGAAAATGCTGGTCAAACCTGGACTAAAAATACTATTGATGGTAACTTTCTTGGGGCGAATTATGTTTGTTTAGGCGATTTAGGATATGACGGTGATTTAGATGCATTTGTAACTGGATGGAACGCTAATAAAGTTGTAGTCTATGATAATCCTATTGTGCCTCTAATTGATGGTATAGAACAGATCTCAGATGCAAAACCATTTGATTATATTCTTTCACAAAACTACCCCAATCCCTTCAATCCCAGCACAAATATAGAATTCTCTCTACCCAAAACAGTATTTGTAACACTCAAAATTTACAACCTGCTGGGGCAGGAAGTTGATGCACTGGTTTCAGAAAAACTGAAGACAGGAAAATACCAGTATACATGGGATGCCGGTAAACTGGCCAGCGGTGTTTACCTGTATCGTTTACAGGCAGGTAACTATGTTGAGAGCAGGAAGATGATTTTGATGAAATGACGAGGGTAAAGGGCAAAGAATTAAAAAACAGAAAAAAGGAGGTCTTGATCCTTGGGCCTTGGTCCTTGTGCCTTGAGCCTCCACTATGCACTCTGCCAGGTAGTTAAACAGCAGGATCGTTTTATAAAGAAAAAGACCACCAGTTGACCGGTCAAGTCATTAAACTGGTGGTCCCGCGCCACACAAGGGGAGTTCTATGATTTAGAAGCACCCCTTACGGGCATTGTAATTTTAAGGAATTTTATCAGAAAAGACAACATGTATCTGCAAAGCTATAAATGAGCAGGAAAATTGGAATGAATTTTTTGAACAATACCCTGACAAAATACTTTTTTTGTTTAAAACTGTTTCCAAACCGTATGCGCAGCAGTCATACTGATTTTTGCTTGACAGGCGTGACAGGAATTAATCCTATTTTTTCAAATAAAAATGCCAACCATAACATAAAGGGGATTCATCATGTCTAAGATCGTTTTGTTCTACCTTTATTCTCCGCCGGCAGGAAAATCCGCTTGTTGGCTGATTTTGTTCTTTCGTCTTTTTTCTTGGGAAGGGTCCCAAACCATCTTGACAAAAAATACCAGAAATCAGGTGCTGACTCCCGGTGCGGCCGGCAGTCGGGACAATGCATGTGTCATTGAACCTGCTGTTCTGTTTGATGGAAATCAATATCGTATATGGTATACAGCTGAGGGTGTGCCGGTCAATCTCGTGTTATGCAACATATGTGATATTTTTCAGACCATTTACGGTAATGAGAGTAAAGTTGTGAATTAAAAGACTAATTAGTCAAGACTATAATTAGGGAGGCTCAGATGAAACCTAACATCATTTTTATCATTTTAATAATAATTTGTTGCTCACATACCTTTGCTCAGAATGAGTTTCCTTCAAAAGATTATTCGTTAAAACCACATGAGCGGATTACAGGAAGTATAAAATCCCCGATGGAAACCGTAACATATTTTAATGAGACGATGCTTGATTCTTTCATTGTGGCAATACTGTCTCGATATAGTATTCCCGGCCTCACGGCATGCATCTTAAAAGACGGAGAGACTGTCTGGCATAACAATTACGGTTATGCCAATATTGCTCAGAATTTACAGGTTAACGATTCAACCACTTTTGTGATTTGTGGAATTTCTGAGTCAATCGTTGCCACTGCTGTGATGCAGTTGTGGGAACAGGGATTGTTTCAGCTGGAGGACGATATCAACAACTATCTGCCCAGGGAACTTGAGGTACATAATTCATATAATCCGCAGGATCCGATTACTTTTGAAATGTTATTAACTAATACCTCCAGTATCAAAGATAATAATGATTTTCCCTTTTTTTATCCCGGAGATCCGCTGGTGTCGCTGGACAGTTTTCTTATAAATTACTTGATGCCCGGTGGTCTATACTTTGACAGTTTGCATAATTTTTATAACCTTCATCCCGGTCAAACGTGTATTAAAAGCAATGTGGGAATTGCACTGCTTGGTTATCTGGTGGAAAGCATCAGCGGCTTATCCTTTGAAGAATACTGTCAGCTTAAAATATTTGAACCACTCAATATGAATAATACCTCCTGGTTCCTCACAGGTTTGGATAACAGTAATATAGCCATGCCATATGTAGGATATACTTCTAATCCTGTTCCTCTGGGCCATCTCAGTAATGTAGCCTATCCGGCTGAAAACCTGAGAACCAGTGTCTTACAACTGTCAAATTTTTTAAGTGCCTACATGCAGCATGGCCCTTTTGCGAGAAATACAATTTTCAAAGATACCACCATTCAGATGATGCTGACTCGCAGAGTTTTCGCTCCCTTTAATTCGGGATTTTGGGGATTGGGATGGTGTCATTCCAATGGTTCCCTAAATAGTTTTGGACCATGGCTGTGGGGGCTTTATGACCAAAGAATTGGTGCAACTGCACAAATGTTTTTTTCGCCAGCTGAAAATTATGGATATATTGTTTTTTTCAACATCTGGCTTTTAGATCAGACTCCGGTTGGGGAGGTCCTTTCCAGTTTCGCTTTTCTCTGGGATAAAATCTATGCTTATAAAACAAACCTTCTTCCAAAACCAAACTATATTCGACCATTTACTGATTCTTTACAAGTAACCACTCATTTCGTCAATCACAATAATTATCCGTTTAATTCTCATGCTATTTTCTTCAGTCTAGACAGCAGTTACCAGGATTCAGTACCACTTTTCGACGATGGAATGCATGGAGATGGCGGTTCGGATGATGGCGTGTGGGGAAATAATTTTGATCCAGTTCCTTCAGAGGACTATTTTAATGTAAAAATTCTTAGCAATAATATGAAAACAGGTGAGCGTTTTATAACAGAAGAGGATCATCTTATTACATCCGTCGGTCCGCTGGTGTTTCACAGTTATCAGGTTCACAAGGTACTCCGCCTGACAAATGGGTATAGGGCATACGTGAAAATGTCAGTCAGAAATACCGGATTAAGAGCTGCAGCACGTGATGTTGAGGTTGAAATATTAACCGAGGATAAGACGGTACTCAATATAGTTAATGCCCGTCAGAGATTTGGAGAAATAGCGGCCGGAGGGGTGGGGGAATCCCCCAATACTTGTTACATAATAACCAATAGCAATTCCTTAATCGATACCATCAACTTTAAGATTAATATCTACAGTTACGGGACATTATGCTGGCAGGATAGTACAGTGAGTATGATAGTCGGATTGGAAAATTCAGAACGTGCAATTCCAAAAGAATTCACCTTACACCAAAACTACCCCAATCCCTTCAACCCAACAACCACTATTGAATTTTCTCTACCTAAAGCCAGCAATGTGACTCTCAAAATCTTTAACATCTTGGGAGAGGAATTGGCGATGCTTGTTTCTGATAGGTTAGCTGCTGGTACATACCAATATGAATGGGATGCCTCTAACCTTGCCAGTGGTGTTTACCTATACAGGTTACAAGCAAGTGATTTTGTGGAAACAAAGAAGATGGTTTTGATGAGGTGAGGAAGCTAATATCCTTAATTCAGAGTCAATATAGCATAATAAATGAAAGGAGGTGAAAATAAGAGATATATGCTTATTCACAATCCATATTCATAATTGAGGTATTATTTATTTTGAATCAATCCTTAAACAAAATTTAGGAGGATGCTATGAAACGTTTAATTCTTATGTTTTTGGTTATTGTAACTGTTTTGATCTTTTTTGGTTGCCAGCAAGAAAGTGCTTTAGCTCCTGAATTAGGCCAAAGTGATCAGGTACCAGCTTCTTTGGCAAAACCAACAGCAAACCTCATAGGCACAACTTATACCCCTTTTCACATTTCCCCACGGCTTGACCCTGGTGGCAGTGGCCTTCCCATTTTTTGGGAAGGCACAATAGATTTTGGAGAAGGACCATATGGTTTATATGCATCAGCCATGGAGAACCAAGAGGTTATTCACAAGCAAGTCCTTTCTATGAAGACTTTGTAATCCACGAATACGGTGTTGAAGGGAACGTATACTTGAAAGGATGGGATGCTGGAGTTGTTGCCTATGCAAATAATCCCCCTGATCCATGCAAGTTCCTGGCGAACGGTAAAATAACGGAAGCATATGGGCCATTTGTAGAATGGCAGGGTCGTAATGTACACTTTCGTGGCCTTGTATATTGGGCATTTGATGGAAATGGAGATCCAACTGGATTACCCGAGAGGGCTGAGGGTACATTTCGAATAAACTGATAGCAATAGCGGGAATGGAAAATCTTTTTGGTATGTCAATAAAAAATTAGAAGAGGATGGTAGCGGAAAAGTATGGGGAAAAGCTGAGTTAATTGTAGACGATGATGGCGGTAGATGGGAAATGACGTGGCATGGATGGAAAGCCGCTGATGGAAGCATAGTAGATTATATTGTTGGTACCGGTAAAGAAGGCGCTGTGAAGGGATTGGTTGCTAAGTGGACCTACATACACGAGCCTGGACAAAGTGGATTTTACAGCGTTGAAGGATTTATCAATGAGCAGTAGAAAAACCAGCGGAATGATCAGGACTAACTAAGTATTTTTGTCAGAAAAAATTAAGCACCCAGTTGTCCGACGATAAGCGGACACTGGGTGTGTTTTAGTTTTAGTAAACAGGATATTTTCGGAAAACCCCTTCTGTTTTCCACCCGTTAGCTGATTGAAAAGCGGGGTATTAAATAGCAACAGGACATTGTTCACAGGCAATCGATGAGGGTGAATTTCTTTTTTATGCTAAGACAGGTAATCAAATAGTCATTTCAGGTTTGATAGTTTCCGATGCTGAAATCAGCATAGAAAGATTAATATTCATTTTCATTGAAAGATATTCTTGTCTTAATCTTTACTAGTGGAGTGTATCTGTATAGGTTGCAAAGCGGGAGAGTATGTTGAGATGAGGAAGATGATTTTAATGAAATAAAATTGGAAATGAAGCATGGGTCAATAAAGATGTCGATGGGGTTATGAATTGCTTTTGGAACAGCCCGGACTTAATCCTCGTACTTGAGAACGGCTGGGTGGTCCGTGGCTGGGACAATGTTCGTGCCGGTGTGCAAGATATGTTTGAAGCTCATGAATCTCTTAGTTTGGAAGTTAACGAGATTAGCCGTTTTCGTTTTGGCAACAATGTCTACGCAGTCGGCATTGCAACCTGGACCAGGACATTAAAACCAGCGTATGGTGGTGGTGGTACAACTACCTTTGTGGAAGTCTGGACCGATGTTCGTCAGAAAGTGCATGGGAAATGGGTGGTCATCATGAATCACCCCCATGATTTAACACCGTTTCCTCCCCAGCCATAACCATAGAATCAGTGCTGAGGAATTTCTTAATACCAGGAAAATGGTTATTTTAAATATAATCCCCCTATCTAAAAGGGGAGGGATCATCTACTCTCTCCCCTTTTTGCCGTCTTTTATCAGTGTAATCATTTTATCATAATAAAACCGATAGAGAAACTTGACCATTTGATTAGTTGTTTTATCAATACTACTCTAAACCTTTTAATCCGATGACCATTGAGTTCTCCCTTCCCAAAACCAGCGAAGTTGCACTTAAAATCTTCAACATTCTTGGAGAAGAAGTCGCCACCCTGCTTTCTGCATCTCTGCTTTCTGGTTCTCACGCGGTAGAATGGGATGCCTCCCGTTTTGCCAGCGGCGTGTATCTATACAGATTAAAAGCGGGCGACTATATCGAGACCAGGAAAATGGTGTTGATGGTCTATTTTGACGATAACTGCTCTCTGATATTGAAGAATGGTTGTCTGAAGATTCCGCCGGTTAAGTAGAATAGTGGAGATCAATGTGGTTCTCTTGGGCTCTGGCTCCGTTCCTCTGATAATCCTTGCTGCAGTGGTAATTTTATTAAAATGAACGAATTCTGTTTCTCAAATCTGATCGTTGAAAATAAAGAGGAATCAAATGAATACACGCTCACTTACCCTGTTCTTTTCTCCAGTCCGGCGGCCAGACGAACACCGCGCTCGCCATTTAGTTGTCTTTCCCGGGACAATGACACAACGAAGGGTTTCAGAGTTAATGGAGTAATTATGATATTTAAAAAAACTATTTGATATTTTAACAATCTTAACCTATTTTCAAAAAAATATTCGGAGATCCTTAAATGGCTACATTCACTCACAAAACCTTTTCCTGGTGGTGGTGCCTGCGCTGGCGGTGGGTGAATAACGCGTTTCAATAAAATTGAATATTATTAAATAATTCATATCGCCCGCTGCCAGACCGCAGCGGGTTTTTTGTTTTATAGCAACCCCATAAGGAGATTATCATGGATACCAAAATTCTGTTAAAAGAGGATCAGATTCCTACTCATTTCTACAATATTCTGGCGGATCTGCCATTCCGCATGGATCCCCCCCTGCATCCGGGAACCAGGCAACCCATTTCACCTGATGACATGTCTGCTATCTTCCCCATGTCCCTGATTGAACAGGAGATGAGCCCGCAGCGTGAAATTGCCATACCGGAAAAAGTGCGCGAGGCTTATACGCTTTACCGGCCTACTCCGTTGATCCGAGCACGCCGGCTGGAGAGGGCCCTGCAAACTCCTGCCAGAATTTATTACAAGTATGAAGGGGTGTCTCCCACCGGCAGCCATAAACCGAACACTGCCATTGCCCAGGCATACTATAATAAACTGGAGGGAACCAGGAAGCTGTCTACTGAAACCGGGGCAGGGCAGTGGGGGAGCTCCCTGGCCTACGCCTGTCACCTGTTCGATATGGAATGCGTGGTGTTTATGGTTAAGGTCAGTTTTCAACAGAAACCCTACCGTAAAACCATGATGAATCTGTATGGTGCGGAAATCTATGCGTCACCCTCCGACCGCACCGAAGCGGGCCGTAAAATCCTGGCCAAAGATCCGGAGTGTCCGGGAAGTCTCGGAATTGCCATTTCGGAAGCCATTGAAACGGCCCTGCAGGATAACCGGACCAAGTATTCTCTGGGAAGCGTACTGAACCATGTCTTACTGCATCAGACCATCATCGGCCAGGAAACAAAAAAACAGTTTGAGCTGGTGGGCGATTATCCGGATGTGGTGATCGGATGCCATGGCGGGGGCAGTAATTTTGCCGGCCTGGCTCTGCCGTTTGTGCGGGACAAAATAAACGGACGCAAGATCGACCTTGTGGCAGTAGAACCGGCTTCCTGTCCCACGTTAACTCAGGGGAAGATTGAATATGATTTTGGCGATACCGCCGGTTTCACTCCACTGATGAAGATGTACACACTGGGACATGATTTCATCCCGCCCCCCATTCATGCCGGTGGTTTGCGTTACCACGGGGCGGCACCCATCGTCAGCGCCTTGCTGCAGCATAACCTGATCAGTGCTATGGCCATCGGTCAATTGGACATATTCCATGGTGCACTTCAATTTGCCCGCAGCGAAGGAATCATCCCCGCTCCGGAATCCGCCCATGCAGTACAGGCGGCCATAGAACAGGCTCTGCAGGCAAAAGAAGAAGGGATCGAAAAAGCCGTGGTATTTAATTTGTCCGGACATGGTCTGCTGGATCTCTCGGCCTATAAAGCCTACCTCAACGGAGAACTGGAAAGCGATCAGCAATCTGCCGTAGCATAAATGCCGGCAACATTCAGATAAAAAGGAAGAATCGATGAATGGTTCTTCCTTTTTTTAATTTCCGGGACAGTGCCATCTTCAATAATAATTGCATCTTCTCTGCCCGTGTTTTAATTTCTTGCATCAATTTACAGTAACAATTAATCGGGATTGAATATTCAATTGTGGTTTTGAGAGGTTTCAGGTGCCGGTTATTGCTGTAAGTCTCTTTTAACAGTACAGTAGATGGTATGAAGGAAGGGTTGGAATGGTTCCAATAATGAGTTCCTTGTTATAGTTGACATCTGACATCGCTGTCCATTTCGTGTTTTTAATCAGGCTTGTTTTTTCACGAGGAACAGGCTGCGAACATTTTTTCCGGAAACGGGTAAAAAGGGTCGATGTGCTGGTGCATTGCAGGATGATGTTTGTGAATATTCAATTTGTATTTAGTGAGGGATAATGAAAAAAGGACAGGAACTTATTCTTGATATTGAGAAACTGGCATTTGGCGGTAAGGGAATTGCCCGTTTTGAAAACCAGGTGGTTTTTGTGGAAGGTGGAATTCCCGGCGACCGGGCTGAAGTCCGGATCAGAAAAATAAAAAAGAATTACAGTGACGCACGGCTGGTTAAACTTCTCCAACCTTCTTCCTTGCGACAGCCTGCACCCTGTCGGCATTTCGGACATTGTGGTGGATGTAAATGGCAGAATCTGGAATACAGCGAACAGCTGCGCTTCAAGAGGGAGCAGATCATAGAAAGCTTCCGGCATCTGGCCGATGCACAACCCGGTATAGTTCATTCCGCCCTTCCATCACCGCTTATTTTTGCTTACCGCAATAAAATGGAATTTTCCTTTACCCCTGATCGCTGGCTGATTCCGGAAGAGCTATCCGATCCTGCCGTAAAAAAAGGGTTTGCGTTGGGTTTGCACGTACCGGGTTCATTCGATCGCGTGATGGATATTGAAAAGTGCTGGCTACAGGACGATGTGATGAATAAAATTCTTAATATCGCACAACAGTATTTTAGTAAGAGTAAATTACCGGTATTCAATTTGAAAACCCACCAGGGATTATTGCGTTTTCTGGTTATCAGAAAATCTTTTTCCCGGAATGAGTATATGGTCAATGTTGTCACTTTTCAGGCTGCCAGTGAACCGTTGTCAGAATTTGCTCAATTGCTGGTTGCGGAAGTTCCGGAAATAAAAAGCGTAATTAATACCGTAAATCCCCGTTTTGCCCAGATCGCATTCGGAGAAGAGGAACATGTTTTATACGGTAGTAACTACATTTCCGAAAAAATCGAAGATTTTACCTTTACTATTTCGGCTAACTCTTTCTTCCAGACCAATACTTTACAGGCCGAACATCTGTATAATGTTGTGCAAAAATTTGCAGGCGATCGAATCGACTTAATCTGGGATCTTTATTCCGGCACCGGAACTATTGCTATGTTTCTGTCCCGTATTGCCAGGCAGGTAGTCGGATTTGAACTGATAGAGAGCGCCCTGCTGGATGCGGCTCGGAATTGTAAGCAGAATCAGATCACGAACTGTGAGTTTGTGGCCGGGGATATCCGCAATAATATTTTGGAGAGGAAAGAGAAGCCGGATGTGGTAGTGACGGATCCTCCCCGTTCCGGAATGCACCCGGATATTGTAAACGCACTGCTGGAGATCCGGCCGCCCAGAATTATTTATGTTTCCTGTAATCCCACTACTATGGTGCGGGATGTTAAACCGCTGTTACCGTATTATGAGCTGGTTGAAATTCAACCGGTGGATATGTTTCCTCATACCTACCATATAGAATCAGTTGTCCGGCTGGAGTTAAAATGAGAAAATTATCTTATCAGGAAATCACCGCCCGGCGCCTCTCGTCTGAAGAATTGCAAAAAGCCAGCCGATTTCCTTTATTTACCTTGCTGGATAATATCCGAAGTCTTCACAATGTCGGTTCAATATTCCGCACTGCGGATGCCGTGCGGCTCCAGAAATTATATCTCAGTGGAATAACCGGATACCCGCCTCGCAAAGAAATAGATAAAACGGCACTGGGTGCGGTTGACTCCGTCCCGTGGGACTACCGGGAGGATGCCCTTCTCGTTCTGAATGAGTTAAGAAAAGGCGGTACCCAGATTATTGTACTTGAACATACCTCCCACAGCCAGCCTTATTCGGATCTTGAAGTAATTTTCCCGGTTTGCCTGGTGGTGGGAAATGAAGTATTTGGCGTACAGGATAAAATTGTAGAAATTGCAGACAAGGCCATCGAAATTCCCATGTTTGGTACCAAACAATCGCTGAATGTTACTGTTGCCTACGGAATTGTCATATATGATCTCTTATTTAAATATTTGACACAAAAAGACCGATAATGGAAATGTTTCATGAAAAGTTGATTCGCAGTTGATTAAAAATTATATTTCAAATCATTTAATTCAGTTACGGAATCATGGCATCCATAATATACCTGCTTGAATCCGGACAAAGAGCCGCTCAGAGCACTGTCAATGCCGCCATTCAGAACGGTTATGAAATTTTTATTTTCCCTCATTTTTCGGATCTTCTGATAGATTTAAAAACTCACCGGCCGGATGCCATTGTCCTGAATTACCGGCTACTGCCGGAAACTTACGATGAATTAAGGGTTATCAGCAGCTATTTTACGATCATTTATTGCGAAAAAATTGGTGTGGATACCCGGCTCAATTATTATCAATCTGGGATAAACCGGGTTCTGGAAGCAGAGCATGCCAGGCCGGATACCATTATCCGGCTGATAAATTTTCATGCCTTCTGTAAGAATGAGTTGCCTTCTCGATTGCCCAAAAACACCGTGCAGAAACCACTGAAGGATTTTTCGCTGGTGAATTTTCTCAACCGGGCAGTTAATGAGAAAAAAAGTGCTACCATGAAAATTTTCGATGATGGTTGGCTGGCCAGATTAAAGGTGTCCCATGGGAAAATTGTGCATGCCTGGTACCGCGGAAAGGAAAAGGACGATGCAATCCTGCAATTATTACACCATTCCAGGGGCACCCTTTCGTTTAAAGAATTTTCTGATGGCTCTGATGTAATACCTGTCAGCAGCTCTACCTATGGCCTGATACAGGAATTCAGGTATGAGGCAAAAAAACAGCAGGAATTCCTTGATAAGTTGCACTCGGAAAATCCGGTTTTCACAGTGAAACGGGGGACAGGACTTCAGGATGAAACATCCTACCACTTTCATGTGATGAGCCTGATTGAATCCCGCTCTTCCTTAAAAAAAATTTTGAAAGAGACCCATCTCAATACCTATAATACTATCCGAACGCTACAGGATCTTCTGAAACAGGAAATAATTGAAATTGATTCCGCCGAAACTCCCGCCGAGGAGTTCTCGGATGATGATAGAGAAATGATGTTGGAGGCTTTTTTCAGGCCGGGATGGGAAAGAGCGCAGGTGCTGATTGTGGGTTCCTCCGAAGCGAGTAAGTCGGAAATGATCAGTATCATTGCCAGGTCGGGCGGCAGAAAGATCGTGCAGGAAAGGGGAGTGGATCTTACCGATGTCCCGCTTGGTCACAATGCCCGCTTATTTTTCCTGGGAATTTCGATGGGGGATGAACTGCTTGCCCTGTTACCATTGTTAACCTCCCAGCTAGCCGGATGTGTCTTTCTGATAGATTTTGCCCAGAAATTATCATTCGATTACAAGAAATATTTTATCCGGCAGTTTCTGGCCGAATACGAAATCCCTGCTGTCATTGGGGTAATAAATGTTACTAAAATGAGTGAGCAGGTGGTAGGAGAACTTCGTAAAAAACTGGAAATTCCCCCTGACATTCCGGTTTTGTCTCTCAGCCCTTTAAATTTTTCCGGGATAAAGACCACCATACTCGGACTGACCAAAAAAATTCCGATAAATGAATAAAGCGGGTCCTCTGAATGTTTGAAATTGCAGTATATTTACTGGATGAAAAGTACCGCCGGGAAATCTTGTCCTCACTTATACTTCCTCAATATCTGGTGCATTTGAGTTCGGATATTAAGGAAGTTTTGTCATTCTGTGAAACGGATCTGATAGATGTTATCTTAGTCTGGCCGGCAAAAAAGCAACTGGTCAGTAATCTGCTTGATCTCCTGAGAAAGCATCAGCAGGATTATTTACCCGTTATTCCTGTTGTGCGAAATCATGAGGATTTTCATGCAGTATCAACTCTGGCCATAGCCAATGTTATCCAGATACCCCTTCCCAGAAAAGAATTTTTTTCAATTCTTAACACCGTTTTGGATGCAAAACATGCTGGTGATATGGCTGCATCACCTTTTCCGCCGCTGGAAGAAAGCATTGAGAAGACCAGCCTGCTGGAAGCCCTGGATATCTCACATAATAACGAAAATAATGCCCTGATTTCAATAAATGCCGCTGGTCATATCGGACGTGTCTATATTCGCAAAGGACAAATTGTAAGGGCCAATTTCCGTGCTCTGGAAGGGATGGATGCGCTCCGTAAGCTGGTTATTCTGCAAAATATTGATCTGACCATTCATTACACAGAGGTGGATGAGGAGGATTTACTGGGAATAGAAACCGGTGAAATTCTTTCCGAGCTCACTTCCTATAGTCAGGAATTGCATACCCTCATGAAAAAGCTGGATTCGGGGGGAGAAACTTACCGGACCAGTGAAAATATAGATCCGGATTCATACCGAAAAGATAAGATGAAGCGCACCATTCTAAGTTTGTGCCGGGATAGCGAGACTATTTTTAACACCTTTGCAGTTATGAATCAGGAAAATTTACAGATTTTGAAAAGCATGCAGGAACTGCTGGACAAAGGAGCCCTGATTTCTTCCGCTGCCGGTTTACCCCTGATACAGGAGAAAAAGAAAAAAAACAGCCTGAAAACCTTGTTTCGACGTCTGGAGCGTTTCTGGCAGAAGGAAAAACAAAAGGAAGAAGAGTTGCCGCCCGAAAAGGCTAGCAGCCAGGATACGGAAGATTTATCTGAATTTATGCCGGAGATTGCGGGAAAAAATGTCCGGATCGGGAAACTGGATCAATCAACTATTAATAAAATTCAAAATTTTTTAGCAGAATTGTAGCTCATGAAGATTATTGAATCCCTCTTTATTGAACAAAATGATGATATGTTTGCGGGACTGTCTGAAGTTTTACCGCTTGCCCCTCTTCCAGATTCCAAACTTCCTGCTTTCCGGTTGGAAATAGATCCTGAGCTTGTTCTTATCTTCTATAAAATCGATACTGATACCAATCTGTATCCTGAGATTCTGGAAAACATTTTCCCACACCTGGAAAGAATCGTGCTTCTGACTTCAGCGGAAGATATTGACAATTTTAAAATACCGGCTTTCGTTTTGCAGAAAATGGAAGAATATTCCGGTTCTTTTACTGCGGTGGTGGTGATTTCCCTCAATGATGATTCCCGCCGGGGATTGAAAGAACCGTATGTTGATAAAGGACTATTCCTGGGCGAAGGAAGTCATCTGTTTTTTTGGAATCCGCAGCAGCGGGATGATTCCCTGCGTATCTGGAAAAAAATGTGGGAAAAATTTATCTAAAAATGTAATATCTTGAATTGGCCATATGTTATTTTCTCCCTTCCTTCAATTGTGGTGCGTCATTCAGCGAAAATGGTTTCATTGTATGAATAATGTAACCGCATTTACTGCTCAATCGTGAACCGGACCGAACTGAATTGATTGCTTTTCCACTCCTTACACTCCAGTTCAATTTCCAGACCTTTTATGAGTATGCCCGGTTTCCAGGATATTTGAGCGGGGCTTTGCGAGGAGTAAGGACGATCCGGCAAGTCGTATTTTTCCAGTGAGGATTTGATCCCATTCACAGGCTCGAAGAAATCAATTTTCACCCGGCCAATTGTATCCGGGGGTTTATTGATATGGTTCTTCTAAAAAAGAGTTGCTAAAGTAATGAACTTATAAAAGAAATGGA
>CAYWTB010000096.1:0-16541 GCA_964461135.1 uncultured Caldithrix sp. | reverse complement strand
CCCTGTAGTGTAATAAAACCTCAACGCTGAGTCAAGAATTCAGAAACGGAGGGTTCCGATGGTAGCCTGGAGCTTAATTAAATATGGGTAAAGGTACATTTTTACCACTAAATGTTAATTTATTTTTAATAATATCAACAACTTATTAATCTGTTTATCAATCGTTAAATTTCTATAATTGAGTCCACTCCGAAAAGTCTGATACTTTTCAGTTAAGTTTATAGTTGGCGGTTTTATTTGTAAAAAGGTATTTTTTCATATTGATATATCTGGCTCGGGTCATAGTTTTTTATTAAATTATGCCATTGTTCAGACCCCTATGAAAAGAGAGATTAGCGATGTTTAAAAAATCCAATAAAGAGCCTCAGCTTGACCTTTTCGGCAGCTTTTATAATTTGCTTGACGGCAAATCACTTCATCAATATAACGATGAGCATAACTGGCACAACCAGTTTCGCAAAGAAATTGTATCCCGCGTAGATGAGTCCATTTTTAAAGTTCTTTTCAGCGACAACATGGGCGCTCCCAATGCCTCTATATCTGTACTGGTCGGGATGATGTCCCTCAAAGAAGGCTTCGGCTGGAGCGATTCGCAGCTTTTTGAGCAATGCCGCTTCAACCTGCTGGTGCGTAGCGCCCTGGGGTTGTTTAACCTGAATGATACCGTCCCCACAGAATCAACCTACTATTTATTTCGTAAACGGATTCATGAACATGATCGTCATAGCGGCGAGGATTTACTGCAAAAGACCTTTGCCTCGATTACCCAACAGCAGGTCAAAGAGTATAATGTAAATGGCCGCAGTATCCGGATGGACAGTAAACTGATTGGCAGCAACATCGCCTATTTTTCGCGCTATGAAATTATCCATCAGACACTCATCTCCTTTTACAAGTCACTAAACAAAGGCCAACGGGCCCTGCTCGCTTTGGAGGAAGTAAACCAACTCAAAGACCTGGCCCAGGAAGATCCTGGAAAAACCATGTACCGTAGTAGCAAAGACGAGATCAAGTTGCGGATGCAATCCCTTGGTTTTTTGATATACAAGCTGATCGGTATTTTTGCCGGTCAGGACAAGGAGCCATACCATCTGCTGGTGCGGGTATTCCATGAACAGTACAGCGTTGCCGAAGAACAAAAAGTTCTGCTGCGGCCCAAAGAAGAAATCACGGCCGAGAGCTTGCAGTCGCCGCATGATCCGGATAGCGCCTACCGACACAAACAGGATCAGAAAATAAAAGGCTATACTGTCAATCTAACCGAAACAATTAACGAAGATTCTCTCAACCTGATCACCAATGTCATCGTCGACAAAGCCAATGTGTCCGATGTTGAGTTTGTCCAGCCGGCCATTGAAGAGAGCATTCAGGTAACCGATCAGCCGCTGGAAACCGTATATGCCGACGGAGGATATCAAAGCCCGGATAATGATGCTTTCTGCCAGAATATCGACATGGTTTTTACCGGCCTACAGGGCGCTTCGTCCAGGTATGATTTAGAAATGACACCCGACGGCTTAATCGTTACCGATACCCAGACCGGCCAATTTTACCTGGCAACCCTGGCTAAAAAGATCAAAACCAGTAAAGAAGACCGCTGGTTTATAGATGCGGACAAAGCTCGGGTGTATTTTAGTCAACAAGCAATTAGGGCTTCTCACTTGCGCCGAGAGTTGCGGAAACGTCCCAAAGAAAAACGAAACAAACGCAATAACGTCGAAGCGACTATTTTCCAGCTGGCTTATCACTTAGGCAACAATAAAAGCAAATATCGTGGCCTGATAAAACAAAGAATCTGGGCCATATGTCGCAGTTTATGGATAAACCTGGTTCGAATTACCAACTTTATTAAACAAACATGTCAAAGACCAGTTATGGAAAGTGAGAATGCGGTATGATTACCGCTCTTATCCGACTATTGTCCTTTGCCATGTTCTACCAATCGATGCACATACCCTTTGGCCGCAATACCGGTGTAACTCTTCCAGGTATCCGTACAACTAACAGAACCTTGTTTAACTCGTTTGTCAATCAATGGCAAAATTGTTTTAGCCTCAACATCAGGAACAACCTGGGCCCACACTTTTCCACCTCTGCACAGGATCCCAAACACGGGAGTTTTAGCCGTTCCTCTTCCCCGTTTTGCCTTCTTTGCCTTATATTGATTACGTTTGTTCTTCCATTGACCGCCAATGTAGGTTTCATCAATCTCTACGGTTCCACTAAAGACTTCCGGAATATCTTTACTCATTGTTTCTCTAACTTTAGTAAGAGCACGATAGATACGCAAACGGTGAATACCGGTCTCATAACTTATGGCTTTACCACTCAATCCATGAACAAACCATCTGAGAATCTCTCTCCATTCTTTCTCGGTCAAATACAAAGGAAATGACGATAAGGATCCTATTCGAATCTGCATTGAGCACAACGAAGTTTTCCGTGTCGAACTTTACCCTAAATATTAACAATTTATTTAAATGTACTAATATTGTTTCAATTGTCAATTCTATGAGCTAAAATGTAGTGGATGAAAATTTAATAAGGTTTTATTAGTCAGAAATCAATTTTTCTTCAAAGGTAAGAGAACTTTAAATTCACAACATTCTTCACTGGTAAAAGTAATTTTTAAACGACCACCCTTTTCTTTTAATTTCTTTTTGAGTAATTCCATATCCATTGAATAACTGGCAACAATCTCCCGTTCATCATCAATTTGAACATTAGGAGTAAATAATAATTGGGTCACTTGCATTCCTTCTAGACTACTCTCAGGCAATTTTTCATGCGGTTGGTAAGTCACTAACTTCTGTATCATTCGTTCAATTCGATCTATCCTACCATCATGTTTAAGTACCAATCCCAGAAAACCATTATTAATGATTGAAGAAATTTTAATAAGGGCACTTGGATTTTTATTAGCAGATTTCCTTTGCTCTGGATCTTCTACTCCATATAAAATCGCATTCCTTACCAGTAGAAATAATATGTCCCTTACCATTTGTCTGTAAGCATATGGAATAGCTAATGCATCAAAATCTCTATAATCAAATCTTATCCCCTTACCAAGTTGCTTGCTTAAACTGGTTATCAATGTTTTTAAAGAATGTACTAATAATTCACTCTCATACGCCCGTTTGACTCGAAAATGATTATGAAAATGACTAATTCGTTTGAAAATTGTTTGAACTTCCTTCAATATTTCTCGCATATCACCCAATGAAACAACAATTGGAACAAAATCTGTTCCACTTAAATCTGATTTACTTTTAAGTTTTAGAACTTTATTAATAAATTGATTGGTTTTGTCAGTAAAAAATCGGAGATCGAGTAGAGATGCATTTCCCTTGATGATGAAGAGTGAACGATAAATATTTTCAATCAATTCCCTGTGATTTTTTGTATCTTTCGCATTTTTTAAAATTTCTTCCATATTTAACAACTCATGTTCTACTCCTATGAAAAACTCTTTCAACATTTCTGGTTCAACATGAAGAATATTTACAAGCCATTCCATTTGTTTTTGGGTATGTTCTTCAATCTGTTGAACTTTTTTGGTAAGTAATATCTTTTCAGTCACATCATGGATAGTTACGAGTAAATGATTTTTCTTATTATGGGTCGCTACTCGTTTAAAATTGAAAGACAAGTATTTCGAGGAAGTCCAAATTCCCCATTCATCTTCATAGAAGAATTCAGTTTCTACCAGAGGATTTAATTCGTTAATCACATCTTCATCCAAATCCTGCCGAAACATTAATTCCAAGTATTCTTTGGTGTTTTCTATGATTTGAGAGGGAATTCTATTTTCTAATAAATTGATAAAGTTTTTTCCTGTCAAATAATGAATCCCAAGTATTTCTTCAAGTGCATGGGAGTAATGACTATGCATATTCAAATCTTCATTCAGAAAGAAGATTCCTTCTCTGGCATACTTAAGAATTGTATTCGTTATTTTTTCCAATTCAGAAGTTTTATCCCCGTTGGTAATCTCTGTATTTTCAAATCCCAACGAGAAATCTTTCTTATTTTTATCAAATTCTTCCATGCAATTTCATTGTATCCAGATGTTTCATTTAAATATATTAATCTTGCTATTATTCAAGGCATACCACGAGAAATGATTTATTTTCCTGCCAGGTAATTGGTATCACAAAAGCTTGAACCTGTTCGGGTAATCTAATGTCTTTAGCCCTCCCTTCTACAACAACCGGCACTGAAATCATAAAACTACTGCCATAAGCTTCCCGGACATTACCTGAAATAGTATTTGCAATTTCTCCGGTCAAATCTTTTACGGTTTCCAGTGTTGCTTCATTGTCATCCAGAATAATACTCGCCAAGGATTTAAGCATTTCTTTGGTTGTAGTAATATATATACATCCCTTACGCTTACCTGATATTCCAATAATTCCAGAATAATCAAGGACAACCGGTTCCTTTCCTTTAAGGTAAGGTATGCCAGTAACTGCACGCTCTCCGGTAATTTCTTCGAAATAATTAACTGTACTGTCAATAAAAAAGTGAAGATCTGTTTCATTCATACTACATTCTCCTATTCATGTTTTAATTATTTCCCATCATTCTGCCAAAAGCCGCTTTCAATTTTTCAGAAGTAAAAGGTTTTATCAAATAACTTCTGGCTCCCAGTTGAATTGCCCTCAATCCAGTAGCTTTATCCTTCAGCGCTGTTATTACCATAATCTTAACATTTTTATTGATCTTCATCATTTCTTCAAGTACAGTGATACCATCCATTTCTGGCATTGTGATATCAAGAGTTACAACATCGGGTTTAGTAGTTTTGAATAATTCCAAAGCTGTCCTTCCATCCCCTGCACTGCCGACTACTTCTAGTGGAAATTCTTTAAGATTTCTTTCAATTGCCTGACGAATCGTCATTGAATCATCAACAATCAACAAACGAATATTTTCCTGCATTATTCCCTCACTTTCAAACAATTAATATTATTTTTTTTATTAAATTATTCATAGTCTCACGCTGTTGGTCACTTAAGTTAATTTCAAACCTTTACTTTCCCGGACAACTTTTTACTTACCGACTTCTTTTTTCTTTTATCTTGCAGAGGAATTTCCACAATAAATTCGCAAAATCTGTTCTCTGCGAATTCAACATAAATTTTACCATTAATCTTTTCCAATTTTCTCTTTATTAAATCCATTCCGACCCCTCGGCCCGCTAAAGTGTTCGCTTTTTCGGCCGTTGTAAAACCCGTTTCAAATATTAAAGACGCTATCTGTTCCTTATCCCAGCTTTCAATATTCATCTGAGCAAATTTCTTATTATTTAATGCAATTTTTTGCATTTTTTCTATTTGAAGTCCTCGCCCATCATCTCTAAACCTAATTTTGTACTCTTTATCGGTAATTTCAGAAGAAAGTAATAAAGTTGCTGCTTCTCTCTTGTTCAATCGAATCCTCTCCTCAGGACTTTCCACTCCGTGATATATTGAATTTCTGATAAATTGAATCAATATTTCCTTGATTAATAATCGGTAGCGATAGGGTAAGGAAAACGTTTGAAAATTGGTATAATTAAAATCAACTTTCTTTTGCATATCTTTAGAGAGATTTGCAATTAGATTTTTAATAGATTTTAAAAGCAGATCGCTTTCAATATTTTTTTTCAATGTAAAATGTTTGTGGAAATTACCTATTCGCTCAATTAATTTTTTGATATCGTTAAGGCTTTGCCGAATCTCTCCAAGATTAAGGACTAATGGCACAAAATCTTTCCCCTGAATTTGAGGATTTTTTCTAATATCATTTATTTTGTCCTCAAAATGATGGGCTAGGTCTACGAAAAATTTTAGATCCAATAATGCAGCATTTCCTTTAATCAAATGGATTGAACGAAAAATTTCTTCCAAAATATGCTGAAAATTTCCATTTCCGCCTCCATGCTTCAATAAGGAATCTACATAGTTTAACTCACTTTCAGCACCTTCAAGGAATTCATTTAATAAAGCCGGCTTAATGTGTAATATATTCACCAGCCATTCCATTTGGTTCTGGGTTCGCTCCTCAGATATTTTTAACTTCTTTGTCAATATTATCTGTTCAGTAATATCGGTTACTGTAATTATCAAATTTTGAATTATTTCATCTTCCCAAATTCGTTTAAACTTGAATGATAAATATTTGGAATTGATCCATGCCCCATTTTCATCCGTAAAATTAATCTCTACTTCATTAAGTGGATTTAATTCTTTGAGAGTTTCCTCGTCAACATCTTCTTTAAACATCAATTGAAGATATTCCCTGGTACTAGTCACAATATCCACCGAAACTTTTTTTTGCAGCAAACCCAAAAAATTTTGGCTGGAAAGTGAATTTTCATTTAACATTTTTTCCAAGGTCAGTGAATATTGTGATCCTATTTCATAATTTTTGTTTAATAAAAAGAGACCCTCATGTACATTATTTAATATATCATCCGTATCCTTTTTGGCTCTTAAAAGTTCATAATTACTTTGATTCAATTCTCTTGTTCTCTGAGCCACTTCCAACTCTAGTTTCCTCTTTTGAGAATTCACACTTCGCATTCTCAGGGTAATTATTAAGTAAATAGCTGATAAAATGAGAATTACAAGAAGAAACTTGAACCACCAAGTTTGCCAGAAGGGTGGGTGTATTACTAATCTGATTGCGGTTCCCTCATTATTCCATACACCATCATTATTAGATCCCTTCACACGAAAGATGTAACTTCCTCCATTCAAATTGGTATAGTTTGCAAAACGCCTAGTTCCACTTTTAATCCAATCTTTGTCAAATCCTTCCAACATATATGAGTACTGATTTTGGGCTGGATTAGTAAAATCCAAAGCTGCGAACTCAAAAGAAAAAAAGTCATCACGATAAGATAATTCAATTAATTCCATGTCATCCCTAGCCTGCTCAACCACAATTTCTTTGTCATATTTCTTAAATGAAGTGATAACTATAGGAGGAACATGTTTATTGCTTTTAACTTGTTCCGGATGAAATACGGTAAAACCATTAATTCCTCCAAAGAACATTTCTCCTAATTCGTTTTTATAAAAAGCATTTCCATTAAATTCATTACTTTGTAAACCATCATTCACATCATAGTTTTTAAAATTACGGGTATCAGGATTAAATCTTGACAGTCCCTGATTGGTACTTAACCATAAATTTCCCTCTTTATCTTCAAGGATACCATAAATTGCATCATTGGGTAAACCATCTTCTCTAGAATAATGTGTAAAAATAAATTCATCCCGATCCAATTGTTCCAATCCCCCCCCATAGGTACCAATCCAAAAACGACCGGATTTATCTTCGCGAAGGCACAAGACACGGTCATTTGAAAGACTTGAGGGATTTGAGGGATTATTATAAAAGGATATAAAGTTGTCACTTTTTTGAATATATAAGCTAAGACCACTAAAAGTACCAACCCAGATGGCACCACGTGTATCCTGATAAATGCATCGTACATGGTTTCCACAAAGACTATTAGGATCACCCGGATCATGAAAATAACGTTTAAATGTTTTTTGTTCTCTATTAAATATATTTAATCCATTCAGTGTGGCTATCCATAGATTGCCTTCGTCATCCTCGAAAATATGTCTTAAACCATTGTCACTGATACTTTTAGAATTATTGGGATCATGAATAAATTTTTCAAAATTATCATTCCCATAATCATACTTATTCAGACCACCACCCTCCGTTCCAATCCATAATTCTCCCATTCTATCCTGGTAGATTGATCGAATAAGATTATGACCAATACTAGTCGAATCAGAGGGGTCATTAAAATAATCAGTAAATATTTGCCTTTTTCGATCGAGTTTATTCAAGCCATTATTTGTACCTATCCATACATTTCCATGCTTATCTTCACAGATTGACCAGACATTTTTATCACTAAGGCTGTTAGGATTTGCCGGATTCTGGCTGAAATTCTTAAATACTGCCTTTTTACTGTCAAATTTATTCAATGCTCCGCTGTAAGTTCCAACCCAGATAATACCGCCCTGATCTTCATAAATGGACCGGATCATACTATTTGACAGACTGTTTGGATCAGCAGGATCACTTCTTATTACATTAAATCGTTCTTTTTGTGTAATAAATTGATTCAAACCGTCATCCGTACCTATCCATATAGATCCTGAAGTATCCTCAAATATGGTATAGATATGATTATCACTAATACTGTGAGAATTGTCGGCATCAGATTGGAAAGACAAGAAAGATTTTGTCTGCGGATAATATATGTTAAGTCCCCCACCATTTGTTCCAACCCAGATCGTGCCATTCTTATCCTGATGTAGAACGGACACACTATTATTGGAAAGACTTTTTTTATTTTGAGGATCATAAGTGAAATTATGGAGAGAACTGTTCACCAAATCCCAGTGAAAAAGACCTTCTCCATTCGTCCCCCACCATATATTACCCTCACTATCCTCTAAAAGAGCAGTTATATCAACTTTCCCTATAAAATCAAGCAATCCTTTTTTGAACTCAAAATGCTCAAAATACATTCCCGCTTTGTCCAGACGATTTAAACCGCCCGCCACGGTGCCAATCCAAATTGATCCTGATTTATCTTCCAGCAAACTTAAAACTCTATCATCACTTAAACTATTCGGATCATTCGGATCGTGCCGGAAGCGAATAAAACTATTATTTTGCCGGTTAAAAAGATTTAAACCACCGGCATTTGTCCCTATCCAAAGGTTATCCTCCCGATCTACAAGGAGCGTCGTAATCCAGTTGTCAGAAAGTGACGTTTCATTAGAAAGGTCTGATTTATATACGACAAAATTATATCCATCATAACGATTTAATCCTTCCTGAGTACCAAGCCATAAATATCCTTCCCTGTCCTGTGTGATGGCCAGAATGGTACTTTGTGACAATCCTTGTTCCAAACCTATATGATCAAAAGTAAAATTAGTGAATTGCCCTATGAGAAATGGGGGGAATAAAAAATAGATCATTCCCAACAAATAAAGTAAACTCCTTTGAAAAATTTTCTCTGAAATTCTGATTTTGCAATACATACCAAAAGAACAGTTATTATCAGTTTTCCTATTGATTACCAAAATTAATTGATTGTCAATTTTCGTGACTATTTTATTTCCATTCAATTTTATATTCGGTTTAAAAAAAAGAATCTGAAACAATATTTATCAAATTAAAACACTCTTGCGGGCACATTTATTTCAAACCTCACGGGGGCCGATTTATTAAGCTATAAAGGGAATTGAAAAATGAACAATACTGGATGAACTTAAAAAGATGACGCTACTTGAAATTTGATTTGCCCAGAGAGTGTAGCTTGGATGTATAAATAATACAGATAAAGTAAGTGAATGCTAGAGATTCTAATAAAAATAGAATAAAATAAATTATGCAGAATTAAAAATTCCACATAATATTGAGAATTTCTGATCTTTCCGTCTACCTCTTAGAAGGTATTATCTTTTGTCAGGAATTTGATCCATAAATTCAAGTAAATTCAGAATTCTTTCTCGGGTATGATTAGCACTTAGTAGTTTTGTTAATTTGTCAATATCCCAATTATTTCGAATCCGACAACTTACGATAATTTCCTGTTTTTCTAAATTTCTATCCCACTGAATCTCAAAATTCTTATTTAATTTATTAGGAAAATTCATAATATATTCCTTCATTTTTTTATTAATCTCATTAAGCCATGGATGACGTTTCTCCTCGATTTTCTCCTTCACTTTACCGGTCTTCTGATGCCTAGTCAAATGTCCCTCAACCAGATCTTCAATATTCAGAGAGAACCATAAATCTAAAGGGATTACCTGATCTCTCAGGCAAATTTCATTTACTGATTCCAGAATTTGTATTAACTCAGCCCCTTTTAAGGACAGGTGTGATCCCAATTTTAACCAGTTTTTATATTCATAAATAGAATATTCATGAATTTTATCCAGTTGTTTAATTGAAAAGTTTGCCGAGTGCACATATTTCTGCAACCATTGCGGACTTTTACGGATCCAGGCAGCGAGAGATAAAAGTCCAGGGATATACTCCAAGTCTAAAATTTCTATGACTTTTGAATATGCATGATCGGAAAAATGACATTTTACGCTCCAAATTACTTTCAGTTTTTCCAATGATGCCAATGACAAGTGACTTAGATTAATATTCAATACCGAAATGAATGCCTCTTCCAGGTCGGCTTCCTGAATTAAAATGGCTGGTATACTGACAATCCCTAACCGACGCACTAGCCTCAGGCGGCGATGGCCATCAATAATGCATAAGCCATTTTTATTCACAATCCATAAGGGAGACAAAATCCCCTGCTCCTCTACAGATTTCAACAACATTGGACTATAAGTGCCACAATGATATTCATAGTCTGGATTAATTTCAAGCTTGGAAACAGGGAATTTTAAAATTTCCATGATTACTCCATCTCAATTAATTTTTATTTAACTTCATATATTTAACAAAGAAAAATATTTCAATGATTAATTTAAAAATTCAAAAAGCTGCAGACCATACATTTGCTGGGAAATATTTTAAAATTTGTAAAATCAAATGCACATTAAAGAAAAAAGGCCCCGGTGGGGCCTTATATAAAACAGTAGAAAAAAATTAATAAAATACTCAAAGATCTCCGAATTCTATTCCCTGAGCAAGTGGCAATTCATCACTCCAATTTATAGTATTTGTCTGGCGACGCATATATGCTTTCCAAGAATCAGAACCTGATTCCCGTCCACCGCCGGTTTCTTTTTCTCCGCCGAATGCTCCTCCTATTTCAGCACCGCTGGTACCGATATTTACATTTGCAATACCACAATCCGATCCCTCGGGACCAAGGAAATATTCGGTTTCTTTTAAATTATTTGAAAAAATTGCAGAAGATAATCCTTGAGGGACATCGTTATGCAGACGTAATGCGTCTTCTATGGTTTTATATTTTATCAGGTATAATATAGGTGCAAAAGTTTCATGCTGAACAATATTGTAATGATTTTCAGCCTCCGCAATACAGGGTCTGACATAAAATCCACTTTTATATTTTTCACCTTTCAGGATTTCACCTCCATACAGTATTCTGCCACCTTCTTTTTTCAATTCATCCAGTGCGGCGGTCATTGTCTCCATGGCAGCCTGGTCCACAAGAGGACCCATAACCGTTCCCTCTTGCAAAGGATTTCCAATCGTAATCTGTTTATAAGATCTCACCAGTTGTTTTACAAATTTATCATAAATATTTTTATGGATTATCAACCGTCTGGTGGTGGTACATCTTTGACCTGCAGTCCCTACGGCACCAAAAAGAACTGCACGAAGTACCAGGTTGAGTTCAGCAGATTCGGTAATTATAATAGCATTATTTCCTCCCAATTCAAGAATAGTCCTACCCAATCGTTTTCCAACATGTTCCGCAACCCGTCGCCCCATTGGAATACTACCCGTAAAACTAATAAGAGATACCCGTTTATCATCCAACATTTTTTGTCCAACAGTTGACCCCGGTCCTATAACTGTGTTAAAAAGACCCGTTGGTAATCCCTGATTCTTTACCACACGATCCACAATATTTTGGACTGCAATCGCACAAAGTGGAACATGACTACTGGGTTTCCAGATCAAAACATCTCCGCATACAGCAGCAATCAAGGCATTCCAGGACCAAACGGCCACGGGGAAGTTGAAGGCGGTAATTATTCCCGCCAATCCCAGAGGATGCCATTGCTCATACATTCGATGCTTAGATCTCTCGCTCTGGAAGGTAAAACCATAGAGTTGACGACTAAGACCAACAGCAAAATCTGCGATATCAATCATTTCCTGGACTT
The DNA here is from genome assembly GCA_964461135.1 of uncultured Caldithrix sp. Taxonomy (GTDB): domain Bacteria; phylum Calditrichota; class Calditrichia; order RBG-13-44-9; family RBG-13-44-9; genus RQOF01. The sequence goes on along the minus strand of CAYWTB010000096.1, from coordinate 4,686 downwards.
CACCTTTTCCCTCAGGAAGTATTTTCCCCATTTCCAGAGACACCAGGCGACCCAACTGTTCCTTATATTTTCTCAACTCCAGGCCGATAAGACGAACAATTTCTCCCCGTTTGGGAGCTGGAATGTTTCTCCATTGAGAAAAAGCCTCCTGTGCCCGGCTAATAATCTGTTCATAATCATCGGGGCCAGCCTGATTTATTTCTGCAATCACCTCACCATTTATAGGCGAAATTGATTTCAATACGGGTCCACTGTCATTACGAATCCATTCTCCATATCCCGCTCCATAGTTCTTGCTCTTAATTCCCAGCTCTTTTAAAAATGACATATCAATTTTCATATATATTCCTCCGGTTGTTTTATGCAAATTCCTCAAATAATAAATTATCAATTTGCAACAAAATTATCAATTTGAAAATAAAATGACTTTAACATTATTTCTAATCATTTATTAAGCCGGACTGATAATCCTTATTATTGTATAATTCACCCACTGGAAGATTGATTTTTATGTTGTAATTGGTAGGCGGTGACCTTAATTTCGTAGATAAAAAAATTCTAGGATATGTTTAAAACAAAACTTGAAAACATCATTAAAAGTAAAAATTCTCTTCTCTGCATAGGTCTTGATTGTGATATCGAAAAAATACCAAGATTTCTACTTGATGAATCAGATCCCTTACTCACATTTAATAAGGAAATAATTAAAGCTACGGCACCTTATGCCATTGCTTTTAAACCGAATATATCCTTTTACGAATCTCTGGGGATAGCTGGATGGACTCTGTTGGAAAAAACACTGGAGTATATTCCATCAGATGCTATTATTATTGCTGATGCCAAACGTGGAGATATCGGAAATTCTTGCAGAAAATATGCGGACCTATTTTTTAATACCTATACGTTTGATGCGATAACGGTTTCTCCCTACATGGGATTCGATTCAATTCAGCCTTTTCTTGAGTTTGATGATCGTTGTACATTTGTTCTTTGTTTAACCAGCAATGAAGGTTCACATGACTTCCAATATTTGAATATAGATTCAGAACCATTATACATGAAAATTGCCCGTAAGGTTAGTGAGTGGAATCTGACTTACAATAATTGCGGCCTAGTTGTTGGAGGTACTCACCCTGAAGATATTGGAAGCATACGCGAAATTGCTCCTCACCTGCCCTTTCTCATTCCGGGAATCGGGACTCAGGGTGGTAATCTAAAATCAACCATCCAGTATGGTGCAGGTTCTGCAGCAAGTTCTGCTATTATCAATGTTGGTCGGAGCATTTTGTATGCCTCATCTGAAAAAGACTTTGCTGTTACCGCCCGAGTTAAAGCTCAATATTTTAGAAATGAGATAAATCGATTTCGATCCGAAAATAAAAATTTTCAATCAATAAGATAAATCAATATGGAACGCAAAGAAGCATTCAGGATTTTTGAAGAAACCGGTGCTCTTCAAACCGGGCACTTTTTATTATCCTCCGGTTTGCACAGCCCACAGTATTTTCAATGTGCACTGGTGTTGCAGTATCCGAATTATCTTGAAAAATTCTGTTCGGATATTAAAGATTTTTATTATGATGAGGAGGATATCGAGCTGGTTATTGCACCGGCTGTTGGTGGAATTATGGTCGGACAGGAATTAGCCCGTCAATTTAATGTCCGTTTTATTTACACGGAGAGAGAAGGGGGAAAAATGGTATTGCGCCGGGGATTTCATATTGAACCTCATAAGAAAGTACTCATTGCCGAGGACGTCGTCACAACAGGAGGATCCGTCAGGGAAGTCATTAAAATTGTAGAAAACGCAAAAGGCTATGCGATTGGGGTAGGAACTATTGTTGACAGGAGCGACGGTGCGGTCAATTTTGAGCTACCCTTATTCGCAACAGTCCAAGTAAAAGCGGTCACCTATACACCTGACCGATGTCCTCTGTGCAGCCAGAATATTCCACTGGTAAAACCAGGAAGTCGGGAAGTTAAATAAATCTCTCCATTTGAATTGGTTTAATCAGTTGTTTACTAAAAATATTGACCCATGTGGAACATTATATGAAAATTTGTTCACTAGCCAGCGGAAGTAAGGGTAATTCAATTTTCATTGAATCGCATTCAACTAGAATCCTTGTTGATGCAGGGCTCAGTGCCCTTCAAATAAAAAACCGGTTAAAATCAATAAATATTCCGCCGGAAAGTCTAGATGCAATTGTAATCACACATGCTCATCGGGATCATGTGGCTGGTATAGACGTATTGTCATACCAATTTGACATTCCGGTGTATGGACATACGGATACTCTCAATACCTTGACATATTTTCTTAAAAGGACCAAAAAAATATGTCCCTGGAAAGAACAATTTCCTATTAAAGATATGGTCTTAAAGCCTTTTCGGGTCTCCCACGATGCGATCCCCACCGTTGGCTACTTAATTTCCACATCTCATCGCAATGTAGCGGTCTGCACAGATCTCGGCGTTATTACACCGGATGTTGAAGAACACCTGTCGAGAGCCCAAATTGTGATATTAGAGAGTAACCACGATCCGGAAATGTTACTAAATGGTCCATACCCCTGGGAATTAAAGGAACGCATTGCCAGCCGGGTGGGTCATCTCTCTAATCATGACAGTGGAATTTTTCTTAAATCTATTTTAAATGGACAGATGCAAAAGATACTGCTTGCTCATTTAAGTGAAGAAAACAATTTACCCGATCTGGCAAAAAGTACAATACTGGATTATATCGGTTTTCAACATGATGATATGGTAGATGTTCTGGAACAAAGAAAAGTGTCTCAAATTTTTTCCATTTGAAAATCACCATCAACAAAAAATGTATTATGATTTTACAATTCTTGCTTTTGGTTACAGGCTTAACATTTTTATGGGGTGGTGCTGAACTACTCATACGATTTTCTTCTTACCTGGCAAAAGCAATGGGAGTAAGTCAAATTATCATAGGATTGACCGTTGTCTCAGTTGGAACATCGCTGCCCGAATTTGTGGTAAGTTTGGTTGCGGCAATTCAAAATACCATGGGAATATCTATTGGCAATATTATCGGATCAAATATCGCAAATATCTGCCTGATTCTTGGACTTGGAGCATTTATTGCCAACTTGCAGGTCAAAAAATCATGGGTATATAAAGAAGTCCCAGTTATGCTGGGAGCCACTTTTTTGTTCATTTTTTTTGCCAGGACCGGATACATTATTTCTCGGCCGGAGGGATTAATTCTATTAATTTGTTTGGTTTTATTTCTCGCTTATCTCTCTCGTACCTCCCTGCGCCAAATGCAGGAATATTCCAGACTGAACAATGGTAAAAAAAATATCAGTTCCAAACAGAAGATCCTTTATTTTATTCTAGCTATAGTTGGGATAATCATCCTGATAACCGGTTCTAAAATCACCGTTGATGCAGGCATGAGTATAGCTAAAAGGTTCGGAGTCAGTGACACCGTCATCGGATTAACACTTATAGCAGTGGGTACTTCTCTGCCCGAACTTGCAACAACAATTGTTGGGATAACCCGGCATGAAACCGATATTGTGGTGGGCAATGTTATCGGTAGTAACATTTTTAACCTTTTATTTATAGGAGGTCTGGTCTCTCTTATTAAACCTATTCCGGTAGCACCTAATCTATTTCATATGGAATTTACATTTTTGATTTTATCTTCAATCCTTATCTGGCCTATTATGAGGATTCGCTGGAATATTCACAGGATTGAAGGGCTAATACTTCTTGTTCTATATACCATTTTTATATATCTGGCTTTCAGTACATCCTGAAACCGTGAATCATAAAAATTTCTTAACAAAAATATAAGATAAGGAAAACCATGAATCGAGAGGAAGCCTGGCACCTTCTATCAGAGTACACAAACAAAGATGGCTTAATAAAACATGCTCTGGCAGTGGAAGCCGCCATGAAGGCTTATGCCATAAAATTTAATGAAAACGAAGATATCTGGGGAATTATCGGCTTAATTCATGATTTTGATTATGAGAAATACCCTGATTTGAATGACCATCCCTTTAAAGGAGCGGAAATTCTAAGATCACATCAGGTACCCGACGACTGGATACAGGCAATACTCGGACATGCCTCTCATTCCGGCGTCCCAAGAAAAACATTAATGGCTAAAACTCTTTTTGCTGTGGATGAACTGTGCGGATTTATCATGGCCGTTGCTTATGTACGGCCAAGCCGGAAGCTGGCAGAGGTGGAAGTCAAATCCGTTAAGAAAAAAATGAAGGACAAAGCATTTGCGCGACAGGTAAACAGGGAAGAAATAAGAGAAGGAGCAGTTGCATTAGGAATACCCCTGGATGAACATATCGATTTCGTTATTAAAGCAATGCAGGCAATTTCAGATAAATTAGGCTTATAAGTAACGGCCAAACAAAGACCTCTTGCAAAGATCTTTATTATGATTTTGTAACCCACCTCTATTTCGTTTGCCAGTTACAATTAGTGATCTAATAATTTTTGACTTTACTTTTTTTATCAAAAGGGAAGATTAGTAAAATTCACCATGTTGGCTCTCTCGACTACCGACTTTTAAAAAGATTCGTCAATACAAATTCTACTTAAACCATTTATAATATGGATCATGAATATCTTTTTATGGTTCATCACAAAAATGAGTACCTACAAAATTAGGTAAACGATTATGTTTTT
>CAYWTB010000095.1:0-16797 GCA_964461135.1 uncultured Caldithrix sp. | reverse complement strand
CTATGCCAAATTATCCTCAAAAATTTCTAGGGTGTTGCAAAGCGGAAAACAGGAGGGGATTTTATCCCGAATGATTGTTTTTAAGCTCTTCCGGTGAAGGATCACGCAACCAGGTGAGACCGATTTCTTCTGTTAAATATTTACGGGTTTCCGGAAGGGCTTCTTTAATGAAATGCAGTCTGCGCTCTACCATATTCGGATCGGTAGTTTTGTTATGGAAAATGAGAAGTTCCCAGTAACAATCATGAAACAACTTCCTGGAATGTGGTTCAAGGTAAAAATTGTTTTCACTCCACCACTGCTGGCAATGGTTGAAGATGCTCTCAAATTTATCGGGATGTGCCCCTTTCTGGATTTCATAAGTAAGATTAAATGCTTTCTGATGAGCGTCCAGTCGCTTCTCTATAGTGGTTGACCGGTATTTCCCATACCGGTCGTGCGCATTTAAATACCATTTCATCCCAAATCCCAGCAAAGTTAAAAGAGAACCCACTAAAAGGTATAGCACATTTTCCATAATTCAATTCATCCTGTTTGTGATTCTCTCTTATCATCGGTCATTGGTATATTAAGATAAACCGTTTATGATATATATCGCACAATCTGTTGCCGCCTGATGGTCATATTGGAGGGGTCATAATATATAATAATTGGTTGTTTTCACCAACCAATTAATACTGTAAATTTAATTTGACAAAAGAATGATAGTATGTTTCGGAGCATATGATCTTATGGAGATTTTGCAGGACACCTCAAAACACGCCATGATCTGGGCTATAGAGCAAAATTTTATTGATTACCGGCTGCTTTTTTCACGGTTTCCGCAGGGGTGCTTTTATCGCAACGATGAAGTCAGCTGGCTCTGTTCCGGCATCCCCTATCCATCCTGGAATGGCGTGCTGGAGGCTCATTATTCATACCCTACATGTGATCAGCAGATAAAAGACCTGGTCCGTCAAATTAAGTCATTGAAATTTCCGGCCAGCTGGTGGATCAGTCCGCGCTCTGCACCGACCGATTTACCTGAGCGGCTGTTGCGCTTGAAATTTGAGCATGTTCTGGATTCTTCGGCAATGGCCCGGGTTATTGAACCGGGGCCATTGAAGATTGATATTAATAAAAATCTTGTAATTAGAGAAATTACCATCAGTTATGATCTGGATATTTATATTAAAATATTAAAACAGAGCTTTCAACTGCCGCTGTACTGTGTTGAAGCTCTTATTGATTTATTTTATTACGATTATGTAAGCAATCGGCCGGTTTTCAGGCATTTTATCGGAATTATGGACGATAGCCCTGTGGCAATCACCAGTCTTTTCATGGCTGCCGGGGTGGCCGGTATTTACTTTGTGGGAACCGTCCCGTCTTTCAGGAGAAGAGGCATTGGGACCACCATGACAGCACATTGTATGAATAAAGCGGCAGAAACGGGGATTCATATAGCAGTATTGCGGGCATCCCGAATGGGAGTACCGGTTTACCGTCATCTGGGTTTCGAGGAATATTTTCGGTTCAGGCTTTTTACTATCAATCCGGCTGTATTCAAACCCGCGTACTGGAAGTTTTCATACTATTCGCATTTTGCATTTAAAAAATTCTGCGGAGACACCATATGGTTCTAATTAAAATAGACCGGCAAAGCAACACCCCGGTTTTTCAGCAGATTATTCAGCAGATTATTGAATTCATCGAAAACGTTTCCCTGAAAGTTGGTGATAATTTACCGTCCACCCGTATTCTGGCGGATCGTCTGGGGGTGGACCGTACCACCGTTTACCGGGCATACCTGGAGTTGACTGCCCTGGGATATATAGAAAGCAGTCCCGGTTCCTATACCCGCGTAAGGAAACGCCCCCCGGTGATCAGGAAAAACCAGGTCGCGGCAGAGAGCATCCTCCACTGGTCTGATATAAGTAATCCGGAAAGTGCTGAATTATTCCGGCATTTTCTGCATTTCTGGCCAGAAAACTCTCCCGGAATACCTGGAGATTTGATTAATTTATCTCCCCTGGATTTGGATGAGCGGATTTTTCCAACCACGGAATTCCGGCGCTGTTTAAACCAGGTTCTGGTGAATATCGGTTCGAAACTGCTCAAATATGGGGAGCATCAGGGATATCTTCCCCTGCGTGAGGATATAGCCCGGCGATTGCAGGTTCATGGGATATCAACCTCTGCCGGGGAAATTCTCATTACCAATGGAGCGCAGCACGCCATCGACCTGATATTGTCATTACTGGGAAAACCGGGAGATAGAGTGGCTATTGAATCTCCCACATATGCAAATGTCATCCCCCTCATGCGCTTTCATCGGCTGAAACTGATGGAAATCCCCATGGGCCCGGACGGTATGGATCTGGAATACCTCACCAGGCAGATTCGAAATAAACCCCTATTGTTTGTATATACCATACCCAATTTCCAGAATCCTACCGGTATAACCACCCATCAGACTCACCGTGAGGAACTGTTGTCCATTTGTGAGAAACACCACATTCCCCTGGTGGAGGATGGATTTGAGGAAGAAATGAAATATTATGGTAAAGTGGTTCTGCCCATCAAGTCCATGGATAAAAATCATGTGGTTATTTACCTCGGTACTTTCTCCAAAGTATTATTTCCAGGAGTCAGAATCGGCTGGATTGCTGCTGACCAAGAATGTATCCGGCGCCTGAGTGCTATTAAACGATTCACTGATCTTACCGGGAGTGGGGTGCTGCAGGCTGCAGTGTCCGCTTTCCTTCGCAACGGCTACTACGATCTGCACCTGAAGAAAATGCACCGAACCTTTCGTAAACGAATGTCTGTTGCCTTAAAATCACTGCAGGAATATATGCCACATAATGTCAGCTGGACCAGGCCGGACGGCGGATATACTATCTGGGGAACCTTAAAAAAAGAATATTCCGGTGAACAGAACTTCAAAAACATTCTTTTAAAAAATGGTGTTTTAGTTTCACCCGGTTTATATTATTTTTTCAGTTCAAATCAAAATAAATATTTTCGTATTTCAATTTCGAGTTTAAACGAAGAAGAAATCAGGCAGGGCATGTTCAGACTTGGCAAAGCAATCAGGGAACTTAATGGACAAAAAAAGTAATCATACAATACCTTTACAGCGGGGCATCATTTACGGCCCGGTGAATTCCCGCCGGCTGGGACGCTCCCTGGGAATTAATATCCTTCCGACTCGGATCAAGTTGTGCACATTCAATTGTGTCTATTGCCAGTATGGATGGGCACGCCCGTCCTCGCAAGCCCATCCCTTGCCACAGATCCCTGAGATAATTACCGCCCTGGAGGATGCACTGCAACGCTTATCTTCCCCTCCCGCTTACCTTACCTTTTCAGGCAACGGCGAACCAACCCTGCATCCGGATTTTGCCGCGATTGCGGATCAGGTGATACGCCTGAGAAATCAATACCTGCCGGAGGCCAGGACAGCTGTTCTTTCCAATTCGTCAACCGTCTCCTGGCCTGCCGTGCGGGATGCCGTCTCCGGACTTGACGTCAGGATCATGAAGCTGGACTGCGGACTTGAAAAATGCTTCCGGGCATTTAACCGTCCCGCACGGGGAATTAAGTTTAAAACTATCACCACCGGTTTGAAGGAATTGCCCGATGTTACTATTCAGTCCCTTTTTGCAGGTGGGCCGGGAGGGAATTTTACTTCGGATAATCTGGATGCCTGGATCGCAGCCGTTAAAGAGATTAAACCTGTTGAGGTTCAAATTTATACACTGGACCGCGGTTATTCATCGCGTAAGATTTTACCGGTTACCCGGGATGCTTTAGTTCAGCTGAAGGGCCGTCTTCAACAGCAGGGGATAACGGCCAATGCCTACTAATGAGACTACTTCAGAATGAATGGAGGTAAAACGAATATGTACACTTTTCATATTGTAGATGTATTTGCGGAGAAAAAATACAGCGGTAACCAACTGGCAGTGGTATTAAATGCGAAATCCCTAAAACAGGAAGAAATGCAGCAACTTGCCAGGGAAATGAACTATTCGGAGACCAGCTTTATTCTTAAATCCGGGACCCGTGCGGATGGACATGATGTGCGGATTTTCACTCCGCAGGAAGAAGTCCCTTTTGCCGGACATCCGACCCTGGGAACTGCATTTATAATTCAGCAGGAGATCATAAAAAAACAAGTAGACCGTCTGATTCTTAATCTGAAGGTGGGACAGATTCCGATAGACTTTACCTATAGTGATCAACAGCCGGACTTATTATGGATGACGCAAAAACCACCAGCTTTTATGAAGAGATTTGAACGGAAAACAATAGCTGAAATTCTTAATCTCAATCCTGATGATATTGACAACCGTTTTCCCGTTCAGGAGGTTTCAACCGGCTTGCCATTCATAATTGCACCCCTGAGGAATTTAGCGGCCGTAAAACGATCCTCAATCGATAAGGCGAAGTTTTTTCAATTGATCCGCAATACGGAAGCCAAGGCTATTCTGGTCTTCGCTCCGGAGTGCTACAATCCCCAAAACCACTTAAATGTGAGAGTATATGTTGATTATTTCGGAATTCCGGAAGATCCGGCCACAGGCAGTGCCAACGGATGTCTGGCCGGGTATCTGGTAAAACATCACTATTTCGGCCAGAACCGGATCGATATACGGGTGGAGCAGGGGATGGAGATTGGACGACCCTCGCTTCTCTTTCTGCAAGCACAGGAAACGCCACAGGAAATAGTGATTAAAGTCGGCGGAAAAGTCCAGGCAGTGGCCAGGGGAGAACTGTTATAGAAGAAATTTCCCAATGACTGCTTTCTGATTTTGATATTTGCAACTTACATAATTCTCCCGCTTAAAATTCCGCTGACTGGTTGTCCTTTAATTTACCAAACGAATGTATCGCTGTGCATATCTCCTTAAATTTTTTTTACCCGCCATATTTCTCAATTTTACTAACCCTGTCTCTTTTTCTAAAAATTTGTAATATGATATTTTGTTAATTATACTTCCTTCATAAAAAATTTTATCGGGACTATTCATTTCAGATGATAACTTTATTCAGGACAATTTTTATTATGTTATTTCTTATGGCATCAGTCGGTAATTTCCAGGCAACCCGTCCTGTAAAGCGGGTGAGGGATTATGGAATTATTATCGGGACTCTAAAACCGGGACCCGGAAATGCCATTACAGACGTGAAGGGGGTGTCTGTAGGGCAGGTAAGTGTGGTGGAAGGGAGTAACGTCAGGACCGGGGTTACCGCTATTATTCCCCATGCCGGCAACCTCTTTCAGGAAAAGGTACCGGCAGCCGTCTATGTGGCCAACGGATTCGGCAAAATGATGGGAGTTACACAGGTGGAAGAACTGGGGCAATTGGAGACGCCGGTAATACTTACCAACACCCTGAGTGTTCCTGTAGCTGCCCGGGCACTGATTGAATTTACTCTCTCGCTTCCGGAAAACCGCCTGGTGCGTTCTGTGAATCCAGTGGTGGGTGAAACCAATGACGGCTGGTTGAATGACATTCGTGGCGGGTATGTGACGGTAGATCATGTTATGGAGGCCATTCGAACGGCTTCGGCAGATACGGTGCGGGAAGGAACGGTGGGTGCAGGGACAGGAACGGTCTGTTTTGGTTATAAGGGAGGAATTGGTACCGCTTCACGACAGGTTACGGTCGGTTTGACGGATTATCGCGTGGGAATACTGGTTCAGACCAATTTTGGCGGCCTGTTGCAGATTGCGGGCATACCGGTTGGCGGGGAACTGGATAAGGAGCGGTTACAGAATGAGACCGGGGATGGCTCCTGCATGATTGTGGTGGCTACCGATGCCCCGGTGGATGCCCGCCAGCTGAAGCGGCTTGCCAGGCGGGCCATGCTGGGTCTGGGCAGGACCGGCGGTATTTCCTCCCATGGTAGTGGCGATTATGTACTCGCTTTCTCTACCGCGGAAGAAATGCGAATTCCTGACCGGTCAAAGGATGCTCTTTATCACTATGAATGCCTGCGGGATGACCGGTTGTCACCTCTGTTTATGGCGGTAATTGAAGCGACAGAAGAGGCTATTCTGAACTCTCTTTTTACCGCCTCCGCCGTTACCGGATTTCAGGGACATACGGCCGACGCTTTGCCATTGGAAAAAGTCCTTAAAATTATGAAGTCCTATAAACCGGTAAAAAAATAAACGGAATTTCCATTGAGAGATAACCAGGAGGTTTAAATGACTAAGAGCGAAAATTATCATATGACCAATGAGCAGTTTCGGGAGAATGGCCGGTTGCTTCTGGACTGGATCGCGGATTATTATAATCGTATTGAATCCTTCCCGGTCATGTCCCGGCTATCCCCCGGGGAGGTTCGTTCCAAACTTCCCCCCAATGCACCCCGGCAAGGGGACTCCTTCCAGAACATGATGCAGGATGTGGAAAAAATTATCCTTCCGGGCATTACTCACTGGCAGTCACCTGATTTTTTTGCTTTTTTCCCGGCCAACGCATCAGGACCGGCAATCCTGGGGGAATTGCTCTCAGCCGGATTGGGTGTACAGGGAATGATCTGGGCTACCAGTCCTGCCTGCACTGAGCTGGAAACCCATGTTCTGGACTGGTTGGCAGATATGCTGGCACTCCCGGAAAAATTTAAATCCGATGGGAGTGGAGGAGGAGTTATACAAGATACCGCTTCCGGTGCGTCCCTGGTTGCATTGCTGGCGGCGCGCGAGAGGGCAACCGGTTACCAGAGCAATGCCCGTGGAACCGTGGGAAATCTGGTGGCTTATGCCTCCACTCAGGCCCATTCATCCATTGAAAAGGCAGTCAAAATTGCCGGATTAGGAACGGACAATTTACATATTATTGCAGTAGATAATAATTTTGCCATACGGCCGGAGATGCTGGCTCAGGAGATCGGAAAAGATAAAAAAGCAGGAAAAATTCCCTGTTATGTATGTGCCACGGTTGGGACCACTTCGTCCAATGCCATGGATCCCCTGCCGGAAATCGGATCGATTTGCCGGCAAAATGGCATCTGGCTCCATGTGGATGCGGCCATGTCCGGTACAGCGGCCATCTGTCCGGAATTCCGTTTCATTCAGCGGGGCCTGGAGTATGCGGACAGTTACTGTTTCAATCCGCATAAGTGGATGTTCACTAATTTTGACTGCGACTGTTTTTATGTGGCAGACCGTAATGACCTGATACGCTCACTGAGCGTACTTCCGGAATATCTGAAAAATAAGGCTACTGAATCGGGCGCAGTCATTGATTACCGGGACTGGCAGATTGCCCTTGGCAGACGGTTCCGCTCACTTAAACTGTGGTTTGTAATCCGGCATTACGGGATTGAAGGTCTGCAATATCACATCCGGAAGCATGTTCAGCTGGCGCAGGATTTCGCTCACTGGATTGAGCAGGATAACAACTTTGAACTGGCTGCCCCGGCCCCCCTGAATTTGGTATGTTTCAGGCATAAGAAGGGTGATGCCTTCAATGAACAAATGGAAGAACAATTAAATGGAAGCGGGAAATTGTACCTCACTCATACCAAATTAGATAACCGCTATACATTGAGATTATGCATCGGACAGACCCATACTGAAAGGCGCCATGTGGAAAAAGCCTGGAAATTGATCCGGGAAACGGCTGAAGATTTGGATAGAAAACAGTGACAAAAAGGCTTCATAAGAGGTTGAGCTGAAAGACAGATGGTCCGCCCATTGATTCCGCCTGGCCAGTGAGAATGCATCAAACTTATTGCAGATCTGTCTGGTGGGGAGAGGGTAAAAAGAATAATAGTAAATGTAAGGTAAATTTTCTGGGGCAGAGGATTAAAATCCCTCTGGTTAAAAAAGGTGATGTAAAAAATATGAAAATAGATGATTTTGCTGTAATTTTTGACATGGACGGAGTGATGGTGGACAGTAATCCCTATCATAAAATCGCCCTGCAGCAATTCTGCGATCAGCATGGTTATCATCTTACTGATGATGAACTGAAGAACAATATATTCGGCCGGACTAATAAAGACTGGCTTACCAGCTTGTTTGGAGAAACGGTGTCTCCCGAACAGCTAAAGGTTTTTGAGGATGAAAAGGAAGCTCTTTTCAGAAGAATTTATGCACCACACCTGCAACCGATGAAAGGGCTCATTAATTTTCTGAATCTGCTCAGGGATAATCGGATTACCAGGGCGGTGGCCACCTCGGCTCCGCCATCAAATGTACAATTTATCCTGGAAAAGACCGGCACCTTGCCGTATTTCAATGTGATTCTGGACGGAAATTCGGTGGAGAACAGTAAACCTGATCCCGAGATTTATCTTAAAACTGCCGCTGCCATCCGTTTTTTACCGCAGAAATGCATTGTGATCGAAGATTCTCTTTCCGGTGTAGAGTCGGCTTTGTCTGCCAGCTGCAAAGTCATCGGCATCACAACCACCCACAACCGGCAGGAATTGAGCCATACCCACAAGAACATCAATAACTTCGATGAGCTGAGTCTGCACGAACTGAACAGTCTGTTTTCTTCCTAACTAAAACCGGCCAAGAGGGTTGGTTTATTGTATACCACCGTTATTTCTAATTCATTGATTAATAGCATGTTATTTTTCTGGTTTCTGGTTCAGCAATGTCTGGACGTCCAAATATGTCTTCCAAAACGGGTTGTTACCATCCATTGCCCAGATCAGCCATGCTTTGGAAAATATAGTCGTGATTGAGGATTTGCATAATTTTTGTCCGCATTATGATCTGACACTGCTGGCATGGTATACTAATTTTAATAGTGCCTGGCCCCAACTCCTGAAAAAATATGGTAAGCGGTTTTACCGGCTGTGGCGTTATTACCTGTTGAGCTGCGCCGGAGGATTCAGGGCACGAGTCACCCAGTTGTGGCAGTTTGTTATGACCCGGCAGGGACGCACCCAGACCGCTTGCCGGATTAACTGATCCGGTGGTTTATTAAAAATTGTTCAGCCGGTGATACGGTATGACTTCACTTTTCTGCGGTTCCCCCGTCCATTGGCTGAAAGAATAAGTTCCGGATTTACATGCCAGGGGAGAAACAGGTTTTCTACGACACTCAAGACTTCCTTTTCGGAATGTATCCACCGCACAAGTAACCTCCCGGCCGGTAATCTTTAATAAATTTGATTCGATGGATCATAACTGTGCTTTATTGGGTAAAAAACGATAAACCATATTAAAAAAGCGATTTTGCAAGTTGAATCGGGACTAACTTCTTTTTACTTTTAATTCCGGTAAATAATATAATCGGATGTATGGAAAATGGCTTTTAAATACATTTTCTTCCATGTTTTCACCTTTTTGTTGGCAGTTATCACGGTTTTTTCCTGTGCCGGAAACAGCAAATGGGAGACAGCAGTTCAGTGGGAAGATCTTGGTATTGAGCACACGCCGGGCCGGGAGGAATTTCCGGATGAGGGTGCAATCGTTCTGCTGGATGACGGAAGAATGGAAATTTTCAGTAACATAAACAATTCATTCAGTGAATTTGAACGCCACAAAATTATCAAAATATTAAATTATGAGGGTCAGCGCTATGCCAACATAGTCATTCCTTACTTTCCCGGTGCAACAATTTACCATATTCAGGCCCGCACCATTTCTCCCGGGGGTAAAATTACAGTTCTGGACAAACAGAATATTTTTGATGTAAATCTGTATCCGAATTTTATTTTTTACTCCGACCAGCGTGCTAAAATTTTTACCATGCCTGCACTGGAGCCGGGGTCAATTATTGAATATTTTTACCGAGTAAGCGTCAGGGGACGGACCTTATGGCACTCCTGGCTGTTCCAGGATGAAATTCCCACCCTGCACTCACGTTTTACCCTGATTCATCCATCCGAGTGGAATTTAAATTTCCGGTTATATAATATAGATCTGAATCCTCAGATAACCAAGACCCCGGCGGGTTTCAAGTCTACCTCCTGCTGGGATGCCCGGAATATTCCGGCACTTAATTCGGAATTTGCCATGCCTCCTAAAAAGGAAATCATTTCCCGCTTGTCTTTTGCCCCGGTTGGCGTGAAAACCTGGGATGATGTGGCCGGCTGGTATGATGAACTGGCTTCTTCCAGGGAGAAAACAAATTCTGCTATTGAAGAACTGGCGGGGAAACTCAATGCCGGCGTAACGGATGAACAGGAAAAATTAAAACGGATCTATGAATGGGTTCGCGATAATGTACGATATATTGCAGTGGAAATCGGCATTGGTGGATACCAGCCTCACCCTGCTCCGGAGGTTCTGGGCAATCAGTATGGAGACTGCAAGGACATGGCCACTTTGCTCTGCTCCCTGGCGGAAGCCAGTGATATTCCGGTTTCGGCAGTGTTAATCAGCACCCGCCAGAATGGCCGGGTGGATACCACTCTGCCATCACCTTTTCATTTTAACCATGCCATAGCCTATTCCCCCCCCGCCGGGGACGGTGGTATATGGATGGATGCTACTGAGAAAGGTTGTCCTTTCGGCCAGTTACCCTGGTATGATCAGGGCGTTCCTGTTCTGGTGGTGGGAGATAATGGCCATGGTTCCATCCTGATAACTCCCAAGTTCCCGGCGGATAGCAACCGGGCCGAGACCCATTGGGAGGTAAAATTGCAGGAGAATGGGAGTGCCGAAATTCATGGAAGAACCAGTTTCCGGGGAGCCATGGCCTCAGAGCTACGGGAAGGCTTTTTTTATTCCGCTGCAGAGCAGACGGACCTGTGGATGGAAACCTATATTGCGGAAAGATGCGTGGGAGCCACGCTGGATACTTTTACCGTCTCGGGAATGGAGACAGTACAGGATCCCCTGCAACTGGACTATTACTTCCATACGCCCACTTTTGCCCGGGCACGTGCCGGTGAACTGGTTTTTGAACCTGCGGAAATGTCGCCCTTCGAGATCCCCAACTACTTCAGGTCTAAGTCCCGGACGTATTCCATAGAATTAAGATTTCCCTTCACACAGGAATTTTACATGGAAATGCATTTGCCAAATCAATTTACACCGGAAATTGTCTCCTATCAGGATTCTCTACTCTCACCCTTCGGACGTGCAAAATACAGCGGGAATGTTAAAGATGGTAAGTTGATTATCCAAAATGTTCACCAGCTTTCCCTGCCTGAAATTCAGGCTTCCGATTATGTGGCCTTCCAGGATTTCCTCCGGCAGGTTCAGGAAAAGGATCTGCGGGAGGTGTTGCTGGTAAAAGATCGCAATTACACCGGCGCAGAGGTTTCCCTAAATTTGAAATGAGGAGTTATATTTGTGAAAATAAGTGGTTTTAAAGTGTTCTTACCCTATTTTCTGTTACCCGGATGCTTATGGGCGTTGGCAACAGGAGAACAATCCATGAATAATGATGATGTTTTTTTTTCATTTTTACTGCCTGATACTGTCTATGGCTGGACCAGAGAAGCAGAAAGCCGTTATAATAAGGATAATCTGTATGATTACATCGATGGAGGTGCTGAACTTTATCTTTCCTACGGATTTCTGGAAATGATCAATTTTACCTACAGTCGTGAACAGCAACCATCCCTGGTGGTAGATGTTTTTGACATGGGCCGGTCCGAAAATGCTTACGGAGTCTTTACCTATTCCCGGGAAACGATTGATACCACCTTTGGACAGGGTTCCCAGTATAACCCGGGATTGCTCATTTTCTGGAAAGATCGCTGGTATATCTCAATTCTGGCCAGCCCGGAAACGCCGGAATCCAGGAATGCCATGTTTGAACTGGCTGCAGTCTTTGATAAAAAGATTGCCCGGAAGGGGCCGCTGCCTAAAATAATTTCCCTTCTGCCCAAACAGGACCGGCTGGATGCAAGTATCCGTTATTTTAAACATCCAGTCTGGCTGAATTCCTATTATTTTATCTCTGAGCAGAATCTATTTCATATCGATTCCACAACTGACGCCGTACTGTCAAAATACCGGGATGGGAGTCTTTTATTGCTTGTTACCTATCCCGAGGTCAACGCTGCGGAAGCAGCTTTCCGCGATTTTCTGCGGAACTTTATGCCGGAAAATCCACCCCAACATGTGCTTAGGATCGAGGATGGCAGCTGGGTTGCCTGCCGGCTCTCGGGAAATGCAGTTAAAGCTGTTTTTAAAGCATCCGGCCGGGAGAATGCCCTGGAGCTGCTGGACCGCGTACCGGAATTCAGATAAATTTTCTCTGCATGTGATGAATTAAAACTGCAGAGCGAATTGCACAGAAGCAGCATTCAGTTGTACGCGTCCAGCTTTCAGTTTAACCCAATACGGGACATCGGTGATTATCAAAATGATTCAATATATGATTCTGAGGTGATTATGAAAAAGAAAGTCATTACCCGCCGTGAATTCCTGAAAAATAGTACTGCACTGGCTGTGGGGAATGCACTGTATCTTAACCTGCCGAATGAAATCTTTTCTCAGGGCCGTAAAAAAAGCCGGGTTGTCCTGGTACGGCATCCCGATCTGTTTGATGAAAACAACCGTGTGAGGGAAATCATTGTTCAGAATATGCTGGACGATGCGATAAGCACCCTGGTGAACAGGAAGGATCCGGGGGACGCCTGGAAGGAGATTGTTAAACCCGGGGATATTGTCGGAATCAAATCCAATGCATGGCGTTTTCTGCCCACACCGCCGGAGCTGGAAAATGCCATTAGAAAAAAAATTCTTCAGGCGGGAGTTCCGGAAAAAAATATGGCTGTGCAGGACAGGGGTGTCTTATCAAATTCAACCTTTATTAATGCCTCAGCTCTTATCAATGTGCGTCCCATTCGGACTCATCACTGGTCCGGCGTGGGCACACTCCTGAAAAATTACATCATGTTCGTGGAAAAGCCATCGGACTACCATGGCGATTCCTGTGCGGATCTGGGATCCATCTGGAAATTACCGGTGGTAAAGGATAAAACCCGTCTGAATATCCTGGTACTGTTTACTCCCCTTTTTCATAGTGTGGGCCCGCACAATTTTAATACGGAATATACCTGGCGTTACAACGGATTAATGGTTGGATTTGATCCGGTGGCAGTAGACGCCACCGGATTAAGAGTCATTATCGCCAAACGTAAAGAGTTTTTCAGGGATGACCGCCCTCTGAATCCACCCGCAAAGCATATTGTTATGGCGGATACCCGGCATCATCTCGGTACGGCAAATCCTTCTGCTATTGAACTGATCAAACTGGGCTGGCAGGAGAACATACTCATCTAATTACTGAATATGTGAACACACAAAATTTAATATATACATAATTTTCCGATAGAATGAATAAAATTATTAAAGGAGATTCTGATGTTCATCGGTCATTTCGGAACTGCTTTTGCTGCAAAAAAAATCGATTCCAAACCATCTCTGGGTACGCTTATTCTGTCAGCTCAGTGGGTTGATTTGATCTGGCCCATCCTTCTGCTACTGGGTATTGAGCGGGTGGTGGTGGAGCCCGGGAATACAGTGGTTACACCGTTGAATTTCACGTACTATCCCTATACCCACAGTCTGGCAGGTGTGTTAATGTGGGGAGTAATACTGGGATCTGTTTATTATATTTTCAAGCGAAACATAAAGGGCTCCCTGGTTATAGGGATCCTGGTATTAAGTCATTGGATACTGGACCTGTTGACCCACCGTCCGGATCTGCCCTTACTTCCCGGCCTTAATCTGAAAGTAGGGCTGGGATTATGGAATTCGCTGGCTGCTACTCTGGTTGTAGAGGGTGCTGTTTTTGTGGCAGGCGTCTATCTTTACACCACTGCCACACAGGCTAAAAACCGCAAGGGTGTTTATGGATGGTGGTCACTGGTAGGTTTCCTGGTAATTATTTACAGTGCTAATATTTTTGGAACGGCCCCGCCCGGTGCCGAAGCCATTGCCGATGTGGGGCTGTTGCAGTGGATTTTTGTTATCTGGGGGTATTGGATTGACCGGAACCGGGAATGGCGGGAAAGTGCTGCAATTTCCCCGGACCTGTCGGCTGCAAAGTGATATGAGTGTACTCAATGCTTGTCAATGATTTAAATTTTATGCTTGTTTGATAAGAAAATAGAGTTGATATGCCGACTGAAAATTAATACAAATTCAGATTTTAGAGGATTGAATCATGGATCAATTTAAAGAAAAAGTGAATGATTTTTTATCCCTTAAAAAAATTGCCATCGCCGGGGTCTCCCGGGATCCACAGGGTGGAGCAGCCAACCTTATTTACAAAAAATTGAAAAATAGCGGGTACACGGTTTATCCTCTGAATCCGAAAACGGAAGAGGTGGAAGGAGACCGCTGTTATCTGGACTTGCGGAGTTTACCTGAAAAAGTAGACGGAGTGGTTATTTGCACCCCGCCTGAAGCAGCGGATGATATTGTAAAAAGCTGTGCAGAACTGGGCATTCAACGGGTATGGATACACCGATCCTTCGGTACCGGCAGCGTTTCTGAATCTGCCATCCGTTTCTGCGAGGGAAATGGGATCAGCGTTATTGGCGGAGCCTGCCCCATGATGTACTGTGAGCCGGTCGATTTCGGGCACAAATGCATCCGCTGGATATCCGGGATTATTGGAAAACTGCCGAACTGATGCTCAGTTTTATGCAGCCATTTGCATTCATTCTCCCCAGGTAAATATTGGTAACCCGGTATAAACCAATATCCCCATTGAAAATTCCGGTCATATACAGGATAATTATTGTGATTAAAAAGCCTGTAGTGTTAAAATTTCAGGTTTCTTTTTAATTATAGTGATTATGTCGCTTGGTGGGCATTTCTTCTGCACGAGGGCAGATTGGTGTCCGGAGGGAACACTTATAACCTCTTTCAAACGATTGAATGAAAATATGCTTTTGCCGATAAGAATATAAATCCAGTGTCGTTCAATTTAAGGGCAATTATCACTTCCTCCTGGCACTCCATCCTTATATATAAGTTAAGCATGTCCCACAATTTTTGCTGGACACCGGGAGTGAAACTTTCTTGAAAGTCCCTTCCCTATTTTATCAGGGAGGCCGGTCCGGCCCGTCCGGCAGTGCCGTCCTGACGGGTGGATTAAATGATGCTTTCACCGATCAAAACGACATATTGTGCGAAGATTCAATTATCAATTAGTGATTTTAAAATTTCCCTCGTACTCACGTTATTTTATTTATTTAAAATCCGTGCGGATAAAAATAATTGATTTATTGGTTCTTATTTTTAATTGCCAGAGGGTGAAGACCACTGGTGACAGCTGGTCAAAGGAAATAGTTTTTCGGGAAATGGAATGATCATTCGGAATATATACTTGACTTTCCCGTATGATTTATATTATCCTTTACCTGATTAATTCGGAAATGGAGCAAAGTTTAATGAGTTTGATTATTATTTATGTGATTGTTGCAGTTGTCGTTGGTTTTTTACTGGGCTGGCTCCTGCAGCAATTACATCTGAGTGGCAGGATGAATTTGCTGTTGATAGAAAATACGCGTCTGCAAAAGGACCTGGAGGCGGATGCAGAACGCATGAAATGGCTGGAGCTAACCCAGGAGAAACTGAAAGAGACCTTCAAAGCCCTGTCGGCAGATTTACTGAGTTCCAATTCCTCACAGTTTCTGGGTCAGGCCAGGGAAAAATTATCGGAGGTTCTGGAACTGCAGAAACGTGACTGGGGACTTCAGAAGGAAGAGTTTAAAAATATGGTAGATCCTCTGGGCAAAAATCTGCAGGAACTGGATAAACAGATCAGGAACCTGGAGCAGAAACGTGAAGGGGCTTATCAGGCTCTTATTCAACAGGTGTCACAGCTGGGTGTCTCATATCAGGAACTGCAGAAAACCACCCTGAATCTCGCGCAGGCCCTCAAATCCACTACCGTGCGGGGACGCTGGGGAGAAGTACAGCTGCGCCGGATTGCGGAAATGGCCGGCATGATTTCCTATGTGGATTTCAGTGAGCAGGTAACCTCGGAAGAAGGGCGTCCGGATATGGTTATTCATCTTCCCAGCCAGGGACTTATCCCGGTGGATTCAAAAGCGCCCATGAATGCTTACCTGGAGGCCCAGGAAATACAGGAAGAGGATGCCCGTAGGAAAAAACTGGACGAACATGCCCGTGCCATGCGAAACCATATGAAAGCCCTGGCCCAGAAAGCCTACTGGTCTCAGTTTGACCGTTCACCGGAGTTTGTGGTCATGGTAGTACCGTACGATTCCGGATTGACGGCAGCTTTTGAGAGGGACGGCAAACTGCTGGAAGAAGCTCTGGAAAACAAGGTACTGATTGTTTCGCCCGTATCACTGTTGGCCCTGCTTAAAGTGATTGCCTATGGCTGGATGCAGCTACAGCTGGCCGAAAATGCCCAGAAGATTGCCGAACAGGGGAAAGAGCTGTATAACCGTTTTGTCACCTTCAGCGGGCATTTGGGTGATGTGGGAAAACGCCTGAATATGACGGTGCAATCCTACAATAAGTCGGTTGGGTCCCTGGAAAGCCGTATTATGCCATCCATACAGAGACTGAAGGATATGGGTGCCGGATCGGGGGAGGTCCCTGAAGTTTCCCCGATTGATTCACAGGGGCGGGAACTTACGCCTGCCCCGGAAGAGGAAAAAGAGAGGGAGTAGGGCCGGGCATTTCACTCAGGAGTGAAATAAGGTTGATTAAAATTTGAAGACATTCCTGTTTACATTTGGCCGGAACCCATTAGGAGGCATTCCTCATCTGCAAATTCAATCTCAATTGTAATGTGCTGAACATTCTGCGACAGGCCAAGCTTGCGGACTTGTTCTTCTCGACTTTGACAGTTACGGGCCATTTTAGGGATTTCCTGAATTCAAAAATCC
>CAYWTB010000094.1:0-16832 GCA_964461135.1 uncultured Caldithrix sp. | reverse complement strand
GCTCTGTGCCTCAGTGGCCATAAATTTTTCAGGTTAAATATTTTTTGATACATTGTTTATTAATTATTTCTGTGCAATCTGTGTAATCAGTGGTGAATTATTCATGTTATGTATCTCCGTGAACTCTGTTTAAGTATTGATTAATTATTCAGGCCAGGAATTTCTGACAGTACCCGGAATTACCCGGATACTTTTAGACTTTTATTTTGCCATTTTTTGAAATACATTTCTTTTCAATAAAAGCGGAGTTAAACCATGCGATGGTGGATTATTCTGTTTCTACTGGTTTGTCTGGCAGGTGCTTGCTGCAGAAAACATCTCCGTTCCGCTGATTCCACAGCCAATGCATTGATGTCCGCTCCGGACACGGTGACTATAGACGGAATTGCTGTTATTCTGGAAACCTATCTCTGGCGGGATTTTATGCCGGTATCTCCGCCCGATGGCCAACCGTTGCGGGCAGTTATAACCGTACTACCGGTAAATTCGGAATATTTGCCGGCCGGCATTGATGCCGATAAAATCTGGATTATCACTGGAAGCGAAAACTGGGTGGGCCTACTGGAAAAAACAGGCGAATATACGGCAGGCCGGCCTCTTACCAGGCTGGAGAAAACCAGCGGTGGCGGCCCCAAATGGGGACCCGGTATCAATGTAGAAGTAGTGGTACAACTTCGTGATAAGAAAGGAAATACATACCTTCTTGGAGCCGGGAAACAACTGATTCATCGGACCGATTAGTTAAAGGCAAAATATACAGGACAGATCACAGGTGTTATATGACCGAGAAAGATTTTTACCAAATTATCGAACAGGAATTGAACCTTAAGGCATTCCAGGTTGCCAACACGGTTGAGCTTCTGGATGGCGGGAATACCGTGCCGTTCATCGCGCGTTACCGGAAAGAAGCAACCGGCAAACTGGACGAGGATTATATCCGCCAGATAGAAGATAGGATTCGCTACCTGCGGGCCCTGCAGGAACGCAAGGATACCATTCTGACCTCTATCGGGGAGCAGGGAAAGCTCACACCGGAACTGGCATCCAAAATCAAAAACTCATTAAAGCTGCAGGAAATTGAGGATCTCTATCTGCCCTACCGTCCTAAAAAAAGAACCCGGGCAACCGTGGCACGTGAGAAGGGACTGGAGCCACTGGCGGACATCATTCTATCACAGGAGGCCGAAACGGGAGATCCGGAGGAGTATGCAAAGCCTTTTGTGAATCCGGAAAAAGATGTGAATTCTGTTGAGGAAGCACTTGCCGGTGCTCAGGATATAATAGCGGAAATTATCTCGGATGATGCCGAAATACGTAAAACCGTGCGGGAACTCACCCGCAGAAAAGGTGAACTGGTAAGCAGCGTAAGGGATGAAGAGAAACAATCGGAATATGAATTATATTATGATTTCCGTGAGCCCCTGAAACGGCTGGTTCCTCACCGGATCCTGGCCATAAACCGTGGGGAAAGGGAAGATTTTCTGAAAGTCCGCATAGATGTTGATGAACAACAGGTGCTGGATGCCATCCGCAGAAAGTACATCCGGAATAATCGTTCAATATTCAAATCCATGATTGACACTACGGTTGCAGACGGATACAAACGGCTGATTTCACCCAGCATCGAACGGGAGTTGCGCAATGAATTGACAGAAAAGGCCGATGACCATGCCATCAAAGTCTTTGGCACCAACCTGCGAAACCTGCTCCTTCAGCCCCCTCTCAAGGGAAAGATTATTATGGGCATCGATCCCGGTTTCCGCACCGGATGCAAGGTGGCGGTGATTGATGAAACCGGAAAATATCTGGAAGGAGATACCATTTTCCCCCATCCTCCCCAGAATGATGTCTTTCAGGCAAAAACCGTGCTCAGGCGGCTGATCGACCATTATAAGGTGGAGGTAATCGCTATCGGCAACGGCACCGCATCGCGGGAAACAGAAGTGATGACGGCGGACCTCATTCGTGAAATTAAAGAATCCACTGGAAAAGTTGTTCACTATACCATCGTTAGTGAGGCCGGTGCCTCGGTGTACTCCGCCTCCAAAATTGCCCAGAAGGAATTTCCGGAACTGGATGCAAGCATGCGCGGAAATATCTCAATTGCCAGAAGGCTCATGGACCCCCTGGCCGAACTGGTTAAAATTGATCCCAAAAGTATTGGCGTGGGTCTCTACCAGCATGATGTCAATCAGAAGAAATTAGGCGAGGCTCTTAACATCGTTGTGGAGAGTGCTGTAAACCTGGTGGGAGTCGATCTCAATACCGCGTCAATCAGCTTATTGCAATATATTTCCGGCCTGAGCAGCCGTACGGCGGCAAACATTGTGAAACACCGGGATGATCATGGCAAATTTCAGCAACGGGCGGAATTGATTCAGGTAGCGGGATTGGGAGAAATCGCATTTCAGCAGTCAGCCGGATTCTTACGTATTCCCGACGGAGAAAATCCTCTGGATAATACCTCTATCCATCCTGAATCCTATGATGCCACCCGCAAGCTCCTGGAAACATTCAGGCTCAGTGACCGGCCGGCGGACTGGAAAACCGTCAGATCACACGTTGGGCAGATGGGTGACAACCTCCAAAACCTGGCGAGTGAAATCGGAGTGGGTGAGCCCACTCTTGAAGACATTCTGACCAGCCTGGAAAAGCCGGGACGAGATCCGCGGGAGGAAACGCCAAAGCCGTTATTGCGGAGTGATGTGCTGCAACTGGAAGATCTGCGGGAAGGCATGGTTCTGCAGGGTACGGTGAGAAACGTGGTGGATTTCGGTGCCTTTGTAGACATCGGACTCAAGCGTGACGGCCTCATTCACGTCAGCGAAATGGGAGAAAAATTCGTCAGAGATCCCCATAAGATAGTATCGGTAGGTGATGTTGTTTCAGTAAAGGTTATTGGGGTGGATCTGGAAAGAGGTCGGGTAAAATTATCCCTTAAGATTTAACTCCCTGAATTGAAAAACAGATTTTTCCCCGATCGTGGCTGGCAGCGATATAAGTGGCATTGGAGGAGAAAGCCAGATGCCGGTAATATTTGAAAAATACAAAAAGAGTAAAATCAGGGAACCCGATCGGTAATTTGTGTTTTTAAATCATGTTTTAATTGAAACACTGTATCACTCTCATGATAAGAATCGAAAACATAAAATCAATTACAGACACACCAGAAGCAGAAACGGCCGATAATTATTAGGGTTGATATAAATACGCAATTGTGTTAATTTGATTTTCATTTAGGTTGTTGATTACCCGGCATGAATCGAAGAATTTTTCTGAAATTATTACCGTCTCTGGGCTTTGTCTTTTTTGAAATAAAAAATACCTTTGCCGCTATTGTTGCCAGCGTTCTCCCTTCCCAGTCTACCGATAATTCTTCCACCACGCTGACCATTCAGATTGATAATAAGCCTTCTATTACAATTCCACTGCTGTGGCAGAATGGGATGGCTTACATATCCACCGTTAAACTGGCAAAAGGACTGCAATATCATACCTATTTCAATGATGACAAGAAAAAAATAGTATTGTATCTTCTCAAAAATAAAGTAGTGGTCACGGCTGCCAATGCTTTTGTGGTTGTGGATGAACTGACCTATCAAATGCCGGCCCAGGCTATCTGGGAGCAGGGCGAGATACACGTTCCGGTCAAATATTTCTTTCCCCTTCTCGACCGGCGAACAACCTTAAATCTGGACTATAATGAATCGCAACAGTCGCTGCGGATAAGCGAAAAAGACGTGAACATTACCGATGTCACGATTTCCGCGAGGGAAAACGGCACGGTAATCCGCATAAGAACTCTGAAGACTTTTAAAGAGGGCGAAGTAACGGCGGACATGCGATACGGCTGGCTGCATGTTGATTTATATACCGGAAAAATAGATAAGGAGCGTATCGCAAAGACCCGGCCCGCCGGCCTGGTTAGCCGGGTAAAAACATTCCAGTTCTCCGAGCTGGCCAGTCTGGCCTTTTTCCTGCGGAAGGAACCACTCTCTCAGGAAATTATTCATAATCCCGACAATAATGAAATTCTGGTGGTATTAAGAACCGATGAAGATCTGCCGAAAGATGAACTGACCAAGGAGGAGGATGATTTTGCGGAAGAAAGCGAACCATCCGATGAAGTCAAACAGCAGCTGGAAGAAGAACGCCGGAAATGGCTCATTGATGTGGTGGTTATTGACCCGGGGCATGGCGGTAAAGATCCTGGTACCGTAAGCCGGGATAAGAAAACCTTCGAAAAGGATATCGTCCTGGCGGTAGCATTTAAACTGGGTAAAATCATTGAGAAGGAAATGCCGGAAGTCAAGGTTGTTTTTACCCGGGATTCGGATAAATTTATTCCGTTGCAGAAACGTACAAAAACCGCCAACGAGAATAATGGCAAAGTGTTCATCAGTATTCATGCCAACTCAATTGACAACCGGCGGGCCAGCGGCTTCGAGACCTACATCCTGGGTCCGGAAAAAGGTGACCAGGCACGCTCTGTGGTACTGAAAGAAAATGAAGTGATTAAATTTGAAGATGCCGAAACCCGGCAGGAGTATAAAGGAATTAACACTATACTGGCAACCATGGCTCAGAACGCTTTCTCCCGGCAGAGTGAATATCTGGCCGGGTTGGTTCAGCAGGGTATTGACAAACAGATCCAGAGCCTGGATCTGAAAAACAGAGGTGTAAAACAGGGTCCGTTCTGGGTGCTGGTCGGAGCCACCATGCCCAATATTCTGGTAGAAACGGGCTTTCTGTCCAATTCCTATGATCTTAAAATATTGAAGACTGCTTCTTATCAGTACAAAATCGCAAAGGGTATATTCGATGGTCTTCAACGCTACAAAACCGATTATGAAAGTACCATCTGAGCTGTCCGTTATTCATATCACTCATATAACGAAATCCAAACTTAACCGGCCTCTATGAACATTCCTGAAAACGAAAATTTTGACAACCGGCCCATAGGTGTTTTTGATTCCGGTGTAGGCGGCCTGACCGTAGTCAAACAATTAATTAAAAAACTGCCTTTTGAAAGTATAATTTATTTTGGTGATACCGCCAGAATTCCTTATGGTACCAAGTCAGAAGAAATTGTGCGGCGTTTTGCACTGGAAGACTCTATCTTCCTGCTGGACAAAAATGTGAAAATAATTGTGGTGGCCTGCAACACGGCTTCAGCCATTGCTGTTCCCATGCTTAAAGCTGTTCTGGATGTGCCGATAATTGGTGTTATTGAACCCGGCGCCCTGGCTGCTGTAAGATATTCCCGCAAAAGAAAAATCGGGGTCATCGGCACTGCAGCTACCATCCGCAGCAGCAGTTATCAGAAAGAAATCATAAAAATTTCCGGGGATACCCAGGTGCTTTCCCGGGCCTGTCCCCTTTTTGTTCCCCTGGTGGAAGAGGGATGGACGGAAGATGAAACCACCTATCTTATCGCAAAACGCTATCTTCACAACCTGAAGGAGAACGGAATAGATACCTTAATTCTTGGATGCACTCACTATCCCCTGTTGAAAAATGCCATCCAGAAAACGGTAGGACAGGGTGTAAAATTAGTGGACAGTGGTGTGGAAACCGCTGTTTCGGTCGAAAATATTCTCAGAGACAATGGAATGCTGGCAAAACAGTCCCGCATTGCAAAAAATTATTTTTACCTGAGCGATATGCCCTATAAATTCCAGGAGATCGCCGAACGGTTCCTGGAACGCAGTGTTCCTCATGTGGAGACGGTCAATTTTGACAACTACCTGATGGGTAAGGGTGAGGAATTCTGGAAAAAGTATCAGAAAAAGCTGTCAAAAATTTTCTAAATTGATATCAGGACAGGCAGTAAACTAATTTATCCCGGGGAACAAAAATAACCCGATTTCACTATCACTAAGAAGACTTATCGGAGCATCTTATGAGAATTATGTATAAAATTACGCTGGTTCTGGTGCTTCTTCCCCTATTGAAGGTTCATTCCCAATCTGCAGGTACAACAAGTTTTGAATTTTTAAGAAGTCAGTATAGCCCCAGGGGGGCGGCCATGGGAGGAAACCTGATGGCCATAAAGGATGACATTCACGGAATTCTCTATAATCCCGCTGCCCTTGCCGGGTACTCCATACGGCAATGGGACATTAATTATGTGGATCATTTACTCGACTTCAAAGCGGGACAACTGGCTTACGCTCAACCGGTCCGAAAATTAGGCAATGTTTATGCAGGACTTTTGTATTTTAATTACGGATCTTTCACTGAAACCGATGAATTCGGAATAGAGACCGGCCGGATCGTACATGCCTCGGAATTTGCACTCATAACAGGTTTCAGTAATCACCTGGGAGAAGGTTTCGATTACGGCCTGGGAATGAAATTCCTTTATTCATCGCTGGATACTTATAATGCCTCAGCGCTGGCGCTGGACGCCGGACTCATTTATACCGTGCCGGGAATCAATGATCTGACCTTGGGATTTTCCATGCTTAACCTGGGGAAGACCGTCAATAATTATACCTCAAAAACAGAAAAACTCCCGCTGGTGGTTCAATTCGGATTTGCTAAACGGCTGGCACACCTGCCTTTGCTCCTTACCGGAAGTTTGCAGGATATCACCGTAAGCGGAGATAATGCCACTGATTTTCTCAAGAGATTTGCCATTGGGGGTGAGTTTGATATCAGCCAAATCCTGAAATTCCGGCTGGGATATCAAAATCAGATCAATCAGGATGTAAAACCGGTCGGGAGAACCATCCTCAGCGGATTTTCTCTGGGGCTTGGTGTTTTCTGGCAGAAACTTAGACTGGACTATTCCTACTCTAATTTCGGTGATCTGGGAAGTCAGAACCGGATCGGAGTTTCCGGTTCCCTCTAAATAATCAATCAGCGGGCACCGGTGGAACCAAATCCGCCGCGGGATTCTCCGGCAAAATCCGGGCTATCCTGCTCTTCCCATTCCACCTCATTCAGTATAATTTTTTCAAAGATGATCTGGGCTATCCGGGTGCCCTTTTTAATAACCAGAGGCTGATTCCCCTGGGGATCGAGCGGATTATAATGTCTTACCAGACCAATTTTCACCTCGTCTTCAGGCCCGCAATAATCCTCGTCCACAATTCCCACATCGTTTGCCAGACTGATCCCGTTCTTTATTGCAAAACCGCTCCTAATAAATATTTTAAAAAAGTAGCCGGCGGGTGATTCTATTATCAAACCTGTAGGTACCAGGGTAATCTTCCCCGGCCAGAGTTCCACCTCGGCTGCTGAATGGACATCCAAACCCACCGAGTGCCCGGTCTGGCGGCGGGGCAGCGGAATATCTTTATCTTTCCGATAAATTCGTACCTTCATATGCAATATCATCCTTCTTTTTAAGTACAGTATATTGTTAACAGCAACATCGCAAATTAACAATAGGGCAAAGTTAAAATATAAAAAAATTTTTTAAAACACAGTTAACACTACTGCCTGTTCCGCTGCTTTGGCCGGAAACACAACCCGACCAGCTCTGCACTGTCTATAAATCATTATCTCTGACAAACTGATCTTGTTTACATGGAACCCATCTGTTATTTTTATAATCAAAGGAATTGCTTAACGCGGCATCATCCGGATGGGTATCTTTCTGTTTTTAACAGGTCCAAAATCATATACAAAACTGACATTTAGTTTACTGGAGATTTTATTCATATTCAAATAAAAAATTGATTTATCATATGAATAATCAACCGGCCAAGCATTTATTCAAGTCATTTAAGCCCGGAATAATTCCCCTTCTTTTTATTACCGCCCTTCATCAGGAAGCGATACCGCTTTTTGAGCGCATAGCGATGACCCGGATAAAGAAGGATTCCGGGTTTACCCTTTTCCGCCGGGATGCTTTCCCTGTTTTTCTGCTGGAAACCGGTCCCGGCCCACTGCATACTCACACCAGGCTGACAACCATCTTTAAAGATCTCAGCCCGTTACTGGTCATCAACTTCGGCATTTGTGGCGCTCTGGATGACAATATTCCCCTGTATAAGGCATATTCAATCAAAAGTGTTCAAATACTGGGTTCCACGGAAAAGCTGGTAACGGAACTACCACGAATTATTCCCAGATCCTTGCTGGACAGATTTCCACCCCGGAACCTTCTCACTGTTCACCGGCCGGTATTGAATAAGGCAGAAAGAGAGACGCTGCTAAAGACAACCGATTGTCATCTGGTGGATATGGAAAGCTATTCTATCCTCAAGGCAGCGGCTGCGTATTCCATACCCTGCCTTTTGTTAAAACTTGTCTCCGACCATGCAGACAAAAACAGCCTCAGTAGAGTAAAAACCAATAAAAAGCACTGGCAGAAACACATCGGCCATATGCTGGATTTTCTACTGCAATTGCTGGAAAAATAAAGGATCTTTCAATAATTTCAGGAACGGCGAGATTCCGATTTCGAGCTATTGAAGCGGGGTCCCACAACCACCCGGAGCGAAGAGGGAATAATTTCCACCTGTAATTCCGCTTTTTCCTGGTGTGGATTGCCGTCGGTATGAATGGCGCCGGGGGCAGGACGTTCTATCACCACAGATTTTGCCCTGAAAGAATGAAAACCCTCCACCTGATCTATGGTACCATTAAACAGGCGGTAGAGATTCGGTACCGCTTTCCAGACCGGCATATAATCAAGAATGGTAATATCCAGAATCCCGTCATCGGGACAGGCCGCCGGAGCGATTATGGCGCCGTTTCCATATTCGGGAGCATTGGCAATGCTGACCAGCAGTGGTGATAATTCTATTCTGCGGTCATCGATGTATAAAGTAACCGGCTCGGGCTGATAGTTGAGGAATGAACGGGTTCCCACCAGGAAATAGGGTAATGGTCCGCGAATGCCGAATTCCTCAAAATTCTGGCTGATGTTGGCATCCAGTCCGAAACCAGCCACATTGAAAAACTGGTGCTTATTGATTCTGCCGGAATCTATGGTAATTATCCTGGGAGATGTCAGC
This sequence comes from uncultured Caldithrix sp., assembly GCA_964461135.1. Lineage (GTDB taxonomy): Bacteria > Calditrichota > Calditrichia > RBG-13-44-9 > RBG-13-44-9 > RQOF01. Next base: position 7,860 of record CAYWTB010000094.1, on the reverse strand, counting down.
ATTTTGATTGAACGGTATTGTTCCAAGGGGATTTTAAAGTTCCGAGCAAAACCGTTACCCGATCCCGAAGGAATAACTGCCAAGGCTACTTTGCTGTGTAACAATCCCCGGCCGACTTCGTTTATGGTTCCATCTCCACCCACCACCGCCACAATATCAAAGCCCTTTTCTATCGCTTCATGTGCCAGGTCTGTGGCATGGCCGGGATTCCCGGTATAAACCACCTCATGATCAATTTTATGTTCATGGCACACTTTCTGGATCCACTTCACAATTCGCCTGGGATTGCGATTCACACCTGATTTCGGATTGACTATAAAACGGATATTTTTCAAAGCATCACCCGGTTAATATTACTCCCCGCTATTTATTTCCATTCTTTCGACGGAGATGAGGGAGATGAGTCATTGGCGTCTGAGGTTTCATGATTATTCACTTTACAGCAGGTTTTGATTATTTCTGCTGCCACATCATGCAGGCCCGTCCTGTTATCCAGCATGAACCAGCGAATGTTCTGATCTGCCCGGAACCATGTTAACTGCCGTTTAGCATAATTTCGTGAATTTTTCTTGACCTGTTCCATACAGGTTTCATAATCGATTAAGCCTTCCAGATAGTTAATTACCTCTTTATAACCCACGGTATTTAAACTGTTCAAATTTTTTTCATATCCCATGTCCAGAATTCCGGCAACTTCTGCTATAAGTCCCTCACGAAACATCTGTTCCACGCGTTCATTAATCGCCTGGTACAAATTTCTACGTTCCTTCAGCAATCCGAATTTTCTCACAGTAAAATCAGGCAATGGTATCTTCTTACGGTGAAGCTCGGAGAGGCATTCTCCGGTACTCAGGTACACTTCCAGCGCCCGTATGATACGTTTTCCGTTATTGGTATGAATCCTTGAGGCACTTTCAGGATCCACCCGCTCCAGATCCTTGTAAAGGGAAAGTGATCCCTCTTTTTCCAGGCGCTTTCTCAATAATTCACGGACTTTAAAATTCTGAACGTCTTCGGAAAAAAATCCCTCGCTAAGGGCTTTGACATATAAACCGGATCCCCCCACCACCAGTGGTACATTTTTACGCAAAAATATTTCCTTAATTACCTGCCGAGCTTCCTGTCCGAAGCGGCCCGCACTGTAATATTCATGCAGTTCAAGAATGTCCACAAACTGATGCGGAATACAGGACAGCAATTGAGGAGAAGGCTTTGCCGTACCGATATTCAGATATTTATAAATCTGCCGGGAATCGGCCGATATAATTTCAACCGGAAGCTTTTCCGCCAGGATCGAACTCAATGCCGTTTTTCCAACCCCGGTGGGTCCCACCAGCACAATAACCTCTTTTTTCCCATGTCCTTTCATTGTTAAATCCTTTTGAACTTTTTATCAATTTCCTCCAGGTTCAGGGTAACGATAACGGGACGTCCGTGCGGACAGAAATAGGGTTCTCTGGTGGCAAATAGCTGGTCCACTAATGATGCCATTTCCAGTTGTGTTAGTTTTTCTCCCGATTTAATGGCATTTTTGCAGGAAAAAGCGGCAGCAATCTTTTCATACGGTTTATACTCACTCGCCTGGTTTTCCCGGTAATAATCAATAATCTCCAGGAGCACTTTCCCCTCATAACCGATCCGGACATCCGCCGGAATGGCTTCAATCAGAATAGTCCGGTTACTTAGCTCGCTGATGGTAAAGCCTATTTTCTCAAGCCACTCATTAATTTCACCGAAGATCAGATAGTCTTCCAGCGCCAGTTCCAGGGTCTGGGGGAAAAGTAATTTTTGTGACGGTACTTTTTTCTGCTGGGTTAAATAATCCAGAAATTTCTCATATAACACTCGTTCATGTGCAACATGCTGGTCGATAATTACCAGTCCGCTTTTAATCTGGGAACAGATATATCTGCGGTGAACCTGCCACAGACGGGGCTGTTCCGGAGATTCCTGCGGAGAGGGGATCCGGCCGTTCTCATATTCTTCTTCCTGAAAAGCTCTATCCGGGGGGACGGTATAACCGAAGGTCAGCTGGTTTTCCTTTTCCTCGGGAGAAACTGCCGCTGAACCGCCCGGCGGCCGTGATAACTGGGGCGGACGGTAAAGTTTAAAATGCCGCTCAATTTCCCTGCGATTTTCATCGGTGGTATCCATGGAAAAATGAGGAACGATTTTGTCTGATTGAACGGCTTTACGAACAGCCGATAAAAAGAGATGATAAATGGCCCGTTCATTGGAAAAACGGACTTCCATCTTTGTCGGATGCACATTAATGTCAACCAGTTGGGGCGGAATATCCAGAAAAAGTACAAATTGGGGATACTGCGAGCGGTCAATAAGATTACCATATCCCTGTAAAACGGCGTGGCTCAGACTGCGGTTCTGTATGGCACGCCTGTTCAGAAATATGAACTGGTTATCCGAGGTTCCCCGGGCCATATCCGGCCGGCAAATATATCCTTCCAGCTCAATTTCACTGATTTCCTCCCGAACAAAAACCATCCCTTCGTATAATTCGTTTCCGAATAACTGAGTCAGGCGATTTTCAATATCGGCAGCGGGGAGATCATAAATCTTTTTCTCATTATGAATAACGGTAAATGCGATCCCGGGATATCCCAGAAAGAATCGTTTCAGGACTTTATTAATATGATTCAGCTCGGTTACATCTGCCCGTAAAAAATTACGGCGGGCTGGTGTATTATAGAATAGATTCCTGACAGTAAATACAGTCCCGTGATTCATGGCGGTCTGCTCCTGCCGCGTCACCGAACCCCCTTCCAGATGGACGTAAACGCCTATTGAATTTCCTTTCGGACAGGTTTTCATTTCCATCTGTGAAACGGATGCAATACTGGGAAGTGCTTCTCCCCGAAAGCCCAGGGTAATTATATTATCCAGATCGCTCACGGTTCCTATTTTACTGGTGGCATGCCTTTGAAAAGCCAGCGGAACATCTTCTTCCGTAATACCAGCCCCATCATCAATCACCTGTATTAATTTTTTTCCGGATTGCTCAAGAACTACGGTTATAGAAGTGGATTCGGCATCAATGGCGTTCTCAACCAGCTCCTTTACAACCGCAGCCGGACGATCCACTACTTCTCCGGCGGCAATTTTATTGGCAATCTGGGGAGGAAGTATCTTTATTTTAGCCATATAGTTAATCCCGAAACAGATACACCGCCTTTCAGGCACAGTTCCGGATTATCCGGAAAAAAACCGGATAAGTTTTGCTGTTTCCATCAGGCTATGTTAAAGTATCTTTCAGTTATTTCAGCATGTAAATATAAGGAGAGCGGTGCATTTTTTCAAATGCTTAAACAACTGGCGAGTTGATTCAATACCTGAGTTCCCTGGCATGCTCATAGTACTCAAAAAATCCATATGGCTTAAGGGTATTCGAGAGGTCTCCCAACATCTTTTCCGGCTCAATCTGACCAATTCCAATCATAAAATCGGATAATTTAGTCATAAATTTGTGCATCCACAGACTGAATCCCAAAATTTCTTTATCGCCAATTTCCCGGCTCTTATAACTCAGCTTCCGGTTAAGGTCAATATGGATCCGGGAAATATGACCATAATATTTTTCAGTCAATTGATAACTTTCTGCGACAAATTCCTGAGCTTTTGACTCCCCCAGTATTCCTTCCGCAAATGAGAAGAAAACATCAAAAGCATCCTGCAAGACCTGAGAAAGCGGCACCTGTCCCGGACCATCAATTTCTGCAGACACAGTTTAACCCCGGCTCATCTGTTGAACTGTTAACATTATTTCACTGATTTCCTGCGATCGGGTATACCCAATATCATCATAAACAGACAATTTACTTTGATAATCCCCCCTGTTTCGCTCTTCGGTGAGAAGTACCACCGGAATGGAACTAATTTCACGCACGGCTTTTACAAAATCCACCCCATTACTATCGGGAAGTTTCACATCAGCCACTACCACATCCGGTTCCAGTTTTTTAATAAGATTGATTCCTTTCTGTTTATTCTCCACCGCATAAACCGAATAACCGATTTTTTCAAAGGTCTGCTGGAGCATTTTCTGGACCACCATACTGGCATTGATGATGACCAATTGAATGGGTTCCGCCGGGGGTGCCTGTGGGGCCTGTTCATCCGGTTCCAGATGCAGGGGTTCGGGTTCCACTCTGAATTCCCCTTCTTTCCAGCTGATGAGAATATCCAACGCCTGGTCATCCTGCAGATCTCCCAGCTGCACTTTCTGCAGGATTCCCTTTTTATAATACACAATCCCCTTCTGATCCTGTTTTTTAACAATTACCTTTCCGTTCAGGGAATTGGACTCACAGAATTTCAGGATATCAACCAGATTTCTTTCCGCCAGCGTCCCGTGTACCGTTGGGGCTACGCTATCCGATCCTCTTTTGGCTGCCTTCTGCAAAGTTTCTCTCAAACGCTGGCTCATGATCTTGCCCATACTCAGGGTGATGGACGGGAATCGCTCTACAATAATGTCAAAATCCTCTTTGTTGAGAATAAATGTTTCTGTGGGTTCGGTGGTTTCCACTGTGGCTGAACGTGGTGAACCGGTGAGCAGTGCCATTTCACCGAAATAATCACCACCAGTGAGTTCTGCAATAATTGTTCTTTCATCCGATCCTTCCGGCTGAACGACCACCCTTACTTTACCGCTGATGATGATCCACATTTTATCCCCGGGATCACCGATCTTGCATATGATTTCATCACTATCAAAAGGTTTGAATTTCAGACGTTCTACCACGAAACTGATTCCATCCTTGCCCAGAGAACGAAAAAAAGGAACTTTTTTCAAAACCTCACTGATTTGAAACATAGATTTCTCCTAAAAATTATGTGCGATCTTCGAGAGCAGAATTATCATATAGACCACGAAAAAGAGCAGGAAAAGCAGCCAGATAAAAGAGCGGGATTTCTTATGCCGGTGATGCAGGGAACGGAAATCGATGCTGGGTTTATCCCCGTCTTTTTTTTGTGAACTATAAATTCTGGGTGTATAATCAAATTTCCGATGTTTGGTGAGTTTAAAAAACATAACTCTCCTGTATAAATCAACTTATTAATTTCAGGTTTTCATGAAAAAATATAGAAACAGTTTTTTAGATATAAAAGAGTTTTTTACCATCAGTAACCTCTGTAAGATCCTTACATTAAATCATTATATCGGCATTTTAACTGCGCGGATGATATTTTTTATAAATTTTCGCCAGTTGTCTGCCTGAAACATGGGTATAAATCTGGGTGGTGGAAATATCCGCATGGCCCAGCAGTTCCTGCACAGAGCGAAGATCTGCCCCGTTATCCAGCAGATGGGTGGCAAAACAGTGCCGGAACGTGTGGGGATGAACATCCCGGGTCACATGCGTCTGCAGAACATAATTTCTGAGAATTTTCCAGAATCCCATGCGGGTCATGGGCCGTCCGTTACGATTTAAAAAAACAACATTCCGGGAGGTGATTCCCCGGGACAAAGCAGGACGCGAACGGGCCAGATAATTCTTCAACCGGAAAACGGCCTCCTCTCCGATCGGGGTAAATCGTTCCTTTGAACCTTTCCCCACAATGCGCAACAGCCCGTCATTCAGGTAAAGATTATTAACCCGCAAGGTAAGCAGCTCGGATATGCGCAGACCGCAGCCGTATAGAACCTCCAGCATGGCACGGTCCCGGATACCTAATATATTCTCGGTGTCGGGTTTTTCAATGATGCTGATAACCTCTTCCACCGAAAGGACTTCAGGAATTTTACGTTTCTTCCTGGGGGTTTCCAGGAGTTCGGAAGGATCCTCCGCCGCCAGATTGTCAGCAACCATGTATTGATGAAATCCCCGAATGGCGGAAAAATTCCGGGCCATACTGCTGCCGGCCAGGCCAAGCTCAAAAAGCTGTGCTATATAATCCTGCAGGATTACCGGGGTAATCTGTTCCACACGTTCAATCTTTTGGTCCTGTAAATAACGGATATATCTGCGGAGATCATTTTCATAAGCAGAAACGGTATTATCCGCCAGGCCTTTTTGCAGAGCCAGTTGACGCAGGTAACGGAACAGAATTTTTTCCCAATCCATTTCACCCACTCACAAATGGATTTGACGCCTTTTCATCAGCTACACGGGTCTGCGGACCATGGCCGGGATAAAGAAGGGTGTTATCCGGCAATTTATAAATTTTTGTACGGATGGAATTGATCAGATCACGGCTGGAGGAGCCCGGGAAATCGGTTCGGCCGATGGACCCCTGAAATATCACATCACCGACAAAAGCACAGGAATCACTCACCAGGCTTATATGCCCGGGTGTATGACCCGGGGTGTGAAGGACTTTCAGTTCCAGACTCCCCAGCTCTATAATATCCCCCTCCCGCAACAGCCGGTCCGCCGGAGGAGAATTCAGCTGAATACCCACATAAGCAGAAAGATTCAAATGGGAATCCGTCAGGTAGGGAACATCTTTTTCATGAATAAGCAGCTGAGCGCCGGTATTCTCGATAATTTTTCTATTACCGGCAATATGATCACCATGGCCATGGGTATTTATCAGATATCGAAGTTCCACCTGCAAATCCTCAATTTTCCGCAGGATGGGCTCCGGATCATATCCCGCATCGATGAGGACCGCCTGCTGAGAATCTTCTGCATGAACCAGGTAATTATTTACTGCAAAATCACCAATGGTAAAAGGATGGATTTTCATGAAATTCAGTCTTCCCGCGAGGGCAGAAGATGTTCGGCAACGGAAAGGGCAATTCCGGACAACATCACTTCGGGAGCCAGCTGGGTGAAATCACCGGATAATATGGAAGCATCTACATTACTGTATACGGAACATCCGGCTTCCTTTTCAACAATTATACCAGATACTCGTCCGCTGTTTTCCGCGAAAAAAATCACTTCTCCCAGCGATTCGCTGGATACGTATCCTGAACAAAAATGCAATTGTATATGTGTATTATGAGTATAAATCGAAATCAGACTGCCCTCGGCTTCTCCTATGGAAATGTTCGGATAGATTTCCAGTGAAAGCCGACGCTGGTCTTTTTTATTTTCCAGAACAAACCGGTAATGATCAACACGTTTAATGGGTTTTACACCCAGGACCTTGCTGATGGCATTTATGTTTTCTGCGGTAAAAACAAATTTATCCAAATTCCGGACTCCTAATTAATAACAGCACAAAATAATTTATGAATTCTTAAAACATGATCCAAGCGCTATTTCTATACTTAAAGGATTTACAGATTCTCTATGCTAAAATAACCGGCCCATCCGGGACTAATTTAAAACAGAAACAATTCAGGAATACGCGATTTTTATCATTATGTTCTCTGATTAATTATTTATGATTGCCCTTCCCTCATCTGAATAAAATAATATGATTATTGCTTTAGCTCCGAAAATGCTATGGTAATGTATTGTTATTTTTATACTTAGTGAGCCAGTCATTTCGAGCGAAGTCCCGGTTTACTGGGACGCAGCCGAGAAATCTTCATAAGTTCAATAGATTCCTCCCCGTCTGGTCGCCGGACAGGCACTTCGCTCATTTCATTCGCTTCGGTCGGAATGACTTTTAAATTTTTTTTTTCTTATTTAAGGCAATAATCATATAAAATAAAAAAGTTAAACAGTCTCAATTTGTTCCATTGTTAAACATCACCGGATGGTCGTTAAATATAATGCTTTGATTATTTAATTCTGCTTAATTCACAAATGGGGGCTAAAGCTCAAATATATTGGATTCTTTAATCCTCGGTCTAAAGACCGGGGCCATTTAATTTCTTTGAATATAACAATTTTGATACATTATATTCTGTTTTGTGAATTAAGCATTTATAAAAAGTTTCATCAT
>CAYWTB010000093.1:5689-17024 GCA_964461135.1 uncultured Caldithrix sp. | reverse complement strand
GTCTACGTAGTGTAATTAATTCATGAACTGAGTCATTAACTAAGAAACGCGGCGTAAGCCAAAGCATAGGACGGATCTATTGCAATCGCTTTTTGGAAATGATCAATAGCTTTTCTGAAAGATTCTGTGTTCATCTTGTTCCAGTAGTAGCGGCCTTTCGAATATAAGTTATATGCCTCAACATTATCTGTATATCTTTTAGTGACAGCAAGATTCTCTCCGGCAAGTAATTCAACTTTTAATGCGTCAACAATTGCAAGGGTAATTTCGTCCTGAATATCAAAAACGTCAGCTACTACACGGTCATACTGCTCTGACCATAAATGATAACCGTCCTGAACGTTGATAAGCTGGGCGGTGATACGCATACGGTTACCGGCTTTGCGCACGCTGCCTTCGAGAACAGTTTCCACTTTTAGTTTCCTGCCTATTTCATGAAGATCAATTTTTTCACCTTTAAATGAAAATGTAGAGGTACGGGCAGCTACCCGAAAATCTTTTATTTTACTCAAGGCATTAATTATGTCTTCACTCATTCCCTCACTGAAATATTCGTTCTCAGGATCAGCACTCATGTTGACAAAAGGCAGCACGGCGATGGAAGGCACCGCTTTTTCTAAATAGTCAATCCATTTAACTTCAAGATTTCTTTTGGTTGTTTTTAAATCAATCAAAAGCTCATTTACATTTCTGTATCGTTTCATTGAATCTTTATGCATTGCTTTCTGAATAACTAATTCCAATTCTGCTGGAAAATCACTCCGTATACTTGAAATAGAGTCTGGTTCTTCATTTAAAATGGAATAGATAATAGCTTGTTCGTAATCGCCTTTGAAGGGAGACCGACCGGTGAGCATCTCATAAAGCACAACCCCTAATGACCAGATGTCGGTGCGCTGATCAATGTTTTCTCCGCTGATTTGTTCAGGAGACATATATGCAACTGTTCCTAAGGTGGATGCATCTTTGGTAAGCTGTGCCTGACCGGCCAGTTTGGCCAATCCGAAATCGAGGATTTTTACATTGCCGTCAGCGGTGATAAAAATATTGGCCGGTTTGATATCGCGATGAATTATTCCTTTTTCATGAGCCTTTTCTAATCCCTGTGCAATCTGGATTGTGATATCTACCGCCTCTTTAATCCTTAATCCTTCATCTTTAATCTTTTCTTTTAAGGTTTTTCCCTCATAACAAGCCATAACGATAAAGAGTTGGCCCTCAGGAGTTTCGTCAATTTCATGGATAGTACAAATATTGGGGTGATCTAATGTAGAGGCAGCCTGGGCTTCGCGGATGAAGCGGGCTTTTGCTTCCGGATCACGGGTCAGTTCCGGGGGAAGAAATTTAAGGGCCACGGTGCGCTTGAGTTTGGTGTCCTCGGCTTTATAAACCACACCCATGCCGCCGGAACCGATTTGACCGATAATATGATAATGTGAAATAGTTTTACCGATCATTTAATTGGTTTCCATATTATAAGGATTCTAGTTATCCATATCCCATTTCGAGGAATTTTCGCTAATATATTTTCTGATGCGATTCATTTCATTTTCATTACGAATAATGTGTTCAAAATAATTACGTTGCCAGACATGGATATCTGGTGATTGCCGGATTTTATTTATACGGCGGGCAGAAAATGTTTTAAATTGGCGAATGATTTCCGGCAAACCGTGATGTTTGTGTTTCTTTTTTGTAGGGGTGGGTTCTGAACCTGCCCCTACGGTATCCGTTCCAACATCATTAATTACAATTACCCCATGAACATGATTTGGCATAATTACAAAATTGTCCATTTGAATATTATGATTATGATTGGGTAAATCATTCCATGTATTTGCAACCATTTTCCCGTATTCATTCAATTTCATCAGACCATCTACAACATTACCAAATGACATTTCCCGGTTGTGGGTGCAAATGGTGATAAAATAACACCCCACCTGGCTATAATCATATCCTTTCAAACGGATCGATCGTCGATGATTTCTATCCGGATTGCATATCATTCTTCTTCCACAAAATGTTTTTGTTTAAACGCCTCGTGTTTTTCTTTGGCCAGGGCTAACACTTCCTGAAATTCCGGATCATCACGTACAGGATCGAGAAAGGGATCGATTAGAAAAAATGGATAACAGAAAAATCCACCTTCAATTGCTTTACGCATCACACGGATACATCCTTTAGAATCACCCAAAAGACCATAATTAGCAGCAACAAAATAACACATTTCTGCATCCCATGTCCCTTCCTGCTCCCATTGCTGTGTATATTTAATGCCCTGTTCTATTTTACCTTCCAAAAACGCCTTTCTGGCCGATACTTCTAATGCTCTTGCTCCCGTCGATTCTTGTTTAAGTACCTGATCAATACATTTGAGTGCCTTTTGATATTTTTTCTGTCTGACAAGCACTCCGCTTTGCTTGGTCAATGTCCAGGGCGTTCCTTTATCAAGCTCATATGTCTCATAGGCCTTTTGATAGTTTCCAATATACAGATATGAATGTCCAATAGACCTGAATATCTTGTTTGCCGGGTCAAGTTTTAAGGCTTTTTGGGCTGCTTTTTCTGATTCTTTGAGCATACCAGCATAACGATAGATATAAGAAAGTCTGTAATGGGTATGTGCATAATTCGAATTAATCTTAAGTGCTTTATTTACGAGAGAGAATGCCTGGTCAAAATTTCCTCTATCTGCATAATCCTTTGCCAGAAAATTAAGGACATCAAGATTGTTAGGATTTAATTCTAAAGCCTTGTGTAAATATTGTTGGGCTTTTTCATATAATTGCTGCCATCCAAAGGCATCCTGTGCAAGCAGAATCAGACGATAACCAAGTCTAAAAAACGCCGGAGCATAGGTGGAATCTAGTTCAATGGATCGGTTCAACATTTCGATTGCTACCTTATTATCTTCTTGTGAAGAAGAATAATCCAAAGACTTCAAATAAAATTCATAGGCTATAGGATTTTTAGGGACATCTGATTTCATTCGAACGCGCTCTTCCTGAGAAAACTGAATTTTTAAGCTATTAATCACTTTATCTGAGACGATATCCTGCAATTGAAAGGCATTTTCGAAATTTACTTCGATCGGTTCTCTCCAGATTAACTCATTGGTCCGAACATTAATTAATTCTATATCCGAACGAATTTTGTTTTTTTCTTTTAAATATCTTCCTGTTATCAAAAATTCTACACGCAATTCATTGGCGGCTTCTATCGGGTCAACTGATTGATCTTTATATTTTTCAATTGAAGTAGAGGGACGAACGGTAATGTTTTTAAGATAGGTAAGATCACCAATGATTTGGTTGGCGAGCGAGAAACCGAGATAATCAGTTGTAGCATCGTTTCCAATATTTGTAAAGGGCAGTACGGCCAAAGATTTTATGGACACCTCTGGTTCGGAAGTTGGAAAGAAAAGGACGCCGGCCATAAAAGCAATGAGAATGAAAATTATAACCGCGGAAATGATGATTGTTCTGGTTTTTGTGTTTTTTGTTTTTGTGGGTTTCGGCGTTGATTTATTAATTTCAAAATTTTCCCTGATGGCGCTTAATTCGTGTAATAACTCTGTAGTGCTGGCATAACGTTCCTGCGGATTTTTATTCAATGCTTTTTTCACAATATCCTGCAGTCCAAACTGAATACTTCCCAATAGTTTTGGTTCTTCATTTAAAATGGCATAGACGATGGCCTGCTCATAATCCCCTTTGAAGGGCAGTTCTCCGGTCAGCATTTCATAGAGCACCACGCTCAGCGACCAGATATCAGTGCGCTGATCAATCTCTTTTCCGCTTAACTGTTCCGGGGACATGTAGGCAACTGTTCCAACGGTGGAAGAATCCTTGGTCAATTGGGCCTGCCCTGCCAGCTTGGCTAACCCAAAATCAAGAATTTTTACATTTCCATCAACCGTAATAAAAATATTGGCCGGTTTGATATCGCGATGAATAATCCCTTTTTCATGCGCCTTTTGCAATCCCTGCGCAATCTGAATTGTGATATCTACCGCCTCTTTAATCCTTAATCCTTCATCTTTAATCTTTTCTTTTAAGGTTTTTCCTTCATAACACGCCATCACCACAAATAATTGGTCATCGTCAGTCTGGCCAATTTCATGAATATTGCAAATGTTGTTATGTTCAAGGGCGGAGGCTGCTTGTGCTTCGCGGATGATGCGTGCTTTGGCTTCCGGATCGCGGGTCAGTTCCGGGGGCAGGAATTTGAGGGCAACGGTGCGCTTGAGTTTGGTATCTTCGGCTTTGTAAACCACCCCCATCCCGCCGGCACCGAGCTGCTCAACGATGCGATAATGTGATATGGTTTTACCGATCATTTAATTGGTTTCCATGTTATTGGGATTCTCTTTATCCAAATCCCATTTTGACGGATTTTCGGTAATGTATTTTCGTATCCAATTTAATTCAATTTCATCACGGACAATTCGTTCATAGTAGTTTCGTTGCCATAATCGTTTATTGAATGGAGGCCAATCATTTTGTTTTACATTTCGAATGTAATTATTGGTGGTCATGGTTTTAAACCATTGGATCATTATGAATAATTGAACCGGTTTCGGTAGAGGCGAACCTGCGTGTTCGCCCTTTTTATTATCAAACGAATCTTTGTGTTCTCCCGATATGTTCGCATGTGAATCACGATTGTTATCTTTGCGATTCATATTGATGGTATTGTGATTATCAGGGCAGACACATGGGTCTGCCCCTACGATAATGATCCCATGCAAATGGTTGGGCATCACGATATATTCATCTAATTCGACATTTGTATATTTTTGTGGTAACCGATTCCACCAATTATGAATCATTTTACCGGCTGCATTCAATTGAATCTCACCATTAATGATTTCCACAAATTTACCCTTTGAGATAATTGGACAATTTATCTTTTTACGCGTTGATCTATAAAATATCTCACGGGGTGAACATCCCCTATCTTGAACGCAGATGGTTACGAAATACGCGCTTGGTTGACTGTAATCAAATCCTTTCAAACGGATCGATCTGCGATGGTGCTTGTCCGGATTGTAGATCATTGTTATTTTGCCCAAAATTTTTGCTTAAAGCAGGTTAGTTCCAGTGCAGATATTGGGGTGGTTAAGGGTGGCCGCGGCCTGGGCTTCCTGCAGAAACCGGGCACTCTCCGGTTGGTGGGATTCCAATCCAGCGGGCAGAAATTTTAAAGCCACCTTGCGTTTGAGCCTGGTATCCTCAGCCTTGTAGACCACGCCCATCCCACCAGTGCCTAACTTCTCTAATATTAGATAATGAGAGATCTTTTTCCCGATCATGATTAAGCTTTCCTTTATCGTTTCATTAGGTCAAGCTATTGGTGTTTTTCTTATGGAAGGCCCGCTTCATGTGACCAATTTATTGTATTTTTAAATTATTGAATTAATGCCGCCTTAGCCGACCTGTCCGCCATCTTTTTGGCTGAGTTTCTCGATAATTTTGTAATGAGAGATGGTTTTACCGATATGATCACCGTGGGGTTACTGATTCATTTATGTTCTCGTTCTGACCTTGTAAGATAATAAATCGTTGTTTCGCCTCCATTTTTTCCGGGATATCCTCATCGGCATTCTGCCAGATGTCAAGAAAACGTTGATAATGCTTCATTGCCAGATCCTTGCGCCCTTGAAGATCATACAATCTGGCCAGCCTGTAAATACTTTTCGGATACAACACGTTGATGCTCCAGGGATATTTCTGCTCAAGCAGCTTCCTGTAGTATTGAATAGCCATTTCACTTTGGCCCCGTCTCTCAAAAATCTGTGCCAGCCACCACTCACGCGGTATCCTCGTCTCGGCTATCCAACCCCACCAGTTATTATAACGAAAACCCTTCACCATGTTGATTTCAGTATATTTCGGATCCTTTCCGAAGCTGATCAGTGCCGTCAGGTCATCATCGTATAATCGGAACAGGCTGTTATTTTCTCCCTCAGCGATCTGTCGGACCTTGCCAGCCATTGTATTCGCTTCTGCATATCGTTCTTCTCCGACAGCCACAATTCCCAACAGATAATAACTTGACCCAAAGCCAAACCGTACTCTTGCTGTACCGGGATTGGCAACCACATATTCAAATTCCCTTTTCGCTTCCGACACGTTCGAACTTAAATAGTAGAACAGTCCGAATACATTGTGACCAAAAGGAAGCATTAAATCCATGTGATGCGTATCCATGACAGTGATCATCTTCCTGAAATGATTCTCCGCCTGTGCATATTTGCCGAGCGCCAGCGCATTCCAGGCCAGTTGATAATACGATCCAATTCGATGAATCGGTACGAACCGTTCTGATAAGATTGGGGTGAGTTTGTCGTTCGACTCAGTGAATTGACCCTGTAAGGCAAGGGTCTGGCTTATTCCTATGACCGCATCGTTGTAGTCTGTCTCCAATTGGCAGGCTTGACGAAATTCATCCAGGGCCAATTCTAGCTTATCCAGAAAATAATACGCATAACCTGTATGATGGTAAGCCAATACTTCGTTCGGCGCCAGTATAAGATACTTCAGTGCATATTTTTTTGCTTCCTCGAATAAACCCAAATTGATATAGTCTCGAACAATCCATGGATAACCGACCTTAAAAAACGGATCCAGTTGCAGCCATCTCTTGTGATAGGATAGCGCCAGCTGTGGATTATACATCGGTCCGCCTGTACCCGTTGCGAGATTGAACCAGGCCTCCTTTTCTTCCGGGTATTTCTTGATCAACTGCTGCAGAACAGCTATATCTTCTTCGATGCTTGTCCGGAAAACCCCACGCAGCCATTCAATATAATATTGCTCCTTTTCAGGAAGCTGAGCCTTGAATACATACGCTTTTTCCGCGGTTGCCGCCGCGGATGCCATGTCTCCAAGACCAAATCGAAATTGAATCCACGCCAACCGCCAGTATGCCAGAGCAAACGTCGAATCCAGATCAATGGCATTCCTGAAGCTTTCCTCGGCGCTGTCCCAATGTTGGCGATAATAGTACTCCAACCCCTGCAAGTAGTATCTATAGGCTTCCTGAGAACGAGAGGTTATGTCTGCCACCGAACGATCCGTTTTGGTGACGATACTCAAAGGGAGCGCCATATCCGCTTTGATTAATGCAGAGAGGCTATCGGCCAAGCTGAACATGTCCGATCCATCCACCCGTTGAGATTCCAGGATTTCTCCACTCCCGACATCAAGAAGTTGTGAAGTGAGTATGATTTTTTCGCCCAGTTTGTTGATTTGTCCCATTAACATCTTTGCTGCTCCTGCTAGGCGTGCAACCCGGGTCGCCACTTCTTTGTCGAGGAGCCGCTGATTTTCCCTGCCCAATTCTTTTAGAATGTCATACAGGCGCTGATCGCTCACTACCCGCAAGTAATCGGATTCTGAGAGATCGGTAATAATCAGATTGCATATCATATGAGCTTCGCGTTGAGAATCCTCCGGGTCAACCAGATTCTCAAAATACATTACTGCCAGAAGATTCTCAATTGCGCTTACTTTTCCTTCCTTGACACGGAATACCGTTTTGAAGGTCAGTAGAATAGAGAGCAGGATAACGGCAAGTATTATGGTGGAAATCCAGATGCGTTTCTCGAGGGTGGGAAATATACCACGTGGTTGGTGCGGAAGTACTTTATTTATCCCCAACTTCAAATTCTCCTGTAATTTTTTTAGATCCACCAGCATCTCATCCATATGCTGGTAGCGCTCATCTGGATTCTTTGTCAAGGCTTTATTCACAATACGCTCTAATTCCATCGGAACACCAGTTCGTAATCCGGTGAGTGGTACTGGTTCCTCATTCAAGATGCCATAGACCACGGCCGGATCATACTCCCCCTTGAATGGAGGTTGGCCTGCGACCATCTCATAGAGCACCGCACCCAGTGACCAGATATCCGTCCGATGATCTACTGCTTCACCCCGGGCCTGTTCCGGTGACATGTACACGACCGTGCCCAGGGTTGAGCCGGTTTTGGTGAGTTTGGTCTGGCCGGCCAATTTGGCCAGACCAAAATCCAGAATTTTTACATTACCATCAACAGTGATAAAAATGTTGGCCGGTTTAATATCTCGATGAATAATACCTTTTTCATGAGCTTTCTCCAATCCCTGCACTATCTGAATTGCAATCTCAATCGCGTTGCCAATCGCCAACTGCAAACTGTCAACCTTTTCTTTCAACGTCTCACCTTGATAGTAGTCCATTACAATGAAGAGTTGTCCATCCCCCGGTTCCCCGTGGGCAGGTTTCTTATCATCAATATCATGAATGGTGCAGATATTATGATGCTGGAGGGCAGAAACCGCCTGGGCTTCGCGGATGAAGCGCGCTTTGGCTTCCGGATCACGGGTCAGTTCCGGGGGCAGGAATTTAAGGGCTACGGTGCGTTTGAGTTTGGTATCTTCGGCTTTGTAAACCACACCCATACCACCGGCACCGAGTTGTTCAATTATTCGATAATGAGAGATCATTTTGCCAATCATAGGCTTCTAACTCTTTCCAATCACTTATATTTCTTACCTTTCTCGGAATAAAATTAATCTTAAATGAGTTATTGATTCATTAATATATGATTCAGTCATTTTTTATTTTAAACAAAATGTCTGCACTATACTCGATTGGATTTGTGTTGTTTTCTTCTTTGTGTAATTTAATATAGCGGAAATAAATTTTGATCTTGAGATTCTGGTTCTCTTTATCCAGCATCATTTTTTCAGGTGGTATATTGTTGACATTGAGGTTACGATAATCAGCCAGAAGATGATTGATCAGTGGATGTAGATCGATCTGCAGGGAATCGAGTAATTTCTCTTCAGGGGTAACCACAAAAGTAATCGTGTCTAAGCTTGAATTTACCCGGTAGAAAAATTCCTGATCAGTAAAAGTTTTTTTATCCTGATCAATGCTCACATGTTGTCCGCGAATCATCCGATCATACCCCTGTACATCGATTACCCCTCTCTGGTCTGAACCCAGCCAGATATCATTTCCAGCGGCACTATACCAGACATTTATATATTCAATTCCCATCATCCTAGCAATCAGTGCCGGATCCTTGGGCTGTAACCGCACTCCAACTGAATCCTCTTTCAATCTTTCCCGAAACCAGGGCTGGATCCGGTCATAACCATGAATATCATGCAAATATGAAAGGATCGAACTGATCTGCCGGGAATCATCCTGCGAAACAGGGGAGACTGCCTTTTGGATCTGGCCATCCACCAGGATGTGATTCTTGATTAAAAATTCCTGAAGTCGATCAACCTGGCTTTTTTCAGATACCCTGAAAGCACCCCATGGACCAAAGGATATTATTAAAGCTAGTACACACAATGATCCTGGAATGGCTTTTATGCTTTTGGTTTTACTCAGAATAAAATATAAAACGATCCCCCCCAGCCAGAGTCCAAGCACTATGGCGATATAACGTCCCTCGGTAATGCCATATTCTGAGATCCTTCTCCAGATGGCCAGCAGCAGCATGACTACCAGGGGGATCATGACCACATAAAACCAGCGTGATGCCGTTTTAATCCAGATATTCTCGGCACTGTCACGAATCGGGTAAAGCAGTAACAGGGAGAAAATGCCAGTAGTAGAAAAACCCAGGATCAACCTGCTTACCCACCCCTGGGGCCAATTCCAGGATATCAGAATTTTGGCCAGGTAGGCGTATAAAATGATCAGATAAACCAGTACCAGTGGAAAAAGTATATATTGGGCAAAAATTTTAATCCCCTTGGGATAGTCAGTTGATTCTTCCAGCTGGTCCAGGTTCTCCGGTATACCCGCCAGAAAGGACCAGGTATTGAAGAGTCCGAGGATTATAAACCACAATTCGGCATAACGCTTTCCTGGTACATTCATCCCGAACAGATTATCAAGCGCAGCCAAAGCCAGGGACAGGCCGGCATAAAGAACTATAGTGTAAACCATGGTGATGATGAGGCGTAGCAGCAGACTTTTATTATAGTGCCAGAATCCATTGACCTCACCTGAACTAGAATAAGGAGCGAAGGCCACGAACAGGTGTAAGGCCACTGTAATTAATAACAGGCGCAGAATATAGATGGCCGGAGCTTCCCCCAGGTCAGATGGAACCGAGCAACCATACGCCACCAGCAACAATATCCCGGCTACTTGAAGAGCAATAGCCATCCCTTTTCCCCATTTCTTCTTCTCGGAGAGAAGAGCCAAGCCGGTTAAAAGGGGAATACCGAGTATCGTTGCCAGCAAGATGTTGAACAGAACAGTTGCTTGTGCCGGGCCCTCGTGATCAACCAGGATTACGACGCAGATAGTTCCGAGTACGGCATTGATCAGGACAAACGGAAAACGTCGAAATGTACGAATAGCATCCCGCATAACCTGTTCAAAAGATGGTAGTTTCATGGTCACCTCAATTTATTTCGGTGCAAGATCTTTTACAATCACCTAGTTTTATATCATCAGCTTTGTAAACGGCACCCATCCCGCCGGCACCGAGTTGTTCGACAATTTTATAATGTGAAATGGTTTTGCCAATCAAATTGGCCAAGGAGCACCTGAAATTTATGATAAAGAAAATATTTAATCTTCTGTTATTAATAAATCCAGGTTCCGCCTTCAACGGGATATGAGGTTTCGTAAGAAAATGAAGGACTATATCGTCATCATTCTGGTAAATACCGCCTATTCTTTTCAGATGGGAATTGCATTGAATACCACAGATTGTATAATGAAATATAGTGCTAATTTCAATAGATTTCAACTAAATGGAATGACACTCTTAATTATTTTTGGTAATTATAAATTGCCCTTTGGCAGGCAGGAAACCCACGGAGGCTAAATTGAAAACAACGTTTTTCCCATAGAAACCTTATTGTAGCGATACGGCCCCATTTAACCACGATTATAAATTATAATTTGCCTTTTTGGCAGCCCGGCAGCCAGGGAACCCACGGGACACACAAAGCGCACAACGGTTTTCCCCAGCGTCAGCCGGGCCCACTTACCACTTATTACTTACAACTTATTACTTGCATTTCCCACGGAGAGGGTGGATGAAAGCAAGAAAAAAGAATTAAGAAATAAGAAAAAAGGGGGAAAAAATTCGCTTTCCCAGACACTAAACTCCTTTTTTCTTTTGTCTTAATTTGGCGGAGAGGCGGGGAACCCTCTGCATACACAAAGCGCACAACGGTTTTTCCCGGCATCAGCCGGGACCCTTACCACTTATTACTTACAACTTATTACTTGCATTTCCTGCGGAGAGGGAGGGATTCCCTGTCTGCCGGCTGCGCCTGCAGCCAGGCGGGGAACCCTCGGGACA
>CAYWTB010000093.1:0-5589 GCA_964461135.1 uncultured Caldithrix sp. | reverse complement strand
GCGTCAGCCCGGACCACTTACCACTTATTACTTACAACTTATTACTTGCCTTTCCTGCGGAGAGGCAGGGATTCGAACCCTGGGTACCCATAAGGGCACAACGGTTTTCGAGACCGCCCCGTTCAACCACTCCGGCACCTCTCCTGATACCTGCTGCAGTCCCGCCAAAGTTAACATTAATGAATAAAAAAATAAAGCATAATTGATAATTCAGTCTGTTTTAAGACAACAGTTACACTATCGGCAACATGAATCGCTGCCGGCCGCATTTTTTATGTATTGAAAAGTGGGGTAACATCTCCATACTTATTTATATTTCACCTGCCGATCTTGCCGGTTTTGCCCCTTCTGTCGCCATTTTGTCGCCTATTTTTAGCGAGCCGATGAATATTTTCTGATTTAATTTCAAGAATTCCAATAAAATACCGAAAATACAGTTGATGAGACCTATATAAGGACAGGAATGTGACAGACCGAACTACTAAAACCGGCAAAATGCATAAAAATAAAATCAGCTCACTGGAAAAAAAATTAAATAAAATACAGAAGCAGTACAAGCAATGTTCACTGAAACTTCAGAACTTTTCCCGGGACTTAAAACAGTATAGAACTATATTTGACGCTTCCGATGATGGTATTCTGATCCATGACAACCGCGGAAACATTCTGGAGGCAAACGCAAAAGCCGCCAGATTACTGGGATACACTACGAACGAACTTCTGAATCAAAACATTGGACAGTTTTTACCGGAAAACACTACCCACCCGGCCGGATCCTCCGCAGCCTCCACCGGAGATAAAAATCCCGCACGCTTTGAGGTAAAATTGCAAAGAAAAACCGGTGGCACTTTCCCGGCGGAAATATCCTCCACCTCCTTCAAAATGAATCGCAAAATTGTGGTAAAGAAAATTATCTGCGATATTACCGGGCGAAAAAAAATGGAACTTGAACTGATCGAATCCGAGAAACAACTCCATTCCATCGTGCGGGCTATTCCCGATATCGTATATCGGCTCGACAAAGATTCCAGAATCACTTTCATGAGCAATTCCATCCGCGAATATGGGTATGAACCGGATGATTTGCTGGGAAAAAATATCTTCGAGCTGATTCATCCCGAAGACCGCACGCGGGCCCACTATCATGTAAATGAACGCCGGACAGGCGACCGGCGGACCCGTTCCTTCGAGTTCCGTTTCCTGACCAAAGATCATAAATATGTTTCCTTCGATATTCATGCCAAAGGGCTCTATGAAGAACCGGTCTTCATGCTGGATGCGGAAGGCCTGTACAGCACAGATGTTCCCACTGAAGAAAGTTACCTGGGAAGCCTGGGTGTGGCCCGGGACATTACCGGTAACAAGCTGACCGAATCCGCCCTGCGTGAATCGGAAAGAAAATTAAATGCCATACTCTCTTCCATGGTGGATACGGTATTCCTGTTTGATGAAAAAGGAAAACTGATCAGTTCCCATTGCCACACCAATGGCTTTTTTGAGAACATATCAGAGAAAATCGGACAAAATTTCCAGAAAATATTCCCCCGGCGCTTGCATGGCACTTTAACCAGGGCACTCGACGAAAATCGTGCCGGAAAACCGTCCGAGCAGGAATTCTGGCTGGCTAAAAAAGGCCATAGAAAATGGTACTCTGTTAAATTTTCTCCCAACTTCAGCGAAGAAAGCTACAGCGGATCGGTGGCGGTCATTCGGGACATTACCGAAAGAAAATCCTCCGAAGATGCTCTGAAACGCAAAAACCGGCAACATGAACTGCTGCTGGACACCGCAAGACATTTAACCTCGACTCTGGAGGTTACCGATGTTCTAGGCCAGATCGGAAAGGGTGCCAAAACTATTCTGAAAGCCACGGGATGTTACATTTATATTATGGATGAAAAGAGAGGATCCCTGGTCCCGGTGGTAACAATTCATTCTTCGGCTCAGCAAAAATCATATAAGAGAGACAGCGAACGGCAGCAAGTCTATACAGACAAAGCCATCAGAAGCCGTAAGGGTCTGATTATAAACAAAGGTCGTGAAAAACCGACCAGGAACAACGGGAAAAATGCTCTCTCCCATCATTTGATCGTTGTACCGTTCATCACTGAGGAGAAAGTTCTGGGGGCTATGTGCCTGCAACGCATTGACAAACCCTTTTCGGAAGAAGACCTCTTTCTGGCAGATACTTTTGCCGCTTATGCATCAGCGGCGCTGAATAATGCACAAACCCACCAAGAATTGCATAAGGAAATGAAGGAAAGGCTGGAAGCTGAAAAATCTCATCGTGAAAGCGAAGAACGTTATCGTCAATTTTTCGAAGAGGATTTAACGGGAGATTATATTTCCACTGCCAAAGGGGAACTCCTGGCCTGTAACAGTGCCTTTCTTAAGATATTCGGATTTAAAAATAAAGAGGAGGCGCTGAAAACCAACGTAACCGGCCTTTATCCCCATTCGGAGGACCGCAACTCCCTTCTGAAGTTGCTGATCAAAAATAAAAAATTGGAATATCATGAAATGGAGTTGCGGAGATCCGACGGTAAACCGGTATTTATTATTGCCAACATGGCCGGTAATTTTGATTCAAAAGGAAGGCTGCAGGAAATCAAGGGCTATCTTTTCGATAATACGGAGCAGAAAGTACTGCAGCAACAGTTCAGGCAGGCACAGAAAATGGAGGCCATTGGCCGGTTGGCCGGCGGTGTGGCTCACGATTTTAACAATCTGTTGACCATTATTAACGGTTACAGTGAGTTGATTCTGCACCGGATACCCAAAAATGATCCTTTTGTCAAAGATATTAAACAGATTAAACAAGCCGGGGATAAGGCGTCACGCCTCACCAATCAGTTGCTGGCCTTCAGTCGCCGGCAGGTGATGCAGCCCAAGCTGATTAATCTCAATAGCGTGGTGAAAGATGTCAATAAAATGCTTCACCGCTTGATTGGCGAGGATATAGAACTGGAAATAAAACTTCAGCCAGACCCGGGTGTAATGCAGGCAGATCCCGGTCAGTTAGAGCAGGTACTAATGAATCTGGCCATCAATGCCCGCGATGCCATGCCCGGTGGGGGTAGACTGGCCATTGAGACAGCCAATGTAACCTTTACCAGGGATTATGTCCATAAACACATTGCCGTTCAGCCGGCGGGCAGTTATGTCATGTTATCAGTGGGCGACAGCGGAACAGGTATGGATGAAGAAACCCAGGCCCACATATTTGAACCGTTCTTCACCACTAAAGAATATGGCAAGGGAACCGGCCTGGGGCTTTCAACCGTGTATGGAATTGTCAAACAAAGCGGAGGATTTATCTGGGTTTCCAGTGAGATGGGAATCGGTACCACTTTTACCATTTATTTTCCCGAAGTAAAGGCAGAAATAAAAGACAGTGAACCTGTTTCAAAAAACAGTTCCAAATCCCTGGAGGGAAATGAGACCATCCTGCTGGTGGAGGATGAGGACATGGTAAGAGATATGGCTGTCCGTATTCTGAAGGAAAGGGGTTACACGGTGCTGGCATCTGCCCGGGGAGAAGAGGCCATTGCCCTCTCCCGGAAATATAAATCTCCCATACACCTGATGGTTACCGATATCGTCATGCCGGGAATCAGCGGAAAAAAATTAGCGCAGGAAATAATACAGAAACGACCACGGCTAAAAGTGCTTTATATCTCCGGCTACACCGATGAAATTATTTCCCAGCAGGGGCTTCTGGATAAGAACATTGAATTTTTACAAAAGCCGTTCCTCCCGGAAAAACTTTTGACCACACTGCGTAATATCCTCGACAGCAAGCAGTGAACCTGGTTGCTGGATCCTGGACGATTTAGTCTCCGACAGCGGCCGGATCCGCCTTCCGGCTGACCGACGAGACAACCGGAGGTTGACAGGGAGGCGGGAATACTGCATTAGGACTATAAGTTGTCATGTATCAGGTTTCAGGCTTCAGAAAAAGATGTCGCATCCTGCAATAGGTTGACAGTTTTATCAGAAGAAAGAAAAAAGGAGTCAGAATCGCCGGGATCAAATCTTCCAGAATTTCAAAAGGCTAACATCTGCATCCTTTTAATGTACTTTGTATTTTGTAATTTTTCTGATCTGAAACCTGACACGTGACGCATTGCTTTTAAGCTTTTATCCTTTTGCTTTGCGCTCTGCGCTTTCCGCTTTGCTCCTTTCCCTTTATCTTTTTCCTTCTTTAATCTTGTATTTCTGTTTCCCTTTAAGCACCACATTCATAAAAACCAATTGTCTTCCTTCCTGCTAATTTTGTATCTTGAGACCACAGAAAAGCGGGAATTAC
The DNA here is from genome assembly GCA_964461135.1 of uncultured Caldithrix sp. Lineage (GTDB taxonomy): Bacteria > Calditrichota > Calditrichia > RBG-13-44-9 > RBG-13-44-9 > RQOF01. The sequence continues at coordinate 1,280 of CAYWTB010000093.1, read as the reverse complement.
AAATGACCAAAGAGGAATTGTTCAAGCTTACCCATCTGGTAACCTGCTCCGGCTGAGCAAGTAAAATAGGTCCGGGTGATCTTGAAGACATTTTAAAAGGGCTGCCGCATGTGGATAATCCACACTTGCTGGTGGGACTGGGCAACAAAGAAGATTCCGGTGTATATAAAATATCGGATGACCTCGCTCTGGTCCAGACGATCGATTTTTTCACTCCGGTGGTAGATGATCCCTATGATTACGGACAGATTGCGGTAGCCAATTCCCTGAGCGACATATATGCCATGGGTGCCAAACCACTTACAGCTTTAAATGTGGTAGGTTTTCCCATCGCCACTCTGAGCAAAACTATCCTGGCCCGGATCTTACAGGGCGGTTGGGATAAAGCACAGGAGGCGGAAGTCCTGATTCTGGGAGGCCATTCCGTCAAAGACCCGGAAATAAAATACGGCCTGGCCGTCACTGCCATATCCCATCCGGACAAAATTATCAGAAATAACACCATGAATAGCGGTGACAGGCTGATTCTGACCAAGCCACTGGGCACCGGCATTTTAACAACCGCTCTGAAAAACGAAAAACTGCCCCCTCATCTGCTGGAGGTGGTTACGCGGACCATGAAGCGATTGAGTAACAGGGCATCTGAGGTAATGATAAATCATGGTGTAACCGCTTGTACCGACGTCACCGGCTTCGGTTTACTGGGCCATCTCCTGGAAATGGTTGATAACCGTCCCTTTACCGCACACATTAATGCATCCTCCGTTCCTTTTCTGCCGGACGTTATAAGATACATCCAGGAGAAACACATCCCGGTTGGCCTGAAAGAAAACCTGAAATTCCTGGCGGCTCGCATTCACTTCTCCTCTCACCTTCCGGAAAATCTGCTGAAGGCACTTTGTGATCCCCAAACTTCTGGCGGTCTACTATTTACCGTTCCCCCCTCCCGGGCAGAATCCTGCCTGCAGGAACTGCGGGTGGGAGGTGACACCGCATCTGTTATTGTTGGAGAAATCACTGAATTTCAAGAAAAATCCATAGTCATAGCTTAAAATTTTTGATATCGGAAAATGATGCTGGTTGCTGGTTGATGGCTAAATTTTCGACGATTTAGTCTCGCCGAGTCAACCGGAGGTTGACAGGGAGGCAAAAATACTGGATAAGGGATAAAGGATATTATGTTAGAAAATATTTTCACAATATTTAACATAATATCATAATATTATACCTAAATTTCTAAAGTATCGTTAAAAAGGTAATATCACACAACGAAGCTGACA
>CAYWTB010000092.1:0-17836 GCA_964461135.1 uncultured Caldithrix sp. | reverse complement strand
CTTCCCAACAAAGCTCAGTGCGATGCCGCAGGCGAGCCTTGCCGCCCCCTAACTATGCTGATACATGGAAAAAATTCCTTGATATCACCCTTATAGCATGCCAAATTTTCCATATATTATGATATTAAAGGCAAAACATGGAAAAAATACTCCCAAATTTTCCAGGTTTGCTCGTTATATCGTTATAAAGTGGAAATTATGGGAGGGAAAGATGGAAAGCAAGAACATATTCCGTCCTGATCCATACTTGAAACTTTTTGAGCAATGTCGACAAGTGCTCCACTTTCATTTAATCTAATAATATGACAAAAACAATAATCATCAACTCCAACTGATTGGAATTAACTTATTCAAATCAGGACACTTCCATGTTCTAAAAGTGTGTGAATTAAAAAAGGGTTAAGTTTCAAGTCCATTTGATTGCTTTCTGAAATTCCCTCCCCCTCCACTTTGATTTTTAGGAAATAACTTTCCAATATTCCAAATTTCGCCATTTAAACAGACAGAAATTGAGGAGTTCAAATTCTTGTTAGGGTAGGTCGGATTACTTGTGATAACACGAGTATGTGTGGGAAGAACATTAAATTTGATTATTCGGGGGCGATATTAGGATTAAAAAGTATCAAAAAGGGATAAGGCTGAAATTTTGTGTGTCTATGAATGATGACAATAAGTTGAATATCTTTGGGATTAATGGATTGTTTTTCGATTTCCCTTTTGAAGACTTCCACTTACTCTTTGGTACCCCGCTATAATCAAAATAGTACCTTCATCCTGAATAAAGTAACACTGGTCAATTCCTTAAGAAATTGGCAATATATTTTTAGCCATTTTTTTATCCCCTAACTGAGTTATTTCTTCGATAACATCCATGATTTTAGGAACTCTCATCTTAATGGTCTTTTTGTTCATTGAATATCCCGTACATCTGATCTGGTGTAAGTATTCTTGGAAACAGTTTGCGTAATGCCTTTCGAGCATTATAACACAGATGACAGGCATCAGCATAAGTTTGATTATGGGAAAGTCTATAATGGTTCACTAATTCCGCCGGTCCACCCTTAAGGAGGGGAGCCGTGATGGGGTGAGCATCTGGGTCATATTGCTCGCAGATATGGATTAGGGAATCATTAAATAGATTACCAATAGAGATGCCTTGGCAAATATGAATATTGCCCAATGGATCTACATGAACACGTTCGGGATTCCGTAAATCTTCGTATGTACATTTTGTAAACTCGTTCCACGGGTATTTTTTAGCTTTTGTAACCAGCTTTTCTATGGCCCGCCCTCGATAAATGACTTTAGTTTCTCCGTATGGTAGTTGACCAACAGCTATTCCTGCTTCCTCTGATTCAGGTTGTGCGATACTTATCATACCGAGAGGAATTTCTAATTGATTAGCTGCTTGAGTTGCATTCTTTACCTGCCGGCTGATTTTATCACTGTAATGATAAAGATCGTTACTTACTGAAAAGTCATTAATTAATCCTGCTAACGGTTTTAAATATTCTTTAGCATCATCGACACTGGTTGCCCAATAGACATCGGATAGAACTCCGACTTTGAAACCTAGTTTGACAGATTCTTGTACTCCCTTCAGTAAAGTTGCATAATACAAGAATGGCTCACCACCTTCGAAATAGATCCATTCAATTGTTTCAAGATTTTTAGCCTGTTGTAAAATATGTCTGATATCGAATAAGGTCATGGTTCCTTCTTGCCAGGGACTTCCCCAGACAAAACAGTGGTCGCAATCGCTATTACATTGGTAAGTTAGAAGTAGATGTAAGCCGGTGAGTTTCATTTTATTTTTCAAACTTTCTATTAGTTATTGATTTCCATTAATAGAAAATTTAGCGATTGAGAATGATATATCCAAATTTAACTTTCTAAATAGAAGTCAAGTCTAAATTTTTGTGTAAATTCATGTTTAATGCTTAACTTGGCTGAAGCGTCGCTCCAGTAGGCGGACAGGTAGCGGAAGCCAAGTTGAGCTCCTTTTGCCATTTCCATTCTGTATTTGTTTTACTCTTCTCCAACTGATCCATGTTTAAATAAAAAATTAACCTTGCTAATATCCTAAGTCGTTTTATTATCATATTTTAAAAGAATATCATACTGCCTTCCCGGTTTTGTTGACAATTTCTTAGTTCTTTATATGCATTTCATAGATACGGTATTTTTTGTAAAGCCGGCCGCCAATAGTCTCATCAAACTTGTTGATTAAATGATTATCTTCCAAATTCCATGATGTTTCACACCATTCAAAACCCAATTTTCTAGCAGCTTTTGCTGTTTCCATAAAAAGCAGGACAGGTATCCCGGTTAACCTGTACTCTTTTAGCAGACCCATAATTAAAGAACGCGTACCCTTAATTTTTTTTCGGTAAATTAACAATTTGGCTATGCTCACCGGGTCCAAACGACCGTCAATATGCATGAGTGCCTCGTTATAATTAGGAACAGTGACTGAAATGCCCACAGGTTTACCGGAAACTTCTGCAAATACAATGAGTTCGGGCAAAGCAATTTTCTTCAGTTCAGCGGCCAGATAGTCCATTTCCTTATCGGTCATGGGTACGAAACCCCAATTCTTCTCCCAGGCAGCGTTATAAATATTTTTTATTTTAGATACTTCTTCCTTCAGTTTTTTCATATTCATTGGCCTTACTGTGACATTATATTTGGCTCGTGCACGTTCGGCAATTTTTCCCAGGCGTTCAGGCGTTTGTACAATGCCTTCATTCAGATAAGCATACAAATCTTTAGCTTTTACAAGGCCATATCTTTCCATAAACCGCAGGTAATATTCAGGATTATAAGTCATCATAATAACCGGTGGCGAATCGAAACCTTCTAAAAGAAAGCCGCATTCATCATTCATGCTTAAATTCATCGGCCCGCGCATGAATGTTATACCTCGGCTGGCAAGCCATTCACGCGCATTGTCTAGTAATTTTTCTGCGCAAATATAGTTATCCAGGCACTCAAACATGCCGAAAAAGCCAACCTGCTCCTGATGGAAATTGATATGGTTATAATCTATTATCGAGGCTATCCTGCCTACCGGTTTCCCGTCGGAATAGGCAACAAAAAGTTGAACGACGCTGTGTTTAAAAAACGGGTTAGACTTCTTATTTAACTTTTTTTTGATTTCATTAATTAACGGCGGTACCCAGTTGGGGTCATTTTTGTAGATATCCCAAGGCAATTTTATAAAGTCCATCAATGTACTCTTGTTGGCTACTTCTCTTATCTCGATATCTTCTGACATCTTTTTCCCCTTTTGCGGTTGTTCATCTCCTTAGTTCTTTTTTATCGATATTAAAATATCTTGTTGAACTCATGGACTTTTTTAACACATTAAAAACCATCAGTCTAGAATCCTCCAGTGTTCGGTAAACGTGTTCTACTTCGATTGTATTATTTTTTCGGGAAGTGTTTAATCTTTCTTTACGAAATTTTGCTAGATTAATTTCAATGACATCCAACTTAAGATAGCACTATTGATTGGTCAATATCCAAAATTGTTATCATTTCCAAGTGCTTCCATTTGGCATGCCAACCTCCTCTAAACAATCTCATCTCCCATTCCAACTTATCATTATTGTATACATTTGTATCATACACTCCAACTTCCTAATGCTTCATCAAAACATTTCCCTCCAATACACCTATCCACGTTGATGTTAACATATTTTTTCCAAGTGAAAACAAAAGAGAATATCACTGAATAATCATTGATATTTAACATACCTTTAATTGGATGGTGGGTGGATAAAATAAAATCCCTTTTTCTGGCTGTACTTTAGTTCTTAGGTATCTTCCATCTGCTAACCAACTTACTCTTGTTCTTTTTTGATAACGGGCAATAAACGAATCCACATCCCAATTTCCATAATATACACCTAATGTTTCGGTATCCAATTTAATGAGATCCTCCATTCCTTCTACTTTTGGCTGTTCTTGAGGTTGATGAGCGTGAGGTGTATTCATGATATCGACAATTCTTTGATCCTCAAACTGCTCATCCATTAAAAATTGAATAAGTATAGAAGAATCAAAAGCATAACCCTGTCCCAATTTCATTAAAGACCAATTCTGCAATGTTGTCCCTTGATCCCCCTGCAGGATAAAAGTGAATTGTCCTAACCAATCATTTAAATAATTCTCTGACTCGTGGACATTCTTTCGTGTATAAGGTTTTGTAACTCTCCCACCTGAATAAAAAAACTTTTTCATAATATTTCGAATTAAAATTAACTCATTATGCGCAACCATTAAAGGGAGGTTTTCCGGTGTTAAAATTAAATTTGAAGGCAAATTTTCAATTTTTTTTATTAATCTGTATAATCTGCTTAAGCTTGCATCTGCATCAGATTCTCCTAAATCCACATCTAATTTAATTGCTTCTATTATTAATGCCCGATAGTTTTTAATCACTTCTCCTCGAAGTATTCTGTTCGCCAAAAAGGGAGGAAAATGAATCCTCACACCTCCATTTTTTATAAATCCCACATTTTGACAACTATTAATCAATCCCTCAATCTCCATAGTAGCCGATTTAACAAAGGAGAGTACCCAACTTGCGATTAAAATGTAGTGAGCACGTTCATCCAGTAAGGTATAATCATCATCCAGGAAAAGCACAAAAACTTTTTGGGAGTCTATATTTATTGCTTGAATCTCATCATTAAGCATTAAAATAAATTTTAAAATATTTTCTGTTTTACCTCTTACCTTTTTATCCAGTAAAAGATTGTCATCCTTATCCACAACACTTATTTCATCAACAAAATATACTTTAATATCTTCTTGCAAAGCAAATTTACATAATGGTGATGGCTTCTCCCTATCTCCCTGGTAAGATAAAAATCTTGTAATCAATCCTTGCTGTTCCAGATCCTTTAAATTATTAAAGGTATTGCCACCAGTTGCCAATGCTGAATCACCTCTTCCCTCATATGAAACAATACCAGCATAGATGATTAGACTTTCTCTATGGATGGTTTCTGAAACCACCTTTTCGATTGCAGGATTAAAGTTAAAATCTTCAGTTAAAAAATCATTCATCGAAAGATTAACTATTTTGCTTTGTTTTGTTTCATTTTTACTCAGCCATTTGTTTAATTTTTCTTGAGACATTTTTTTAAATTCCACTCCCTTTGGAATTTTAAATCCAAATCTTTCACCCAGAAATGATTCAAGACGTTTTATGTCTGAGTTAAACATGATTGACCATTTTCTTTTATTTGAAGGGCTTATACATCAGTACAAAATTTTTAATCCATAATAAAAAATAATTATTTACTAAAAGAATTTATATTAGAGAGACTTAAAATCCAAATTTAGTCTTCTAACCACTCATTTTTAAAAGATTATTTCTATCCACAGATACTACTGCCAAACAAAAAACGCTCCACTGGAGGATTATGGAAAAACATTGAATTTAGTGGTTTTATGGATAGGATTGTGAATGATATATGGATTATAACTCTATCCAATTGCTTTCTGATTCAGATTGAGGATTAATGTGTACATCAATTTTAATATCACTACCAACTCTAAAAATTGTATTCCTAAAAACATATGTGGTTTTTGGACATGGTGGGTTTACAGGCACTTTTAAAAGATTTAACCGATAGAACTGTTTGGAGACGATTTTCTCAGGGGCAATTGGGAGGATGGACTGGATATTTGTATAGGTACTTTGTAATTCACTTGACTCCAAAACCACTGTACCAAAATTACATTGTCTTTGTATACCATCATACTCCCAACAGCATGGCAATATATCAAATTCAAAAGGGAGCAATCTTCATACACAATAATTTGGTGAAAAGATAATAAATACTTCTTTCTCTATTATTGTAGTAGCCTTAAATTTAACGTTGGGTGATTATATGATAAAAATAAGCGATAAGTATGTATTGAGTGAAAAGGCGAAAACAACAATCAGAGGGTTTAACAGGGAAGCCATAGAAAATGGCCTTTTAGAATATGTTTCCCAGACTCGGGGCGGGAAGAATATAGGAATCAAATCAGGTAGGTTGTGGAAAAAGGAAGGCAATAAATACAGAATTATTGATACGTATGACATGGACGATGCCATGATTGGGCTATCAATTCCAGAAGACCATGAGCATGTTAGAAATGTGAAATCATATCAGATCGTATTCAATACAAAAAAAGACCGGATGAATATAGAGAGAGAGCTGGATGTCGGGAAAAACTATGTTGAAATCTCGTTGGGTCTGAATACAGAATACATCCTCGCTCTTGATCTTCCCAGAACTATAAGTAAAAAAACAAAAGCTATGAGATATATTACTTGTAACGATATTAGCAGGAATGTTTCCCTGGCCCTGGCAGAAATTGATGAAACCGAAGAATTAAAAAAGGACCAGGGGAAGCTCAAGGAATTACTAAAAGTAGCCGGAGAGCTTCAAAACAGCATACTTCCTCAGATACATCCTGATTTCTTCGGCTTTGACGTCTATGGAATCAATAAGAGGGCCCACGATCTTGGGGGTGATTACTACGATTTTATCACTCACAATGATAAACTGAGGATTGCAATAGCCGATGTCGCGGGAAAGGACCCGGCGTCTTCAATTTTAATGTCAGCTGTGCACGCGGGAGTTTCAATGGGAAAAAATGAAGATCTTGAAAGTATGATGAAGATTTTGAACTTATATCTAAATGACCATTCAAACCCGGATGATAAAATGAGAAGGTTTGTGACGGCAGTTCTATTAGATCTAAATAAAGAAGGGGGATTCGAATATGTAAATGCCGGCCATGAATATCCTTTACTACTATCAAATGATGGTCCAATTGAACTGAAGGAAAATGATATTCTGCTAGGCTTTCTACCAGATCTATCTTATATGAAAAGATATGGCAATCTGAGAAAAGATGATGTGCTCCTGCTTTATACAGATGGCATTATAGAAGCTGCAAAGAATGAAGAGCATTTCGGACTGGAGAGATTGAAACAGATTGCCATGGATTATAGAAAAGAACCATCGGAGGTCATCGTAAAAAACATTTTCAAGGAGATAGACAGTTATCAGGATCTACAGGATGACAGGACAATCGTTTCAATTAAAAAAGAGCTCTGAGGGTAATCATTATGTAAGAGTGAGTTTTAAATGAATGATGGATTTATTGTTTTTAAAACTGAAATTAGGTATAGAAATAGTAAATTGTGTCTACAAAAAATTTAAACCCAGTACCAATTCAAACAATTAAGCTTTTAATATTATACCCCTCTCCTCCATCTTCTCAATATAACCAACCACAATGCGAAACCAACCGAATCCAACTGTCACAATTTATTTTTTCAAAATTCTCATGGTTGATTAACATCTTTCTTAGCAAATACATTTAATTCTTTACAAATTGGTGTTCAATAACTATATGTTCTATAAATTCAATTATTTTTCCTTATTATAGTCCTCATTTGATTGACAGTTTCCATCAGGATCCTCCACATTTTAATCCAGATAGTTTAAGTATTTTCTATTTAAAAACGGGAATTTTAATTGTCGTCAGGTGGGAATTATAAAATTCATCAATCACTGGACAGTTATTTAGAAAAATGATTGTTTACTTTGCTCCTAAAACATTTTAATGGTATAGTTGTTGATCTTTGATAAGACAGATGAATCATCTGTTAAGAGTTAGATTTTGCCGACCTTCAAAACCATGTGTGTTCCGATAAACCGGGACAGGTGGTTCCTTGTCCGGCAGGCTCCAGCCTGATGGGCCTTCCTGGTGACTGCATCAGCAGGCTGGCATGCCTGTCTGACTAGCATCAGCCAGGCAGAGACTCCCAAAGCACATCCCTTCAACGTAAATCCATATAATACATTAACTAATCTCTTTTTAAGCATTGAGATATTAATTTACAATAGAGGAGGGTTATTATTAATGAATCTCAATAAAATTTATTTTACTTTGGCAAAGATTTCATCTATATTTAGAGATTAAAAAAGTGATCATTGTTTTCCAAAGGTCACACCAAAAAGTTTAATGTTTCCATAAAACCACATAAGGGAGTAAATATATGTCTGGAAATAAAATAATTGCAGTAATGGGTGCTACAGGAGCTCAGGGTGGCGGACTGGTCCGTACCATCCTTAACGATCCCCGGGGTGGATTCACGGTACGGGCTATTACAAGAGACGTCAACTCGGAGAAGGCGAAAAAGCTGGCTGAATTGGGAGCCGAGGTCATTGCTGCCGATGTCAATGACGAGGGAAGTGTGAAACGCGCTTTCGATGGGGCATACGGGGCATACTGCGTTACCTTTTTCTGGGGGAGCACTTTTCGCCTGATAAAGAGTTGGTGCATGCCAGGAATATGGCACAGGCAGCAAAGAAAGCCGGTATCAAACATGTCATCTGGTCCACCCTGGAAGACACCCGCAAATGGGTTCCTCTCAGCGACAATCGCATGCCCACCCTCATGGAGAAGTACAAGGTTCCGCACTTCGATGCAAAGGGCGAAGCCGATGCATTTTTTACTGATTTAGGTCTGCCGGTTACACTCCTGCGGACTTCTTTCTACTGGGACAACCTGATTTACTTCGGAATGGGTCCGAAAAAAGGGCCCGATGGTACGCTTGCTATTACAATGCCCATGGGCAGCAGGAAACTTCCGGGCATGGCTGCGGAAGATATCGGTAAGTGTGCCTATAGCATCTTCAAGAGAGGTCAGGAGTTCATCGGTAAAACCATCGCTATCGCCGGAGAGCACCTTACCGGCACACAGATGGCTGCTGCGCTCACGAAGGCGTTGGGTCAGAAGGTGATCTACAATGCTGTTCCACCTGCCGTTTATCGCGGTTTCGGTTTCCCTGGCGCCGAAGATCTTGGCAACATGTTTCAGTTCAACCATGATTTCGAGCAGGATTACTGTAATGCACGTAACCTTGACGTTGCCCGGTCATTAAATCCGTCACTTCAAACATTTGAGAAGTGGCTGGACCAAAACAAAGGCCGGCTTCCATTAGAATAATATATAACCGAAATCTGACAGTAGCACTTATCTGACCGGAATCTGGAGGAACCAGGTCAATCCGCTGGATCTTCATATCTGAAGTATATCAAATTTGGAGTTAAGGTACACTTCAGATTCTGGTGGATAATAGATTCATGTTTAATCTGTACAAGGGAGGTAAACTCTATTGATTCAAGACTTCGACCTTCTTTAAACACTGATCATAATTTAGGTTCCCGGCCTGCTGAGGACATCAGCAGGCTGGCAGGCTTTTTGTTAAAGCAAACCAAATAGAGACTACTACCCAACGTCGATAAGCACACCTAAAATTTACAACTACGGTTTCCCCATTCGGCTCCCTTTTGATTATCGCATATTTATCTAAGCGAAGAACTTAACCACAGCCAGCTCATAAGAATCTATAAAATAGCCCGGCTGATGCCGGGCTTGGGAAGATCTTCACCATATTCGAGAATCGAACCGGTCAAAAGACGTTCACCTCTCCGTTGATATGCAGGGACGTATTGATGATTTTCCCATTTTCATCGACCACGGAACTGTGGCAGCCGGCACATTCGCTCAGGGTGGAGGCCAGGTGTCCTGTCGGAGGCAGCCCATGGCAGAAATTACAATCATCATTCCTGCTGGTCCAGATTACGGTGGATTGATTTCCCACAATGGCGCCGTCCACGTAAGCAAACTGATGCTCAGCCGGGGCATCAGCCTTAGGGAATTCAAACCATCCATGACAATACACATTGGCACAGGAAGCCGCATCGTGGCTCCAGACCACATTCAGCCGGCCATCGTCCGTAGCCAGGCTGTTGAAGGACATCTGAGCATGGGGAATATTCAGATTAATATGATTCGGATCATTAAATCCATTGAGGGGGGGATGGCATGCGCTGCAGGTATAGGGCACAGTAACGGTAGTCTCTCTGACGTGCATTTGATGGGCACCCACACCAATAGCGGTATAACTGGAATTTTTATTCAGATCTTCCGGTGGAGCAATATGTCCGGGATCGCTGAAATCGCCATGACAGGTGTTACATGCTTCAGGACCGGCCAGTCCGGTATGACAACCGGAAGATTTACAAGAAACACCGCTGGTTTCGCCCCCGTAATTGTCACCGTGGCAGGACTGACAGGCAGCAACATCCCAAAGCAAACTGGCTCTGATATACTGGCCATGGAAAAGCGGTGACAAAGGTTCATTAAAGCTGGAGGGATGCGGATAATCAGAATGACAGGTATAACAGGAAATGCCTGACTCTCCCCCCGTAAAATTATCACCATGACAGCTTTGGCAACTTCCTAAACCCGTTTCATTGATAACCTTTCCATGGAATTCGGGAGATCCCGGATTATTCCATTCCGCGGGATGAGTTCCGACCTTCAGGGTATCCTGATTTTCACTGCAGGTTATACTCAGCATAACTAAAATGAATAGTGCTCCAACAATTGTTTTCATTTTTTCATACCTTCTGTTTATGACAGACTTCAACGCCCTTACATCCCGATGGCGGAAAAAATATGCCATCTAAATATTTATTTCCTGCTCTTTTTTTATAATAATGAGGCTCTATCATTCTCTGCCGGAATTGTATCAGAAGTAAAATAAAATAGCAATTTATAAAAACAAATATAATTTTTATGTGGTCTGAATAATTCAACGCTACCTGTCCTAAAAGCACAACGTATTGTGATAAATTGAAATAAAGACATCATTATCTAGCAACAGACCTGAGGAAAATTGGGCTATAATTTTTAAGATCAATAATCAGAATGAAAATCTGGTAAAATTTGTCAACAAAACAGAGTGCCATTTATTTTGGATTATCTGTGGGGGAATATTCCGTGTGCTTGTAATCTCCCACAGATAAGTAAAAAACACTAATCTCAATGAACAGGAAGAAAATTTTCAAAGGTTGTCCAGTCATCTTTCCGGATTTCTCTGTCGTTAAGGTTTTCAACCGGCCATGGTACATACTATGGCAGATTGCCATTGGTTATGAGAGATGAATGACCAGTCAAATACTCCATGTCAAAAATCCATTCACCGACCTTACCACATGAATTCCCTCGCATGAAGGTTTTAAAACAATTCTGAGGAAATTCCAGCGCGAGCAATTTAAATTTGCGCACCGAAAATAAATCCACTATATATTAAAAACGATCAAACATTTTACAGATATTCGCGCTCTTTGGGAAATAAACAAGAGACCTGCTTGATGGAACAGCAGGTCTCTTGACTCATAATAAATTTGATTATTCTAAGGTTCCAGGGGCAAGCCGTAAATTTCATTTTGTGTCCACTTGCCACTGGTCAGCTGATCATATACCATGCCATTTACACCAAAGGTCAGGCTATAGGCTTCATAACCAAGAATATTTAACCAGGCGGTAACCTGACTACTGGTTTGGCCTGTCCAGCAGTAAACCACTATTGGTTTATCAGTGGGCAATGTTTTCAGGAATGTGGAGGATTTCAGATCAGCCTTCGGGGTATACTGGGTAGCACTCTGAATATGACCGGCGGTACATCCCCCCTGTCCAAGATAGTCCGCTTCTGAAAAATAATTAACAATATAGTAATTGGAAGGAGATTCCAGAACATCGGTGGCACTTATTCCTTTGAATCCATTTGTTAACATGGTTTGTACACGTGTTGCCAGAATTTCCGGACCGGTTGTTTTACTGGTACTTAATGTAGGATAACTACCGTCGGCATTTTTGGCGGTAGCAGTGGTGGTAAAACTGCCCACGAAATCGGAAGTGCACTTTGAAGTCCACCTGTCAAGAGACGAATCAGCAGAACTCATTCCGAATTTCAGGGAATAGGCGTCATATCCCAGTAAATTTAAAGCCAGTACGGCGTGCCCAGCACTCTGACCCGTATAGCATGCTACCAAAATTTTATCGGAGTTGCTCAAATTAGCTTCTGCATAGGTATAAATATCGGCCAGAGCAACATTCACTGCGCCTACAATATGCTTGGCATTATAATCGGTGGCACTGCGAACATCCAATATTTTATAATCATTCAAATTAGGGGCTACAGATGATGCTGCTACAACCTTGGGTGCAGTGGTACCGAGATAATCACCACCCGTACCCTCTAAATAGGTGATCAACACATTAAATTCATTTACTGGTTCAGGTTCGGGACTTGTGGAATCTTTACTGCAACCGAATAAACCAGCCAATAACAGAACAATTACAAGTAATGAAAAATAACGATTAAGATACTTCATAATAACACTCCTTAAAATATTGGTTTAATAAATATTTAGATTCTATGAATCATGGACCTACAGGCCACTCATCATCCTTTACAACAACAGCACCATTAGCATTAACTTCGCCAGGATCGAGATCCGACGGACGGAGGAAAATTTCTTCATTATTATGACAATTTCCGGCACATGCTATTACCGCCGTACTATCGGGCTCCGTCTGGGGTGTAATCTTTTGAACATTGTGGGGCATAGTATATTTCCAGGTTGGCATTATATCATAAAATGGTAGAGTACTGAATCCCCAGGCAGAATAAGTATCTCTTGCAATGGGAATATGCCTCAGGGTTACCCATTGATAAGAGCGGTCTTGCGGATTGGAATTCTTCCCGATTTTAAATTTAAAATACGGTTCACCTGTAATGCCCTCACCACCAACATGACAGCTGTTGCAGTTCCGGTAGGGTTGAGAATGACATACCGAGCAGCTCAGCTTGCCCCAGTGCATATCATGGTAGCTATTGTTCTGGCCTCTGTTATGACAATCCTCACAGGCTGGCATATCCCTTACCTGCAATTTATAATCATATTCCCTTCCATCTCCATGCATTTCCCGGCCTGTATGGCAAAAATCACAGGTTTTAAAATTGGGTATCCAGTGAACATCTGCTTTGAGACCTTCATTCTTACCCAGATATTCATCCCCAATTCGGCTACCATGACAGGCTGTACAATTTTTTGTCATATCAGGTGTTTTATAAAAATTATGGGCTTTTACCAGACCCCCGCGAGCGGTAACAGGCACGCTGATATGACATTGTCCACAGGTCGTGTGACAGGAGCCGCATTCCTGATTAAATTCAGAAGTAAAATCCGGGGGAATCACACCATGAGGAGTTCCATCATATCTAAGACTGAAAAAGGTAAAGTAACCCTGCTGTGTCCTATGAATACTGGTTAAATGCTTGCTTACAATATCTGCATGACACCCATTGCAATATTTTTCAGGATTTTCGGAGGGATTGCGAATTAAACCTTCATGAGCTTCTTCCATTGACGCCGCTTCCCTCTTTCCGCCATGGCAATTCACACAGGATTGATTTCCATGGACAGAGCTCAGGAAGGCCTCTCCGTCTGAGCCAACAATTGCAACTTTTTTCCATCTCTCCACCGGAGGGACTTCTCCGCCTCAGCCACCACCCGAAGAAGGAGGAGGTTCATCTATTCCTGGTGCCAGTTTTTGTAATACTTCCTGATCGGTATGGCATCCCTCACAGGTCAACTTTTCTGTGAAGGCTGTTGAACCATCGGATTTCTCTGATTTGTCCGTACAGGAAAGGAAAAGAACTATAGCACCTGCGATAATTAAAACAAAAGCGCGTTGAAGATGAAATGAGAAAATTTTTACTTTATACATGGATTTTATCCTGATTAATTATTTGCTTCACAATATAAAATATAAACTATTATTTTGTCAATATTTTATTAAAAAATATGGTAAAACATTTAAAAAAAGGAAAAATTGTGATGAAATAATTAATCAAATTATATCTTCAAAGAGAAAATAGTTAATCAATATCTTAATTTTTTCCTTTCGTAAGGCAATAAAAATGCTCAATTGAGAGATCCCGGACAACTAGGGTAAGTTTTATTGATGAAAAATTCTGCTTATGAATTAATAATCACAAGATTGCGATATTTTAATTGCCCCGCTTTCATAGGTAAAAAAATCAAATCGATTTATGCCATACTCCATAACTTGACATTCATTCAATCCAGTGGGACAAGATATCTAAACTAACTCCTGGAATAGTGATTGTGTTCACCTGTAATAATAGAAGTCCCCGATATTCTGTGACAGAGAAGCAAAAGACCGTGAATTCCTGATAATTGAAAACGATAAATTACTGGATGAGTATGAGAATTGAATCCATACAAAGACTTCTTAAATATAAAAATTCTGAAAATCATGAACCGGGCTGAGAGCAGAGAAAATTTACTGAATTGAGTTGAATGGCATCACATGACTATGTAATTCCAAATTCATCACAACATTACTTTGGCATTATCTATTCTTATCCACTATTTGAATCATTCTAATTCGGGGATTTGCTTAAATTTTCACTCAGTGATTCAGAATTTTCATTTCCTTTCATTCTTAACTTATTTTCATAAAACTTCATCAATTTTTCATTTAAGTCATTTAATTTTTGATATGTAAAGTTTTAAAAATTCAGAATTAGAGTTGGGCATTTGTCCAAAGGGAAAGTTATATTACACAGGAGGTGAATAATTAAATTTTTCCATGTGAAACATGGAAAATAATAGTTTTGTTCAGGGGGTATTAATCTATTTTCCTAAAGGAGGTTTAAAATGAATATGTTAATCAGGGTTTTCAGTATCGTGTTAGTTGTACTTCTGGTGATACCCGCAAGCGCTCAGCCCAAGCGGGGGCATGGCCCCATGGCACCAAAACAATGGAGCCAGCAGGATTCAACCCGGGGAGGATGGATGATGCCGGGAGGAATGGACTGGGGAATGATGAATAATTTTGGTCCTGCTTATAAAATAATGATGACTATCCATTTCCTGCCGGATATGAAAGACACACTTTCGTTGACAGATCAGCAGGTAGAACAGCTTGACAAGCTGCAGACCGACTTCATGAAACAGAGGGTAGACTGGAAGGCTTCGGTTGAAAAACAGATGATCGATCTACATAATCTGATCGAAAAAAATGCTCCGGTAGCCGATGTCCGGAAGACACTACAATCCATTTCCACAAACAGAATAGATATGATGGTTGCCGGGTATACAACCTATCAGAAAATGCTGGGGGTTCTGAATTCCAGTCAGAAGGATAAACTGGATAAAATGAAATTCTGGGGAAAAAGATCAAAAGGAATGTGGCAGCAAAGCATGCGCGGCCATGGTCCGGGCGGCGGCTGGTAACAAAGCGAGTTTCCTCTCAAGATTTGTGAAGGGTTTTCATTTGAATAGTCCTGAAAAGAAAATTTTGCTAATATTGAAACTCTATTCCTCGCTGGGAACGTGGAATAGAGTTCTTTTATAGCCTGTTGGGGGTATGTTCCAAACCTTTGTACAGCAAATCATAAATACGGTACCATAAATTTTGGACAGGATTAACAGGATCAATAATTTCAAATATTAATTTAAATCCTGTAAATCACACTATATATTTATAAATTAACGGCTCAGTCCTGCACTAAAAACTTGCAAGAATAGTCGTTTCGTTTTTGCTGTTTTCAGATATACACACTTTAATAAGCACTTTTGAAAAGATGTACCAACCGTTATATGAAAGTACACTTAATCTACAATATAGTTAAATGAACCTGATGAAATTATATCTTGTTCATCCTGTTTATCCCGTCTAACATTAATACGTCATTTTATTTATGAAAGATAGTACTTAGGTAAAAATAGACCCGCGGAAAGTTTATATTTAAAATAGAGTAAACCGAACTCCAGGAGAAAATAGGAGGCTGCGGAAAAAACCACTTAAGAATTAAAGAAGAGAGGGAACCGGATATTTTACCATTTCTGATTCCGGACAATGGATACTGCTGGGTGCATAACTGATCCGCTTCTGATTGCGTTAAAGCATTTTATCAATAAGTGAATAAAGATGAATAAAATAAGTAAAAAGAGAGTCGCTTTCTTTTTTTTCAGAAGTATGAAGAATTTATTTCTGAAAAAAGTCCTTTCAGTATCACTGGAAATTACTCACTCCTGCAATTGTAACTGCAATCATTGTGATAAGGGAGGCAGGATTCCGAATGAAAAGCTGGCGTCACCGGAACGGTTTGGTGAAATCGTCAGAGAATTAAAGCCATTGGTCGCCCAAATATCGGGAGGAGATCCTTTCTTAAGAAAGGATCTATATCAAATTGTCGAGAAAATAAGAATAAACAAAAATTATCCTTATATTGTGCTGGTTACCAATGGCTGGTTGTTTGATGAAAATAAATATAAGGTTTTAAAAGAGATCGGGGTGGACGAATTTTCAATATCCCTGGATTTTCCGGATGAACGGCATGATGAAAATAGAAGCATTGCCGGATTGTTTCAACACCTGAATAATATTGTACCCAAAATCACAAAACAGGGGAATCAGGACATTACCATTATATCGGTTATTCGCAACCAGACCATGGCAGAACTTGTAAAACTGGCAGAGCAGGCCAGGAAGTGGGATGCTTCAATTGTTTTCAGTGCTTACACCCCGCTTCGCACAAAAAATTTCGGAGACGCCCCCACCCGGCCGGATCAACTGAATTTTTTGCGCAAAAAATTAAATTATTTAATTAATAACCGGAATAATTTTAAAATTTATACAACAGATTCCGTGTTGAATGGTTATTACGATTTCTTTTCCAACAACTGTTATATTCCTGGCTGCCGCGCCGGACACCGGTCTTTGGTGGTGAATCCCGATGGAAAACTTGCCCCATGTGCCATGCAGCCATGCTCCTTTGATTCAAGGGAACAACTCATTGAACAATTTTCGAAGAATAACACCTGCGGAGGGTGTTATGTCAGCCTCAGGGCAAACACTGAAAAAACCCTGGGGAAAACCATTCGGGACGGATATTCATTTTATTCCTCTTCACAAAAGACGGAAATTTAATAAATACAAGATCTTTGCGTATTATGAATATTATCTACAAAAGAAAATATTCGTATACTCTGGCGTATATTATCATCATCGGACTGATTTCATTATTCATTTAAATCAATATACCGGCCTGGATCGGCTTGGTTAAACTTTACTACTACACGATTATCTCAAATGATTATATTTCAATATTTCCCCATGAGACGGCCATCATTTTTTATGGAAAGCTGTATCCCATAATGGTAGTTTCTTTAATCGCAGGAATCGGTTCGGTTATCGCCGGATTCATTGATTACGAAACATTTTTACCCATTCTTCATCACACAAAAGTCAGAAAATATTATGCGGATAAAACAATTTATATCTGATCGGTTTATTATTTCTCCAAATTTCCGTTCTGATCTATCGTGGCAGCTGCATTAACCCCCGTTCCCTTTTACCCCTTTAAATTTTTAAGTATTGCCAGCAAATATAGCCAGATCCGTTATCTGGCAGCTCTGTTCAGCGGCCTCTTCCCGCGATATTCTTTCAAAGCCGCAATAGGAAATAGGATATCCATTCCAAACTGGATCCTGTTAGCCACAGTTGCCATTATGTTTATCCCGGGATCCCTTGGAATCGTCAGAAAGAAGATTCGAAGCGCTCCTCTCCCTCAAAGCAGGTCCATCCAGACTAGTGAATCGGAAGAATTAATCTAAGGCAAAGTTCATTAAATCAGGATCAAAATGCCAGGTTTCAGGCACCAGGAATCAGGCTTCAAAAAGACAAGATTACCACATGGTGGTCGCCATGCGTAAGATGAAGGATTAAGGAGGACAACAAGGCAAAGGGAAAAGGTGCCATGAGCATGGCGCATAGCAAAAAGAAAGGTCTCAGGAATCAGGTTTCAGGAAGTACTGTCCCGTCCTGAAATAGGTTGACAGTTTTATCAGAAGAAAGAAAGGAGGAA
>CAYWTB010000091.1:0-18321 GCA_964461135.1 uncultured Caldithrix sp. | reverse complement strand
AATAACGGGAATTCTAATTGTCGCTGAAAAGAAAAAATAATAGACGTTGAACAACAGGTTAAAAGGTCTCATTTTTTTATAATATTGTTTGCTTAACTCCGAAAATATTTAAAATTAGCTAATACTGTTACTCAAACCTAATCTTTGAAAATAAACGGAAATCAAATGTATACAGCCTCACCTACCCTCTCTCTTTTCCCCTGTCTGCCCTGACGGATGCCCAGTCAGGCTGGCGCTGCCAGACGGGCAGACAGGTCTTCCCGTGCTAGCAGTCTTGTCTGGCTTTAGAGAGGGGAAGGGCTTGCCTGCCTGCCACATTTGTGGCCACCAACGTAGCAGCAGGCAGGGGTTAAGGTACAAAGGGTATCATAAAGTTCATCGAATTAGCAGAAAATTCGTCTGTATCGTTTGATTTTTTAATAAGTTGTGTTATTAATTTACTTGCAACATTCTAAATATATTGCTTTCACGGTAAATATTATAATTATTATACAGATTTCCAGGATAAAGGTATTAATCAGATAAAACTATTTAAAACGGGTTACTCTTAGTCTCTGCCGATTGAAATTTATTTAGAATAGATGCTAGGAATATCGCTGAAGCGAAACGATTGACATCAATACTTCACAAATAATAGTCATAATAAAAAAAAAATAGTTTTACGAGCAAAAAACGAATAATTTTGCTTTATGAGTCGTAGAAGCCGGAATAAGGTTAATATTGATCAGCAAAAGATATTAAGGACGGCACCTGCTTCTCTAATTGTTCTTCCACTGCTGTAAAAGTATTGATATGGATTGAGAATTACCGTGAGAAGTAGTTGAAAGGGTAGAGGAATACTAGAAATCGGTGGGAATAAGGACCTTTCCCCATCGCAATTATTTGCTACTTTGCGGCTCTGCAGTTTGTAATATTTTTATAGGAGGTTCTTTCTGTGAAACTTCAAAATATTCAAATTTTTAACCTTCTTTTAACTCTATTTTTGCGATTCCTTTCAGCCCAAACATTTACCGATATAGGAGACGTCTTACCAGGTTTTGAAGACGGCGCTGCATCGTGGGTAGATTATGATCAGGATGGAGATCTAGATGTTTGTATCAGGGGATATGGAGGAAAACTTCAAGGAATATATAGAAATAATAACAGCCAATTTACATTCTCTTGGGGCTTTGCGAGCTCCGAAGGCCCGCCCCCTGCCTGGGGTGATTATGACAATGATGGATTTATTGATATGTTATTAAATGGAATATGGGGAGCTCCATCGGTCAGACTTTATCATAATAACGGAAGTGGTGGCTTTACTGAAATACAGTTGAATTTGTCCGATGATCCTTTTACTATAGCATGGGGAGATTTTGATAATGATGGAGATCTTGATATTCTGGAATCAAATGTAAACAATCTGCAACCAAATGCAAAGTTACTTGAAAACCAAGGACTTAACATTTTCAATGAAATGATTAATCGTAATTTAATTGGAAGTAAATGGGTCGTCTGGGGTGATTATGATAACGATCGGGATTTGGATATTCTTATAACCGACAATGCACATTCAACAGTACTACGCAATGATAAAGGTATCTTCACAAATATTATGGCAAATACTATGGGGAGTGATCATTTTGGTGCTGTATGGGGAGACTATGATGCAGATGGTGATTTGGATATCGTTATTATTAAAGGGTATAGTACAAAACTCTATCGCAATGACCAAAATGATATTTTTACAGAGGTCATTGGCCATAATATTCCCGGTTATTTTGCTGGTTCAGTTGCCTGGGGAGATTGTGATAATGATGGCGATTTAGATTTGGCAATAGCGGGTGTAGATTCCAATTGGGTTCAATTTACAAAAATATTTCGTAATCAGGGAAATGACATATTTACAGAAATTAACACGAATTTGAGCGGAGTATACTTCGGTTCGGTAGCCTGGGGTGATTATGACAGAGATGGTGATTTGGACTTGTTAATAATGGGGCGTGAATATCCATATTCCATAGCTAAAATTTACCGCAATGATGGAATCCCTGCAAATACTTTACCTTCGGCACCGACCAATCTATCCTCACAGACCCAGGCGAGCACAGTGATGCTTGATTGGAATATTGCCTATGATGTTGAAACGCCGGCAGCAGGATTGACATATAATCTCCGTGTTGGTATCTCTCCTGGTGGTAACGAAATAGTGACTCCAATGATTTCTTCTACAAACGGCAGGAGGTTAATCCCGGTAATCGGAAACGTAAATCAAAACCTTGGGTGGATTCTAAAAAATTTGTCAAACGGTACCTATTATTGGAGTGTTCAGGCTGTGGATAATTCATTTGACGTTTCTGGTTTTGCGCCGGAACAAACTTTTACTGTCCAAGACACCAACCTGTCCTGGATTAATTCTGTGTATCCTACACCGAATTCCCTAAATGCCCTTTACGATACTGGCATTTCCGCGTCATTCAAAGAAGACCTTAATCCAATTAGTTTGAATATAAATACAATAAAAATTAAAGGTTCGCTTCAAGGCTCTTATAATATATCGAATATTAGTTATAATTCGTCCACCCGAATTATAAATTTTACAACAAATCATACTTTTATAGCCGGAGAAATCATAAATATTACCCTCACAACAGGAATAGAAAACAACACCGGTCAAGAGATGCCCTTGCCTTTTACCTGGCAGTTCACTGTGCGCAGTGATTCCTCTGTGGTAGCTTTTCGACCAATGCTTAGTTTAAGTGTCACAAATAATCCATTAAAGATTCTCTCCGGAGATTTCAATGGAAATGGTTATCCCGATTTAGCGGTGTTAATGAATGGCTTTCCTGGCAAAGCAACTATTTTTGTTAATAATGGGAACGGTCAGTTTTCAGAGCATCAGAATTTGGGATTTTCCAATGAAATTGACATTGGTGCAACCGGTGACTGGAATGGGGATGGCTATTTGGATTTTGTTGTTGTCTGCCCTAGCACAAGATTAATGTCCATATTAATGAATAATGGTTCAGCCTATTTTACAGAAATATCAATCATAACAGTACTGCCATATCCCAAAGATATAGCTGCAGGTGATTTTGATGGCGATGGTGATACCGACCTGGCGCTAGTGATCGAAAATCAGGTATCTATTTATATGAACGATGGTGCAGGCAATTTTTCAGAAACTTCGCGACCTACGGTCAGTGGATCTACCCGCGATAATCCAACTTCAATAAAGGTAGCAGATTGGGATAATGACGGCGATTTGGATTTGTTTATCTTAGATTATCATTCAAAAAGTGTTTCAATTCTCAATAATGATGGAACAGGAACATTCAGGACTCTCTTTGTGATTGGTGTTAGCAATTATCCTGGAGGATTTGGGGTAGGGGATATTGATGGCGATAATGACGTGGATCTGGTGGTGGGTATACATTATGGAGAACTGGAAATATTTATCAATAATGGTGAAGAGGGTTTTTCTCCCGGAAACATCACAGTGAATATGCCGCCCTTATCTGGGACTAAAATACAGCTGGCAGATTTGAATGGTGATCAAAGAATGGATTGTATTATATATCAAAATGGTATGCTTCACTTTTTGATAAATGATGGGGGGTACAATTTCCATTCATATCTGATCGGAACCGAAGGAGCGGATCGATCCATAGTATGTGCTGATTTTAACAGAGATGGTGATGTAGATCTGGCAGGGTGCGACTGGAGTAATAAGAAGATCACACTGTTTGAGAATGAACCTTATGTAAGTATCGATATTCCGAATTGGGTAGCTTTCGGAATTGTAACTCCGGGTGACACGAAAGTACGTTCACTAAAAATCTTCAACCATGGCATAGGGGCGGTTCTCCATATTGATAACATAATACCTTCAAGTCCCGCCTTTGTTACCACCGTATCTACCGATAGTATCGCAGCCGGTGATTCCCTTGAAATTGGAATATCATTTACACCCGTAAGCTTCCAACGGTACCATGACTCTCTGACGGTATGGAGCGATGATCAGTTAAATCGTGAGGCAATTATTTATTTAGACGGAGTCGGAAGTCAGGTGAACGCACTGACCCCTTCGCAGAATGCCATTGATATAGCTTCCGATACAGAGATTCAGGTTTCGTTTGATGTCGAAATTGATTCCTCGACGCTGTCAAATGCATCTATCCGTCTGAATGGATCACAACTGGGCCAATATACCAGTAATTCTATTCAATATAACAGTGCGAGCCAGACAGTTACCTATGTTCCTGATCATCTGTTTATGGCTGGGGAAGTCATTACTGCATCTTTAACTAAACAGATATTGACAAGTACGAGCGATTCGCTGAGAAATCCATTTAACTGGAGTTTTACAGTGGAAGCCTCACGAGGGACAGGCGGTTTATTCAATTCTCAGCACCTTTCCATTGGAAATTCCCCGGTATCGATCACCAGCGGCGATTTCGATAATGATGAAGATATCGATCTGGCAATTGTAAATTCACTTTCGAATAATGTGTCAATTTTATTAAATAATGGTTCGGGCAATTTTGCATTGTATCAAAATGTACTGGTTGGAGACCATCCGGTTGCAATAACTTCAGGCGACTTCGATGAAGATACGGACATCGATTTGGCAGTTGTAAATGACGAAGATATAAAATTTTCAGTACTACTAAATGATGGTAATGCCGGTTTTTTTGAGACATTTACACCAACCGTACCATTGGGTGAAATTGCAATTTGTTCTGCAGATTATAACGGCGATGGACACATAGATTTGGCCATTGGTAACCAAATTGATGCAACCATTTCTGTCTGGCTAAATACAGGTGGGGGCCAATTTAATTGGTTCTTTGAGACAGCAGTAGGTTCATCCCCTCAATATATTGTTAGCGGTGACTTTGACAATGATGGAATGAGAGATTTAGCTGTGGGTACATCAGGATCTTCAAAATCAATTGGAGTATCGATATTCAGAAATAATGGGGAGGGCAAGTTCGATCTTTCAAGTGTATTGATTTCAGGTAATTGGACCGGTCGAATCGCGATTGCGGATTTAAATGCGGATGGATATTTGGATTTGGTTACCCGAAGTGGAGAGATCATTATCTGGTTAAATGATCAAGCCGGAAATTTTATCCGTTATCAAAGTCTATTTAATCTACTCCATCAACCACATGATATCGTTCTCTCTGATTTTGATGCTGATGGTGATTTAGACCTGGCTATCGCCATGGGAGAAATTGCAAAGATCGTTCGATTCTTCGTGAATGACGGAAATGGTTATTTTACACATTATTCTACTTCCCGGGTAGAGCTTGATGCATTTGGGCTCAATAGTGCTGATTTTGATGGTGATGGTTCTTTAGACCTGGCGGTTACGAATCTCGGTGACCATTCTTTATCTGTTTTGTTAAATGGAGGTCTTGTTAGCATTGATGAAAATCTTTCAATTCAGCCACAGGAATTTACACTATATCAAAACTATCCAAATCCCTTCAATCCAAATACCACCATCAAATATGCATTAAAAAAACCGACTCGAGTAATCTTAAAAATTTATACTGTGTTAGGACAAGAAGTAAAAACTCTGATAAATGAAATCCAACCGACAGGAGTCAAATCGGTGATCTGGGATGGCAGAAATAATGCGAATGAATTAGTGAGTAGCGGAATTTACCTCTATTCAATTAAAGCGGGAGATTTCCGGCAAACCAAGAAACTTTTATTGTTTAAATAAAGCCACTGATCACAATTTGCTGAATCCGAAGAAGAACTTGGAGGTTTTCAAAAAAGTACTATAATTTGAGTTCTAAGATGGCATTATGGTAATAATCCCTTGTACAGAGTAGCGATATTCTACTTGTCACAATGCAAGTAAAAAATGAATAGATTTACGTTTATTTTTCACTAAATTTAGTAGCATGGTAATAAAATTGAGCATATTCAGTTGATTTAAACTGCTTTTTTACTAAGTAAAGATAGAAATCGTTAGAATCTTTCGGATGACATAACGAAGCCCACGCGCTGCAAAATTTCTACGTTACGGCTTGTGCCATGGATGATTTTTTCATTTAATCCGGAGGCAGGTAAATGGATACCTCAGCGGGGATTTTTGAGTACAAAGACAGAAACTTCGGGGATAGCCAGGGCATTGTTGTAGCAACCGGGCCGGAGGTTTTTCAACCGACCAGTACGACCACCCTACTGCTGGCCGGTGTGCGCAAAATCGTCAACCGGGACGCGTCATCGGCGCTGGATCTGGGTTGTGGTTGTGGTATCGTGGCCGTGGTTTTGAAAAGACTGATTTTGCAGAAAGGCGCGGTATATGCATCAGATATCAGCGCAGAAGCTGTGAGCTTGACAAGAAGCAATGCGGAAAATGCCCGGCTCAGCATCGATTGCCGGTGTGGCAGTTTGTTTGAGCCGTGGGTCGGAATGAAATTTGATTTGATCGTGGATGATGTTGCCGGCATGTCCGAACCGATTGCCCGGCGCTCACGCTGGTATCCGCCTCACATCCACAGCGATGCCGGAGAGGACGGCACCCGTTGGATTGTGAGCATTTTGTCACAGGCACCAGAGTTTCTTAACCCAAAGGGACAGATATTCTTTCCGTCTCTGACACTCTCGAACGAACCCAGAATATTAGACACCGCGCGAAATCATTTCGCAAAAGTCGAACTGATCACCGAACAATGGTATCCGCTGGGAAGTGATTTATTGCCCCATCTGAATTTGATGGAGCAACTGATGGCCAATGGTCTAATAGAAATAAAAAAGAAGGGCAGCCGCTGGTTGTGGGCCACTAAAATTTACTGCGCTACCAATCATGCTTAAGGGCCGGGGGATTGAATAAACTGCCATTTTGTTGTGGTTTTGCCTCCTTGTGGGTCGTGGTAAGGGGAAATATGACGAGGGCGCCCAACTTATATTTGTCCCAAAAAGTCAAGAGAAAAAAGTATTCCTGTCCGAAAAATTGTTTTTTTTCTGGTTCGTTTGACTAATGAATGCTTCGGATCTGATGTGTGTTTTCCCACCTCCGGCCAGTACTGTCCGGTTAAGGAGATAGACAGATAACGAATAGTAAACTAATTGCAGGATTGACAGATTTGATTAATTAATGGACTTCATTTTCATATGAGGGAAATAACCCACCCTTTAATCCCCTCCCTCTTGCATGAGGGAGGGGAAAGGCCCTATTCATAGGGCCAGGGGAGGGTCAGTTGAAGCAAACTATTAGGTACAATTGTTAAAACAATTAAAATTAAAATTTAACCGGACAGTAATGGCCTCCAGCAGGCAGGCATCACCGGCGTCAGACGATATCAGATGATTCGCACCAAACATATATTGAGAATTTACCGGGGAGGATTATCCGCTTATCCTTCTTGCTACACGAGACGGCACGGAGTACAGGCGAATGCCCTTCTGCGCGTGAGCAATCACCATTAACCGTCTAATAGCTATAGAGGAGCAATATGCTTTCTGAAGCAATCAACTTCGCAGAGAAGCTTTCAAAATTCACAGAACACTGGTCTCCGCGAGTCGTAGCGGAAATGAACGACTATCAGTTTAAACTGGTGAAGTTCAGGGGGGAGTTCGTCTGGCACGAACACATGGACACTGACGAAGTGTTCCTGGTAATTGCCGGGGAGATGGAAATTGGTTTTCGTGATCGCAACGTGACGGTTCGGACGGGTGAAATGTTCGTAGTGCCGAGAGGAGTGGAACACATCACTCGGGCGGCAAATGAGTGCCATGCTCTCATCATTGAGCTCCGTGGTGTTGTCAACACGGGTAATGCCGGTGGCAACCTTACTGCTCAGAACGATGTTTGGGTGTAACCTACCGGCTAACACTGCGCTCCGGTGGACCGCCTGCAAGCGAGCAGCTGCTGAGCTTTGACGTTTGCATTTGATAACTATCCCTAAAACTGATTGAGGAATTTTATGAAAAAGTTTCTAATCTTTCTAATAGGAATTACAATTTTTAACTGTGCTTCATCTTCAAAATTATTGGAAAATCTTGACTGGAAATTGGTCTATGCCAACGATGTAAATGGCAAAAGCGTTTATGGTGATGTTAAAACGCTAATATCATCAATACGAGCAGGTAAAAAAGTGCGGATGGAACTAAGTTTAAGAGATGGGATCTTTTATTATGCTGATGCAACCAACATTTGGATAATAAAAAATACAGTTTATGCTCAAAATACCACCGGCATGAGTATCGAAATTCATGGTAAAAGATTAGTGTTCAAACCAGACACCTATAATTACTGGTTCATCGTAGATACGAATGGATATATGGATAGAATACGCTGGAATGTTGGTGAAGCGGTATTACGGGAACATGATAATATTCAAGTGCCCGTGAAATGGTTTGTAAAATAAATAGTATAGATAAGTATCAGGTTGTTCTCGGGAAACTAAAAGTGAACAAATTATTGATACTGTTCAAAAAAAATAAAAATTCTAAAGAGTGTGTTAAGCTGACCAGGAAAGCCCGATTTTTACGACCACATGAGTTTCGAGGCCTGGCCCGGGTTAAGCTTAACGATAAGCTTGCCGGCAGCGAAAGCCCGTAATAAAAGATAAAATTTATATTTTATTCAGCAGTTCTCCTTTTTCATTGATGATGAGATGTAGCTTAAAGCCAAAGAACCAGCCAATACTACAATGGCCTCTCTGGGCAATACCGGTGAAGACTTTATGAGAATGAACTCGCCGGTTATGACAGACTCTCAGGAGGGTCGAATCTACAAAGGAGATACCGGTACAGCGGCCCATTTGTTGGGGTTTTAAATAGATCGCCAATGGAAAAATAACCGTCTGCATGAGCTCCACAAAGAGGTTGTAGGAGACGATGCGAGGGAATTCAGCCGTCAAGATGCTCTTTAACATAAATGAGGTAGAAATGCTTCATATCTTTGAAATTACTCAAGTGGAAGAGCACTATAATAGTCATCACTTCACTGGGAGACATCCGGTAGGCTCTGTTTGGTTTTTTATTGATATCTGCCAGATGATGTTTTTCCATTTCTTTTTTAAATTGGGTTCATCACAAAAATGAGTACCTACAAAATTAGGTAAACGATTATGTTTTTCAACCGGCGAAATTCTGTTTGAGCACTGACTAACAATACTATTGTTTAAGACCTGGGCGAGTTTATTTCGCCGGAGGACTTTTTGGTTACTTTTTGGTCCGTCAAAAAGTAACAGAGAAAAGACGTTTTGTGTATAGGAAACAAATGATTGTCTTCAATTCGAGTGTGACATCAACGGGTATCAAATAAATTTTTGAGGAAGGCAAGAAAGGTAACTTATTTTTACCGAACAGCCAGATACGTTTCATTAAATTTGATGAAATATTCATGTATAAAGATGGATTACTTGTAATCTTTTACGAGTTCAGGTATTCATTATTGTGAAGAGCCTTATTTTTCGGATTTAAGGCAATAATCATATTAATTTATATCAACCAGTGTCAGACGGTTGGCTAATCCACTAACGGGCGTCATTATTGGTGGATGCTTTTTTTGTCTTGGATGTTGATCTTAACTATCTATACACCTTACACCTGCATCCTGAACACCTTTTTTGCGTTGTTTCCTGAAGCTGAAATCTGACCACGGACAGCTAGGATTCTTTTTATACAATTCGCCAGGGACTATGCATCTTTGCTGCCGGTGTTTTGAGCCCTGTGCGTTTTATGCCTGACCAATTTCAAGCGCCATCTCGCAATGGGTGCAGAAACGGGCATGTTTTAAATCTATATTCTCAACATAAGTGGACGAATTCATAACACATTCAAAATCCTGACAGTGTATCAGACCCAGTGTATGACCCAATTCATGTAGTATCTCTTTTAGAACCCGCTGATACAGAAGATCTTCGTCGGACGGTAAACCGTAAAATCTGTTATTCAAACGATAGGTGGATACCAGTGCACCTTTTCCACCAAGCTGTGCCTCTCCGAACAGAAATGTGAGAATAGGAATATAAATATCAACATTGGTCACCCCGATGATCTTATCACCGTCCCGGGGCAGTTGTTTTAAGACTTGTGCCAGTATAAGAGTGGAATGATACTGGTTCCTTTCCACGGAGTAAAATAATTTCAAATTGATTGACAATTCAATTGCCTGAAATGTAGAAGGGAAACAACGATTCAAATCGCGCGGCAAATTCCGCCAGAAGGGTGGAAAGTGGTTATCAATGAAGGCAAGATATATTTTCTGGTTCACTTACCGTTTAAGGCCGTATTTTTTTATCTTGTTGTAAAGGGTTACCCGGTCTATGCCCAGTAAACTGGCCGCCCGGGTTATGTTACCACCCGCTTTCTCCAGAATCTTTTCAATATGATTCTTTTCCAGGTCATCAAGTTTTATCAGGTTATCCGATGAGCGGACCTTTCCATTGAGATGTAAAGGCAGGTCTTCAACTATAATTTCCGGCTTCTTACCCACTACCATGGCTCTTTCGATAGCATTTTCCAGTTCCCGGACATTACCGGGCCAGTTGTAACTCAACAGAAGTTCCCGGGCAGCGGTTGAAATTTTTTTGATCGGCTTACTCATAGAGCGGGCATATTTTTGTATAAAATACTCCGCCAGGTCGTGGATATCGGAACGCCGCTCACGCAGGGGGGGAATGAAGATGGTGAAAACATTTATCCGGTAATATAGATCCTCCCTGAATTTCTCTTCCTCCACCAGCTTTTCAAGATTTTTATTAGTCGCACATATCAGCCGGAAATCAACCTGGACTTCCTCTGCTCCGCCAATCCTGTTAAATCTTTTATTTTCTAAAACTCTAAGTAAGTCCACCTGCATCTTAAAGGAGATATCCCCGATTTCATCCAGGAAAAGGGTTCCTCCGTTCGCCAGTTCAATCTTCCCTTTGCGGCGATACTGGGCACCGGTGAATGCGCCTTTTTCATGACCAAAAAGTTCACTCTCCAACAGAGTTTCCGGTATAGCTCCGCAATTTACCGCCACAATCGGGAAATACCTTCGTTTACTATGGCTGTGAATGGCCCTTGCTACCAGTTCCTTGCCGGTCCCGCTTTCTCCGCGAATCAACACCGTGGAATCCGTTTCAGCCACGGTATCAACCATCTCAAATACCCGTTTCATCCCATCACTGCTTCCGATGATATCGTCCATACCGGACAGTTCGGATATTTTTTCTTTCAACTGTACATTTTCATCCGCCAGATCTTTTTGTTTCAGGGCATTTCTGACCAGTCTGGACAGGTCATCCGGGTCAAACGGTTTGGCAACATAATCAAAAGCACCCAGTTTCAGCGCTTCTACCGCCGTTTCCACAGAGGCATAGGCCGTCATAATAATGATAACCACCTCGGTATCAATTTCCTTAATACGTTTTTGCAGAGTAATTCCATCCATTCCCGGCATTTTAATATCGAGCAGTATCAGATCATACGGACCTCCATGCATCTTCTGCAAGGCCACTTCCCCAGATTCTGCAGTTTCTACCTTAAAACCATCCTCCAGAAACCATTCACTTAATGAATTCCTCACAGAAAGTTCGTCATCCACAATCAGAATCTTGTTATTTTTCATGATTCCATTTCCTTTAACTCATGTAAGGTGGTATTTTCCTGACTGGCCGGCAATTGAATATAAAAGGTCGTTCCTTTATTGGGCTGGGATTCCACCCGTATGGTACCCTTATGACGTTGAACAATTCCGTATACTACCGGCAAGCCCAGCCCAACCCCTTTCTTTTCTTTTTTAGTGGTAAAGAACGGTTCAAAAATTTTGTCAATAACATCGGCAGGAATTCCGAATCCGGTATCATGGATTTTGATCAGGATATCATCAGGGGAATCATTGGCGTTTTCCACCGAAATAGTCAGTTTCCCGCCCTGTGGCATGGCTTCCACCGCGTTTACCAGCAGAGCAATGAAGGCCTGCAGCAACTGATCCGCGTCGCAGTTGATATACGGCTCTTTCAGGTGTATTTCCTTTTCCACCTGAACACTGGAAAGTTCCATATGGTGTTGTACCAGCTGCAGGGCTTTTTTCACAATTTCTTCCAGCGGGATTTCCCTGAAATTGGCAGATGTACCACGGGCAAAGGCCAGCAGGTTGCGCACGATATTCCCGCAACGTATGGATTCGGAGCGGATCAGTTCCAATTCATTGATCATTTTTGCCTGCGCCTCCGAAGAGGGGACATTGTGTCTCACTTTTCTTTCCAGCAGCTTGGCGTAGGTAACAATTCCCGCCAAAGGGTTATTCAATTCATGGGCTACCGAAGCAGCCATTTTCCCCAGCGAAGCCATTTTTTCCACCTGCAGCATACCTTTATGCATCTCAGCCAGTTCCTCGCTTTTCTGGTTTACTTTATGTTCCAGGGTATTAGACCACTCTTTCAATTCATTATAAGCCCGTTTCAGATTTTCAGCCATATTATTAAAGGACCGCGCCAGAAAGCCGTATTCGTCATCCCGGTCCAGTTTAATCCGGTAATCCAAATCACCATTGGCCAGTCTCAGTGTACTGGCCTGCAACCGGTTGATGGGCCGGTAAACCGTATAATAGACCACCACGGCAAAGAGAACCATGGCCAGCAGGATAATACCTCCCGATACGGAGTAAACCGTGAAACGGGTCTGAGCCAGCGCATCATCCAGTTCATTCAATGACATCTGCACATCCAGCACACCCAGGATAGTCTGCCCGGGTTGATGAGCATGGCAAGCGTTTTCGGCACATTCGGGGGCATTGCGGATGGGATTGATCAAGCCCATAATACGGCGGCCGTCTGCCGCCCGGAAAATACGGGACTTTTTCTGCATCGGTAAAGATTCGATCGGCTTGTATGCAGCATGACAGGCATAGCAGGCTTCGGCCTTCATATCCACTATTTTTCCGGTCTCGGACTCTCTGGTGGAAAATTTAATTTCACCCCGTTTATTATAGATACGAATCATTTCCATACCCGGCTCATCCCCAATCAGCAAAATCGTTTTATAGAGTTCTTCGCTCTCATTTAACAACATCAGGCGATAAAGAGATTTCTTGATTAGATCACTGGTACGGTAAGCACTTTCTCCGATGGTGTTCTCATATATGCGGGTCTGCATGGTGGAATAGAGCATGCTGTGCAGACCAAACAACACTAAAAGCAATAACAATAACAGCAGAAAAAGTTTAAAACTGACGGAGTGAAAAACCGTTCTTAATTGTTTCCTTGTTTTCATGATTCATCTTCTTGTAATTTTTTTCCCTTATAAAATTATAACATTACAATAAATTTCACAAGTGGTATAATTTTTCCCTTTGAGCTGTTGTCCGGATCTTCACACCTCTCTGTTAACTGGCAGGTGTTCTCATATCCGGGATTTTATCACGTTCAGATATCTAAACCTATACTCCTTAATTATACTAACAAAGTTTCAGAAAAGTATCATTTTTATCCCTATACGGGACACTTTTGACTCTCCCGGCAGGCGGACGGTCTTCTCACCTGTTTTTTTAATCGTTTAATTATAAATAACTTACACTCAAATCAGAGAATATCTAATTCGGGCATCAGTTTTGCGCCAAGATTCACAATTAATCAACAGGAAAGGAAGACAAAGATGGTATCCATTAAACGAGAAGTGAAGTACGAGAATGAATTGGATCCTAAATTCACCCAATGGATTTCAAGCATCCCGGGTGGCTAACATATTAAAGAATGCATTCAATGGGTACCTGCAGCGGAATCTGCCCTATGAGTATTTACATGGATGTTACTCCCAGGCGTCTCATTGCCATGGCCAATACCGGTTTTAAAAGTAAAGTCCTGAAAAGTTTTACCATCCGGTTGTGTGCCTCATGCTATTCCTGTATGGCAAATTGCCCCAAAGATATTAAAATAACCGACATTATGTATGCCTTTAAATGCAGGGCGATTGAGGAAAAAAAATTCCCTCATCCCAAATTTACCATCACCATTCTGGCCCAGTCTTTTTACAATATGGGCCGGTATGGCCGTGTGACAGAAAGCCTTCTGGTTATGCAACTGGGTCTGAAAACCGGCATTTTCGGTATGTTTAACATGGCTCCACTGGGAATGAAGCTAATGAAAACCGACCGGATGAAATTCACCCCTGAAAAAGTAAAGAATCGTAAACAGATTAAACAAATATTTCAAGCCCTGGAGTCGAAATCATGAAAAAATATGCTTATTTCCCAGGATGCTCAATTAAAGGAACAGCACGCCACTACGAAGAATCCCTACTGGCGGTTTCCAATCTTCTTGGTCTTGATTTACAAGAGATACCAGACTGAAATTGCTGTGGAGCCACCATGTATGTATCAGTGGATGAAAAAGTTTCATTTTCATTGTTCGCCCGGAACCTCGCTCTGGCCGAACGGGTTAACGGAATCTTAAAGGATGAATTTCTATTAGGGGAGTGTTTACCTTCGTTTTCGATCGCACGAAAGATTATTCAAGAAGCAGTGGAAATCTACAATAATCAGCGGTTGCATATGTCGATAAATTATATGACACCGGCTCAAAAATTTGCAGCATAAAGGTTTAATTAGTGTCAACTATTTTAGGACAAGACAAAGCACTTCTAAAACGGATAGGTAGGAGGTAATATCAACAAACAGAACCCGGATTGTGAACAGATCCTGTCTGTTCTGCGAAAATTGTGTCAACCCCAGAACCTGGCAGGTATGGCGCGTTACGGTATAACAACCGACAAAGCCTTCGGTATTCCCATTCCCGAATTACGCAGAATTGCCAGAACTATCGGAAAAAATCATAATCTGGCACAGGAGTTATGGAAAACCGGATTTCACGAGGCCAGGATCCTGGCTGGTATGATTGGCGACCCTAAACTGCTATCTGATGCACAGATGGAGGAATGGACAGCCGGTTTTAATTCATGGGATCTTTGTGATCAATGCTGCAATAATCTCTTTGCGTACAGTTCTTTAGCCCATTCAAAAGCGGTTGAATGGAGCAACCACCCACAGGAATTTGTTAAGCGCGCAGGATTCGTCATAATGGCCGTGCTGGCAGTCCATGACAAGAAAAGTGATGATTCACTATTCATCAGCTTTCTCCCTTTAATTGAAAATGCAGCTGTGGACCAGAGAAATTTTGTCAAGAAAGCAGTCAACTGGGCGCTGCGCCAGATTGGGAAACGGAATCCTGTGCTGCACAGGGAAACGGTTCGGATATCCCGGAAACTTTTGGATTCGGCCTCACCTTCTGCGCGCTGGATTGGCCGGGATGCCCTGCGGGAGTTAACCAGTGATAAAATTTTAACCAAATTAAGAGTACATTATGATTAAAAGATGTCAGTGGGCGGGCGCAGATGAACTGTACATTGATTATCATGACAGGGAATGGGGTGTTCCGCTTTATGATGACCGGCTGTTGTTTGAATTTCTGATTCTGGAAGGGATGCAGGCCGGATTAAGCTGGATCACAATCCTTCACAAGCGGAAAAATTTCCAGCAGGCCTTCGACAATTTTGATCCCGGAAAGATTGCGAGCTACGATGGAGGAAAGAAAATGCAACTTCTTGCTAATCCCGGAATTATTCGCAACCGCCTGAAGATTGACGCTGCCATACAGAATGCCCGCTCATTTCTGAATATCCGGGAAAAATCGGGACCGTTTGCAGACTACATCTGGAGTTTTGTGGACGGAAAACCAAAAATAAACCGCTGGAAAAATATTCGGGAAATACCAGCGAGCACTCCCCAATCTGACCGGATGAGCAAAGATCTGAAAGCAAAGGGATTTAAGTTCACGGGAACCACAATCTGCTATGCATTTATGCAGGCAGTTGGCATGGTAAACGACCATACTATCGACTGTTTCAGATATGCCGAGCTTCTGTCTGCCAGTTTGCTGAAAAAACAAAAATAAACGCACAGGTATGGTTTTAAAACCGACTTTTAAATTAAAATTGATCACTTTAATTGTTGGCTTTTTATTGGTAATTTATTTTCGCACAACCTGAAAAGGAGGAAATAATGATTCCTTTTATTACGAAAAGATCGTGTTATATAATTCTGTTGATCATACTGCTAATGGCTGTTTTTACCCTGAACTGTTCAAAACGAGATACCGGAGGGACTTTTGAAATGGGACTGAACAAGAATGCGCAGGACAGGGTGGTACGGGCCCTGCTGGACAAATTCGGTCAGGATGCCAAGCCCCGCATTGAAAAGGGCGTTACCCAGGTTGCAAACCGCTGGAAACCGAATGATGGCAGCGAAGATGAATTTGAACGATTCTGCCTGGAGAACTTCAGTACTATTTCTGTTGAAACGGAAGCCATTTTCCAGCGATTCCAGGAAAATCTTGAATCCTATTATGGTAATCTGCACAGGATCTCCCGCAGATTCAACTGGGCATTGCAGGTGGATATCGGAAAGGTTTATCCGGTCGATTATCTTTTCGCCAACCTTGATCCTTTCGCCCATTCCAGTGATGATTTTTTTCAGACCAAAATCGCTTTCGCCGCCTTGCTGAATTACCCCCTGGAAACCCTTGAAATAATGAATACCCAGGGAATGCAATGGTCCCGCAAGAAATGGGCTGAAGTCCGGCTGGCAGAGGCATTTATGAACAGGGTTCCTTCAACCGTGGAGCAGAAACGGTCCGAGACCTACACCAAAGCCGATGATTATATCAGCAATTATAATATTTTCATGCATCATCTATTGAATGATGCCGGTAATCGGCTTTTTCCGGAAGGACTTAAACTTATCAGCCACTGGGGATTGCGTGATGAGCTTAAGGCCCAATACGCAAATCCGGAAGGATTCGCCCGCCAGAAAATGATCCGGGAAGTAATGCAAAGGATTATTCTGGAACAGATTCCGGAAGAGGTCATCAATAGCCCCGAATATGACTGGAATCCTTATACAAATAAGGTTTTAAAAGCCGGAACCAGTGAAGAAGTAAATGTTCAAACTGAACCCAATACCCGCTACAGACACATCCTGGATATTTATCATGCCGAAAAACTGCTGGATCCCTACTATCCCCATGCACCATCACTGATTGACCGCCGCTTTAAAATCGACCGGGAAATGTCCGAGGCCGATGTGGAGAATTTGTTGAAGGCAGTATTAACTGCACCGGTTTTGAAAGATATTGCGGCACTCATTCAGACCAGGGTAGGACGTCCGCTGGAACCATTTGACATATGGTACAACGGATTCAAACCGCAATCAGAATTTAAGGAAGAGCAGCTGGACAAAATTGTAAGCAAACAATATCCCACGGTGGAAACATTCCAGAGAGATCTGCCCTACATTCTGCGTAAGCTGGGATTCGCTCCGGAAAAAGCCGAATTCTTGGCTGAGCATATCAAGGTTGATCCTTCCCGCGGTGCCGGTCATGCCTCCGGCGCCATGATGGCTTCGGATGACGCCCATCTCCGTACACGGATTCCTCCGGGCGGTATGAAATATAAAGGATTCAATATTGCTGTTCATGAACTTGGCCATAACGTGGAACAGGTATTCTCTCTGAATGAAATCGATTATTATACCTTAAATGGAGTGCCCAATACTGCTTTTACGGAAGCATTCGCCTTTGTCTTCCAGTCGCGGGATATGGGGATTCTGGGCCTGCAGGGAGAAAACAATGATTCGGAAAAATTGAGAGCACTGAATGACATGTGGGCCACTTTTGAAATTTCAGGTGTGGCATTAACCGATATGTATATGTGGCGATGGATGTATGAGAATCCCGATGCCACACCTGAACAATTGAAGGATGCGGTAGTGAATATCACCAAAAATATCTGGAATGAATACTTCGCACCAGTTCTGGGAATAAAGGATCAGATTCTCCTGGCCATATATTCTCATATTGTTGACGGCGGCATGTACACTCCGGATTATCCGTTGGGACACATTATTTCCTTTCAGATTGAAGAATATTTAAAGGGACACAGCCTGGCAACCCAGATGGAGAGAATGTGTAAATTAGGACGATTAACACCGCAGGTATGGATGCAGCAGTCAGTTGGAGAAAAAATCAGTGTAGAACCCCTTAAATCAGCTGCGGAAAAGGCCGTGACCGAAAAAAAGATGAAAGAATAAAGATGAAAGAATAAAGAGATAAAAAAGCAGTTTATTATTTGTCAAGAAACCATAAGGATAAAAGAAAATATGATTATGGCCATAGCTCAGCAGAATGAATATAGATACCCATGGATTTAACAGATTGAAATCAAATTTTTTGTAGATGAACTCCCCCCTCTGTGTCTGACGCCAGGCCAATAGTGTTCGGTTAAAGTTATAAAAACTTTACCAAATTGCTTGGCAAGTAACCCATTGGGATA
>CAYWTB010000090.1:5984-18362 GCA_964461135.1 uncultured Caldithrix sp. | reverse complement strand
TATACCCCGTATATTATGCAATATCATCACTTATGAGTTTCGTGAAAGGCAGTTTTATTAACCCCTATTAGGAGAAAAAGAATGAAAAAAGTCGTCTGGATTTTCAGCCTGGCCGCACTGGCGTTTACCTCCACGTTCATGGCATGTGAGAAGAAGAAAACAGACAGTGAGAACCTTCAAACTCAAATTCCTATCAACCAGAATTACAAACCGGATACCAGCTGGCAGCTTCCCGGGGGTGATACTTCCCGGGTAAAACCGCCGGCCGGTTTGCTGGAAATTACAATGTACGGTCCCCAGGGAGAAACACAGGGACAGGTGCAGATTAAGATCGATTTCCCCCGGCCCCTGGTCCCGCTGACCACCCTGAGTGATGCCCGCCGGGAAGCGGTACTGCGCCATTTCGACCTGGATCCCAGGATTGAAGGCCATTTCCGGATTGTGGGAACATCCGGCGTGGTCTTTGAACCGGCCCACAGCCTGCCCATGGCCACTGATTATACCGTAACCGTTACCCGGGGACTCCGCGATATGGACGGCTATGAACTGAAAAAGGATTTCAGCTGGAAATTTTCAACTCCCCTGCCACAGATTTCCATTTTCCCAGAAAACAACCGTGAGCAGGTAAATACAAACCAGGAAATTCATATCCGGAGTAGCGTCGCCCTGGATCTGGAATCGCTGCAGGAAAAGGCACAGATCTACGAAACTGTCTCCGGTAAAGCCGTGCCTTTCAATCTGATGGAAAATGAGAAAAATTTGCCACCGGAGCAGGATATCGGTATGCAGCGGGTCTGGTATGACTATATTCTGAAACCGGATCGACCCCTGAATAAAGATACCCAGTATACCGTAAAAATCGAGGCGGGATTGATAACATACCGCGGCAACCGGCCGCTGCCCAAAGCCATCCTGTCCAACTTCCGTACTTTTCCTCCCTTTCGCTTTGTAAAAGTGGACTTTACTCCTGGTTGCGGAGGGCATTTAATGACCCGTCCTTATGCGTCCTTTACTACCCGGCCCGATTATGAGAATGTCAAAAACAATATCACCCTTGAACCGAAAACCGAAGAATTTCCCATATATATGTATGGCTATGGAGACAACACCATCGGAATCAATGATTACATGTTACAGCCAAAAATAACCTATACTCTGATTTTAAATAATAACCTCAAAGATATTTACGGTCAAACCCTGGAAAATCCCTCCCGGGTAACCTTTACCACCGGGGATCTGACCCCCAAGATGTGGGGACCGCAGGGATACCAGATTATCACCCCTAACATCGAACCGGTACTGGGCATTAAAACCGTAAATATACCGGTGGCCTTTTATCGGTTACTGACATTATCTCCCGGGCAGGTAATGGTCAGAGAGCAACTGGATTATGAATATACCATCCGGCAATTCCTGGGAAGGTTTGGGGGTGAGGTAAAAAAGATAGATATCTCTCTCAACCAGGAAGGGATCGGGAAAAGCTATTTTGATCTGAAACCGTATCTGAAAGGCGGAAATTACGGGGTGGTGGGTTATTCCTTTCACAGTCCCCTGGTCCCCTGTTTTCAAAAGCCGATTGACTTCAACGGATTAATTCTGCGGACTGATCTGGGCATCTTCACCGAGTTTCTGCCCACCAGCGGTATTATCAAGATCAACCGGCTGACCGACGGCCTCCCCATGCCGGGTACCCGCATCCGCCTTTATCGCGAGGATGACCTGCCCCGGCTGGACAAAACCCTGGATAAAATCACCCAGAGCGGTGAGCCCGGCATGCAGCCCTGCGCAGAGGGGATCACCGACGAAAACGGACTACTGATATTGCCGGCTTCCCAAATGGCCAAATGCAGCCGTCGCCGGACCACCAACAAGGTGATCAACGAACTCTATCCACCACAGGCGGACCCCGACGACATCATGTACGACCGTGAAAAGTTTGGTTTTGCCGAACCACCCAGCCTGCTGATTATCGCCGAAAACGGTGACGACTGGACCTTCCTGCAGACCAGCTCTTACGGGAATCCCACCATCTGGCAATTCGGGGTAATTGCGGACTGGGAGGGTGAACGGCCCATTTCACGCGGTACTATTTTCTCGGACCGCAATATCTATCGTCCTGGTGAAACGGTGAAAATGAAAGGCGTTTCCCGTTACCTGTTGTTCGGCAAACTGATGAGCGGCGAAGGACAAGAATATACCCTGAAGCTCAGAGATCCACAGGGAGCACAGACGGAAATCGGAAAGGTAAAGGTGAACGATTTCGGCACCTTCGCATTCGATATCCCCACCAAAGAAGGACAACCCCTGGGATATTACCAGATAACCGCAGAAACTCCCTCTCCCAACTTACGATTTCACGGTGAATTCCGCCTGGCGGAATTTCGGGTACCCGAATTTGAGGTTTCGGTGCAGATTGACCGCAAAACTGCGGTGGTTGACGAGCCGGTGCGGGCCAGCTGGGAAGGAAAATTTTATTTTGGTGCTCCCATGGCCAGTGCCACGGCATCACTGGCCATTACCCGACGGAAAACTAGCTTTACCCCTCCCGGGTGGAACAGCTACGATTTTGGTGTCCCGCAATACCTGGAGGAAAAGAAAATTTCACTTTCAGGAACCTACCTTAAAGAGAGTTCCACTCTCAACGACAAGGGGCAGGGCGAAAAAGTGATCAAACTGAGAAGCGAAGATGTACCCTATCCCATGACCTATAACTTCGACGCGGAAGTGGAAGATGTCTCAAAACAGACTGTTTCCGCCAGCAAAAGCCTGACAGTTCTACCGTATGAGCAGCTGGTCGGAATCAAATTATCAAACTGGATTGTGGCGAAGGAAAAGGAAATTACCGTATCGGTGGTCGTCACATCTCCACAGGGAAAGCTCTTCACGGATATTCCGGTAAAGGTATCTCTGATAAAAAAAGAATACCATTCAGTAAAAACGGAAACACCGGACGGGCGTTTCACCACCGAGCATAATCTTGTAAAGAAAGTAATTGTGACCAGAGAGGTCACCACCTCAAACCAGCCGGTGGATGTGACTCTGGTGCCACCCGAAGCCGGTTCCTATATGATTCTGGCGGAGTTGAAGAGAAAGCCGGACAGCGGAACGGCAGCAGCAACCTCGCTGTGGGTTTCCGGCAGCGAATATGTTCCCTGGGAAGAGCGGGGAGAGGACCGCCTGGAAATTATCATGGA
This sequence comes from uncultured Caldithrix sp., assembly GCA_964461135.1. Classification (GTDB taxonomy): domain Bacteria; phylum Calditrichota; class Calditrichia; order RBG-13-44-9; family RBG-13-44-9; genus RQOF01. The sequence goes on along the minus strand of CAYWTB010000090.1, from coordinate 15,168 downwards.
CAAGAAAGAATACCAGATTGGGGATGAGGCAGTCGCTTTTATTCAATCGCCTTTTCCAGAGGCGGATCTGTTCTTCACGGTGTGCCGGGAAAAAATATTTCTCAGGGACACACAGCGTATCCAGGGAAGTGCTTACACCTATACATTCAGGATCACCGAAGACATGTTGCCCAACGCCTATGTGGGAGCAGCCCTGTTCCGCATTGGTGAGGCCATCGTACCGGTGGAGGAAGAGGTTGGCAAACATATGGAAAGAATCGGATTTGCCGGTTTCCAGGTCAGCCTGGAATCAAAATACCTGAAAGTTCAGGTACAGCCGGCAAAAGAAAAAGCACGGCCAGCCGAGGAGGTGGATGTGGTGCTTAAAATTGCCGATGCAACCGGTAAAGGATATCACAGTGAACTGACCGTGATGGTGGTGGATGAAGCGGTGCTGGCACTGACCGGCTATTCTCCGCCGGACCTGGTGAAAACCGTCTATGCCTTCCGTGGCCTTTCTACCAGGATTAATGATAACCGGCCTTTTATCATCAATAAGGAAGAACTGCTGCAGAAGGGAACCGGCTTTGGAGGCGGCGTAATGGCCGGGCTGGGGGATACCCGCATACGGAAGGAATTCCTGAAACTGGCCTATTATAATCCCTCGCTGGTCACCGACCCGGAAGGAAATGCGCTCATTTCCATAAAGATGCCGGACAACCTCACCACCTGGCGCATTATGGTGGTGGCAGTGGGAGACAGCAATCTGTTCGGCTACGGTGACAAAAAGCTGGTAGTAACCCAGCCATTTATCCTGCGTCCCATACTGCCGCGCTTTGCCAGAACCGGAGACCGTTTTTATTCCGGTGTTGCCATTACCAATCTTACGGAGGGCGGCGGAGAGGTCAGCCTGGCTGCGGAGCTGAGCGGCAAGTCGGTTATGCTGCAGGACAAAACCGCTGTTCAGAGCGGCATTCGGGTTAAACCCGGCGAATCCAGGGCGGTTCTGTTTCCCTTTGAGGCAAAACTACCTGGCAGTGCCGCTTTCACATTCACCGCTTCTTTCAGCGGGGTATACAACGGGAAAAATATATCCGAATCCGATGCCCTGCAGTTGCCCCTCACCATTGAAGATCTCATCGCCACCGAAACGGTGGTGTCGGTAGGAGAAACACAGGACCAGTTCCGCCAGCAGCTGGATGTATCCGACAACATCCGGAAAGATATGGGAGGACTGGACATTTCACTCTCCAGTACCGCCATGACCAACATAGGGGAAGGGGCAAAATACCTGGTGGACTATCCTTATGGCTGTCTGGAACAGACAGTAAGCCGGCTGCTGGCTCTCATGCAGCTCAAATATTTATCCGATAAATATAAATTTTCCCTGGAGGCCGTTAAACCGGTGGATAAGGTGATTGACGCCAATATGAAAAAGGTGCTGCTGCTGCAGAATACTGATGGCGGATTTAAATTCTGGACCAGCAGTGACGAGTCCGCCTGCTACCTCTCCCCCTATGTCGCTTACCTGTTCAGAAAAGGTCGCATCCTGGGTTACAAATTTCCGCAGCAGGCGGCGGAAAATCTGGCAAAATATCTGGACCAAATATTGCGCAATCCCTGTTATCCTTTCAACAGCTGGAAAGCTCTGGCGGAATACCGTATTCACATTCTGCTGGGATTACACTATCTGGGCCGTCATGATGAAACCTATTTTGAAGAATATTACAACCGCCGTAACGAGCTCAGTTACGGTGCCCAGATAAATCTGGCCCTGCTGCTGTGGCAATCACCGAACTGGCAGAATGAGGCGCGGAAGCTGCTCGCAGAAATTAAAAACAGCCTGTTCATAACCGCGCAGACTGCCCACCTGGAAAGTCCGGCACAGTTACCTCCCTCCTGGCTTTTTATGAGTTCGCCGGTCATTACCACTGCCGATGCCGTTAAACTGTTTCTGGATATGGAGCCGGAGAGTCCGCTGATCGCCAAATTTGCCCGCTATATTCTGAATGCCCGCAAGAACGGGCGCTGGCGTTACACCTATGAGAATGCCAAGGCCATTGATGCCCTGGTGGATATATCTCTGAAACGGGAAGCACAGCCCCCGGATTACAGCGCTAAAGTGATGCTGGCCGGCAATCAGGTATTGTCCCATATGTTCAAGGGGTATCAGTTTGCTCCGGTGAATAAATCCTTGGCGATGTCAGAGCTTCCAGCCGGCAGTAGCGATATCCTGCTTTCTATGGACGGTACGGGAAGGTTGTATTATATCCTGTCTTATTCCTATCGTCTGAAAGGGGCTCAGCCGGCCAGGCAGGAAGGTTTTTCCATCAGCAGAACCGTCAAGAACCGGGAAACCGGTAAAACGCTTGTTACCTTCGGGACCGAGCCTCCAGCAACCATTGATCTGCAAGCAGGTGATGTGCTGGAAATTGAACTGCAGTACAATGTGCCCCAGGCCGGTTACCACCTGGTAATTGATGATCCCCTGCCGGCCGGATGCGAGGCTATAGATGCTTCTCTGAAGACCACCTCCGGCCGATACGATACCAATCAGGGAAGTGACAACCGGTACAGCCGGGACTGGAATTACATCAATCATACCGAGATGCGGGATGAGCGGGTGGCCATGTTCGCTGATATGATTCCGGCCGGAATTTATTCTTATCACTACCTGGTGCGGGCCACCACATCGGGAACGTTCCTGTGGCCGGCTGCCAGAGTATCCCTGATGTATGAGCCGGAGCAATTCGGAACCTGTGCAGAAGGTTTCGTTAACATTCAAAAATAAATGTCCCGGTTTAAAGAGAACGCGTACGAAATGAAATTGAAGCCACTGATGACATCAGCATATATTTCGAAACTGTGGCAGCGTATGCCCCGCAGGGTCATACAGACAGCCGGAATTCTTTTAATTTTGCTTTCTGCCCTCCGACTTGCACCGTTGTTCTTTCCCGTCCATGCCGAAGATCTGGCCGGCAGCAGTTTCCAGGCGATCAGTTTCTATGACCGGCAGGGGAACCTGCTGCAGGAACTACTTTCGGCCGGGTCCAACCGCAGCGTGCATGTCAGATTAATCCGGGTTTCCCCCTATTTCCTGGATGCCATCATTGCTGCGGAAGATAAGAACTTTTACCGTCACCACGGTGTCGATTATCCGGCAGTAATCCGGGCCATCTATCAGAATACCTCCAGCGGTTCGGTGGTTTCCGGTGCATCCACCATTACCCTGCAGCTTGCACGCCTGCTGCGTCCCGCAGAGAGAAATATTTACAATAAACTCAGGGAAGTGTTCATGGCCTGGTGCCTGGAAGCCGGTATGAACAAGGAGGCTATTCTGGAAGCCTACATCAACCGGCTGCCCATGGGTGGAAATCTGTACGGCGTCGAAAGCGGCGCCCGCACCTACTTCGGCATATCGGCAGCTGATCTTACCCTGGCCCAGGCCACCCTGCTGGCCACCATTCCCAACTCGCCCAATAATCTGAATCCCTATCATCACATCAGTAACATCAAACAGCGCCAGAAAATTGTACTGAACCGCATGGCTGATCTGGGCATGATCAACCAGCAACGAATAGAAGGTGTTTTAAAGGAGGACGTGCTGTTAAAACCGCAAAGGGCCTCTTTCCTGGCTCCTCACCTGGTCTTCCGGCTGGCCGGGCTCCTGCCGGACAGTGTCCATTCGGTTAAAACCACTATTGATGCAGAATGGCAGGCGCTTATTTCCGAGCAGATTGATTTGGTGCTGAACCAGCTGAAGAATTATCACGTGACAAATGCCGCCGCTATTCTGCTGGATAATCGCAGCGGGGAGATACTGGCATACGCGGGGTCCGCTGATTATTTCAATACCGACATAGACGGTCAATATGACGGGGTACAGGCATTGCGCCAGCCGGGATCAACATTGAAGCCTTTTCTGTATATGCTGGCGCTGGAAGAAGGATTCACTCCCGGCAGCATTATTTCCGATATTCCCACCCATTACCGTATGCCAACCGGAATATACAGTCCTCATAACTATTCGGAAGATTTTCATGGCCCGGTACGCCTGCGGGAGGCGCTGGCAAATTCCCTGAATGTCCCGGCGGTGCGCGTGCTGGCTAAAATCGGGGTTGAAACTTTTCTGGAGAGGCTGGGAGAATACAAATTTTCCTCCCTGGACCGCCAGGCGGACTATTACGGGGTGGGACTGGTACTGGGAGGCGGTGAAGTTTCGCTGTACGAACTGACCCGTGCCTACCTGTGTATGGCGCGGGGCGGACGGTTCCAGCCCCTGCGCGATATCCTGGAAATAAATGACATACCCGGCGATCCTCCACCATCCGCATTTACTGTTTCCACACCACAGTTTAACTACCTGATCACAAGTATTCTGAGTGACCGGTATGCCCGCACGTCAGAGTTCGGTTTTAATTCCATCCTCAATTTGCCTTTTCCCTGCGCCGCCAAAACCGGTACCTCACACCGCTTCTGCGATAACTGGACCATCGGCTTTACTCGCGATTATACCCTGGGGGTGTGGGTTGGAAATTTTGATCATACTCCCATGATGAAAGTATCCGGTATTTCCGGTGCCGGTCCGCTGTTTGCCAACATCATGGTCCTGTTATACCGCAATGAAGCCCTTCCCGAACCCTTTCCTGTTCCCTCCGGACTGACCCGCGTCATTATTTGTCCCCTCTCAGGTAAAAAACCAGGCCTGGCCTGCCCCTCCCGTATGGAAGAATGGCTGTCTGTCCGGGATACCAGTTTCTATAACCACGGCACCTGCGATATGCATATTTCATCCGGAAAAGATACCAAAACAGTGGTTCCGGTAGATTTTAAACCCTGGGCGGACAAACTGGGTGTGGAAACTGTGCAACCGGAAAGTCAAATCCGGCCGGAAATTGAGATTATTCATCCTCGGGATGGAGCCATCTACTACCGGATGTCTAACCTGGCTCCGCAGTACCAGTCCATCAATATGGAAGCACGCGTCAGGCAAGAGGAAGTCCGCCTTGAGTGGTTCCTCAACAGCCAATTGCTGAAAGAGACCGCCGGCAATCACAGTTTTCTGTGGGAAATCAAGCCAGGGGAGTATACCCTGCAGGCCCAGATCACCGGAAATACAGCCTTTTCACACCCGGTGCATTTTCAGGTGAAATAGAATAATGTGAGGTTTTGGGAGGTGAAATAGGGGTTTGAGTAACATTTTGATTTTTACTTAGACCAAGCAGTCCTTTGTGCCCTGCCCCCTGCCTGGCTATTTGGAGTGCGTATGGCAACTGACGATGAGATCAGAATAAATTTCCTTACATGAGTCTTACAGCATCTTGTGGTAATCAATACTTCTAATGGTTTCTTTTATTTGTTCTTTTGCCTTGATGCAAAAGAACCAAAAAATCAAGACTGTCATCCCGCACTAAAATCAATTTTAGTGCGGGATTAAACTCGCTCGCACTCAATAGTCAAGTAAACATCAAAGTTTTTAGGTATCTATTGAGTGCTAGTTCAAATCCGTCGGACGCCCTGCCTGCAGCAGGCAGGCGGACAGGCAGAAAGAATTTTTACGCTCGGTGCACCGGAATTTCTGCAGATTTTTTCTGAAGGTCTATAAAACCAACACGCCATTTAACACGAAATTTTACCTTCTACGGGAGTATCATATTTGATGATATATTTTCGAAGCAACTTGTACAATATTATAAAAAAAATAATAATCCCATAAATTTTTAATGATTTATTTCCGGAAATCACTTAAGTTTATTCATACTGACCATAGAAATGTTTGTCAGATAGACTCTAATTCGTTTGTGTGATTTTCACCGTGGTTCATAATATGGTAATTTAAATCGAATTTTTTCTAATTGAATTCAACTTAATGTATAAATATTTTAACTATTTGATACTCGTTCATTCACTTAATTTTGATCAGTTAATGAATATTTGGGAGGTCTGCAAGAGCGATTTATTAATCGTAATGATTAGATTTCCCGACCTCTAAAGGGGTGATATTCAAAAATGGAGATTTATCGTATAATTATAAGTTAATGAATGTTTTCTATTATCACTAACTCATCCCTCAACCCCCTCTCTTTAAAAGAGAGGGGGCAAAGGGGGTGAGTTCAAAAGTATCTTGTGTATTCAACAACATGTAAGTTAATTCATTTATTTTTACTTTTTAGAGGACCCTAGATAGGGGTGGTCGAACATGAATGAAATTATTATATTATTCAACGTGGGGCAGATCTCTAATGATCCTTTTTTAAAAAGGGTTAAAATATAAAAATTTCAGATTATTATTACTTTTTGCTGAATTAATGACATAATGATTTATTAAAATATCTGTATGAATGAAATATTATCATGAAAGGTCTCACATATTTCTGTATGAAAAATGATTCATAAACCTGATCAGGATCCTCCATATACAGGCTAGAAATTGAACAATGTCTTAACGATAAATTAAATTTAACACAACAGCTCAGGACACCATCCTGAAGGAGAAAAATTCTATATGAAAAAGCCGATTATTATTTTAGTCATTATGATTATGGCCTTGTATTGTGCCGGTGCCGATGAACATTCCAGTGCAAAAAAGGAAGCCATCTCAGCAGCGGAACATTGGCTGGCGCTGGTGGATTCGGGGAAATACGCCAGTAGCTGGGAAGAAACATCTGAGATGTTCCGTAATGTAGTTCCTCAGGAGGAATGGATTAGCAAAATGGAAGCCATTCGCAAACCCATGGGTGAATTGAAATCCCGGGAACTTTTATCCGCCGAATATACCACCTCGGTTCCCGGCGCTCCCGATGGCGAATACGTCATTATACAGTTCAAAACGTCCTTTACCAACAAAGCCTCGGCTATCGAAACTGTTACACCCATGAAGGAAAAAGACGGTCAATGGCGGGTGTCTGGTTATTTCATAAAATAAAGTTGGTTCTTTATTCCGATCCGGTTCCCTGGGAGTAGAATACTTTCGCGAGAGCTGAGAGGTACTGAACACCGGCCTGCATGAGGCAACCGGTAAAATATACAGGGTTGTTACAGCTCCAATTTAATCCCATGCCCATCCATAACAGAGGAGTATATCATGACTCGTAAAATCCTGCTGGCCACGCTGGGGGTGTTTATTCTGTGGACCATCCTGGATTTTGTTATCCACGGTCTATTGCTGAAATCCGCTTATCAGGACAGCATGCAGTTATGGCGTCCCATGTCCGAGATGAAAAACTGGCTAATGTCTGTGGTGCGTCTGATATCGGCCCTGGTTTTTGTGACTATTTATGCGCGCCTTATTTCGCCCAGGGCAATGAAACAGGCATTATCCTACGGGGTGCTTTTCGGGCTGGGTGCCGGGATATCCATGGGTTATGGCACCTATGCCGTTCAGCCGATTCCTTATCTGATGGCATTCAGCTGGTTTCTGGGCACCCTGGTGAAAGCGGTACTGGCCGGGCTCCTTACCGGAATGATTGTGAAGGATCAGCCGATCGAAGTGGTGGAAGAAGCAACTCCCTAAGCCGTTGTCAGGTGAACCTTTTTTAACAACATGTAAGGTGGTTAATATATAATGAAAATATTCACACTATTATTGATGCTTTTTACGCTGTTTTTTTGTGTCCGCTGTGATAAACAAAGTACGCATAAAAAGAACCTGCAAACCCTGGTGCAGGCCGAACGCGCCTTTGCCCGGCTTTCGGCGGATTCCGGCATGGGAAAAGCTTTTATCACTTACCTTGCCGATAATGCGGTGGTTTTCCGGCCTGATCCGGTAGCCGGAAAAGAGCACTACCGGCAGAGTTCGAATATTCCGGGTATGCTAATCTGGCAGCCGCAATGGGCAGATGTTTCCAACGCGGGAGACCTGGGATACACCAGCGGGCCCTGGGAATACCGCAGCCAGGGATTTGCCGACACCATCCACGGCTGTGGCCATTATGTATCAGTGTGGAAAAAAAATCCGGGAGGAAAATGGAAGGTGGTGGTTGATGTGGGGATATCGCATAACTGTCCCGGCTTTCTCCTGCAGGATACGGTGCTGCAGGTACAGCCTCCCCGATATGCTGTTGAAAATAATCCGGCAGCCAGCGACCATGCTGACTTGATTTTTCTCCTGATGCAGAATCAGAATTTCACCACCCTGGTTAAAGATTCCGGAACTGCCACTGCCTATAAAAAGTTCGCCTCACCGGAAATCATGCTGTATCGCAATGACCATTTCCCGCTTACTTCTCTTCAAAAGGCATTGGATACTCTGATTAATACCCGCGCCTCCTGTTCCTGGCATCCCACTGCGGCGGATATGGCTCAATCGGGAGACCTGGGGTATAGTTATGGAATTGGTCAGGAAGAGAATCCGCAGAAAGCACCAGGATCTCCGCAGAAATTCAGCTACCTGCATATCTGGCATAATACCGGTCCGGGGGGCTGGAAACTGGTGCTGGATATTACCAATCCCCTTCCCTGAAAACCAAAACCGCATTTTGACGCTTTATCTTTTCTGAAAACCTGAACCAATCCCTTACCGCGGGGTATTTATTAAGAAGGCCGGTCTTTTGGCAAAACCATTTGCATTGGCTGTATAGTTCACTTAAATTTTTGCTCCTAAAAAGTGAAGGTGTCATGGCGAAAATAAAAGAAAAGAAAAAAGCAAAAGAAGAGAAATTTCGTTTTCCCCTGACCCGGAAAAATTATTATATCATTTTGCTGGGTATACTGGTGATCATTGTGGGATATATTTTTATGGGTATACCGGACAATCCCGATGCCTTTCTCAGCCGCACCCTGGCGCCGATCCTGCTGGTATTTGCATATCTGATCATTATACCGGTGGGGCTGTTTTACCGCGAAAAGAAGGTCAAGCAATAGAAGATCCGTACGTACGGAACAGCCGGACGGGGCTATCCTATGAGATAGTCCCAACCGGCTAACGATAGAGTGATTCGGGCGCTTAGCTCAGCTGGTCCAGAGCGTCCCGACACCGGACGTGTCGGGCCCTGTCCGGCATCAGGGAGGTGACGGGAAAGTCACTGGAGAGCCTGTCTAGCACGTCCGAAACCAGATAAAACGAAAAGGTAAAGTAGCATTAACGGGCGCTTAGCTCAGCTGGTTCAGAGCGCCGCCCTTACAAGGCGGAAGTCACTGGTTCGACTCCAGTAGCGCCCACCAGAAGGGCAAGTGGTAAGTAATAAGTATTAAGTTATAAGTGGGG
>CAYWTB010000090.1:0-5884 GCA_964461135.1 uncultured Caldithrix sp. | reverse complement strand
AATTTTTGTGTATATATCCTTCGAAGTATTTCCTCCAAAAAACTGTATATCGGACAAACCGACAATTTTAATCGCCGTTTCTCAGAACATCAGATGGGGAAGCATCCTGCTACCCGAAACCGCGGACCCTGGGAGGTTCTATATGTTATTCCCTGCAAAACCCGAAAGGAAGCTGTCGCATTAGAACGAAAGTTAAAGGGAATGAAGAGGCCGGATAGAGTTATCAGTTTTGCAGAAAAACTGGTCCAGAGCGTCCCGACACCGGATGTGTCGGGATAGCGCCCACCAGAAGGGCAAGTGGTAAGTAATAAGTATTAAGTTATAAGTGGGGAGTGGGATGGGAGAAGTTCACAATTTTTGTGTATATATCCTTCGAAGTATTTCCTCCAAAAAACTGTATATCGGACAAACCGACAATTTTAATCGCCGTTTCTCAGAACATCAGATGGGGAAGCATCCCGCTACCCGAAACCGGGGACCATGGGAGGTCCTTTACATCATTTCCTGCCGAGACCGGAAGGAAGCGGTCGCATTAGAACGAAAGTTAAAGGGAATGAAGCGGCCGGATAGAGTTATCAGTTTTGCAGAAAAACTGGTCCAGAGCGTCCCGACACAGGAGGTGTCGGGAAGGTCGCTGGTTCGCCTGTCCGGCGGCGATAGCCGACGGGACTCCAGCAGCGCCCACCAGAAGGGCAAGTAGTAACTAATAAGTAGTAAGTTATAAGTGGGGAGTGGGATGGGAGAAGTTCAAAATTTTTGTGTATATATCCTTCGAAGTATTTCCTCCAAAAAACTGTATATCGGACAAACCGACAATTTTAATCACCGTTTCTCAGAACATCAGATTGGGAAGCATCCCGCTACCAGAAACCGGAGTCCATAGGAGGTTCTTTATATCATTCCCTGCCGAAACCGGAAGGAAGCCGTCGCGCTGGAACAGAAATTAAAGAGCATGAAACGTCCGGATCGCGTCCTAAGATATGTGGAAAAGCTGGTTCAGAGCGTCCCGACACAGGAGGTGTCGGGAAGGTCGCTGGTTCTCCTGGATGGACCACTTCCGTGGGACTCCAGTAGCGCCCACGAGAAGGGCAAGTGGTAAGTGGTAAGTAATAAGTAGTAAGTTATAAGTGGGGAGTGGGATGGGAGAAGAACACATGTTTTGTGTGTATATCCTTCGTAGTTTTTCCTCCAACAAACTCTATATTGGACAAACCAATCATTTTGTTCGGCGCTTCTCAGAACACCAGAAGGGGAAGCATCCCGCTACCCGAAACCGGGGACCATGGGAGGTTCTGCATATCATTCCCTGCCGAAACCGGAAAGAAGCTGTAGCGCTGGAACGGAAATTAAAGAGTATGAAACGTACGGATCGCATCCTGAGATATGTGGAAAAAATGGCTCAGAGCGACTGAACACGGAATGTCAGGCGGAGATTGTCCCGACACCGTATGTATCGGCACGGTCACCGGTGAGGCAATTTATAATTCAGAAATTTAAATCAAATAAAATAATATCTAATCTGATATTTTTTTTAACAGATGATTATTATATTGTAGATGGTAAAAATCGGGAGAATTAAAATGGTTGATGAGCCTACATATAATTTCTCCGAGACATCCAGGTACCTTAGAATTCCAATCGCAACACTTCGCTCATGGACTATTGAAAGAGATTATCCAAGAGGCGAAAGTTCTGCTTTTTTTAAACCCTTGATTCAACTGGCAGATAAGGACTCACGGATATTGTCATTTAATAATTTAGTAGAAGTCTATGTACTTAGCTCCCTCAGACACGAACATGGTGTTTCTATAAAGAATGTAAGAAAAGCACTTGATTATGCTGAGCTAGAATTTGGTATTTCAAGATTGCTATTAAGCAGCGAATTACGTACAGCGGTAGGGACATTATTTATAGAAAGATATGGAGAATTGATTAATTTATCACTCTCTGGACAACTTGCATTAAAAATTGTATTTGAAAATCATTTAAAGCGAATTGACTGGTACAAAAAAATACCAATACGATTATATCCCTTTATTTATGTTTATAGTAATAAATCAATAGCCATAGACCCCTCTATTCAATTTGGGCGCCCAATTCTTAAAAGAAAAGGTATATTGACTTCGGTTATAGCTGACCGTATTGATGCCGGAGAATCTGTCCGTTCGCTTGCAAAAGATTATGAGATTAATACAGAAGAAGTTGAACTTTCTATCAGATATGAACGTGCAGCCTGAGTATATTTTTTTACTGATCGAAATCTTGGAAAACAATTTCCCCATACTTTAAAAAAATCCGGTATAAAAGTTGAAAAACACAGCGATCATTTTAAGGATGATGCCAAAGATGAAGAATGGTTAGCTGAAATAGGAAGATTTGGTTGGTATGCGATAACTTTTGATAGAAGAATCCGTTACAAGCCAAATGAAAAAAATGCTGTCAAAAAATTTCATGTGGTATTATTTGTATTAGTTGGAAAATTACCACTTTCTCTTCTTGCAAAAAATTTTATTCTTACCTTACCCCAAATTATAAAATTTATCGACAAAAATTCTCGCCCATTTATTGCAAAGATTTACCACTCATATAAAACAAATAAAGCTGGGTCGGTGGAAATGTAGGAATCTTTTCATTAAGCATTTATTTAATAAGATAATCTCTCAAAGTTCCTTCCCGGGACTTCGCACACACAAAGCATTTGAGTGCGTGATAGCGCCCACTCTAAAGGCAGGTTAAAAGTTATAAGTAAAAAGTGGGGACGTTTGAGAGAACACCCTTTTTGTTTTTACTAAAGCAAGCAATTACCCTAGCAAAAATCGGGCTTTTTTATTTGAGAAGGGTCAAAATTGGACAATATTGGACAAAAATTACACCCATTTTTGCACACACTTTTTACGATACTTATAAGTAAGTTAACGAGACCGTTGAAAAAGGTATTTACAACGAAATACTATTTGTATTTATAAATATAACTTTCACCAAATATTGAATTTCATTTTTATTAGGCACTTTGGACTTATTCGACAGTCTCAACAACAAAGCTCACCTGCAGAAATGGAGCGCAGCGGAATTGGCGTTCGACTACAGTATCTTTTAGATCCTTTACACAATAACACCTTCGTCATCAAAGTGAGCCGCTTTTTCTAATTTTTATCTGTGGTAAAAATTATACGTCTTTTGTCAATCGCGTATAACTAATCGTTGTTGCCTTGCATTTCCGTTTCGTCTGATCCATGAAGCCCAGGGTAAATTTGTCATCCGGTTTCTGGAAAATATCCAAGCCGCGGCCCAAGATTATTTTCCACCCCGTATCCGTTTCTACCCATCGATCATGGAGGTTGTCTTCTAAAACATAATCAAACTCGATATGATCCTGGCTTAGTCCTTTTTTCAATTCATTGAGCTTGTCTTTCAGCTCAGTTTCCAGGTAAGTATCACATGCCGTCACAAGATCAAGTTTAAATGTCCCTTCCGATGGGTCCAGCATCTCGCAGAAAGACATAAGATTGTAAATTTGATACTGCAACCGAATGTATGGATCACATATCTTGATTGATTTTGCACCCTTGAGATAAGGAAAGAAGAGTTTTTCATACGAGATTCCCCTCTGCCCTTCAACCAGGTCCAAAGTTGTTTCTTCGGGACTTCGATCTGGTGACAATGGATCGATCTTCTGCGCTTCTTGTTCAGGATTCGGCTGTTCATCCGGATGGGATAACTGAAACTCATCAGGGTTCTCGCTCTTAATCGTTACCCACTTGTACTCCTGATCAATCTTTGATAATTCATCCCTAATTTGCTGCCTCATCCGAACCGCAGGATTCACACAGTAAGAAATGAATTCTTCTTCACTTAATTCAAGGTCAGGGAAAAGCAACTTCAGATATCCTTCGGCTAACCGAGCAATAGCTTTGTTATCTCGCATATCCTCACATTGCGGCAAGTGCAAACTTTGTGAGACATAGTCCGCGTACCGCAGGTCGACACGTAGCTCATGCAACACTTCGCTAAAGAAATCACCCTTGAATCCAAGCGTTCTTGAGGGTGTGTTCCTGGACACACGCGGCATGAACCAGCCTTCAATCAAGCCGTGGATTCTATCTATAAAGGCCGATTCCTGAAGGGCTGTCGGCAGTTCCTTAAATATCCCATCGCTTTCATACAGCGGCAACCGGTTATTACCCAGCGTGATATTACCAAGCATCACAAAGCCGGACTCTGACGTTCCCAGGTCTCCAGTTGCTCTGCGATATCTGCCGCTTTCAAGATACATATTGAGAGCCGCCATGGCCTTTCCGGTTGCATCTGTGTGAATCTTTTGGATTTCATCGACTACAACAACATCATACCTTGGAATGAGACCGATTTGCTTTGTATTGCTATTGAAAAACAAAGCAGGTGCTGAGAGTTTACCGCCTGGTATCACGGCTGCATATCGGCTGATATTATCGAACACGAACGACTTCCCAGTACCTTTCGGTGCCAGTTCTGTAATATTGACCCTCGGCTCGACTAAGGAGATTATTCTGCTGAGTAGCAAGAGTTTCTGCGCATTGACTCACTATTTTTGTTGCTGAACTTGAGCCGTTGCCTCATTATAATGTTACTGAAAATTTGGGGGATAAGTTATGGCCAAGGATATCAGCATAAATACCCGAAACGAAGTTATAGAGGTTCTTAAACAACGCTACTTTAAAGCATTAAAAAGTGAAAAGACAAGAATATTGGACGAATTCACAGCATTATCAGGGTATCACCGAAAACATGCGATTCGCCTACTTGGAAACCAATATCAACTTAAAGAACCCGATACATTAATCACTAGTCTCCGCATCTATGATGAGGCCGTGAAAGAGGCACTCATCACTATCTGGGAGACCGCAGATTGGATCTGCAGTAAACGACTAAAGGCTGTTTTGCCTGATCTTATTGATGCAATGGAACGCCATGAGCACCTCGAACTTAATCCAACGGTGCGTCTACGTCTACTTAAGATAAGCGCTTCCACCATTGATCGCCTACTTTTACATGTTCGAAAAAAAGCCAATCCGCATAAGAAAAAACGTAAATCAAAAAAGAAAGTGAGTAAACAGTTGCCCATTCGTACGTTTGCAGATTGGGGTGATCCAACACCGGGGTATTTAGAGATTGACTTCGTAGCCCATAGTGGAGGGTCAATGAGTGGCAGTTTTATTTATACGCTTGTTGGAACCGATGTGTGTTCCGGGTGGATAGAGTGTATTCCTCTCCTGGCAAGGGAACAGTCACTTGTGGTGGAAGCACTTGATGTACTTCGTCGTCAACTTCCTTTCCCTCTATTGGGGATTGACTCGGATAATGACAGTGCTTTTATTAACGATAGCCTGCTGAATTATTGTGAAAATCATGATATTAGCTTCACCCGTTCGCGTCCATTTCACAAGAACGACCAGGCTTGGGTCGAACAAAAAAACGGTGCTGTGATACGTCGATTTGTTGGGTATAGGCGTTTTTCAGGAGTTGTGGCCGGGCAAGTTCTCGCTCATTTGTATCAGAATGTTCGACTCTATGTAAATTACTTTCAACCTTCTTTCAAATTATTGGAAAAAGAGCGACAAGGAGGTCAAATAAAAAAGCTATATTACAAGCCCACAACACCATATAATCGCTTAATGAATCATCTAAATATTGAGGAATCGACGAAGAATAATCTCCAAGCCACTGCTGTTCAACTTGATCCTGTGAGGCTTTTGCATCAAATACGGGATAAACAAGCTGCCCTTGAGGCCTTAACTGATCCTGAATATCATACAACCGGTCCTGGCAAGACCAGCTTAGAAGAGTATCTTGCTATTCTTTTACAGTAAAAAGCGATTTCAAAAATTCCGATTCAATAAAAACAACA
>CAYWTB010000089.1:0-18768 GCA_964461135.1 uncultured Caldithrix sp. | reverse complement strand
ACATTCTACTACAAACGCCAGGAGATTCATAACTTTTTACGACTTCAGGTTAAATGTTGCGCAAGGATTAATAGAAACTAAAGAGGGGTTTTTATGAAGCTTCCTAACAATTGCATCAAATCGTTCGCTACCGCTCACTCGAACCGCCATCCTGGAGCATTAGCTGTATCTCAGCCTGCGCAGCCAGATCTTTTATGAGTATTCATATCTTTCCCAGACCGCCTTCAATGAACTGCTGAATACGTACGGTTTTGCCATAGAGTACCGAAAGAAAATATTCGCGCGCCAGCTCATACGGAGTTATGAATTCCGCCAGCGGCATCAGAGCCGCGGCAGCCGGACTGAACCTCTGATAATTATTGATGAACGGCATCAACTGACCGATGGAGAAATTGTATTACTTGATAACCCTTTTGTGATCGCAGGAAGCGTGTTGGTTTATAACCTGAACCGTACAATAATCTATCAGGAAAATATTGATTGTGTACTGATTCGGCGGGAAGATTTTACGGAAATACAGAGGATTCCGGGCGGACAAATTCTGAATGGTCAAGAAGTTTCGGTGGATTATCAGGCCTAACAGCAGAGGTCGTGTAAATTTGATGCGGTTAATAACCGCTTAGGTGGAAGCCTGTTGTTTTTCAGAGATTTAATAGAATTGTATGCCTGTTATTTTGATCGGGATTATAAAAACATCTCCAGCAGCGATTTACGGATATTAAAGTATATCAACCAGCACATTTACGGAATACGCTTAACCTGGAAATGACTGAACAGTGGTGCAGAGTATGATGGTTTTCAGAGTAATATTGTGCCGTATGAATCCCGGCGGTATTATATGACGGTTTCCCGGAGATTACTCAGCAATCTGAATTTTCTGATTAACGGCAACCCGCGGAATTATTTGTTGACTACGGATAATGAGCAGCAAAGGTTTAGGGATCTCAGCAGCACCCTGATATATCTGCCATTCCGCAATATCCGTCTGAAATTTGACGGGATATATCGGCTGCAGGATGGCAGTGGCATCAATCTGAATTTATCTTCCTTCCGGGGGGAAATTTCCACCTGGTACTGCCGGGTGCTCCTGACGCTGGGTGGTGAGACTTACCAGCGGGTTTTTCCGGTGAAGTGCTTAATTTCAGAGGCGCTTAATTAAGGGTGACCAGGCAGTTTTGAACACGTCCATAAAAATGTTGATCACGCGGAAATTACTGCTCTCAGAATCCTATCTTTCCCTTACCTGCCCGCATACAGGGGTATCAGAAAGGATTTGCCGAAAGGATTACTAACTTTCAATCCCAGCTCTTCGTACACTTTCTGAGGAATACCAATATCTGACAGATAAAGCTTTCCGGTTTTTTCCGGAAGCAGACCTGTTTTGGGCCAGGCCAGGGTGACGGTTGTGTCCGGCTGAATATATTCCCCCGGAGATTCTCCAGAGGTGGCACCTAAACCGGATGGAATATCCAGCGATAAAACTGGTGCCTGTTGTGAATTTGCCCACCGCATGAATTCCAGAGCGGTTCCTCGTGGAGCATCCTGAAGATTGTAACCGATAATTGCATCAATTATAATGTCAGCAGTTACTTTTTTTAAGTCACCCGAAGGTACATTTTTTCCTCCGGCAGCCAGGTATATCTGATGCTGATAGGCGGTAATTCCCTCCGCTGCGGCAGGACCGGTCATTGATAAAATAACCTTCAAACCGCGATTGGCCAGATGCCGGGCTGCACAAATTCCACCACCACCATTACTTCCCGAACCGGCCAGTATGAGGTAACGGGCAGAATCCCAGGTTTCTGCCATCCTGTCCATGGCAGCGGTGGCAAGATTCCGACCGGCATTTTCCATCATTTGAAACAGGTTGGGGCCGGTCTTTTACATGGCAATTCTGTCCACCTGGCGCATCTGTCCGGCGCTGATGGCGGGAAGGACCGTTCCCTTGTCGGTTACGAAATTTTCAATCATTTTTTACTCTTAATTTTATATTAGATTGGAGATACGTCTGGAGATTTTCTTCCGGAGGAGGGGAAAATCTTGATCTTCCGTATCTCACGCCGGCCGAGAAATGGCCTTTTTAATATCAGATCGGGAAATGCGAATTTTAGGGTTGCGAATGGGCATCTTTGTATTTTGCCCTTCTCCGCTATTCTTTCTTCCTCGGCTGGATCAGTTTGGCGATTAAGCCGGTCCAACCCGTCTGATGGGATGCACCCACACCGCGGCCGTTGTCTCCATGAAAATACTCATAAAACCAGAGATAATTGTTAAAATTCGGATCGGTTTGAAATTTCATATTATCTCCGGATACTGCTCTCCGGCCGTTTTCATCCCGCAGAAATATCCGGTGCAGCCGAGTGGCAAGTTCTTCCGCTACATCGTTAATTGTAACATATTTTCCGGAACCGGTGGGGCATTCAACTTTAAAATCATCCCCGTAATAATGATGGAAATTCTGCAGCGATTCGATTATCAGATAATTTACCGGAAACCAGATGGGACCCCTCCAGTTGGAATTACCCCCGAACATGGCGCTGACGGATTCGCCCGGTTCATAATTGACCCGGAATTCACGGTTATTATAATTGAAAACATAGGGATGATCTTTATGGTATTTGGAAAGGGCTCGTACCCCATAATCAGAAAGAAATTCGCTTTCATCCAGCATTCGTGCCAGCAATTTTTTCATGCGATGTCCGCGGAGCAAGGAGAGCAGTCGCCTTTCTCCCTTGCCTGGCACATGCCAGCGTGACACCAGGCCCGCCAGCTCGGGCTCATGCGTCATTACCCATTCCAGACGTTTCTTAAATTCCGGTAGTTTTTCTAAGATTTCCGGCTCCAGTGTCTGAACGGCAAACAAGGGAATCAGACCTACCATGGAGCGGACTCTGATGGGGATATTTTGACTGCCGGGGCAGTGTAACACATCATAATAAAATTCATCTTCTTCATCCCACAGGGTCAACCCTTTTCCGGCCATATTCATCATGGCTCTTGCAATGTACAGGAAATGTTCGAAAAATTTCAGCGCCAGATCCTGATAGACCGGGTTAAATTGGGCCAGTTCCAGGGCAATGCGCATCATGTTCAGGCAGAACATGGCCATCCAGCTGGTTCCATCGGACTGTTCGATATGCCCGCCACCGGGAAGTTCCTGGTTCCGGTCGAAAATCCCGATATTATCCAGGCCCAAGAATCCACCCTGAAAAATGTTCAGATCATCTTCATCTTTGCGGTTAACCCACCAGGTAAAATTCAGAAGCAGTTTGTGAAATACCCTTTCCAGAAATTTGATATCCCCGGTATTTTCATTATGTTTTTTGTCGATTTTGTATACACGCCAGGCAGCCCATGCATGGACCGGAGGATTAACATCACCAAAGTCCCATTCGTAAGCCGGCAACTGGCCGTTGGGATGCATATACCATTCGCGGGTCAGCATAATCAACTGGTTTTTGGCAAATTCTCCATCGATCAATGCCAGGGGAATGCAGTGAAAAGCCAGGTCCCAGGAGGCATACCAGGGATACTCCCATTTATCCGGCATGGATATTATATCACGGTTGTTCAGATGAATCCAATCGTGGTTACGGCCGTTCAGGCGCCTGGAGGGGGGTGTCGGCTGACCGGGATCACCCTGCAGCCATTCCCTGATATTGTAATAGTAGAATTGTTTTGACCAGAGCATTCCGGCATAGGCCTGGCGCTGTACATTTATGGCATCATCGTCTGTTATTCCCGCCTGCAGCCGGGCATAGAAACGGTCTGCTTCCTTTTTTCTCTGCGCAAAAATTGAATTAAAGCCCCGAAAGGGAGAACCCTGTTCCTTCATACTCAACCGCAGTCGAATAATCCCGGATTTTCCCGCGGCAATATTCAGTGAAAAATTCAAACCGGCCCGGGTTCCCTTCTTTGCCGGGTTAACAGCCTGCCGGATTCCCCGGACAATATAATCATTGATACCATCCTTAAAATATCCGGTCGCATCCACCCCGTACAACCTCCGGGTATTCGATTCGTTTTCACAGAACAATGTTTCTGCCCGTTCTGAAAAATAAAAATAATATTTACCCAATTTTGCATGGCGGGCTTCAATAGTTGAATTATTTACCCGTCGTAGCCCCGGCTTTTGTGTTTCTTTCCCCCAGCTCCAGAAATTGCGAAACCACAGTTGCGGAATAAGATATAATTCCGCTTTCTGGGGAGCGCGATTGAAAGCAGTAATCTGAATCAACAGATCATCAGCATCGTTCTTGGCATATTCGATGAAGATATCAAAATACCGATTGTCATTAAAAATGCCGGTATCGATCAGTTCATATTCCGGTTGTTGTCTGGTACGGCGCCGGTTTTCCGCCACCAGCTGATTATAGGGATATGCCTGCTGCGGGTACTTGTACAGCATCTTCATGTAAGAATGGGTGGGGGTATTGTCAAGATAGTAGTAATATTCCTTGACATCCTCTCCATGATTTCCCTCTTTGCCGGAAAGTCCAAAGTATCGCTCTTTAAGAATAGGATCGTGTTTATTCCATAATGCCAGTGCAAAACAGAGGAATTGCCGCTGGTCGCAGATTCCGCCAATTCCCTCTTCGCCCCAGCGGTAAGCTTTACTGCGGGCCATATCATGAGTGGTATATTCCCAGGCCTCTCCGTCCGGACTGTAGTCTTCCCGTACTGTTCCCCACTGGCGTCCGCTGAGATAAGGACCCCATTTCTGCCAGGGTATGCCGTTATGTTTCATTTCCAGCATTCGCTGTCTTTCCGGATCCATTAACGCCTCCTCAATTGACTAGAACCATCTTTTTTTGTTGACAGAAACCCGCGGTCATTTCTTTAATCTACTTAAAAAATATATGACTGTATAATTATTTTGATGAATAAACATAAATAGATATCGGGATTGTGGTAAACGTGTGCTGGCTGTTATCCTCAAAACCAGTAAAAAATTTTTATACTGTCTCGCCCGAAAAATTAACAACCACCAGGACACAAAGACACAAATTCATAAAAACAAAGGGTTTAAAATGAATTCCAGTCTTTCAACATTTCTATTTATGATTATGTCCTTAGCTCAGCAAAGTGAAATAAATTCAAATTAAAACGGATAATGATTCATTTGATATTTTGCATTCGTTATTTAAAATCCAGTTGTATTTGTTCAAATAGGATGAAATCGAATATAAGTATAAAATGGGGGTCACGGAGAATTTTCTGACCCACCCCAAGTAAAATTCTAAGACATCACTAATATTGAAATCCCCTCCCTTATACATAATGGAGGGGATTTAGGGGTGGGTCAATTACAAAACAATTGAATACAGGATTATCATTTCTGTAAATAGATGACTGTGACTGGTTAGTTGAAAAAATATATATGAATATTTAATCATCAAGCTGAGCTAAGACAATAATCATATTTCTAATTTTCAGTACCTATAAATCTTCTAATTTTTTTTTCTTGTCATCTTGTCATCTTGTTGTCTTAACTTCTTGACCGGTTAAATTTTTAAATTAAACAAACAATAAGATCAATAACTATCGAGGAACCGATATGAACCGTTATACCATCAGATTTGTTTTGTTTGTTCTTTGTTTAAATATTTTTCCTGTTTTTCCTGCGTCACAGAACGATGTTCAGGACCCGGACCCGCAGAGGTTCCGCGACGAAATTACCGGTTTTGTTCAATGGGATGCAAAAAACAGTTTTCCGCCAGAGGCCATACTTTTTACAGGCAGTTCCAGCATCCGGATGTGGCAGACAAAGCTGGCGTTTCCGCAATATCCCGTCATCAACCGCGGATTCGGCGGTGCGCATATATCGGATGTGGTTTATTATTATGATCAGGTGATCCGTAAATATCATCCCACGATCATAGTGTTTTATGCCGGGGATAATGATATTGCTGACGGCAAGCCGGTAGAACAGGTCTTTACTGACTATAAGGCCCTGCTTGATCTGATTGAGAATGATAATCCGGAGGTAAAATTTGTCTATCTCCCGGTTAAGCCCAGTATCAGCCGCTGGTATTACTGGGATGCCATGAGAGATTTGAATGAACTGATTAAAAAGTATAACCGGCAGCATAAAAATTTATATTATTTAGATACCGCTCTGCCGCTTCTGGACACCAGCGGAAAACCGGATAAAAAATACTTTCTTGACGACGGACCGCATCTAAGTCCGGCGGGGTACTCACGTTGGGAATCATTTTTGATACCCTTACTAGAGGAGCTATATGGGCGGGGAAAGTAATGACGGGTTTCAACCGGAGAGGGTTCTCAGATGAATATAAGGGTGGCCGGGCGGGAAGACTGGCAGAAAATTGCCGGTATTTACAATCAGGCGGTGGAAGAAAAGTATTCCACCGCGGATACTGACTATATCAGTGTTGAATCCCGTAAAGACTGATTTGAACAGCACTCTCCGGATCAATATCCGATTTTCGTGGCAGAGTCAGCAGGGGAAATGGTCGGCTGGTGCAGTTTAAGCCCCTATCGGCCTGGCAGAAAAGCCTTGCGGACAGTAGCGGAGATCAGCTATTATGTTCACCGGGATCATCGCAGAAGGGGGGTGGCTGACGCCATGCTGACACATGCTCTTAACATTTCAACCTGGCTTGGCTTTAAAAATCTTATGGCCATTCTGCTGGACAGAAACAGGGCCAGCATTCAATTACTGGAAAAACATGGATTCCGGCGCCGGGGATACCTGCCGGACATTGCTGATTTCAACGGCACAATTTGTGGACAATTCATTTACGGCCGCAGAATTTAATCCTTATGGTCCATTGGGGAATCGGAATGCGGTCACATGAGCAGAAAACAGGAAACCAGTCTGCAGTAGGCAAAAAAACCAGTTTGCAGTTGGTAGAAAGCAGGAGAGCAGAAACCAGTATTCCAGACGACCCCAACTCCTTCCAGTCCTCTCGTTGGTAAGCCGGAAGGCGGATCCGGCCGCTGTCGGAGATGAAATCATCCTAAATTTTACCAGTATCAGGCATTCCCGACTTCATTTCTCCCTCCGGTAGACGGGTCAGGACTAAATCTTCCATGATTTAGCCAGCATCGAGCATCAAGTATCTGTCATCCAATCTGCAAAAAGACAAGATCACCACATAGTGGTCACCATGTGAAAGAAAAAAGATCAAAGATACAGGATAGTTGTATTACCTACAATTATGATATTTGTCGCCTAACTATGTTAGATTTTGAATAGTCAGAAAAGCCAGGGGCGACAAATGTCGTTATCTCAACAGTACCATTTTGCGGGTCTCCATTTGTTTTCCTGCCGCCAGCCGGTAAATATACACTCCGTTTGCCATACCGGAGGCATCCCATTTGCAGGTATAAGATCCCGCCGCTAATTGACCGGAAAGAAGGGTTTCCACTTCCTCCCCCAATGTGTTGAAAATCCGAAGCGTTACATGGTCGGTTCTCGCCAGGGTAAATTTAATGGAGGTTGCCGGATTGAACGGATTGGGGAAGTTCTGAAAAAGTGTGAGATTATGGGCAACAGCCAGCTCCGGTTGGGAAATCCCCGAGGTTAATGAATCGTTTATTATGGTTATCCAGACACTTAGTGTAGACTGATCCAGCCTCATCCAGATGGGGTAAATTTTTCGGTTGTGTGCGGCAATATTGGTGTAATCCCCGAAGAAAACGCTGGCAGTAGGCACAAAGGATGAAACACTTACCTTGAAATTGGTAAAAGATTCGCCGCCATCAGTAGACTTTGCCACATAAACGTCGGTAGCATCTCCGTTGGTATTTCTTCTGTCATAAAACACCACGTAAATATAGCCGGTGGAGTCATCAATGGCCATCCATGGGAAAAACTGTTGTCTTCGCGAGGTATCATTATTTACACGAACCACATTTCCCCAACTGTCCCCTCCATCCACGGATTTTATTATAAAGACATCGGTATTGGTACTCCCGTTTCTCTGGTCCGACCAGAGAACATAAATATTTCCCCGGAAGGGAGAGTTGCTCACGTCACAAGCCGTAACCGGCAGGCCATTGCAGCGGTAGATGCCTGAAACCGAGAAATCCCAACCCCCCGGTTGAGATGTTACGAAAATATCCCGGCCGAAGGTACTGCCGCCATCCAGTGATTTGTCGAATAATATTCCCCGGGGACCGGCCCAGCTTACGTAGACTTCCCCCTGGGGACCGACGGTGGGAACAGCTCCCTCTACCGTGCTGTCTCCGTCCAGACAATTTCCGGCAGTATCACAGACTCTGACCGGCTGCATCCAACTGCCCCCTGCGTCCGTCGAGCGGGAAAAAAGGATTCTGCTGCTGTCGGCCGGATTCGTACTTCCGTAATTGTCAAATTCAGTCCATGCCATATAGAGCGTGTTGTGGTAGGGTGAGCCGGTCATATCAACCGAAATCCATTCTTTGTCCTGTTCTTTGGGAGGATTCAGTCCCGCTTCGGCGCCATCATTCCAGTTCATACCCCCGTCGATTGATTTTTGAACCACGATACGGTCCAGCCAGTAACCACCCACAGTAGGATTTGATAAATGGGCATAGTACAGATTTCCCGAGGCATCAAAGGTTACCGATGGATCTCCCCATACTCCCAGAGAGGAGGTCAGGTGTCCTTCGTTCCAGGTCAATCCGCCGTTCATGGAATAGTAGTAATAATCCAGATTTGCTCCGGCCGCCAGGTTGAGCGGATTGACGGGATTAATGGCAATAGTTACCTCTTCGGGTTCATAGCCACTTGAGGATTGATTTACCTGGATGTTGGGATATTGAGAGATTGATACACCGTCCAGAAAAAAAATCAGGCTGATCACCATCAGGTAATTTAGAATGTAATTTTTCATAATGTTCCCTTACTGTAACCGGAAAGAGACATCACCTGTTTTCAGTATCCGGCTGAATCAGTGGTAATATTTATGTATTAAACCCGTTACAATATCTGTATATAAATCGGTTTTCTGGACCCTAAGCAGCGTCCGGAAACTTGTTCAGAAATAATTGGCATTACCGGCTGATTCCGGTACCTGGCCGGCAAGACTGCTGCTAGAAAATGAAAAGAAAACGGCAACATCGCCTAATTTTATTATGTCTATACCCCGATGAAATTCATAAGAAAAAAATAACATATCCTGTTGACTCGGGCAATATAGGTAAAAATTACCTTTTAGGACAAGCATGAAAAACTTGTTCTGCTCTTTTCCGCACGGTTGATAATTTTAGATGGTTTGCTGTATCAGCCCGGATGAGTCCCGGTTATTCGGGGAGACCCGGGATTTGAGAAAATCCCAGTCACTCAAAATACCAGGAGCTTTTCTTCAGCTGGTTTTTCCTGTGGCGAAAGATGCTGTTTATTTTTCAGATCGCAGATTTCCTCAATTATTCTGGCCCGGTAAGCATCGTTTTCGTTCATGAATTGCACCCCGATTTCCGTATAACCCTTCTTGCGCGAACACCACATAATTTCAGCACCCACCTCAAATTTGGGGTTGATAGAGGGGAACCGGAGGATAAGCCGGGTCCCCGGGTCCATATACATATGGGTCTGGAAACACAGGCCGCCGAAGCTGATGTTTTTGGTAAGATCAGTTTTCTCGGTATGCTGGCCGGCTATTTTGTATTCGATGGCGATTTCTGCAGGGTGCCGGATGTATTTTCGTTTTTCCTGCTGTTGTTTAAAGAAATCCTTAAGCATGATAAGCATATATTCGGTAGAAAATACGGAGGCATTAATTTATGGAGTAACAATTGTTGTTTTATTTCATATTTATTCTTATTTGCAAATTCCCGGAATCATAGAATTTTAGCAGCTAAAGTTAATCACAAAAATGATGACCCGCCGGGATAGCTGAAAAATTTAGAAGAACGTGATATCCGGACTTTCGTTAAATAAAAAATTAAGGACGTTTATGCTCCTGGGGAATTGTGCAAATGGTATTTCATATAAATTTTATCGATACTGGTGAAGAGGCGAATGGGTGTAAACACTTTGTAAAGCACATAAAATCCGCTTCTCTGAAGCTGGGCTCCGTGACGTATGGCCTGGTCGTCCGGAGCCTTCTGTTTTTCCAGATATGCAATGGCCAGTCCCGGCTTCCGGTAGCCCCTCCTTAATGAGTTTACCATGTCATGTATCTGAGAGGGATGAGTTGATGTGAAAAAAGCAAAGTCGGCATTAGCCAGCAAGGCAGGGTAATCTTTGGAAGGAAAGGGGGTTCTTTCGGTATCGAAATAGCAAAAATTATTTAATATGGAGCTGATTTTATTCACTGCTTCCGGCTCATTATTGTTATCGATGACCAGAACCCCGATTTTCGTCACTGTGTTCCTGTAATTTTCCATAAATTTCATTCTCAGCTCTTTGATGGCACAGTCTATTGCGTTCTGCTGCTGTTCGCACAACTGTGACAATTCTACGGTTGCTTCTTCCAGTTTCTTTTGGATTTCACTTCCGGAAATTGAATTCAACTGCTCAATTTTTTCACCAATATTATTGAATTGACAATCGGATAAATAATTTCCCAGGTTTTTTAATCCGGTGGAAAGATAATCTAAATTGGTTATAAACAAATCCCGGGGCTTTTCCGGAACATTATCACCGACATATTTGCCGAAGTAATAAATAGTTGACAGACTGCGAATAAACAGCATGGGAATAGGTTTCAATAATTTCGGCCGACGGATTTCCTCATACATGATTTGTCCTTTCTATAAATTGCGGTATTTCTGTTATTAAACCACGTAGGTTCTGCCCTGGGTAAAGTCTTCCAGAATGTACCACAGTTCCTGTATGTCCAGACTCATGATGACCAGGTTGCGTCTTTTACCCTTAATATCGGTCACATGTTTTTCCAGAACAGCTTCCTTTTTGAAGCCCATTTTCTGAAAGGCGGCAATGGCAGAGGTCTGATTTTCCATGATTTCAGCCTGCAACTTGAATAAATCCGTGGAGACGGCATACAAAAACAGTTCACGCACCAGGATTGTGCATAATCCTTTGCGCTGGTGTTCAGGAGCGACCACACACCTGACTTCACCCAGATTTCTCATCCAGCCGAAAGTTGCCCTGAATAGCGTTCCAATACCGATAATTTTGGTGTCAAGGAAAGCCAGCACGGGATACATGTAGTCATAATTAATAATGCCAAAGCGGCGCAGAATGTTCTCTCTGATCATAACATCGCTTCGCAGGTACATGCGATTTTCAATGGGGAGGGATTGGAAAAATGATATTAATGATTCAAAGTCATCCTCTTTGAGAAGCCGCAGGATTATAGAATCCCCGTTTTTAAGTGCAATTTTTTTTGGATATTTTTCCATGAGATGTTCCTTTCCTGGTCTTGATCCAGCATGAATTAAATAATATCAGAATTCGGTAATTCTAAGGCAGATTTCACGGTTAATAAATTACCCGCTGAATACTGAAAAACTATAGAAAGGTTCTCTGGGTTGATGAGAAGGTGTTAACTGAAATCGTTTCTGTCGAGAAAACAGTGATAAAACCGCCGGCATCCCGTGCATCAGTACTATGCTGTACCAACGACCTTTATCACCGTCACCAGAGCGTGAAACACTTTAATTTAAAAATTCTTACGAATTTGTCAAGGGGTCGCACCCGAAATCAGTGAAATTTTATCACCCCATAACTTGCCGCTTAAGGATTTCAATTGCCGGCCATGAATTGCCGGACCGGTTTTCCAGAAACTCTGATCACACATTCTTTTAACACGACGCATATTATTGACGAATATTGTACATTAAATCGATAATTTGTTTGTATTTTTCATTAACAAAGCGGCGTTTCACTTTCATGGTAGGGGTCAGTTCGCCGGTTTCCACCGAAAAGTCGTGGGGAAGAATCCGGAAATATTTGATGGTTTCAAAACTGGCCAGTTCCCGGTTAACACTATCAACATATTCTTGAAATTTGCCCAGGATAGCGTTATTATTAGAGGCATCTTCCGGTGACAGGCTGTTAATTCCCAGCTGTTGACACAGCGTGGGTAATGCTGGGATGTCCAGCGTGAACAGGCAGGTGAGATACCTCCTGTTATCGCCGATAACCACGGCCTGGGAGATACCGGTATGAAGTTTTAACAGATTCTCAATATTTTGCGGGGCGACATTTTTCCCCCCGGCAGTAACAATAATATCCTTTTTCCTGTCGGTAATGTGCAGGTATTCCTCATCGTCAAAAAAACCGATATCGCCGGTATATAACCATCCCTCCTTTAGAACTTCATCGGTAGTCGCCTGATCCTTCCAGTAACCACTAAAAACATTCTCCCCTTTTACCACTATTTCTCCGTCTCCAGTGATTGCAACCGAACAGCCCGGGTTGGGAGGACCAATAGCTCCGGGAATGGTTTTTCCGGGAAGGGTAGAATTACTAACGCCGCTGCACTCGGTTTGTCCGAATACTTCGAATATGTCCATGCCCATGGCGCCGAAAAATTTTGAGACGTCAGCGGAAAGCGGGGCCGCACCACTGGCAAACAGGCGCGTTCGGTCCATTCCCAGCTTCTGCCTCAGTTTACTGAACACAAGTTTGTGAGCCAGTGACCATTTTTTACGAATCGACCAGGGAACGGTCCGCCCGCTGTTTCGGTATTGCCGGAATACCTCACCGGTTTCCAGGGCCCACTGGAATAAAAATCGCTTTATTAAAGAGGAAACAGCAACTGTCTCCAGGATGGTGGAATACACTTTTTCATAAAGACGGGGAACGGAGAAAAACAGCGTGGGGCGTACCTCTGCCAAGTCTTCCTTTATGGTCTCCAGGCTTCGGGCGAAAGACACTGTGCATGCGGCAGCGATACCGACATAAATAGTCATCATTTGTTCGGCAATGTGGGAAAGCGGCAGGAACGAGATGGTGTCTTCTTCATAAAAATCATGGTATCTCGTCATCAGGCTGCTGACTTCAAAGACGACGTTTTTCTGGGTTAATAATACCCCCTTGGGTGGGCCAGTGGTGCCGGAAGTATAGATAATGCCGGCGGGAGAGTCGCCGGTCAGACGGTTTATGTGGTCCCGCAGAGAAGCTTGTAAATCCCCAGGTGGGGAGATACCCACATCGGCCAGCTCCTCATATTTGAGAACCCCGGCGGGTGGATCTCCAAACATTAAAACAGTTTGCCCGAGATGGTTCAACTGGTTCCTCCAGTTATTTGTTTTGCTCAATTGTTCATGATTCTGAACAAAAAGCAGTTGTGCATCACTGTGATCTGTAATGTATCTGGCCTGTTCCGCAGTATTGTTGGGATAAACAGGAACAAGATAAGCCCCCAGGCACTGCACAGCAAGAAAGATGAAAAGCCATTCGGGACAACTGCCAGAGAGCAGGCATACTTTATCGAGAGGTTTGATTCCGCGCTCCCATAGCCCATGGGCAAGCAGGGCAACATTATTTAAATAGTCCTCCCAGGAATAGTTCTTCCAGTGATCATTACTTTTGTAGCGAAGCGCAACCCTGGTGGACCCATAATGTTCCACCTGTTTGAGAAAAATTTCGGGAAGTGTTTTTCCCGGTACGGGGAGTTCCTTTAATTGTGTTCCTTCCTTAATGAAGGTAAAAGGAGCCATTGTCTTTCTTTCCGGAATGGAGGATTAATTGCCTGATATCTTTTGGCGGTTTGGATATCACCAGCTAAACATTAAATCTTCGAATTACTTAAAAATCAATCTAATAACTGTTTAAAAGAGTGTAAAATTTTAATCCGGAGAATTATTCAGAACATTTATTCAGTATACAAGGAGTAAAATCACCTTAATATAATGTCTGGACGGGTAAGATTCAACTTTATTGTGATAGTTGCTATTAATGATTAATTTATGGGAAATAGGTATACATATCCAATATTGTGAACCCCGCCCAGGCTTACCGAATAAACCCGGGGTTACTGAATTTAGAGGACCAGCGGATTCAGCAAAGCCCATAGACGGCCTTTTCGTTCTCCAATCCTACATTTTCATCAGACGATGTTACTACTGGCTTATGAAGAGGCAGATTTCAAAGGATAAAAAACTATTGACGAGTTGCCGGTAATATGCCTTCAATATTTACCATTACTGAATCAGCTCCCACCGTTAAAACAAAATTAGCGATGGCCTGGATTTTAATTTCCGTGGAACCTAAAAAGCTGCTATCCGGGGTGAAAGAAAATTCATATTTATCGGAGGTTGAACCGCTTTTCTCATTCAGGAAGACATCGTTAACATATAATTGGACTTTGTTAATGTCGTTGTTATGGAAAGCTTCCGCTTTGATTGCAATCTCACTTAGTTGTACAAAATAATCACCATCCTGTGGGGAGGTAATTCGGACTAACGGAGCAGTAGGTTCAATCACTTTCACGGATCCGGTTTTTTCCACCGACTTATAGGCATTTTTAATGATGACTTTAAATGTATAGTCTCCCCCGTCGGTTGGTGCGCTCCAGCGGACGGAGCTGCCATCAACCGGATCCAGGAAAATCCCGCGATTCGGGGAAACGGACCATTGATAACTGAGAGCCCCCTCTTCCGGATTGGTTGCTTTTACCTGGGCATAAACCGTGTCAAAGGGGAAAACGCGATCCGGGAATACGTTTATTTCTTCAACGACTGGCGCATCTCGAAACAGTTTCTCGGCATCACAAAAAACAAATAGGGTGGAAAAAATGATTAAGAGAAGCCCGGTGTGTTTCATTACAGATCCACCTTGATATTTTGGAATACGGTCAATTCATCGGAAGAGGTGAGGCTGAAAATCAGCCGGTCCGGTCTTTGAGTAACAGGAATGGAATTAAAAACTACTGTTTTTATTTCACCGGCATTCAACTGGGAGATAATGTCGGATTTCCTCGAATCGATTACCACCCGTTTAAGCTCGCTGGAATTAAAATTCTTCAACAGAATAACTTTTAACAGAAGATTCCCGGCCGGTTGGTTGCCCAGCCGGGCAATTTTACAACTTGCTTTTAATTCGGTTGCGGTGATGTGGATATCGGCCGGTTCCAGGGTAAAATGATTGTTGACAATAACCAGCTCGGACAGCTCAGAATACAAGCGATCCAGGACGCTGCCCACGCTGGATGCCCCCTGTACCCGCCGGAGGCTTCCATTGATGAAAATATCAGGAACACCCTTTATGGCCGGAACCGAATGCTCCACGTATTTTTCGTATAACGGTTCGAAAATTAACGGTTTGCTGTAAGGATCCGTGTATTGCTGGGTGTCGCGATGATATTCGGCGATGATTATTTCCGATCTGTACTGATTTTCTATGGAATCCAGGGCCTGCAACGCCCACAGGTTGTACTCATAGGGATTACTGGTGTTGACGAACGCTTCCAGCAGAATGGTGGATTCCTGATAACTGCCGGGATTCTGCGGATCCAGCAGGTTATCCCGGGGTATATCCTGACATTTAATTAAAAGAGCCAGGCAAATGAACACGCTAAAAACGTATCTGCAGACCAATATTCACCTCATTATTCCTGTTTACTGCTAGAAAAGGTTGCGGAAAACTTTTTAGGACGTTCCGTGCATATATTTCCCAGGGAGAGCGGTTCCGTATCCAGCAGTATATAGTGCCCAGCAAAGCGGTACCTGTCAGCGAAGCCAAAACAACCGATGCTCTCCGGGTGTTATTGGCTTTATCGTATAATTCATTGAATCGATCCAGCCGGGTATTCTGTTGATATTCATCCAGAGATTTTTGATAATTGCTGCTGACCAGTACGGTGGCTAATCCCAGTCCTGCGCTTGCTGCCAGGAAATACCGGGTGGGATAGCGGGTAATTTTTATGCGGTCCTTGTATTTTCCTTCTCCGGTCAGATTAAAAAGAATATTGTTTCCCAGCAGTTCCAGCATCTGGACCAGATGATCCTGATCGGGACCCATCACCTTTTCAGCATGGATTTGTCCGCTACTCACTTTTACGATACTGGCATCAATGCGATACTGACCGGATACCACATGGATTGAACCGAAGACGATATATTCCGCATCCAGAAGGGTTCCGACTTCCCGGGCATTTTTACTGTCGGTCAGGCCGCTGAGCGTCAGGGCTTTCTCTTCCAGAACAGCTTTCAATTTCCGGCGTTCCAGGACCATTATCCTCCGGGAACCGGCCAGTTTTTCCTGCAGGACATCAGGAATGGTTCGTTCCCACTGGTCCAGGTACAACTGATCGCTCTCATTTATAAAATCGCCTACCGCCACAGGTATTTGGGTGAACACATATAACGGGTTGACAAAAAATGTCAAGGCCGTTACTAAAATGATTTTTAGTAAGCGGTGCATATGAACCCAAATTCTAATATCGTACTTTGTTATTATCGGAAAAATTATTTCTATTTAAAAAAAGATCAATTTGCAGGTAAATCCGGTTCATTATTTCCAATTAATTTAAAGCGTATTAACCCGGCAGTCAATTAATGTTCATAGTATTTGATAAAAAAATCAACAGGAAAAATAAATGTCATGAATTTTGTTATGGAAAAGGCGATCCGGATTGATCATTGCATTTCTTTATCGGAGAATTTACCTGCAAATCTCATTTTACAGATGCATCAAAGGGTACTCTATATTTCACAAATTTTATCAAACCAACATAAATGAATTGTTTCCTGAATTGAAAAGAACCATATTATTGCATCAGAAGGGCCATTTACAGGAATGTAATGGCACTTATACGTAAGTAAAAGCAACTACAGCAGGCAAAGATTACCGGACGGTGGTTGAAAAAATGATATGGGAGATTGAAACGATGAAGGAATTAATCGAGAGGATTGTTAAGAATTTGGTTGACAAGACGGATGAGGTGTCAATTGCGGAAGTGGCGGGCAAAAACGTCACGGTCTATGAATTGCGTGTAAATAAAAGTGATATTGGAAAAGTAATCGGGAAGCATGGGCAGACCGCCAGGGCAATCCGCATTATTTTAAATGCGGCCTCGGCAAAAGATAGACGCCGGGTGGTACTGGAAATACTGGAATGATTTTTCGGCTGAGACAACGCTGAGTTAAACAATTGTCTGGTCTCATTTTGCTAAAACAGCTTAAGAAGCGGCTTTAGTGTGAACCAATATTTTGCAATCAAAGCGATACAGCGCACCAGGGGTTTCCAGGGAGATCAACTTATAGAATAATAAGAATTCGCCCCAACCCTGATTGTTACCGGGCTAATTGCCTGTTCGTGCCTTATAAAATCAACCCCCTATTTATTAAACCCATAAAAAGCTAACCCCTGGATGAGCACTTTTTAAATTCATCGATACATCCCGGTGGTTCTTCTTTTTTCCAGGCTGTATCTCCGTTTAATTTTAACCCGCAGACCTTCCGGTTTTTGATAATTACGGTTACCCCCTGCACACCCGCGGTGCCATTTCCCAGTCGCCCGGGCCATATTTCCTGGGATTGTATTTCCAGCATTCCCTGAGCTCGGCACTTCTGGGAGGGGTGGGTGCAGACGCCCGATTTATCACCGCGCATATGGGGATTGCCTGATGGTTATAAAAGGTTAGACTGGGCAGAGAGCTGTCCGGTTGGGATAGAACATCGTTTCATCGGATGCGAAAAGGTTGGCCGCGTAAATTTACCCGGATAGCTGATTTGGGAAGAGGATTAACCAAACTCCTCCTGGATGCCATCACCTGCCGGATGTTCGGTGTCTTTGCTGTTAAAGCAGATTTCCTCCACTGTTCGGGCGCGATAGGCCTCATTTTCATCCAGGAATTCCACCCCGATTTCCTCCCAATATTTCTCCTGTCTGCACCAGACCACCCTTCCCCGCAGTTCAATGTCCGAATTAATGGTCGGAAACCGTAAAGTAAGCAGAGTTCCCGGCTCTATGTAGTGCCGGGTTCGGAAACACAGGCCGCCGAAACTGATATCCTTGATCTGGTCCTCATTTCCTTCGGATTGACCCGAGACCTTGTATTCAATGGGTACTTCGGCCGGGTGGCGGATATATTTCCGCTTTTCCTGTTCGTGATTTGTCAAATTTTCAGCCATGGTAAGAATTATTATCGTCAATACTCCCGTAGGTATTAAGAAATGAGGAAAAAATTTTTGTAGGGAAATGAAGATTTCAGGAATCAGGTGCCAGGAACCAGATTATGGATAAAGGCTAAGGGTTTGAGAGTAAGGGTTTTTTGCCAACTGCCAACTGCTGACTGTTTTTTTGTCCACGCCTGCCTGGCGAACGACAGTGAGACAGGAATATCACGAAATAGTTACCGGATGCTAGATGCTGAATACTAGATGCTGGCCCCAGCTTGTGAAAACCAGGGATGGTTTACAGCCGGCCGATTGCCGGACGAGAATCATGGGAGGGATTTCTTTATATTCTATTCCTTTTTTTATTTCGCCCTTACAGGGCTATTGTCCTATTGGTGTTTCCGGGAACAGGGCGTTGCCCTGTTTTATTGTATGGTGCCCTTTCAGGGCAAAGATAATGTGAAGTTAATCAAGGTCTAAAGAGCCAGAACTCCTTAATCATTGATCCTGTCACTTCCCCGTGTCTGAAGTCCGCCTTCTTGCTGCCAGTCCGACATCCTGCCTTCATCAGGCAGGCGGGCCAGGCAGGCCTTCGTCCTGTTTTTCTACTGACTGCTGACTGGCGACTGCCTACTGGTCCTTTTACCTTATCCGTTGTCCCTTTTCCTAGAGCCTTGCGCGTTGGTCCTTGAGCCTCCCGCCTCCTGATTCCTGAATCCTGGCTCCTCTAACTTCTATAGGGCCAAATGACCCCTTCCCTGATTAACGTTAGATTAGTTCTGCAGC
>CAYWTB010000088.1:0-18775 GCA_964461135.1 uncultured Caldithrix sp. | reverse complement strand
TGTAATTTAAAAACTTGGGGCACCTTCTCCTATTATTACTATAGAAATCTAGATTTAATATGATTGTTGCCTTAGCTCCGGAACTAAAGGGGCGTCATTGTCCCGGGAGGGACAATGACATTCAATTAATTATTGTGCAATATTTATTAAAAATCAATTATTTAGGATCCGTTTTTTCGGATTAAAAGCAATAATCATATAATTTAATGAATCATATTGACTATTTCGGGTATAATCCTCTCTTTTATTTCAGAATAGTTTAAGTTTTCTTGACAAATCCCAGGGTATTTCGTAAAATTCATAGCATGTGAAAAAATTAGAAATTTTCCTAAGCCCGGGAACAATCGACCGTATGCCAGGCCATTTCAGAAATTGTATCCTCCCGGTTCGTGAATTATTCCTCTTACGCCTGAAAAGCCTGGCTGATTCACCGCATACCCCGCTACTCCAGTCAACTCTGTTCTTGTACATATTTTATCTTTTCGGATAAAGGCTTCTGGAAATATTATTGCTGAAGTAGAATTATCAATTTAGAATTCTATTCGGAAACCGGCAAAGGAGGTTTCAAATGAGACGCATGTTGTTTTTAACAACCATAATCTTCATGTTTCCCGCCATTCTGTTTACACAGACCCATATCGCTCCCGGAAATGTAAGTGGCATATGGCCACTGGCAAATTCTCCCTATTATATTGACGGAAATATTCTTATCCCCAACGATTCCACCCTGCTGATTGATGCCGGGGTAGTGGTTGAGTTCCAGGGACATTATGCCCTGAATGTCCAGGGCAGGTTACTGGCCATTGGAACCGAAACCGACACTATATTTTTCACGGTGAACGATACCATCGGTTTTAGTAATCCTGACACCTCTCTGGGAGGATGGAATGGCATCAGATTTATTGACACGCCAACGGACAATGATTCCTCACTCATCAGCTATTGTAAATTACAATTTGGTAAAGCAGTCGGGAATGTCTGGTATACAAATGCGGGAGGTGCCGTTTGTGTCATCAATTTCGACAAAATCCGTATTTCCAATTGTATGATAAGCCACAACATCGCAGGAGGTTTATATGAATCGCCTTCAGGTGGTGCGATTCATCTTGCCTGGTCGGATATAAAAATAAAAGGCAATACTTTTTCACACAATTTTGCCAGATCCGAAGGCGGTGCAATTCAAATGCACGAATCTAATCCTTTTTTTAGTAATAATATTTTTTCGAACAATCATTCTGTCCGCGGGGGAGCTATTTCAATAGGCAGTATTTCATCACCCACTTTTGCAAACGATCAGATATCAAATAACAAGGCTGACAATCATGGTGGCGGTATTATTTTGGGCGAACCAGCTGTGGTTGTCTGCACCGGTGTTACAGTCTCAAATAATACTGCCCAGTGGGGTGGCGGAATCGGAGCAGCCGGTGGACAGTTGCATGCCACAGACTGTATTATATCCGGCAACAGGGCTGAAGTTTGGGGTGGTGGTGTCGCAGGAGATTTTGCTGCGCTTTTCCTGAACAACTGTACATTTGCCAATGACACCTCCGGTTGGGGCAGCGGTGCTGTGCACAATGACCATGCTATAGCGGAAATCAATAACTGTGATTTTATTGGGAACACTGCGGTATTCGGTGGCGGATATTATTGTGTATTCAGCCAGGTACAATTTAACCAATGCAATTTTACGAGAAATACAGCAAATGACGCTGCCGGAATGCATGTTGAAAATTCCATGCTATCAATTGATAGTTGTGATTTTGTACAGAATATAGCGTATAATGCTGGCGCTGCTATCCAATATAGCGCTGATACTACCGAATTTATTCAACCCTATCTGGTTGAATTGACCCATAGTCGCTTCGAACTGAATTATACCCCTAATTTGGTTGGGGGGGTAACCATTAATCAGGTTAATTCCGATTCTTCCCTAATAAATCTACTGGTGGACAATTGTATATTTGCTTCCAATAGTGCCGACCATGCTGCCAGTTTCAGAATTATGGGAAGTATTCATAATTTTATTGTTTCTAATTCTATTTTTACCGGGAATGATGCTTTTAGATGGGCTGCAGGACCTTTTTTAATCGTTAATTGCCGAGGCCAGTTTATCAATTGTCTCTTCAGCTCAAATCATGCCTCAGTTGGCGGAGGCTCTTCTACGGGTGGTGGTGCGGCTGTGGCACAGGAGGCACAGGTCGATTTTTATAATTGCACTTTTATAAAAAACGCCTCAGGATTTGGTGGTGGTCTGTCTATTCGGCTTGGTGGTATTGCCACCGTGATGAATAGTATATTCTGGGATAATACAGATCAACAAATTAGCATTACCACAACAGACAGCCGCATTTCTTCACTCACCATTAATAATTGCAACATTCACCATGGACAGGATTCGATAGAGGTAGATACTCTCTCGATCTTTCATTGGGGAGAGGGGAATATGGATGCAGAGCCGCTGTTTGTTCATCCGGCGAGGGAAGATTATCACCTCCAGGACAGCAGTCCCTGTATTGGTGCCGGGATTGATTCACTGGAGATATCCGGTATCTGGTATCTTACGCCAAACAACGACCTGGAAGGGAATCCACGGCCTAATCCCGCCGGATCCATGCCGGATATGGGAGCCTATGAATCACCTCTGGCCATACCGGTGGGAATTTGGGGAATAGGAGACCAGATACCCGACCAATTCTTCCTACATCAAAATTATCCCAATCCCTTTAATTCAAGCACTAATATCGAATTCCGAATTCCAAAAAATGAATATGTCATTCTGAAAATTTACAATGTGCTGGGTGAAGAAGTGGCCACCCTGCTTTCTGCTTCTTTGCTGTCTGGTTCTTATCAGTACGAGTGGAATGCTTCAGAGTATCCGACTGGCTTATATTTCTATAAGCTTACTGCTGACAACTATAGCGAAGTGAAGAAAATGCTTTTAGTGAGATGATTTTGATATTTAAACAAATTATGGGGAGTTGATCATGAAATTTATAAAGGTGTTCAGAAAAAAATCCTGCTTTACAATTTTTGTCCTTATTCTGTTTTTCGGTATTTTTTCGTCAAAGTCTCAAAATTTGATTTTTAATCCCGGATGTGAGGATACCCTCATTAATGGAGAAATTCCCCACTGGACAGAAGTTCTCGGAAACAACTGGACTCAACGAACTGCCGGCCCCGAGCCCTATGAAGGCCTCGCTTATTTTTTCCCGGGAGTCGCCGCTGTGGCAGAGTTACAACAGGATGTAGATGTTTCAAATTATAAATACACCATTGATGATAGCACTCAGCAATTCATTTTTGAGGGATATGTTAGGGCTTATTCGCAATCTCCTGCGGATCAATCCCGGATCATACTTCAATTTCTTGATTCATTAAAAATCACCGAAATAGACTCCTTCGATTCAGGAGACTATTCCAATACCACTGAATGGGTTCCAATTACCGATACCACTATTGCCCCACCACAAACAAGATATATCCGCATAAGATTAATCAGCACCCGAAGAAACGGCTCAAACAACGATGGATATTACGATGGTTTGAGTCTGATGGCTGCCAGCCCGGTTGGGATTCGGCAGGAAAAATATAATCTGGTAGAGAACCTAATTTTATTACAAAATTACCCCAATCCATTTAATCCTTTCACAAATATCGAATTTCAAATTCCAAAAACTGAATTAGTCTCCCTTAAAATATATGACATTCTCGGTCGGGATATCGCGACCCTGTTAAATGAAAATTTAGCGACCGGATGGCATGAGGTTCAGTGGGATGCCAGCAATGTTCCCAGCGGGATCTATTTTTATCAGCTAACCACCGGTGATCATCAGGCAATCCGTAAGATGCTGCTGATCAAATAAAAATCAGATGCTAATCAAATAGAAGGAGATTACTGTAATGAAAGGGATATCTTTCTCCGCTAAAATATTGTTCACCATCCTGTTAATCCTGGCTGGTATTACGTCTCTTTACTCCGAATGGTACTGGCAAAATCCCTATCCCCAGCCCAATGAATTAAACGATTTTTATTTTATTGATGCCAATCGCGGTTGGGCAGTAGGGAATTATGGTACCATAATCTATTCCTTCGATGGGGGCGCTAGCTGGGAACAACAATTTTATGGTACTGATCCGCTTAATGCGGTCCATTTTACCGACTGGGATAATGGCTGGATTGTGGGTCATAACGGGCTCATCCTGCATACCATTAGTGGCGGCATCTCCTGGATTCCCCAGAACAGCGGTACCAATGCCACGTTGTATGATGTCTATTTTAATGATCCTGATTCCGGTTTTGTGGTTGGCACGGCTGGAACCATTCTCCACACTACAGATGGGGGGAATACCTGGAGTCAACAGAACTCCGGGATTATGACTCCGCTCTATGGAATGTACTTTAGTAATGCAAATCGCGGCTGGGTGGTAGGGCTATCCGGTACAATCCTTTATACATCTAATGCAGGAAATAGTTGGATACCACAGAATGCCGGTACCGCCCGAGATATCTTCTCGGTGCATTTTTACGATGATGATAACGGCCGGGCATCCGGTACTCATGGCTTAATCGCTCGTACTTCCAATGGAGGAACTACCTGGACACAGGAAAGTACAGGGGGACTTTTTACTGATTTACTGTGTGTACATAATGTAGGCACCAACCATGCCTTTGCCGTAGGACGAGATGGTGTAATAATGGCCACCAACGATGGTGGATCAAGCTGGTTTCCGCAGAACAGCGGGACCACCGCACGGCTCAATGCCCTTACTACTCGCAATCAGATCTGGGCAGCCGGAGAAGACGGAATTATTCTAAAAACCATAAATCTCGGTCAAACCTGGACCCGGGAAAGTTATGGTACGCGGGTATGGTTACATTCCCTAACATTTGCAGATTCTCTGAATGGATGGGCAGTGGGCGACAGCGGCATCATTCTGTATACCTGGAATAGCGGAATGAACTGGGTGGAACAGGCACGGGCACCTTTCGATTTGTTCGCTGTGGATTGTTCCAACAGTGATACTGCCTGGGCGGTGGGGGATGAAGGCATAGTAATGCGAACAATAAATGGTGGTTACTCCTGGAGACGGGTGGATACCTTAGGAACCGATCTATATGCCCTCGATTTCCCGGATGACTTGCATGGTTGGGCAGTCGGTCGATATGGCGTTATCTTTTATTCCGATGATGGCGGTTGGACCTGGACGCCGCAAACCAGTGGTATCGTCCCGCTCCCGCTACATGCCGTCAAGTTTTACGATCAGAATAATGGTTGGGCAGGTGGCCTGGAAGGGGTGATGATCCATACCACCAATGGCGGCAACACCTGGACAACCCAAAATACCGGTACCACTATCCGGTTTGCTGGGATCGATTTTGTGGACGTGAATAACGGCTGGGCGGTGGGAATTGACGGTGGCATTTTCCATACTACCGATGGTGGCACCACCTGGACTCCTCAGAACAGCGGCACCGGAGAACTGTTGTGGGCGGTGGATTTTATCGATCTCAACAATGGTTGGGTGACTGGTCGTGGCGGCACTATTTTGCGAACCACCGACGGTGGCGCCACCTGGCTTCCCCAACTCACCCGCACCTGGTATGATATCAGCTCGGTCTGCTTTATTAATGCCAATTATGGCTGGGTGAGTGGGGATTACGGTCTGATCATGACCACCGATGATGGCGGCGGTTTTACCGCTATAAAGCCACCAATGGATGTTAAAATACCCAAAGAGCTTGAGCTTTACCAAAACTATCCCAATCCTTTTAATCCGACCACTACCATTAAATTTATGGTTCCCCAGTCTGGCCAGGTTTCACTGAAGATTTACAACATTCTGGGTGAAGAAGTAGCAACCTTGATCTCTGAAAGACTGGCGGCCGGAGATTATGAAGTCAACTGGAATGCAACGAAACATTCAAGCGGGATATACTTCTATCGGTTACAAACAAGTCGGTATACTCAAACCAGGAAGATGATCCTTATGCAATAGTATCAAATGATACTGATAGAAAAAGATTTTGACAGGATGAACAGAATAAAAAAGATGTTCTCTAAATTATGTAAAATTTTTGGTTAAAAAATCTAAGGGGTTAAAAATAAATGAATTATCGATAAATTGAATCCGGTAAATCCCGTTATCCTGTCTAAAATAAAAATAGTTTAAGATCATATGATACAAACAATAAATGATATAAGAAGCAAAAATAAAATGATTTCAACACACAAATATAAACGGGAATATTGTAGTATCATTAACAGGGAGATTCCGGCTCACTTAGTACTTTCTTTCATAAATAAAATGACGTATTAATATTAGACGGGATAAACAGGATGAACAAGATACAATTGCATCAGGTTCATCTAACTATATTGTAGATTAAGTGTACTTTCATATAACGGTTGGTACATCTTTTCAAAAGTGCTTATTAAAGTGTGTATATCTGAAAACAGCAAAAACGAAACGACTATTCTTGTAAGTTTTTGGTGCAGGACTGAGCCGTTAATTTATAAATATATCGTGTGATTAACAGGATTTAAATTAATATTTGATCCTATTAATCCTGTTAATCCTGTCCAAAATTTATGGTACCGTATTTATGATTTGCTGTACTTAGTAAGGGAAGAGTGATGGAACGATGTATCAATTCTGTTAATCAAGGATGTAAAATATTTGCCCCGAAAGTGAGAAAGGTTTTAGAATAATTATCAATCCGGAGAATGCCAACATTCAACCCAAGCTAACATCTAAAAATACAATTTGCCTGTGTATTTATCCGGCCCGGGATTAAGTGGCACAATTTAATTTTATCTCACTTCTAACTCTTGACAAACCTGTTATAATATTTTAAATTATTATGCTGGTGATCTAAGAATCTCATGCCGAAAGGGCAAGATATGTTCAGCAGACAATGGTTCCGGATTACCGTTTACGCCTTCCAATATAGTATAGCGATGCTTCATCCAGTACACTGCTCCCGGATGATTTGAAAATAGTTTCATGATGACGGTTTTATTTAGAAGGACGCTGTCCATTAACAAGAGTCGGAGGCCCAGTGATCCGAGCGGATTTAACATCCTGGCATCATTCACACCCCCCTTAAAACTACCTCTTATAATTATCAATCGTTAATTTAAATAAGAGGAATCTACCATGAAAACATATATAGTTATCCTTATCGCTGTGGTCATTCTGTTCGGTTGCACCAAGCAACCGATTATGATGAAGAGTGAAATACCGATCACCACGGTTTCAGACCAGGCTCGCGGACTATTTCTGCAAGGCTGGGAAAAACTGGACAATCTTAAAGCCTATGAAGCAGCCGATCTATTTGATGAGGCGATTAAAAAAGATCCGGATTTTGCCAGAGCATATCTTTACCGGGCGTTCTCAGGAGGTGGCTATAAAACTTATCGCGACAATCTGGCCAAAGCAGCTGCCTTGCTGGATAAAGTTTCAGATGGCGAAAAACACGAAATTTTGTTCCTTTTGGCCGGTGCCGATGGGGAAGGCGAAAAAGAGAAAGCTGAACTTGACCAACTTCTCGTCATGTTTCCCAATGATAAACGGGTTCAAGAATATGCCGGAAATTATTACTACTATACCGCTCAGGAATATGACAAAGCACTTGAACATTTCAACCAATGCATCACACTGGATGCCAGTTATCCACCAGTCTATAATACCCTGGGATACCTGCAGATAGATATGGGAAATTATAGCGAAGCAGAAAAGGCATTTCAGAAATACATCGAACTGATCCCGGAGGAACCCAACCCTTATGATTCCTATGCAGAATTTTTATTACGGCAGGGTAAATTTGATGAATCGATTGTGCAGTATGAGAAAGCCATCGGTACTGATGCGACATTTGTCATGGCCTTTTCCGGAATCGGAGATAATTATGTCTTTAAAGGAGATTTCAGTAAAGCCCGGGAATACTA
Source organism: uncultured Caldithrix sp. (assembly GCA_964461135.1). Lineage (GTDB taxonomy): Bacteria > Calditrichota > Calditrichia > RBG-13-44-9 > RBG-13-44-9 > RQOF01. The sequence goes on along the minus strand of CAYWTB010000088.1, from coordinate 10,826 downwards.
TCAACTTTATTTCCAGAATGCCAAGAATTTCAATCAGCAAATGAGTGCTTTATTCTGGGAAGCCACCTCATATGTTCATGAAGGAAAAATTGATAAAGCGATAGAAACCTGGGAGAAACGAGCCGTCCTGGCAGATGAAAAAAAATCCCCCAATTATGTGATCGATAGTTATAACATGGCCGTCTTTACTCTGGATGAAGTTGGTAAATTCAAGGAGGGTAAAGCTTACCTGGATAAGGTAATAGACTATATCAACACCACCGAAATGTACGAGGCAGATCGAAAGACCAATCAGTATTATGCCAGTTTGTATCGATGCTACCATGGTATCATGACAAATGATCTCAAAATTGCAGAGCACGAAGCGCAGGCCTGCCAAAAGCTTGCTGAAATCCGAAAAAATCCGGTGGAAATACAAACCCTGGATTTGTTCCTGGGTATGTTGAATACTAAAGAGAAAAATTACGATCAGGCAATGATTCATTTCTCAAAGGCAGATTTGGAAAGTCCCTATAACTGGTTCTGGATGGCAAAAGCCTATGAAAAAAGTGGTAAGAAGGATAAAGCTCAGGAATTATATACCAGAGTTGCGGAAAGTTATAATAACGGTATGGATTTAGCTACAGTCTTAAAGCGTGCAAAAGAAAAAGCAAAATCGTTATAGCACCATGTGAGCCCCTCCAAGGAGGGGCTCATTTTATTACTGAAGACTTCAGAACAGATAGAAAGTTGCCACAATTCACAGATGAAGGTAGTTCAAAGCCATTCTGAAAAGAAAAATCAATTTAAGCGGATGAAAAAGTATCCCTGATTCAGAAACACTGCTCAAAGTCCTGAAAGAAAAGGTGGCGATAGTCATTTTTAAAAAACTGGTTTTTGGTATGTACGTTTATGAATGGAATCCGGCAATTGAGACGGCCATTGGTGTGTATCTTTATCCGCTTGAGGCTGGGCGACCCGCGTGGTTGAAAAAAAATGAGATTCATCCGATGGGATATACCTGGCACAAGAAAAAAAATCTTTAAAGGAGGTGCAATAGCATTTTAATTTATTGGTGAAAGGAGAATATCATGACTCTCCGGATTTTATTGCTGCTGATCGCATTATCTCAGGGGGTGTCAGCGCAGCAGTTTCAGATGATTAAAAATGTTCCCGATCATTCACAACCTCCCGCCACTACCCTGCCCTCAACCATTGACAGTAACTTTTGCGCTCCATTTGCTTTCCTGAATATCATTGACTATTGGGAAAACATTCAGTTTCATCCGGATGCCCAGGGAATGATGGCTGGCTTGCCAGCACTGCAAGTATCCGAATATATCGGCTGGTTTATGGATACCAATGACCGGGGCAGTCCCGCCAGGATGAATGGGGCCGGTTTCCCATCCGCTTCCGGAACCTACATTATTGATCAATTTCAAGGTATTCAGGACTATGTCTCTTTTGATCAAAATAATCCACTGGGATTTCCCTTCACGATTCCTGCGTTAAAAGTAGCAAATTCCTGGGATATTCAACATTTTCTCGGCGATATTTTCCCTGAATACCAACGAGAAATTAATGATGGTTTCCCGGTAAAACTTGATTTCCTTTACTGGCATATTATCCCAACCGGGGATACCCTGTTTGATCCTGGACCACCAGTTGATACTATACTCATTCACTACTGGGGACCCATTCTTCCAAATAGTGCTTTCGATCCGGAAGCGCCCTGGGAGGAATGGAATCTTGAGACGGGTGATAATGGCATTGGTCATGCCGTTACCGGAGTCGGTTATATTGTGGATACTCTGGAATTTGCTATTGTACATGATAATTGGCGGAGTACCCCGAAAAATATAGCTATTCAATGGATTAACCCTAATCTCCCCATGCAACTGGTTACCAGCATGATATTTATTCATCTGCCGGCCGTTGGTATTGAGAGCCGGCTTTCTCTATCCGGATTAAGCTCACCAGCATTGCACCAAAATTATCCGAATCCTTTTAATCCGGTTACCACTTTCGAATTCTATCTGCCCACCGCTAGCCAGGTTCGTCTTAAAATATTTAATATCGCGGGAGAAGAAGTGGCCACCCTGCTTTCTGCTTCTCTGCTTTCTGGTAACTATGAGTATGAGTGGGATGCCAGCGGATTTGCCAGTGGAGTGTATTTCTACTGTTTGTCGGTAGGATCCTTGAAGGGAGAAGCCGGAGAATTGGCGATGACTAAAAAACTGGTTCTGCTACGATAGTGTCATATGAATAAATTCAGCTGGTGTCGGGATAAAAACAGTTTTGTTTCGGCATGAGATGTTAGGATATTTGTGAAGTGGAATAAAACCGGAGGCAGATGTGGATCTTTTGATAAAAGTTGTATTCACTACCTTACTATCAGTTAGTTTTCTGTTTGCCGATCCGCCAACCACCTTTGATTTAAGAAATGTCAATGGAACCAACTACGTCTCTTCCGTCAAGAGTCAGACCGGGGGTACCTGCTGGACCCATGGCGCAATGGCGGCTATGGAAGGAAATCTGTTAATGACTGGCTCCTGGGCCGTTGCAGGTGAAAACGGTGAACCAAATCTGGCGGAATACCATCTCGATTGGTGGAATGGATTTAATCAGCACAATAATGACGATATTAATCCCCCTTCCGGAAACGGGCTCACCGTTCACCAGGGAGGGGATTATCTGGTAACCTCTGCTTATTTATCGCGCGGGGAAGGAGCGGTGCGGGAAATTGATGGTCAATCCTACTATACCGCACCTCTGCGTTTCGATTCCAATTACCACTATTTTTATGCCCGGGATATTGAATGGTATACCGCCGGTGCTAATCTGGAAAGAATTGATATCATAAAAAATGAAATCATGAGCTACGGGGTTCTGGGAACCTGTATGTGTTCTGATGCAATGTTTATCTCAAATTATATTCATTATCAACCTACCAATTCCGCTTACGATCCGAATCATGCCGTAGCCATCATCGGATGGGATGATAATAAAATAACCCAGGCACCCCAACCGGGCGCATGGTTAGTGAAAAACAGCTGGGGAAGTAATTGGGGAAATAATGGATATTTTTGGATTTCCTATTATGATAAACATTGCGGCCAAAATCCTCAAATGGGTGCGATATCCTTTCAGAATATCGAACCGATGAGGTATGATCACATTTATTATCACGATTATCACGGCTGGCGGGATACCAAAACAAATTGGGATGAAGCCTTCAATACCTTCACTGCCGGCAGATCAGAGTCATTCGAGTCAGTCAGTTTTTTTACCGCAGTTGATAGTGTTGACTATGTGGTGAAAGTGTTCGATCGTTTTGAAGGCGGGGTATTGCTCGATGAAATGGTGGTGCAATCCGGCACCATTGATCACACCGGCTTTCATACGGTTGATTTTGCCGATCCGGTCCAATTAAGTGCAGGAGATGATTTTTATATTTACCTGTATCTTTCTGACGGTGGGCAACCCATCGACAGGACTTCAGTAGTTCCGGTTTTACTCGGCGCTACCGCCCAAAATACTATTGTTCAATCCTCAGCGAACCCGGGTGAAAGCTATTATTTTGATGGCGCGAGTTGGCAGGATTTATATGATTACAATTTCGGAATCACTGTCTGGAATGGAACCGCCAATTTTTGTATTAAAGCATTAACCACTGATTATCCAAATGATATCGGCTCATTTGAAAATGACAAAATTCCCGAATCGTATAGTTTAGAACAAAACTACCCCAATCCCTTTAATCCTGTTACTACCATCGAATTTTCTCTTTCCAGGTCGGGTTTTGTTATTCTTAAAATCTACAACCTTTTGGGGGAAGAAGTCGCCACCCTGGTTTCTGCCTCTCTGCCTTCCGGCTCCTATCAGTACGAATGGGATGCTTCCGGAATGGCCAGCGGCGTATATCTCTATCGACTTAAAGCTGGCGACTACATCCAGACGAAGAAGATGGTGCTGATGCGTTAAGATCCTATGGTCATATGCACTAAACTTACGATAGCATGGTGCAAAGAGCATGGAGCCGAGCGTTTTGTATTTATGATTACTTAATTCATTTCGTCCTATGCTCTTTGCTATTGGCATTTTTTGCGAGAAAGTTAGTGCTGGGGCAACAGGATCATCACTAGTCATTCGACCAATAAAGCCAGTTATCATTTAACAGCTGGTTTTTCATTTCTACCTTTCTAACTTTTGACAAATTCCTAAAATTTTGTATAATAAATGTTGAAACCTGAAGCACCAGTTTAACGGTGGTTGTGCTGGTTTTACCAGAAGCTATTTCCTTTTTGTTCGCTTCATTTAAATTTGACTATTTGAAATTCTTCTCACTATCAATTATAAACATGCTTTTAAGTTTTGTAATAATTGGGGCATAATATATCTTTTAGACGAACATGAAATTTAATTCGAAGCATGCTTTTGTAATACCCGTGTTTTGCATTCAATGTGATATCTAAAAAGACTTGTTTCATAAAATTTCTATAATGTGAAAAAAATATTAATTATTAGAGGTTGAGTGCCATATTAAAGGTTAAACCCAAAGGATTGCTTTTCATTTCAAATAATTATAAAATTTATGAGAGTCGGTTAAAAAATTAGGGATCAATGATAGCGTAAAAAAGCTGTTTTCTTATGAAAAAGAGTAAATGAATTATATTACTAAGACAACGACAAGAATTATTTATAAACAAAAAACAGAAGAAAAATTAACCAAAATATTGTAATCTTTTATTTGGTATATAACCACTATCTCTTAATTTTTAAAAGAATTTATCCGAAATGTTCTGAAGACATACAATAGATTTATTGTAGTTGCCATTTTAGAATCTATATTTCACAAAACGGATAATACTTATTAATTTTGATCAAAACACCTCCAGCATCGATAAAAACTTGACAAAATTTCCATATTTCCTTAACCTTTAATCGGAAATATTGTAGTATATTTTACAAATAACGTGAGTTAGATTATAAAATAAATGTATGGTTGATAACCTTAAAATAGCTTTAAAAAAGCAAAAAAAACTTATTGCCATTTTTCTGCTTACAATATTTCTTCCCTCAGTTTCTCTCAGTATTTTTGGTATCAGAGCCATACGGAATGAAAGATTCAGATTGGCAAAACAAATTGAAAACGATAATATAAGAATTACCGATTTCATAAAAACACAAATTCATTCTCGTTTAAAAGATATTGACGCTACTCTACAAAATTTAGTTCAATATCCCTCGTTTGTTGAAGAAGATTATCAGGCATTGAATGAATTGCTTAATGAACAATTGGTCAATAATCCACTAGTGGAGAATGTTTTTATTGTTTATAAAAATGAAGAACCACTATTTCCTTTCTCTCAACCGGACCTAAAAAAAAATGATAGAAAGGCATTTACTCCTCTCACAAAATCCCAACGGGAAAGACTGCAAAAAGCTGAAAAATGCGAATACATACAACAAAATTACCGAACTGCTATTACCTTCTATAATGATCTTTTCATTCATTTAAAAGATGAAAATAACCAGGCTCAGATATTAAATAATATTGCACGTTGTTTTAACAAACTAAAAAAATATCAAAAATCTATAAAAATTTATTCGAGAATTGTAGATGATTATCCAGAAAGTAAAACATTTACCGGTTTACCATTAGCTTTAATTGCCAAAGTGCAAATAGTTGATAGTTATAAGAAGCTGGAGGATTCTGAAAGTTGTCTCAAAAGCGCTTTAAATGTCTACGGTGGTATACTCCGAGGTCACTGGAATTTAAACGAAGATCAATTTATTACTTACGCTGATTTAATTAAAAAAATTATTACTGATATGCTATCTGATATCCAACTAAATTATCCTGAGGTGGAAGGATTCACAAAGGAATTTGAACAGTTAAACAGCATCCAGCAGAAAAAAGTTGAACAATGGCAAACAGTTAACAGTCTAAAAAAAGAATGCGTTCCTGAACTTAGTAAAAAACTTATTCAATCCGTAGTTTATACACAACCGCCTTTTCATCTTTCAAAAAACATCAATGGTAAAAACTTTTTAATTTCCGCTGTAATGATTCCTGATGAGGAGAGAAATAATTCTCTGGGAATACTGGGCATTAAAATTAAGAATGACTATTTAGAAAAGGATCTATTGAACAATATTATTGAAGATGTTCAGATCAATGAAAATTCAATTATTACGATTTCCAATATTTCAGGACGGATTTTATACGGTAAAAAAGTCTCATCAAATGATTTTTCTAAAGTAACTACATTTTTTAATGACAATTTTCCTCCATGGAGAATCGAACTTTCTTATATGGTAGCAGAAGGTGTAGGAATTGTAAATATTCAGAAAAGTTTCTATTTCTGGACAATTCTCACCTTGATTCTTGTCCTTGTTTTTGGAGTTGCTTTGGTTATACGAACGGTGGTCCATGAGTTGGAGATTCTCAAAATAAAATCCGATTTTGTTTCTTCTGTCTCTCACGAATTTAAAACGCCATTGACATCCATTAAGGCTCTAACAGAAAGACTAATAGATGGCAAGGTAAAAAATCCGACGAAAATGAAACAGTATTTTTCGGTGATTTCGCAGGATGCGGATAGATTAACTCGTCTCGTCCAGAATGTTTTGGATTTTTCAAAAATAGAGGAGGGAAAGAAAGAATATGATTTGGAGGTAACGGATGTAGCTGAATGGTTAGGTGAAACGATCGAAAACTTTAGAAAAGAAAATATACAACAAAATGTAAAAATACATACTCAAATTCCAGATAAAATCCCTCATATAACAATAGACAAAAATGCAATGGCACAAGCTGTTTGTAATCTTTTGGACAATGCCATTAAGTTTTCACCTAAAAGAAATGAAATTGATATAATTGCTGAAAAAGATGAGAACAGCCTGATTTTAAGGATAAAGGATTATGGTATAGGCATTCCCCAGAAGGAATTATATAAGATATTTGACAAGTTTTATCAGGGAACAAATTCGATCAGATATTCGGTGAAAGGCGCCGGTTTGGGATTGACATTGGTTAAGCACACCGTCGAAGCTCATGGAGGCAAAATTTCTGTTGAGAGTAAAGAGGATCAGGGTAGTACTTTTTCAGTAATTTTACCAATAAATAACAAAATAGAGTAAGATCCAATGTCCAAAAAAATTCTGATTGTAGAAGATGATCCTGGCATTCAATTAAGCCTCAAAGACGAGTTTGAATCACATGGATATCATGTTTACACCGCAAATGATGGAGAAAAAGGTTTAGAAATGGTGGAGAAGGAAAAACCGGATCTGATGATTCTGGACATCATGCTGCCGATTCTGGACGGTTTCGAAGTTTGCAAAAAATTGAGAAGAGATGGTAATAATACACCTATCATCATGTTGACGGTAAAAAATAAAGAGATTGATAAAGTATTGGGACTGGAGTTGGGTGCAGATGATTATGTCACAAAACCCTTTAGTCTTCGTGAACTGATGGCACGAGCTAAGACTATTTTTCGTCGGTTAGAGGACCGCCCAACTGAGCTGTCTAATTACCACATGGGCGAAATTGAGTTTAACTTCAAGAAATACACCGCCGAAAAGAATGGAAAAAAAATCGACTTTACCCCTCTGGAATTTCAGATCATAAAACTATTTATTCAGAAAAAGGGAGAGGTGTTAACCAGAAATGAGATCCTGGATACAATATGGGGAGAAGACAATCTTACGGTCACCCCCAGGACAATAGACAGCCATGTAGCCAATATCAGGAAAAAAATAGAGACAGATCCTGCAAATCCTAAATTAATTTTTAGCATTCGAGGCGTTGGTTATAAATTAGTTGATTGAGAAAATTAATCGATTTTCACTAAAATTTCTTCCACTTTTCACACTCGTTTGACACTTCCCCTGAATGAAGAAAGTATATTTTGTAAAAAGAAGGAGAAATGTCATGAAAAATTTTAAAATCTTTTCTGTTTTACTTTATTTAATTATTGGCCTCTTTTTAACTTTTAATGCCTTATTCTCTCAGGAAACCGCCGGTCAACTTTTCGAAAAAGCGCTTTATTTAGAGGAAGCAAAGGGAGAATTGCAACAAGCCATTGATTTTTATCAGAAGATTTTAGATCAATATGTGGAAAATCGAGAAGTAGCCGCCAAAGCTCAGTTACATATTGGGATATGCTACGAAAAGTTGGGGAAACAGGAAGCCCAGAAAGCTTACCGGCGGGTAATCGAAGAGTATGCTGACCAATCAGACTTAGTAGCTGAAGCGAAATCCAGACTTGCCACACTCGCGCAGTCCATAAGCAATGGTAAGCAGAAGGATATGACAGTAAGAAAAGTATGGGAAGGCCTGGATGTTGACGACTGTGGCCAGATTTCTCCTGACGGCAAATATCTCTCTTATGTGGATTGGGACACTGGTGATCTGGCTGTTTATGAAATTGCCACCGGCAAAAAGCGTCACCTTACTAATAAAGGCTCCTGGGAAGACAGTGATGAATATGCGGAGTCTGCCAACTGGTCGCCAGATAGTAAACAGATTGTGTACTCCTGGTATAATGAACATGATGAATACGAACTCCGTATTATCAACCTCGACGGTGGGGAACCCCGCATCCTGTTCAGCACGGATGAATACAATTGGCTGCAGCCATGTGATTGGTCAAAGGATGAGAAGCATATTCTGGCAAGACTGTGGAAAAAGGATACAAATGAAGTTATTGTTTCGATATCAGTCGAGGACGGGACAGTCCGAGTTGTAAGGAAGTTTGAAAAAGACCGCCGATTTCGCAATGTAGAGTTCTCACCTGAAGAAAACTACATTGTCTACGACGCCCCGGGAAAAGTGAACTCCGGTAATCACGATATATTCTTGTACTCAATGCAAAACGGAGAAGAAAGAGTTCTTGTAGAACATCCGGCACATGATTATAAACTGGGCTGGGGACCGAACGGTAAATATAACCTTTTTGGCAGCGACCGAACCGGAACACCTGACATTTGGGCTATTGAAGTAGTAAATGGGAAAACTCACGGCGAGCCTCGACTGATCAAGTCAAATAAGGGACCGCTTCCCCCAACAGGACTGGGATTCACAACCGATGGATCTTTCTACTATTGCGAGGTTCCAAATAGAACCGATGTCTATGTCATGGAAATTGATCCGCAGACTGGCACCATTGTGGCGCCACCTCATGAAGCCATCAATAGCTTTATAGGATCAAATTCAACGCCATACTATTCTCCTGACGGCAAGTCTCTGGCATATGTTTCCAAGCGAGCACCACTTATAAGACCTAGGAGTTTTCGTCCTACCGGCAATGTTCTTTGTATTCGTTCTCTGGACAGTGGCAAAGATCGCGAATTCAGACCAGGATTGAACAATTTCGGCTTTCCGCGCTGGTCTCCCGACAGTCGCTCGGTCATGGTTGTTAATTGGGAGGACAATGGTGAGAGTATAGGGCATTACACTATAGATGTGCAAACAGGCAAAGCGACGCTGGTATTGATGACTCACAGGCCTCAAGACATTTGGAACCATGAATGGAGCATTGATGGGAAGTCTGTTTTCCTGGTGCGCAGCATGGTGTGGGATAGCTTGCGCATATTTCAAATTATCGTTCGAGACATTGAAAGCGGTACGGAAACTGAGTTGCTTAGCGGAACCGCGGATGAGGTATACTCCATCTCCCGTTCACCGGACGGCGAATGGTTGGCGGTCCTGGGACTGGATAAGAAGAAAAGGAATTTGAGAGTGATACCAACTACAGGTGGAAAAACTCGGGTAATACACTCCTTTGAGCAGGGAGACAACAGCTGGATGTTTCATGTGTGGAGCGCTGATGGGAAGTACATTTTTCTGCCAAAATATTGCCAGCCAATAGACAATAAAAAATGGGATTTATGGCGAATTCCGGTGGAGGGTGGGGAAGCCCAAAGTATGGGTTTGGAATTGTCGCCCTTCTGGTGGTTAAGTGCACATCCGGACGGGCGACACATTGCTTTCAGCAACAGTGGCTCAAGCTATGAATTACCGGCAATCTGGGTAATGGAAAATTTTTTGCCTGAATAAAAAGCCTCATAATAAGAACATTGGCAAGAGGGCACAGCTTTTTGGTCGTTGTGCCCCCTTAATTCCCCCATATCATCTAAATGTTCGCTGTCAGATCTCTTTGGGCAAATTTCAACAGCATCTGGTGACTTTTCTGTTTCCTTTGGTTAAGACGTTACCGCTGTTATTAATAAGCTTGATCTTGATCAGGTTGTACTTGACGGTTTTTCTATGGGCGGGCCTGTTGTTATTGAAACTGCAAAGAGAGTATCCAATCATGTTACTGGACTGGTGCTGGTGGATATTTTACAAAATATTGAAATGAAGTATTCCCGGGAAATTATTAGCTATATTAATAGCGTTAATATGGATTTGGTAACAGCTCCACCCCACCAAGAAATAAAAACCTATCTATAAAAGGAATCTTGAGACATCGTTTAAGCGAGCCCTCTCAATGTTGAAAGATGTTCCCCAAAAAGGTTGGAGTGAATCTCTTAAAGAAGCTATTTGAAGGGAAAATGAAAAGTATATTGAGTCGCTTAGAAAGATCCAGGCCCCTATTATTTCAGTTAATTCGGATCAAAAACCGACAAATGTGGAAACCTTTAGGAAGTATGTTCATTCATTCAAGGTCAAAATTATCCCGGATGTCGGGCATCTTGTAATGTGGGATGTTCCTGAAGAGTTCAACTGTCTGCTTGAAGAGAGCATCCAAGAATTTATAAATGAATCAAATTTATAGTAGTATCTAGATTTCTATAGTAATAATAGGAGAAGGTGCCCCAAGTTTTTAAATTAC
>CAYWTB010000087.1:0-19330 GCA_964461135.1 uncultured Caldithrix sp. | reverse complement strand
TTTTTGAATTCAGGAAATCCCTAAAATGGCCCGTAACTGTCAAAGTCGAGAAAAATAGGCGGTGCTGATCCGCAGAACGGTACCCCTGGTCCAGAACGTCCAGCTGGCGACCCAGCACGTCATACAGGACCAGGCGAACATGCCGGGAAGTTTTCAGACTATATTGGATCATGGTGGAAAGGGATCGCCCGCCGGCTGAGCTGACCGGATTTGGAAAATTCTGCAGTTGCATATCATCCCTGACGAGTTCGGGGTTATCATCACTTATTTCAGTATTAATCAGACCCAGATAATCTGCACTACCATGAAGCAAGGCCAGGGCTGTTTTATCAAAATCTCCCGCCGAAAGGCAATTCATGTCCTCATAGGTCAGGGCCATGACGGTCTCACCATGATTCAGCCAGAACCAGCTTTCCGGATATTGAGGCGGAGTACCGCTGGTCCAGCTGACAAAATAATCCCAGGGCTGGAAGCCCTGATAAAAATAGGAACGTACGCCATCAATATATTCTTGTTCCAGCAAGGCATAATTTGCAGATGTCCCAACCTCGGAATGATAGACAAAGTAACGAGTGCAGGAAACTGAAGAATGCATGTTAAGGGCCACTTCAATGGGGGCATCGGAATTCATCAGGGATGTAAAACGGTTTCTCAGGACAGCCACTTCCGGCTGAACCGGATTTTTATCCCAGTTACTTTCCAAATCAATTCCATTCGCGTTTTGCCGTGGTAATTCCAGTTCCACTCCATCCGGATTGTACATGGGGAGAATATAAAAAACACAATTTTCACGCAGTAAAACGGCATAACTTTCTTCCGATAACAAGTACCTGATAATCTCCCGGGTAACCCACCAGCTCTGAATCTCCCCCGGATGGGTACGGGCATGGATAAAAATGGTACGGCGGTTTTGGGCGCCTGAGGTATCGGCGGTCATGGTCAGTTGCCAGATGGCCCGGTTCTGCACACTGGCTCCCAGCGAATCTATCTGAACATAGGGGCTCTGTTGCCAGCGCGGCAGATCCGCCAGCAGACTGTCATACCCATACCCCCAGTGATCTCCCAGCATTTCCAGCTGAAGTAGTGACAGCGCCGGATCGAATCCGCATTTATCAATAATTTGTCCTGACGAATCAATGGTTGGGAAGCCGGAAAGTTCCCACTGGGCAGTTAAATCTGACGGGAATGACAGGAAAATTAAACAGATGGAAAACAGAAAACTTAAAATCCGCAGTAATATAAATTTTCTCATATCAGACCTTTCTGCCGGGTAGCACCCTTACTGTTAAATCTTCAGGTTAATTCAATATTTTGTCTACTGGGTACAACAACCTCCCTTTTCTTCCTGCTGCCAGCTGTCAAATACATACTTATTTATTTCATTAATATGATCTTTCCGGCAACCGTTTGATTTTGCGTTTCAATGGTAAAAAAGTATACGCCTGAGCTGACCGGAAAATTAACGTTGTTGTATCCATTCCAGCTGACCGAGTTTTCTCCTGCCGGCTGATCTGTATCCAGAAGCAACCTCACTTCCTCGCCCAACTGATTAAACACCCGCACGGTTACCCGTGTTGACTGCGACAGGGAATACCTGATGCGTGTAGTTATATTAAAGGGATTGGGATAACTCCCCTGCAGCCAGAAGATTGCAGACGGACGGGATTGTTGTGAAATTTCGTTGACATTAAGGATTTCAGACATGACTTGACCACTGGCCCTTTCGGGATTGATATCCAAAAGATAAGAAGCCGTCACGGCCATATCGGGAATTCTTCTGTATTGCTGCGAAACATAATTGGCTTTGATTTCCGGTCCCAGCGCCAGAAACTGGATATGCCGGCATCCATCACAGCCGTCCCCATGACCGGAAAATCCGCCATGCAGGTCATCATGACGACCGTGATCATTTGTAACAAAAAAGCTGGTTGAATTCTGATAAAAGGGATCCGCCTGCAGAGTTTCCCACAGAACATACACAATACTGTCTGCTTTTTGAATAGCCCGGGTATATCGCTGCCAGTCACCACTATGCCCTGCCCCATCCACATCAGCCAGATAGACCCATATAAAACGGGGATGATAGGTGTTCATCACCATCAGGGTCTGGGTGGCAACATCATCGTCACTGCTGCCTACACTATGGTATTGCGGCCAGTAGGCAGTACCATATTGCGAATCAAAACTAGCCAGCCACAAACTATTGATTTGCTTCAGGACATAAAAACATTGCTGGGCCGGCATATTTTTTTGTTTACGGTAGTATTCGAATATGGTGGGTTTAACTGCATATGCCGTCTGCGAACCGGCATAATTGGTATCTCGCACCTCGGTCCATGTGCCGCACCACAGGGCCGGTATGGCACGCGAGGTGTATGTTAGAGAATCGTTGTAAAATTTGTCGATTACCGTTCCCTGTTGAGATAAACTCCACATACGGGGTATATAAGTGTGGCCGGGGTCTCCAAAGGTTTCACTGTAACGTGCGCCATCAATAATGATGATCATCGTCTTCTCAGCAGCAATTGAATCACTGAAAAATCCGGATAATAATAACGTCAATAATACCAGGATTAATCTTTGAATAACAGATTTCATGGATTCCTTTCCATGTTTATCGGGGTTCTCTGATAAAATACATGATTAATCCAAATATTGTTAGAAAAAAAATATTATGCGACCTGTACCGCAGCCGGGAAGTTCTGTTTCAAATATAATCAATACAGTTTTGACCTGCTTTAATCGTGCTTAATTTTTATAGAATTCAAAACCAAAAATATATTAATCCTGCGTTACAACATCAGGAGCAGAACAGAAAGGTTAATGTGTTTTATGGGCGAGGAAAGAACAGACTGAATTGAACAATTGCGGAAATGTCTTCTAACCGTTCACAGAAAAGATTTAGCCCTTTAATCTGCTTAACTTAACTGCTGTAACAGTTTGTCGGCAATTAGAGGAATTTCTTCATGGGCTTGCCGGTTATCCAGTGCCACAAATATTTCTTTGTATAGCGGATTTTTGTCCTGTTTTTTTAGAGAATGAAATACATGATGCGCACCTTCAATCAGGCGGGGGGAATCGAGATTATCCCTCAGTCTTTCCAGCAGCGGTCTTAATCCTTTCTTTTTCAGGCGAATGATGCCTTCAGCGGCAATCCAGCGAATGCTGATCATATTATCTTCCATGGCATTAACCAGAAAATCAGCTGCAACCGGCTGCTGAATATCCGCCAGTGTTTTTACCACCTCCCAGCGTAATAAAGCGTCATCGGCATTTAAATAGCCACCCAGATAATCAACCGCCTCCTCACCCAGTTTCACCAATTGATGCCTGGCATCTTCCCTGATTATACCGTCATCATTACGTAAATCTGAGATAAGTTTATGAATGACTTCTCTGGAAAATTTATGTTTATGATCCTCTCTGGATTGCTGATAAATCATTATTTTCTCCTTTCTTCTTTTTTCCATGAAAATTAGTATCCTGGAAACCCCACAAACTTTATCCGTTTTTAAATGAGAGCCTGATTGAAAAATCCACCTTATCACTTTCTCTGCCATTTTAATACATTTAAAAATACCGGAGAAAAATGAGGATAAAATGAAGAAATAAAATTTTAAGAAGAAAATCTGCAGATTCTCTTCCGGCAAATAACTATTCATCCAGATAAAAATCCCTCACCAAATGAAACAAAAATCCCCTGACAAAAAAAGTCCAATCATTTTCTCAGCCTTCCACCGGAATAAACAAAATCGGTATGTTTCAATTCTAACAGATTTTTATGGCAGTACTTCCTGCTCAGAATGCTTTTGTAAAGCTTTTGCCATGGGTAGTAAGGATGAGAGGGTCGGACCGCATATCCCGCCGCGAGCGATTCTGGCAATCTGGGTGGATGGATCACCACGGACAATCTGAGTCATAACATCAATACCGGCACGAATTAAAAACTGAGTCTTTTTGTGCAAATATTTCTTGGCATCCTCCACCCGCATATCCAGAATGGTAGAGGTGTTTCCGGGAAGCAGCCTGCTGGTGGTGGTCCAGCTTCCGGAGATCTTTCCGTAGGTGGGAACGATAAAAAGAAGTCTGAGTGAACTGCCGAAGATCTTCGCGAGATCCCGGGCGGGTGGATTCTTTCCTATAATATGAATCAGTGTGACTCTGGCCTACAGGCGTTTTGCCAGATAGTTTGCCGCCGGAATAACGGATTCCGTCAGTCCGGAGCCATCTAATGGTACAAGTAAATGCTTAAACATCTCTTATCACGGTACTAATGTTTGAAAAATCAGAGAAATATTTATATAATTATTAACAAGGCAATTACAGATGCTGCCAAAGTGGTGGTGGTTTTATTAACCAATCCACCCATGATTTCTTTGTTCCGGGTGAACTGAATGAGAGGAATGATGGCAAACGGTAGTCCGAAACTCAATACCACTTGGCTGATCACCAGGGTGCGTGTAGGATCCAGACCCACAGCTATAACCGTAAGAGAGGGCAACATGGTTATTAACCTGCGGAGCCACACGGGGATATGACGATGCAGGAATCCCTGCATAATTACCTGGATCCACGTAGGCCACGCTGGCAATGAAAGCCGAACCCGGGAATGGAAAAAGCTTGGCAAATCCCTTGCTCGACTAATTACCGGATAATACTGAATCCGCTGCTGCCACAGTAGATTTATCATCCAGACGCATAAAACTACCGTGTGAAGACTTACGGTTTTTCTTCCTGGAAAACACGTCTACTCTCTTCAGACAAAAGAAAAATATAGCAATAAATTTTCTTCAAATTATGAATTAGCGGATGTCCGATGAAGGTCATAGTGTTAGTTGAAACTGGTGATTCCGGACACCCGCCGATACTATTTTCAATACGTCTCTGACGGTATTGCCGTCAGATTATTGACAACTTTTTTTACACCCAGCACATGTGAAAATTCTTTATCAATCTGATTCTTATCCCATAAACTGAATGCTGAACCGGTTAACGTCACCACGCCGGTATTCACGGTTAAATTCACTTTATTATCCAGGGAAAACCTGTTTTTCAGTATTTCCTGCAGGACTGCTTTAATGTTAGCATCACTCACCGCCTGCTGGGGAGAAAGTACATTAATTTCATTAGCAATACCGGTTACTCCCTGCTGCCAGGAGGTCACGGTTTCAGCCATTACTTTTTCCCGGTAATAACTGACGTCTCCACTGAGAATAACTTCACCATTATCCACCGTTACCTGAATTCGGTCCGGTTCCGTGATGGACTGGATCAGCTTCAATTCAGATTCAATATTCTGTTTAATAATATTATCGGGAAGTTCAGTGGTATTCACATTCAGATCGTCTTCAATTTTTTCCACACCCGGAACCTGTGAAATCAGGTCATAAATGCGGAGTTTATCATAGAGCGTGTTGACGTTACCTTTAATGGTCACCCTACCATTTCCCGGAGTAGTGATCGTAAAATTGAAACCTTCGTAATAGTTATCCACCTTATTCAGGACCCGGTCCTTAAGCGAACCCTGATCATTCGCCGCCAACGCCACAGATGCCAAGCTAAATAAAAAAGATACCATTATCAAAATATATAGCTTCTGAAACTTACGATTGTAATTCATTTTTATTCCCTTTCTAGTTTTAATTTCAAACAGATTTTACGGCTGAAAAATGAAAATCAGATGAAGAAATAAATTTTTAAAAAAAATTATGCAATTTTCAAGGTATGTTATTTTAACGTAAGTTCAACATAAGAAAACGGACAGATTTTTAATAACCCTCCCCCCCTTTGACACCCCACCCTTATATATGTATGGGATTAGAGCAGGGCTTTACATCAGAATTTCAACCAATGGAATCGGCTCTTTAAAACAAATTATATATTTAGAAAATACCGGATAATCATTGCATTATACCTGGAAAAATATAAATCTTTGAGTCTGTTATTTCATTTTGCTGAGCTAAGTTTCGATAACTCCCTGTCTTGTATCATAAGCTTCGATAAAGCAAGATCCTGGGCTCATAAATGACCCTCAAAATGCCAGAGTGAAGCATGATACATGTTAACTGATGTACTGAAGCAAAATTTTTAAAAAAACATTTTTCTTAAATAAACCAGGATATAATCATCTATTCTTTTGTTTTCTGCCTTCAGCCTACAAAACTCGATTAATCAGGTACCTGCTTTTCGGTCATCACTGCAACCTGCCATACCTCCGGCCCCGATCAATTTAATAATCAATTGTATCTCTGAATTCCTGGGAAATGAACAGCTCAGGTAAATACGCCGGGGATAACCTTTGCCGCAAACAATTTTCTCAAACCATTATTTACTGTTAACTGAAACTATTTTTTTTACTTTTCAGTTGAAATAAACATATTATATATTTAGCAAATTGACGGATAAATCCTCATTTGAAAATCATAAACAATTGATGGCCCAAATTAAGGTTATGAAGAAACAGTTTATACGAATCGCGTTGGGGATCCTCGCTCTGTTTTTAGCATGGCGGATTTACCAGCTCATAATTCCCGATAATGATAGTGCGGGGGGTTCTCAGGAACGTCCCGCGGTAGCCGTGGAAATAGAACCTGTTTATTATGGAGCAATCAGGGAGGTGCGTGAATTTACCGGCACGGTGTATCCGTATTACCAGTATATTGTGGCTCCAAAGGTATCCGGCAGGGTGATCTCAATTCAAAAGCGCATTGGAGACTGGGTTAAAAAAGGCGAAGTGATTGCCAGAATTGACAATGCCGAGTACCAGCAGGCACTACTGGAAGCCGAAGCGAACCTCAAAATCGCCCAGGCCGGTCTTATTGAGGCACAGAGCCAGTTTGAGCTGGCAAAACAGGAGCTGGACAGAGCAGAGTCCCTTCAGCAGAAAGGAATCGCCTCACCTTCGGAACTGGATGCCGTCTCCACCAATTACACCGCCCAGGAATCACGCTTAAAACTGGCCAGAGCCCAGGTAGAACAGCGGGAAGCCGCCCTGAAATCCTCCGAAATCCGGCTGGATTATACTGTACTCACAGCATCAGAGCCCGGATTTATAGGAGCGCGGTTTGTGGACGAAGGAGCCCTTCTCTCCCCGAACCAGTCAATCGTTTCGGTAATCGGCATCGACACGGTTTTTGTCCGTGCCACCATTATTGAACGGGATTACGGCCGCATTCATATCGGTCAGCCAAGTGAGATTCAAGTGGATGCATTCCCCTCCCGACTTTTCCCGGGAAAAGTATTCCGGGTGGCACCTCAGTTGCAGCAAGAATCGCGGGTGGCTCAGATGGAAGTAAAGGTTGTGAATGATTCGCTTCTTCTGAAACCTGGTATGTTTGCCAAGGTACGGGTTGTACTGGCAGAAAAAGACAGTGTTCAGATTGTACCCGGCAAAGCCGTGGTACGGCGCAATGGAAATACCGGGGTATTTATTATTCAGAAGGGTGAACTGACTGCCAGATATGTCGCCGTGAAAACAGGCATCACCACCCCGGTCAGGGCGGAGATCATTTCACCGCTGCTGGACGGCGAAGTGGTGACGTTGGGACAACACTTACTGGAAGATGGCAGTCCGGTAACGCTGCCTACGGAGCAACCCGGGGCAAAAGAGTAAGAAGGGATTAATATTTCAATGGGTTCTTTTTAACAGAGTGAATAAGTTCAGTGAATTGTAAAAAAATATTTCTCCGATGACTGCCCGGCCCAACAGTCATTGCATCCGCATGACAAAAATTTTTATCCGGAGTTTCGTCCAATGAGTATCGCACGCGGACCGGTCCAGCGGCCGGTATTAACCACCATAGTTTTTCTCATCATTATCACGCTGGGAATTGTGGCTTTTACCCGGCTATCGATCGACTTAATGCCAGAAATCACCTATCCCACTATTTCCGTATCTACGGATTATGGAAATGTTGGCCCCCAGGAAATGGAAGAGTTAATTACCCGTCCCATTGAAGAAGCATTGGCAGCGGTGCAGGGAGTAGAGGAAATTACGTCCACATCTACCGAGGGACGTAGCCAGGTAAGGGTTTCCTTCACCTGGGGATCCGATCTGGATGTAGCCGCCAATGACATCCGGGACCGCATTGACCGGATCATGTCCAGATTGCCGGAAGACATTGAACGGCCCATGATCCGGAAATTTGACCTCTCCGCTTTTCCCGTTCTCATCATCGGCATATCCAGCAACCTGAATCCGCTTGATTTACGTCAGCTGGTGGAAGATCAGGTGAAATACCGCCTGGAGAGGGTGCCCGGTGTGGCCGCCATGGATATACGGGGAGGGCTCTACCGGGAAATACATGTTCGATTACAGGCTGGAAAATTGAAGGCGCTGGGACTGTCTACCGATGCCATTATCAACGCTCTTCAGAATGAAAACCGCAATATTCCGGCAGGACTTTATGAAAGCGGAAACCTGGAAGTTCTTATCCGCACCCAGGGTGAATACATGTCTCTGGATGAAATCCGCAATACAGTGGTGACCCTGCGGGAGGGTGCTCCAATTCAGATCCGGGATGTTGCCACTGTGGAAGATTCCTGGGAAGAAGTCCGTCAGCTGGTGCGGATCAATGGCCGGCCCGGCCTGCGCATCTCCATTAATAAACAATCCGGTGCCAACACGGTGGAAGTGGTGGATGCCGTGCGGAAAGAAATTGCCAGGATCAACCAGGACATCCCGCAAATTCAGCTTATTCCGCTAGTAGATACATCCGTTTACATCAAACGGTCTATCAGTAATGTGGGAAATGCCACCCTTATCGGCGGCATCCTGGCTATTATTATACTCTTTCTGTTTCTGCGAAATGTATCCAGTACACTTATCATCGCTACCGCCATTCCCATTTCAATTCTGGCGACTTTTGTCCTGATGTTTTTCGGCGGATTTACCCTGAATCTGATGACATTCGGTGGATTGGCCCTGGGCATCGGGATGCTGGTGGACAGCGCTATTGTGGTTCTGGAAAATATATACCGGCACCGCGAATCCGGATCATCTCCGGTTGATGCTGCCCTGGTGGGAACGGAAGAGGTTTGGTCCGCCATTGTTGCCAGTACACTCACCACGCTGGTGGTATTTCTGCCGGTGATTTTTATACGTGGCATGTCGGGTATCATGTTCCAGCAGATGGCTTATGTGGTCAGCTTTGCCTTGCTTTGTTCACTGATTGTTGCCCTCACCCTGGTTCCCATGCTTTCATCCCGCTTCCTGCGTTTTCAATCAGCGGAGGATACCGGTGGGAATACCCGCTTACAAAGAATTTATAGCTATAGTGAAAAATATTTCCAGAATGTTGAAAAGTATTATTCACACCTGCTGGACGGGGCACTTTCCCGGCGCAAAGTTGTGATATTATCAGCCGCCATTTTATTTATTATCTCAGTGGTATTGGTGCGGTTTATCGGAGTGGAATTAATGCCGGCTGCCGATGAAGGTGAAGTGCGGGTGACTCTGGAAATGGCGGTGGGAACGCGTCTGGAGGTGATTGATCAGGCAACCCAAACGGTAGAGAAGATTGCGCAGAGGGATGTTCCGGAAATGGTATCCATGTTGGCCCGCATCGGAGGAGGAGGATGGCGTTCCAGCGGTGGTCATACCTCTGAAATTCAAATATCCCTCGTGCCCATAGGCGACCGTAAAAGAAGCAGTGAACAAATTGCCAATGACCTGCGAAAAAAATTGTCCGGAATTCCCGGACTCACTGTCCGGACCCGTGCCGGCCAGGGGCTATTTATCCTGCGGCTGGGAAGCTCATCGGAAGACCGGATCAGTGTGGAGGTTCGCGGATATGATCTGATTACCGCACAGGAACTGGCAAACCGGGTGGAAAAAGCCATTCAACAGGTTCCAGGTATTACCGATACCCGCATCAGCCGGGAAGAAGGCAGCCCGGAACAATTAATTCGCATAGACCGGCAAAAAGCCGCAGACCTGGGGCTGAGCGTAAGCAACATCGGCGAAGCCCTGGAAACCGCAGTTGGAGGAAGTCCCGCCTCTTATTTCCGGGAACGGGGAAAAGAATACCGGATTCTGGTGCGGCTCAGCGAAGAAGACCGCAAAGATTTAAATGAATTATTGGATTTAACCGTGGTCAATAACCGCGGAGAACCGGTCATTTTGCGTAATGTGGTGGAAGTAATTCCTCAGGTAGGCCCGGTACGCATCGAACGTAAAGATCAGGAACGAATAATTTCAATAGATGCTAATTATACCGGGCGGGATATGGGCTCTGTTATTTCTGATATTCGCAATCAGTTGCGATATATCCCGGTTCCCCGGGACTTCGCCATTGTTTTCGGGGGAGATTTTGAGGAACAGCAAAAGGCCTTCCGTGAATTGCTGCTGGGACTCATCCTGGCCATATTTCTGGTTTACCTGGTGATGGCAGGCCAGTTCGAATCCTTCAAAGATCCGCTGATTGTAATTTTTTCAATTCCCATGGCTCTCATCGGTATCGTGTTCACCATGATTCTTACCGGCACTATCTTCAGCATGCAGGCATTTATCGGATGCATAATGCTGGCCGGAATTGTAGTAAATAATGCCATTCTGCTGGTGGATTACACCAATCAGCTCCGCAGAAATCACGGAATGGAATTAATGGAGGCCATCCGGGTAGGAGGAAGCCGCCGATTACGACCCATACTCATGACTACCTTAACCACCGTTCTGGGCCTCCTGCCGCTGTCCTTCGGTCTGGGCGAGGGTGGAGAAAGCCAGGCGCCCCTGGCCCGGGTGGTCATTGGCGGCCTGTTGAGTTCTACCCTTATTACCCTGGTATTGATACCGGTTCTGTATTCAACCTTTGAAGAAAAAGAATTTCTGAGAAAAGCTCAGCTGAGTATGAACGGTTATTTTCATACCTTTATGGAAAGAGTGAAGCCCGGCAACACACAGGGGAAGTGAGTTCCGAAAGCTCAAAAAGCGGCCTGATTCCAGAGGGTTTTCAGCCCTCCAGAGGTCCGGAGACGATCACAGCCGGACTTTAATACATTTGGCAGGCTTTTAATCTGAGTGAAACATCAGAATTCGCATTACCAAACTTCTCTTTTACCGGTATATTCTAAAAACAATCTGGCATCGTTTATTATATCATCAGAATGGAAACAGTAAATGAAAATAACAACTATTATTACATTTTACAGTTTGCTGTTCATGTTGCAGGGTATACAATCACAAACACTGTCAGAGTCAGACACCACCCTGACCGCAGATACTCTTCGCATCACCCTCCAGGAAACCATGCTCATGGCGCTGAACAATAATCCTCAGCTGGCCATTCAGCTTCTGGATCCGCAGGTACAGCAAACATTTACCCGGGAAGAACGAGCCGCTTTCGATCCGGAATTAACCGCTTCCACCAGTAAAACCCAATCAAAATCCCAGAGATTCCTGGGTTCCAGACCGGAACCATTTGATCTGACCTCCACACGCACACAGCACGATGTGGGAATTTCCGAGACTCTCCCCACCGGAACCCGTATTGATGGGCAGGTAAGTATGACCGGTTCGGTATCCAATCTATACACCGATCAGTACAGCAGTTTCATGGGAATAACCGTATCGCAGGCCCTGCTGCAAGGATTCGGAACGGGGTATAACCTGGCAAATTTACGCATGGCAAATCTGCAGGCGGACATTTCCAGATGGGAACTTAAGGGAGTAGCTGAACAACTGGTGGCCGATGTGGAAAACGCCTACTGGGATCTGTACCTGTCTTCCCGCGAAATACAGATCCAGCAGCAATCGCTCAGACTGGCCGATCAGCAATTGACTGAAACACTGGAGCGGGTGGCGGTGGGCAGGTTGGCAGAGCTGGAATTAGCATCGGTTCGTGCAGAAGTTTCGTTACGGAAAGAAGCGCTTATTGACGCCCAGAGTCACTTTGAACAGGCACGCCTGCATCTGCTCTATTTATTGAATCCTCCTCAGGAGAAGGGGTGGCATGTGGTGCCCCTGCCCCTGGACCAGCCGTTTGTCCCGGCCGATACACTGGAACCTGTAAAAATCCATGAGGAACTGGGTCTCAAATACCGGCCGGATTTGCAGCAGGCACAGCTGGCTCTGAAACAGGGAAAACTGGAAATCACGCGAACAAAAAACGGCTTGCTTCCGCGTTTGGATCTGTTTATTTCATTGAGTCGTACTTCCTATGCGCAAACTTTCTCAGGCGCGTATCCCGATTTTCAGAGTCCCTTTTCAGATGTGAACCTGGGCTTGACTTTTGCCTTTCCCGTACCGAACCGTGCCCCCAGAGCAAGACTGGCTCGCGCGGAATTTACCAGACAACAGCTGGAATTATCCCTGCTTAATATGAAGCGACTGGTGGAGTGGGATGTACGTTCTGCTTATGTGGAAGTGTTAAGATCCAGACAACTCATCGAAGCCACCCGCGTTACCCGTGAATTGCAGGAACAAAATCTGGCCGCGGAACAGGAGAAATTCCGGGTTGGAAAATCTACCAACCTGCTGGTTTTACAGGTACAGCGGGACCTGACCCAAAGCCAGCTGGATGAAGCAAGCGTCATGGTAAATTATTTAAATGCACTGGTGAACCTGTATGTGGTTGAAGGAACCCTGCTGGAACGCCGCGGCATACACTCGGGATATGGCCAATAAATTAAATATAAATACCGATAATTTAAACAGGTTGACAGACAGAAGATTGAATGGATAAACGCCAAAGCACAGCAACCGGAAAAATTTATTTAAACAAAAACCTGCAGGTTGTATTCACTGTCACCTTGATGGCTGTTTTAGGAGTATCCAGCATCACTCCTGCCTTTCCGAAAGTCATAGATTATTTTAAGATTTCCCCGCAATCGGTGGGACTGCTTATCACTGTTTTTACCATTCCGGGTGTTTTTCTGACGCCAGTGGCAGGCATATTAGCAGACCGCATCGGACGAAAGAAAATATTAGTTCCCTCCCTTCTACTCTTTGGAAGTGCCGGATTTCTATGCGCATTTACCCGTTCGTTTTCAGTGTTGATTATCCTTCGCTTTATCCAGGGTATCGGTGCCGCTTCACTGGGCTCCCTCAACGTCACCATTATCGGGGACTTGTTTCACGGGAAAGAGCGCGGAACAGCCATGGGTTACAATGCCAGCATTTTGAGTGTGGGTACAGCCAGCTATCCGGCCCTGGGTGGGCTGCTGGCACTGCTGGGCTGGAATTATCCCTTTCTGCTTCCCATTCTGGCTATACCGGTTGGCATTCTGGTAATCGTCAGATTACAAAATCCGGAACCGCACGTAAAGCAGAATCTGCGAACTTATTTTGCCGGCGTATGGCGGAGCATCGACCGCCAAGTCCTTGGCCTGTTTATTGTCAGTACCTCAACCTTCATATTGCTTTACGGTGCATATTTAACCTATTATCCCATACTCATCGGGAAAAATTTCGGAGGAACCACTCTGATCATCGGTCTTATCATGTCCAGTATGTCTGCGACTACCGCCGCTGTGTCTTCCCAGCTGGGCCGGCTGATAAAAATATTCTCTGAGCGGAGTTTAATAAAAATATCTTTTATTTTTTATGGCCTTTCACTGCTCCTGGTCCCTGTGGTATCCAATGCCTGGATTCTTTTGATTCCCACGGTCATATTCGGATTAGCTCACGGTGTAAACATTCCCAGTATTCAGACCTTGCTCGCCGGCCTGGCACCCATGGAACATCGTGCTGCCTTTATGGCCGCCAACGGTATGGTGTTACGTTTAGGCCAGACTCTGGGACCTTTGATTGCCGGTTTTTTCTTCATTCAGTGGGGGATCCCGGGAGTGTTCCTGGGTACGGGAGGAATTGCACTGTTTACCGTGCTCATTTCGATTATAATGGTAAAATAATGAGAGTGTCGATAAAACCGAATGCGGAAACCATGATCCAGTCGGCAAAAGGACAGGATTAAAGCCTGCCTGGCGACAGGAGGGAGACAGGATCAAAGATTAAAGAGGGGAAAGGGAAATGGGTAAAGGTGTCGCGTCCTGAAATAGGTTGAAAATTAGTTCCCGTCTAGCGCCGGACAAGCGTTTAGTTTGTTGATAAATTCGTGTTAATTCGTGGAATTCGTGGACATTCAATTAGTCAGCCCGCCTGATTGACTACCGGACAGGAATGAAATACGTGGACATTTTTGCGATTTGGCCGACTATCGACCTATATTTATTCCCGGAAAAGCCATCCGGCGGGAATGGCCTGTTCCGGTATTCCGGGACCTTCAATGGTGACTTTAATTGCCTGTTCCCCTTCGAATTCAAAATATTCTATCTGCAGGGGATGAAGACCTTTCTCCAATACAATCTGACCCGCCATATCCTGAAAACCATGAAGACCATCATTGTTTACAACCAATTCATCACCTATATAAAACCTGCTGCCATCATTGGAAGACAGTTTAAAGGTATATACTCCGGTGGCGGGAAGTTTCATATAGCCGGTTATTTTCAAACCAAAATGATCATCCCTGATATCAGCGGGAAGCTCGATCAGATCGATAAAATCGGACCGTTTGTAGGTCAGTTCATCAAAATCGTCCAGGGTGGAAATCCGGCCCTCATAATACTCAAAGCCCAGACCTGCTGTCAGCTCGCTGTCCGGTACGACTGACTTAATGGGCGTTTGCCGGACAATCTCTGCGGATCTGACCAGGCTTCTTCTTCCATTATTGAGAAAAAGAGCTGTTTTAAATTTTATGTTTGAAAAAAAGGTTAATGGTCTTTTATACAACAGGGAATTTGCCATCTCGGGATCCTGGCCATCAAGAGTATAGCGGATTTCTCCAAACGGGTAAGGATTTTTCAAATCTATCTTAATTGAATCCATAAACACCATTTTTTTCAACACGCCCTGCGGAGCCGGAACATAATAATTGATACCGTGGTTGGTGAGCAGATCGAGAAAACACGGTAGCCGTGAAAGAAAACTGCGTTCATCATTTAATTTGGCAGAAGTCCATTGTACTTCAGACAGAGCAGTTAACCGGGGTAAAGCCATATATTCAATATGGGAACCCGTGTACATATATTCCGTCCATACATTACCCTGGACGCCGAGGATATGTCTGGCTTCTCTTCTATTTAAAACCTGGGGTACAGGTTCATAGGAGTATACCGTCAGTAAATCAGTAAAACCACCAATGGCATACGGTTCAATATCTCTGTCCAGGCTTTGATAATGGTCCAGATAGCAATAAGCACCTGGAGTCATGACCGCATCATGCCCCATTCTGGCCGCATGAATACCTCCCTCGGTTCCCCGCCAGGACATCACGGTAGCATTGTCCGCCAGCCCACCTTCCAGAATTTCATCCCATCCGATTAATATCCGGTTATGGGCATTCAAAAAGTTTTCTATGTGCCTGATAAAATAGCTCTGCAGTTCTCCTTCATCTTTCAATCCCTCCTGAAATATTCTGGCCTGGCATTTAGAGCATTGCTTCCATTCGGTTTTATTCGCTTCATCTCCCCCGATATGAACATATTTGGAAGGAAATAAATCCATAACTTCAGTGAGAATGTCCTGCAGGAAACTAAAGGTACTGTCATTACCGGCACAATAAATATTGGTAATTGGCCATACACCACCGGAGGGAACCGGAAGCGGTTCCTGCCTGCAGGAAAACTGTGGATATGCGGCCAGGGCAGACTGCACATGTGCCGGCATCTCAATTTCCGGAACGATGGTGATGAATCTGTCAGCAGCGTATTTCACCACTTCCCGGATATCATCCTGGGTATAAAAACCTCCCAAAGTGGGTTCTTCACCCGGCTGAGGATCCGGCCGGAAATTCCAGGGGATATCTTCCTTGTCTACCCGCCAGGCTCCAACTTCCGTAAGCCTCGGATATTTCTTTATTTCCAGGCGCCATCCCTGATCATCCACCAGGTGCCAGTGGAAAGTATTCATTTTATGCAATGCCAGGATGTCGATATATTTTTTAATGAACTCCTTGTCGAAAAAGTGACGGCTCACATCCAGGTGCATTCCCCGCCAGGGAAAACGCGGGTGATCTGTTATATCCACACAGGGGATGGTAATCACACCCATACTGTTTCTGCCTGCGAACAGCAGTTGCGATAAGGTTTGTACTCCGTAAAATACACCCCGCGGTTCTTTTGCGGTCAATTTGATAATTTTATCCACAGAGAGGTGGTAGCCTTCAGGATGTTCCGCATGGTCATTCAGGGTAAGCAATAATATGTCCTCTCCTGACGAAACTTTTGCGCGGTAAATTACTTCCGAAGGTTTTCCGGTCAAATTCAATATAAAATCATGAAGATAATCCGCTGTGAATCTAAGACCTGGATCGGTATAGACGATGGGTGTTCCCGTATTGAACCTGTATGCTGTTTTGTGCAGCGATACCCGAGCAGGCAGGGGAATTACCTGGACCGGCACCGGCCTCTCAGCTTCCTTTCTAAAAGGAACACAAGCAGCAAAAAACAAAAAAAGAGACAGGAGAACTGTCCTGATTATTTTAAAAGATAAAATTTTGACATTATCCATTGTTGACCTCAAGCTGCAAACCTTTTCAAACAAAATAACCTGCTTCATTCACATATAGGGGCTAACGCCTAAATATACCGGATTCTTTAATCCCCGGTCTGAAGACCGGGGCCATTTAATTTTTAAGAATATAACAACTTTGATTCATTATATCGTATTTTAAGAATTTAGCAGGATAAATAAAAATTTTTTAAAGTACATGATTTTATAAATACTCTGATTTTTCGGACACACTACCAGGCAAATTTTAATCCGCCATGAATTTGAAATGTTCTTTTAATTTAGCACTCTGCCTGATTTAAAACATCATTTTTTAGAATAAATATAATGATTATTGCTTTAGCTCCAAAAATGTTATGGTAATATATTGTTCTTTTTATACTTAGTGAGCCAGTCATTTCGAGCGAAGTCCCGGTTTACTGGGACGTAGCCGAGAAATCTTCATAAGTTCAATAGATTCCTCCACTTCGCTCATTTCATTCGCTTCGGTCGGAATGACTTTTAAATTTTATTTTTCGGATTTAAGGCAATAATCATATAAATATATTCTACCATTATCAAATCAGGATTCAAAAATAATCGCGAGAGAAAAGACTCTTTACACCCTTAAATAACCGATTAGATTGAATTATTTCCGTATAGTTCTCAGGACCAGGCCTTCGCCGGTATAAATAATAAGTGACATCCAGATGACAATAAATCCAAGCAGGTGATCGGTTGAAAAAGTTTCCCGGTAAATGAAAACTCCCAGCAGAAATTGCATGGTCGGAGTAATGTATTGTAACACTCCCACGGTGGAGAGATGAATTCTGCGTGCGGCGGAGGCAAAAAATAGAAGGGGAATGGCAGTTACGACTCCGCTGAAAACAAGCAGAAAGTTCTCAGTACCGGTCATATGCCCGAATGATGCCGATCCTTTTAACTCGGACAATGACAAAAAGATAAACGCCGGGATAAACAGTAAAGCGGTCTCGAAGGTTAATCCTTCAACTGAATTTAATTTGCCGGTCTTTCGCAAAAGGCCATAAAATCCGAAGGAAAACGCCAGGAACAGGGCAATCCAGGGGAAGGCTTTGTAGAGTACAGTGAGATAGAGAACACCGCCTGCCGCCAGGGAGATGGCCA
The DNA here is from genome assembly GCA_964461135.1 of uncultured Caldithrix sp. GTDB lineage: Bacteria > Calditrichota > Calditrichia > RBG-13-44-9 > RBG-13-44-9 > RQOF01. The sequence continues at coordinate 1,698 of CAYWTB010000087.1, read as the reverse complement.
ACCACTGCCAGAAACGTAATCTTTCCTTCAAAAAGATTACCCCCAGCAACACACTCACCAGTGGATTAATAAAATAGCCTAAACTGGCCTCAACCAGATACCCGGAATTTACTGCCCATATATAGACCAGCCAGTTAAAACCGATAAAAAATGAGGATCCTGCATATGAGAGCAGTGTTAGTGGTGCTTTTAATTCCGCTTTAATCCATCGCCAATTTTTTCTGGAAAGAACGATAAGAATAAGGAAAATATGAGACCATATGATGCGGTGACAAAGAATCTCATAGGCGGGTACCTTCCCCAATGCTTTCCAGTATACCGGAAGTATTCCCCATAAAATATAAGCTGCCAAAGCAAAAAGAATTCCTGCCTGCAATGATGGTATTTCTCCTGTTTGTTAAAAACTCTGCCTGTTCACCCGCAGGCCTTTCCGCTGCACCACACTATTTTATATTCAAGATTTAAGCAAATAAAAAGAAAAATTATAAAATTATACAAACATTAATTAAAAAATCCATTTCTTTCCAGCGCAAAATCAACCGTCGCCAGTGAATGAATGAGCAGGGTGTTAAATAGAGGCAGATCCAGATCTTGCGGTTTTATCAGCAATGGTATTTCCGTGCACCCCAAGATTATACCTTCCGCTCCCCCATGGTAAAGCTTTTCTATAATACGGAAATAATGTTCTTTACTTTCCTGAAGAAAGACACCTTTTAATAGTTCATTCATTATATTGGAATGAATAAATCCTCTCTCCTTTTCCTCCGGAATTAAAACGGATATTCCTTCCTTTTCCAGCCTGATTTTATAAAAATCTTCTTCCATGGTAATTTTCGTTCCCAGCAGACCCACCTTCGATATATTCTGTTTCTTCACATGTCTTGCAGCAGCAGTAGCGATGTGTACGAGGGGAACTGATATCTCATCTTGTAACCGATCAGCGAAATAATGCAGGGTGTTGGCACAGAGCACAATACCCTCCGCGCCTGCATCTATCAAGTTCCCTGCCGCGTCCCGGATAAGTGAAAAAACACCATCAGAGTCATTGCTTTTATTCAGTTTATCAATATCCCCGTAATTCAGGGAATATAAAATACAGCGGGCAAAAGTGAGACCACCTTGTAACCGGTTGATTTCCTCATTAATGATCCTGTAATACTCCACGGTGGAAATCCAACCGGTTCCACCCACTAAACCAAGTGTCTTCATATCAAATCCTCCGTTTGGTCAGATGAGGATAACATGCATCCGGCCATATTCCACACTCATTACCTCCGGCAATCTATTGTTACATAAGGTACAGATAAGGCAATTTCCCCCACTTCCCCGGCGGTAATATTGAGCTTTTCCTCCACCCGCGAAAATATTTTCTCCCGGTCATTTTCCGGCACTACCTTTTTCCATCCATCCAGAAACCAGTAGCTGATCAGGTAATGATTAAACATAGCGCTGCCGTCAGTAAATCTGATTCGAAAAGAATCATGCAGGATATTAGTGACAGAAAATCCGGCTTTATCCAGTAATGATACAGTAAGATCGAGTGGTTTTCTTTTTGAGAAAATCTGATCTTTCATATTGCGGATTTCTTCTGTTAAACCATGGTCCTGCAAAATCATTTCAAACGTACTATAAAACTCCATCATGGCCCTCCGTTTCTGAATTCTTGACTCAGCGTTGAGGTTTTATTACACTACAGGG
>CAYWTB010000086.1:0-19571 GCA_964461135.1 uncultured Caldithrix sp. | reverse complement strand
AACATAATCGTTTACCTAATTTTGTAGGTACTCATTTTTGTGATGAACCTTTTATATATATTTAAGTTATTGAATATTAATTACTTAAATAGGAGTACCTTATGAGTTTGTTTAGTTACCGAAAATATTGTTTTATCGTTTTCTTCATTTTATTTGTAACAGGCTCTGCGATAGCAGAAGTAAATTTTCGCCCTGTTGAAGGATTCACCGAAAAAGCTAACCAGCAATTACAGGTATTTTTAATAATTACAGAAAATGAAGAAGGGAGAAAAATTGCCGTTTTTGATGGTGATGGTACGGTGCTTGGTCAAGCGCCGCATTATCTAGCGGATGAATGCATGTATTTATATGCAAAAGAACACCCAAATCAAAAACAGGAATTAATTAAAAAAATGGTAAAACAGTCAAATGTATCCATTCCTTATGTTCAAAACAGAGTTCTTTATATGGCAGGGAAATCACTTCAGTTTTATAGGGATCTGGGGGAAGACTGTTTCAAGAAGTATTATTCAAATAAAATATTTGAGCCGATGCACAGACTCATCACTCTCTTAAAAGAAAATAATTTTGAAATTTGGATAGTGACAGCATCGCCTGAAGGAATGTATCAACAATTTCTTTCAAAAGAGTTTAAGATTCCAATAACGCATATTATTGGAGTAAAATCGGTGATTAGAAACGGGATCATTACAGATGAGATTGTACCGCCGGTTCCTCAAGACCATGGCAAAAAGGAAGCCATTGAAACATTTGTTCAGGATGTTCCACTCTTGGTTGCAGGAAATAGCCGCGGTGATAAAGAGATGATCGAATTCAGCCGAGGATTACGAATGATTGTCAATCCAGATGAACACATCGCTCCTGATCAGGTAGAAAGCATTGCTGATTATGCCCTGAAAAACAATTGGTTAATAGTGAGAATAAAGGATATTCCCAATCTCGATTTCCCTTCTGTCTCCTCTGAAGCATTTGGCATCAGAATAAATAAAACAAGAGATGTGAGGTAGCTTAATTCTATATTTAAAACTATTTACCTATGGGAGAAATTATGCTTTTTTCCAAAATACGTCATTTTTTTGCGCCTGCTCCTCACATCCCGCTTGTACCTGAAAACAGAATTTCACCACTCTATAAGAAATACCGTTGGACCACGCTTGAAGCAACCTTTCTTGGATATGCGACCTTTTATTTAGTACGCAACAATCTGTCAACTGTGGCAAAGGATATAGAGCACGCCCTGAATTACGATCACAACATGATCGGGAGTATTCTTGCAATATCAGCAATTGCCTATGGATTAGGTAAATTTTTGATGGGCTCACTCTCTGACCGCAGTAATCCTAAAAAATTTATGGCCGTGGGTTTATTATTTACTGCTGTGTGCAATTTTACTTTTGGTGGTGTGGCAAGCTATCCCGTTCATTTAACTTTATGGGCCTTAAATGGTTTTATCCAGGGTATGGGCTGGCCGCCATGTGGGCGTTCCATCGGTCATTGGTTTGGCTTGAAAGAACGGGGATCAGTGTTCGCCATATGGAATGTTGCCCATAATATTGGCGGAGGGATTGCAGGCATTCTTGCTGCTTATGCAGCTTCTCAGTATGGCTGGCAGGCCGCATTCTATTTTCCGGGTATTATCGCTGTCATCGGTGCTGGTTATCTTTTCTGGCGGTTAAGAGATACGCCACAATCAGTGGGATTACCCCCCATAGAGGAGTTTAAGGGAAAATACACTGAAGATGAAAAAAAAGTTGGTCTTCATGAAAAAGAGCTTGGAACGAGAGAGTTATTTATTGATAATATTTTAAAAAATAAGTTCCTCTGGCTTTTTGCCCTGGCAAATTTTTTTGTTTATATCGTTCGATATAGTATGCTCGACTGGGGGCCTACTTATTTAAGAGAGATAAAAGGAGCCACCCTAAAAGGGGGTGGTCTGGCCATTCTAATTATTGAATTTGGAGGTATTCCTTCAACTCTCTTAATGGGATGGCTGTCAGATAGAGTAGGTGGTCGCAGGGGGATGGTAAGTTTGCTTTGCATGATTCCAATATTTGCAGCGTTTACTGGAATTTATCTTAATCCTGCCGGGAATCTTTGGCTTGATATGTTTTTTTTAGCTGTGGTGGGCTTTTTTGTGTATCCACCGGTCATGCTTCTCGGAGTATCAGGCCTAGATTTAACATCGAAAAAGGCTGTAGGAACCGCCGCAGGCTTTATCGGGCTTTTTGGTTATATGGGAAGAACAACTCAAGCTAAAGGATTTGGATGGATTGTGAATTATTTTGGGAATTTATATGGTAAGGATGTTGGGTGGTCGCTGGTTATTTACGCAATCATGGCCTGTACGGCTTTATCAATAGTGCTTCTGGCATTTACCTGGAAAATAAAACCAAGAGCCTGATCCATAAATTCTTTAAGGCAAAGCATGTTTTCTATCTAAAATTTGTAATGAATAAAATTTTTGTAAATTTAAAGCTTAAAGAGAATAGGAAATAAATGTTAAAATTTTGATGAAAAGACTTGACATTTTCAAATTAGTTCAGTACCATTGAGTTGTATAGACATTTAGACATTTGTTCCCGATCGATTGATTTTCTTTTATTTATCTCGACTCTTTAGTTCGAACTTTTTCAAATTAGTCATTTCAAAATGAACATCAGTTTAAATTTGTTTTAAAAAAGTTTTGGAGCATTTTATTCAGAAAATAATACTGTTTCTCGTATGCTGTGGGATAACTTTTCCCTCCATGCAGGTTCTGGGGGGCACCACCGGCAAAATAAAAGGAACTGTTCGGGATAAATTAACAGGCGAACCGATTATCGGAGCCAACATTTATCTGAAGGATTATCCTATTGGTGCCGCCTCAGATGAAACCGGTATCTATTTTATTCTGAATATTCCACCTGGTGAATATACTTTGATCGTATCAGCCCTTGGCTATGCTACAATAAAAATTTCCAATGTGGAAGTTTTTACCGATCGCACGACGACTAAAGAATTCGTTATGGCCCAGGAGATGATTGAAGGTGAAGAGGTAATCGTCACGGCCACTCGTCCACCGGTCGAGAAAGACCGCACAAATACGGCCGCCTATTTTTCCTCGAAAGAAATCGATGCTTTACCTGTCCAAGAAGTTTCCGATGTTATTCAATTGCAAACAGGAATCGTAAAGGATGCCAGTGGTAATTTTCATATGAGGGGAGGACGAAGGGGAGAAATCGCCTATCTTGTGGATGGTATACCTGTTACCGATGAATTCCGTGGTGGAAGTTCGGTCGAATTAGAGAACAACTGGATTAATGAACTGCAGGTAATCAGCGGAACATTTAATGCTGAATACGGTCAAGCACAATCTGGGATTATTAATATCGTTACCAAAGAAGGAGATCGAAAATTTGGAGGAAAAGTAACTCTTTTTAGTGGCGATTACCTGACCTCTCGTAATGATGTGTTCATGAACACCGATCAACTTAATTTGAGTGAAAAAGATTTTACAGTGAGCCTATCCGGTCCTGTTCCTCTCCTCCCAAAAACATTTATTTATTCATCCATAAGATATTATAGTAATGAGGGTTGGCTTTACGGAGAAAGAAGAACCAGAATTGCTGATACCGTCCCTGTTCAGGCTTTTATCCATGAAGCACAGAAATCACAAACTGATGAGCAAAGATTGATTGGAATAAAAATTCCAGACTCACTCCAAACGGGTGGTGGAGAATATATTCCCTTAAATCCGAACAAAAAAATTTCGTTGTATGGCAAAATTTCTACTTTCCCTCTCCCTTCACTGAAAGTGAACTATTCATTGATTTTTAATAAGGGTGAAGATAAATCTTATAGTGATTTTCGCCGGTATGCCCCTGATGGTGTGCCAATTAATCACACCACGAATTATAATCATATTCTGAATCTGAATCATACGTTGTCTCCCAGAACTTTCTATGCTTTAAGCTTTTCCTACTATTCAAAAAATAATAAAAGCTATTTATTTGAAGATCCTCTCGATGCCCGTTATCAAGGGACTCCTTATTCTTTTGAGGGGTTTGCTTTCGGGGGGACTTCGAATGGAAGAACTGATATTACGAATTCTGCCATTGTAGGTAAACTCGATATCACCAGTCAAATAGATCAGTATAATCAGTTAAAGTTGGGTGGTGAATTAAAGAGACACGACTTAAAATACTATCAGGCTACCACGATTTCTGATGGACCAGTTTATTTGGAGCCAACTTTAAGAGTACCAGCCCCAAATACAAGCGGTAATGATTCGTACAGTCATTCACCACTCACAGCCGCGGCCTATTTCCAAGATAAAATAGAATTGAATGAATTGATTGTAAATGCGGGCTTACGTTTCGATTTCTGGAATCCTATTGCCTATGTTCCGGCAGATTTGGAAGCCACAACCGATCCCCAGGATGGAATTCGATTAAATTCAGCTCTGGAAGAAGCCAAGATTCGGACTCAGCTCAGTCCACGCATAGGACTGGCATATTCAATTTCGTCTCAGGGTGTCGTTCATATTTCGTATGGACATTTCTTCCAAGTACCAAGATTTGCCTACATTTTTGAAAATTCCGAGTTTGAAGTTGAGTTGGGGGATCTTGAAACAATTATGGGGAATGCCAATCTAAAACCTGAAAAAACAATTGCATATGAAATTGGTTTCCAACAGCAGGTATATCGTAACCTTGGTATTGAATTTACCCTTTATTATAAGGATATAAAAAATCTACTTGGACAGGAGATTATAAATACCAGGGATAAGAAGATTTATGCACGATACATTAATCGTGATTACGGTTATGTAAAAGGTATTGTGTTCTCTTTAAAGAAACCGCCTTCCGGTTTTTTCTCCGGCTCCCTGGACTATTCCTACCAGGTGGCCAGAGGGAATGCATCCGATCCAAATTCAGTCTTTACTGATTTTCAGTCCCATCCCCCAAGAGAGAGTGAAAAACAGGTCCTCCCATTAGACTGGGATCAAATACATACCCTTAATATTTCAGCGTATGTTGGTAAACCCGCCAATTGGAATTTGGGGATAATTGGGAGATTTTCTACTGGCCAACCTTATACGCCTACAAATCCTGGTAGTCAATTAACCACCCAATTTCAAAATAGTGACAGAAAACCGGTATTTTTCAATATTGATCTTAACATTTATAAGTGGATTAAATTGGCCGGATACAGATTTCGACTTATATGTAAAATATTTAATCTTACCGATCGTCAAAGCGAAAAATATGTTTATTCAAGTACAGGGACTGCTGATTTTCCATATCGTACTAATGTTGAATGGCAGCTTCTGAAGAGAAATCCCAATTTTACCCTAAATGAAATTGATTTAAGACCGGATTTTTATACTGAACCGCGTAGAATTCTTATCGGATTTAGCATGGATTTTTAAATAATTAATGAGAGAAAAGATGATATCATACAACAGAAAAATAATCAATTTAATTATCTACGGTGTTCTAAGTTTATGTTTTATGGCAGTTGCCCAGAACGAAGAAGGAGAAAGAGTTCCCACATCAGGCTACTTCTTCAAACCTACTGGTCGAGACGAACGACGAACAGGGATACATGATGGTAATCTGGTTTATACCCGTTTTTCAAATTTTGGGAATCTGGGAAGCCGTTATGAACCGCCAAAAATGGAATGGCCAAAGGGCTCGGGGACCTGGTATGGATTTGAGTTCATAATGATTGCCGGGGCTGAGGTCGTAGATGCTAATGGCGACACAATTCATATTATGTCGGAGAATTATACAAATCCCGAATCGTTTGATATTTCTCCGGACGGAACACATACCTATGGTTGGGAACCTTTACCTGGGTATATTAATACTGGATCGGATAATATTGATAATTTTCCAGCCATGAGTCACAAACCGGAAACATGGCCAAAAACATGGCCATATGATTATCCTGGAACACCCGGCACAAGAAATGGATTATGGAACGGGGAATTCGGTGCATATGTCAGAGCCGATCAGGAAAGTTATTATGTTATGGATGATCGAAATAATGACGAGTTCGAATATTATCCTTTCGTTGGGAGCTCAGTGGATTCGGCAGACTATCCTGAAGGGAGGAGAGGACTTGGTCTTGAAGTCAGGGTTCGAGGTTATCAATGGTCGCAGGTGGAAGCGGAAGATATTTTAATTGTACGGTATGATATTAAAAATATTAGTGAAAAAGATCTGACCAGAGTTGTCTATGGAATGTATGTTGATCCGGCCGTTGGGGGTGAAGGTGATTCTGTCGATGATGATGCTTTCTTTGACATCGCTGACGATATCACCTATTGCTGGGATCTCGATGGTTTGGATAATAAAGGGCGACCAGGTGTGGGATATTTCGGGTACGCTTTTCTTGAGAGCCCTGGAGACCCTCTAAATAAAATTGATGATGATGGAGATGGTTTAATTGATGAGCAGCAGGATAATGACCGGGGTTCTTATACTTTTGGAAGTATCGGAAATTTTGGAGAACCAAAATTGCATTGGTCAGGAGACGAAGATGGTGACTGGCGAGCTTATATTGATGGGAATGAAAATGGAGAATGGGATGAAGGCGAGGATATTTTTGATGATGTAGGTTCAGACGGAATTGGACCTTATGAACAGGATTATACCGGACCCGATGATAATGGTTCTGAGGCGAATGGAGTGCCTGATCACGGAGAACCGAATTTTGGCAAAACGGACAACGATGAATCTGATCAGATTGGTTTAACCAGTTTTCTATTACGGCCTGCCGGGAACATCAGCGATGATGAGCGAACATGGAATGAAATGACTCCTGATTTATTTGGCGGCGTCTTGCCTACAAATTTAGCTTTTATTTATGGTTCCTGCTATTTCTCTCTACCTGTAGGTGAGACTCGAAAATTTGCGATCACCAACCTTTTTGGGAATGATTTTGATGATATTCTTCGAAATAAAAGAACCATGCAACGCATTTATGATGCTGATTACAGTTTCACCAAGCCACCTTTAAGACCAACTTTAACTGCCGTAGCCAGCGATCATAAAGTGATCCTGAGATGGGACAAACGAGCTGAACAATCTATTGATCCAATTTATGGTAAGGATTTTGAGGGCTATCTGATTTACCGTTCCACAGATCCTTCGTTCAATTCAATAAAGACGATCACAGACAGTTATGGAAATGCTATTTTCTGGGAACCAATTGCTCAATTTGATCTCAAGAACGGATTAAAAGATCCTCATCCCATCCCGATTGGAGAGACTGGTGCTCACTTTAATATGGGAGAGGATTCTGAATTACGGTACTATTTTGTTGATGAAAATGTAGACAACGGACGGACTTACTATTATGCAGTATGTTCTTACGATAAAGGATATGATTCAGATTTTTATGAAAGGGGAATTGTTACCACAAAATTATTAGCCCCCGTTTCACCCAGCGAATGTAGCAAAATTATTCAAACTGACCTTGTCGGAAATGTCGTCTTTGTCGATAGAAATTGTGCGGTGGTTGTGCCAAATGCCGCTGGAGCGGGATATATTGCTGGTAATATAAATGGAGAGGTAAAACATAAGGGAACAGCGACTGGATCCGTGTCGGTAAAGGTTTTGGTTCCGGACAGTTTAAAAAACGACCATACTTTCCGGATTACTTTTAAAGACTCAACATTAGCGAGATATACTTCAGGGGTTACCATCACCGATTTGACAACATCAGATAGTATTTATAATAGTAATATCTACGATGAATTGGATCTGGAAAATAAGATTTTAAATGGTATACATTTTGATTTTAAAAACGATTCAGCACAAGTCGTGTCTTTCGGCTGGAAAACGGGTAACTCAAACTTACCCATAAAAGTGTCACTCCTGGAGTCTCCTAAAGCACTACCCCTCCCGGAAGATTTTGAACTTCGGGTGAAAGAAGCCTCGGCGGATACATCTTACGATCCGTTGGCGTTTTTGCGTGTTCCGGTAAATTTCGAATTGTGGAGTACCACCACAAACCAGAAATATGATTTTATTTTTAATGAGCAGGAAAACAAAGACAGTACATTGAATTTTGGGGATGAAGTAGTGGTTGTATTCAATATCCAAGGATTTCGCTATAATGCCGCATGGAGGATTGAGTTTGGTGACACTGCCATCGCAAATGATTACAATCCACCGCAATCTGGAGATGTATTTGAATTTCAAGTCAGTAAACCTTTTAATTCTGACGATGTATTTGAATTTACCACCAGTTCTTCCAGATTTGATGAGACTCAGGCAAAAAATGACCTCGCTGACATATATGTAGTGCCGGATCCCTATGTAGTTTCAGCATCCTGGGAAAAACCATTGTTTTACTCTTCCGGAAGAGGAGAGCGGCGCATCGATTTCGTTAACTTGCCACCAAAATGCACCATCAGGATATTTACAATGAGTGGAAAATTAGTAACAAAAATTGAACATAATAGTTTGATGTCAAGCGGCTCAGAATCCTGGGATTTGATCTCAGATGACGGTCTGACAGTCTCCTATGGAATATATATCTACCATGTGGATGCACCTGGCATAGGTTCAAAGGTTGGCAAGTTCGCCTTGATAAAATAAAATCATCTTTTTCAACTCGGAGTAAAAGATGAAGAGAAAGTTTATAGATAACATAATTTATGCAGTCCTTTTGATTTTTCTATTATTATTCCATTTATTTGCCCAGGATAGTGAAAACGATTTTGCCACTAATTTTGCTGAAGATATAACAAATAGGGGCACCTCGGCAGCTGCATTTTTGGAAATCGGGGTGGGCGCAAGAGCGCTAGGTCTGGGGGGCGCATTCACTGCCTTAGCGAATGATGCTTCAGCCTTGTACTGGAATCCAGCAGGTCTTGTGCAACTGGAATCTATCAGCTTAACCGCTAATCATACCAGGTGGCTTGCTTCAACGAACTTCGAATTTTTCGGAATTGCATTCCCTTTTACCAGAGGGATGGCCTTGGGAATCGGCATCGTTGTTCTGGATTATATCGATAAACAACCTGTCCGCACAATCATACAGCCAGAAGGAACAGGTGAATTTTATGGGGCATCAGATATGGCAATAAGTTCCAGTTTCGCCATGAGCCTGATTCATCAATTTTCATTTGGTATCACCGCTAAATATGTCAGACAGGAAATTTGGCATGAATCGGCAAACGGATTTGCGGTTGATATTGGTGTGCTGTATAAAACTCGACTTAAAGGACTAACATTGGGAACCAGTATTTCTAATTTTGGGACGGATATGCAAATGAATGGACGAGATCTTCTGAGACCCTTCGATGAAGATCCGCAAAATTATTCAAATGATAAATTAAATGTGATTTTGAAAACTGATAGTTATCCACTTCCCTTATTATTCAGATTCGGTATATCCTATTCTTTTGTCCCTGTGAATAATCATGGTGTGGCGCTGATGATGGATTTGATACATCCGAGCAATAACGTCGAGAGTATGAATCTGGGTATTGAATATTCTTTTATGAATTTGTTTTCATTAAGGGCGGGTTACCAGTCGTTGTTTGACGAAACAAGTGAAAATGGTTTAACTCTAGGTACGGGAATCGGCCACAAATTTCAAAATAATTTAGGAGTGTCATTCAATTATGCTTATTCGGATTGGGGATTATTAGGAAATATCCAAAGATTTTCTATTGATTTAAATATATAAAGAAAAAACTGGAAAGCATTTTATATGGATGAAATTTGATGAAAGATGGAGCATTGCAGAATAGGGGACATGTATTTGATGTCGCTATTATTGGTGGTGGGATCAACGGTGCTGGAATTGCACTAGATGCGGCATTGAGAGATTTATCCGTCGTGTTATTTGATAAAAAAGATTTTGGTAGCTATACAACTAGTGCTTCTACAAAACTAATACATGGAGGGTTGCGATACCTTGAATATCTTGAGTTCCCGTTAGTCAGAGAATCATTACGCGAAAGAGAACGCCTTTTAAAAAATGCCCCCCATCTAGTTCAGCCCCTGAAATTGCATGTTCCGATTTATAAACATAGCAGGCGTGGGCCTTTGCTGATTAAGGCAGGCATGATATTGTATGATTTATTATCCTATGATAAAAGTTTGCCATTCCACAGTTTTAAACTTATATCGCAAAACGGAAAAGTAAATAATAGTATAGAATCTTCTTTGAAGCAGGATGGTCTAAAAGCGATTACCAGTTTTTTCGATTGTCAGGTAATGTTTCCTGAAAGATTATGTCTTGAAATAATACTTAGTGCCCGAGAAGCCGGTGCATTAGTATATAATTACTTTGAAGTTACAAAGTTTAAAACTTTGACTTCAGGTTTGAATGAACTAGAGCTTAAAGATGTATTGAATGAGAGGTTATTCAATATTAAGGCAAAAGTAGTTGTCAATGCAACAGGGCCCTATGTCGACCAAGTATGTAAACTTGTCGGGAAAAATATTATCCGCAAAATGGGCGGTACAAAAGGGAGTCATATTTTGATAGATAAATTTGAAGGTGGACCTGCTGAAGCCTTATATATTGAATCGATTCAAGATGGACGACCTTTTTTTATCATTCCGTGGAAACAGTATTTCCTGGTTGGGACCACAGATATTTACTATGAAGGCGATTTAGATGAAGTGATTGCATCTGAAGAAGAAATAGAATATCTCCTGTATGAATTAAATTATTTTATTCCTGCGCGGCATTTTACCAAGAATGATGTTCTGTACACATATTCCGGAATACGTCCATTACCATATGAACCGGGTAAAAAGGAAAGTCAAGTTACACGAAAACATATTATTTTTGATCATGAAAAAAATGAGGGACATAAAAATTTCATCTCTATTATTGGCGGAAAATTAACAACTTATCGAAACTTGGCGGAAGAATGTGTTGATCTGATATGTATTAAACTTGGATTAAATAAGAAAACCAGAACGAGAGAATATCCTCTCTTTGGTGGTTATGGAATTTCTAATTTTGAGAAATATATTAATAATTTAGCTTCTGAATATGCCCATATTTATGGTTTGCAGCAAGAAACGGTAGAGTATTTGATCCGATTCTATGGTTCAAAATTTCGAAATGTTTTAAAATTTATTGAACTGGATCATTCTCTTTCAGAAAAAATTACCGAGCATCATGAAGACATAAAAGCCCAGGTAATATATGCAGCCGAAACTGAATTGGCAAAAAAACTGGAAGATATTCTGATTCGGCGAACTGGAATCGGAACCAGTAAATGTCTTGGAATTAACTGTGCTGAAACTGTCGCCAACATTATTGCACCGCTTTGGGGTTGGGATACAAAAGAAAAGAATGACAGGGTAAAAGAATACATAAATAAAATTAAAAGTTACTATGTGCCTGTATACAAATTAAATAAAAACTACTCAATAATTGAGGATCGACATCTTGGAAATTAGTGCAAAACAACTGATACCTATTTATTATAGAATATTCGATGAGCTTTATAATGAGATCCGTGATGGTGTATACCAGGAAGGTGATCGATTTCCAAGCGAAAGTGAATTATGTGCAAAATATAAGGTAAGCCGCGGCACAGTTCGAGAAGCATTAAAAATGTTATTCCGACAAGGATTTTTGTTACGTGAACGGGGAAGAGGAACTTTTGTGACGGAAACCAAAATTGAACAGGATGCTCATAAATTGATGGGCTTTACTGAGCTGATGAGAATGAACGAGAAAGTTGCCAAAGCTAAAATACTGGAAATAACTATAAAATACCCCGGTAATAGAATTCAAAAGTTACTGGAATTAGAGGAAAATAATCAGATTGTAAAGATCCAAAGATTAAGATATGGTGATGATGAACCGCTGATCATTGAAAGATCATATTTTGTATATAAAATTTTTAAACCGTTTCTATCTTATGATTTAGAGAATGAATCCATTTATGAATTAATGTATCGTGAAAGTGATTTTCGTCTTGGGATTGCTCAACAAAGTATTGAAGCAGTTATTGCAGGTCCCGAAGAAAGCAAACTGTTTGTTATTGATCCAGGAAGTCCATTATTACTTATTAAGAGGTTGATAAGATTAGAGGATAATACACTTTTTCAGTATTCGGAAGATATGTATCGGAGCGACAAGTTGAAGTTCACAATTAATACCCTACCATATGATGAAAGCCATAAAAATTTTCGAGCTTCATTAGAATTGAAAACGAATGTCACTTAATTTTAAATTTGCACATTATTTCGGATTTGTTCTCCTTAAACTAATTGTATTATTAATTTAAAAACTTAATAGAGGAGAATTGATTATGAAATACCTTCATTGTATTTAATTAATTGTTAATTGTTTGCCTCGGAACTGTAAATCCATAATTTGAAAGGACTTATTATGAATAATTTTCTACGCACTCAAAGACTTGTTTTTTTTATGGTTCTAATTTTTATTTTGCCCTTTACTTCATTAGCACAATGGGGCAAGGCACTACATTTTTCTTGGTGGGAACATGATAGAGTACTAGTTCCAGACGCACCAAATCTTTTCCCGTTTGTTCTCAATTCTGGTACCCTTGAGATGTGGTTTAAACCGGATTCAATTCTGAAATCTGATACGCATGATCCGGATTACACTTATTTGTTTTCCAAGAATATTTCGGGAAATGTAGAAGGAGATTTGGGATTAACCTGGAAGCGGGGAGAAGGGGATTTGCAATGTTTCATCCAGGATGGGAATGTAACTCAGGATGTTTACCCGGGTATTCTAGTCTGGGAACCCCGATGGTATCATGTTGCCTATGTATGGGACACAGAAGACTCAATGCGTGTTTTTACCGATGGTATTCAGAGTGCCGATATCGAACCCAATGAACCAGGAGAGACCTGCCTGCCTGTATATGGTGGAACTCAGAGAATCGTTATCGGTTCCGGAGCTGAGAACTTACTTGATAATCGTTTTGAAACATTTCGGGGAACAATTGATGAAGTTCGTCTTTCAGGAGGAGTCGCACGATACACTTCTAATTTTACGCCACCTACTCAACCTTTTGAACCGGATATATACACAATAGCACTGTGGCATTTTGATGAAGGGAGTGGTGATATTGCGGGGGATGCGACTGGAAATGGTTTTACAGGAATTCTGGGTGATCCGGATTCTGTAGGCCATGCTGATCCTGAATGGGTTGATATCGTGCGTATTGTAAAAGTAATAATTAATGAAGTCTTGGTGGATCCTGCTTCTGACATCGATACAACGGCAATTGTTGAAGGTGATGCGAATGGAGATGGTGTCCGCCATCCTCAAGAGGATGAATTTGTGGAGCTCATCAATGTTACGTCCACTCCTATCGATTTGACAGGTTGGAAACTGGGAGATGATGAAAGGATCGATTTTGAATTTCCGCAAGGCTATATAATTCAACCATATAGTTTTGTGACTGTATTTGGCGGTGGTGATGTATCGAACGTCCCCGGTTATGATCTTGATTCACTGGTAACAAGGGTTTTTGCTACTGGTGACAGCATTGGCAATGGATTAGCGAATGGCGGAGATTATGCTATTTTACAGTCGGCAGATGGAAATCATGATATGTATTTCGCATACGGTAGTAAATATGGAGCAGGACCACCCACGAGTGGCGCTGTATCTGGCATCGATTGGGAATTTGAGGTGGAAACTGCCGCAATCGCTGATAATGATAATTCTGTTACACGGTATCCTGATGCTGCATCTGAACCGGCTGATCCATTCGTTGAACACTTAAGCGTAAGTTCGGAAGAATTTTCCCCCAATACCACCATAGATGGTAAACTGTCTTTAACTTTTCAACTTACCGTCAATGTAGAACCCGCTGAAGGAGGAACTGTTGTGGTTGATCCAGATCAGGCAGATTATGAATATGGAACTCTTGTCACCATGACGGCTCAACCGGCAGAAAATTATGTGTTCACAGGATGGACAGGTGACGAAGAAAGTACCAGCAATCCACTTAGTGTTTCAATACAGGGAAATGTTTCATTCACAGCTCATTTTGTTCCTGCCTTTCAGGTGACCCCTACAATCATCGTAAATGAAATTCTGGCGGATCCTGATACTGATCCAATTCTGGGAGATGCCAACGGCGATGGGATTAGAAGTTCGAGTCAGGATGAATTTGTTGAGTTGGTAAATGTGGGTAATAATCCAGTCGATATGACTGGCTGGCAATTGGGCGATGATGAACAACTTAGTTTTACTTTCCCGAGTGGTTACATTTTCCAACCGGGACAAATTGTTGTTATATTTGGTGGTGGAGATATCTCAACTGTACCTGGTTATGATCCCGATCCATTGACAACACGTATTTTTACTTCAGACACCACGGATTTTTTAGGAAATGGTCTGGCTAATGGCGGCGATTTTTTCCTTTTATTTTCTCCCGACGGTTCGTATGATCTGTATGCAGGATATAATAGTGCATATAATTCAGGGCCGCCTATAACAGGCGTTGTCTCGGGAATAGATTTTGAGATCCGAATCCAAACTGCTGCTGTTGCAGACAACAATAATTCAGTAACTAGGAATCCTGATGGTAATATAAGTATTTCAGATCCATTTGTAGAACACCTTACTGTCAGTTCCGATCCATTCTCTCCAGGATTAACAATCGATGGATATGGTAGCTTAACGGCAATCGAAGATAATTCAATCGCAAATTTACCTTCAAGCTATAAATTGCATCAGAATTATCCAAATCCTTTCAACCCCACCACAACAATCACTTTTGATCTCCCGAAATCAAGTTATGTATCCATCAAAGTCTATAATATCCAGGGACAGGTAATTACAACTTTAGTAAATAAAGATTACCCCGCAGGTCAGTATGAAATTGAATGGGACGGTAAGAATCATGCGGGTCATCCGGTTTCCTCTGGATTGTATTTGTACAAAATAGAGGCCGATGATTTTAAGAGTGTCAATAAAATGATGCTGATGAAATAGCCCATAAGGGTAAACATTAAACAGGGCAGGTGATATAATGATCACCTGTTCTGCTTTTAAGATGACATTCCGCCGGAAAGAAGGACTTTAATGGTTGGTCGTATGAATCTAAAAGCAATTTCATTCATCATTTTATTTATCCTTAATCTGCAAAATTTATTAGGACAACAGAAAGTTTTGTTCCGTTATAATTCCGATTATGATTTGGAGTCTGAGCTACAATCAAGAGTTATTCTTAAAAATGTAAGTGTTGCTGAAAGAATTGAAGAAGAAGAAGAGCTTGCCCGGGGAGTGGATGGTTGGAACTATCTACCGAGAAAGACATCATATTTTTTTGGAGATACATCGTATATTCAATCAACTAACAATATAGTTTCAAGCTTTTTTGAGACTATAGGAGTTTCTGGCGACATATGGATTAAAACTTTTGACAGTAATGGAACACTCATTGAGTGGGATGATAACTCAAAACCGACTGGGCTGAGGTTGTTTCTGCAGGAGAAGAAACTTTACCTGCAATACAGAATTTCAGGCGATCTTTATCAAGTACAATCTTCGGACTCGTTGGAATTATTGAGGTGGTATTCAATAAATTGGGTGTGTAAAGTTACCACTGATTCTGTGGAGCTATCTATTTATATGAATGGAGAACTGTTTACAAACAGCAGTTTTGAATTACCTGGTTCGATTGGTTTTATTACGATGAATGCGATTGTCAATTTGGGATATTCTGTTCAGGATTCTTCTACCAGTAACAATTTTAGTGGTGAAATTTATGCAGCAAATTTAAAAAATTATATTCCCGACGAAAGTTACATTCTAAGTGCGGTCCCCTTTGACGGAAGCGCCTATATGGGTCTTCCTACTTATCATGATTATACCATTGGCAGTACAGAACCGCAGCTTGATCAGCGTATTTCCAATAATTCAACTCCTGTGATAAATAGAGCATTCGTCCCATATTTAAACGATGATTTCATCCCCCAAGGGATCACAAATTCATGCGAAGATGAGGATTTTAGCGGCTCCGATGAAATGGTCTATATCTCTCTCTATAATAGAACGGTTGATGGACAAACAAGACTAAAACGCTCTATTTTAGTTGAACTAAATCCACACGACAATTATAAAGTTAGAAGAGTTTTCAGATTGCAGGGATCACTCGGTTATTCACATGTAGGAGGAATTGCCTTTAAAAATGGTTCAATTTATGTATCTTCTGCAAGTTCTATTGAAGTTTATGCACTCCCTGAATATACAGACACAGTGAATGATAAATATCAAGATTTATATACCTTATCTTCCAGACTTTTTTCAGTGAACAGTGTTGCCTCCTTTACGACTTATTATAATGACACAATCTGGGTCGGGGACTATTGCACACCCAGCCAATCTAATCCTTATTTATATGGTTATCCCTTGGATAGTGAGGGAAGTGTTCTGACCAATTTTTCACCAAAAGTATATAGATTACCTTTTCAGACACAGGGTTTGGTCTGGAGAAATTTTCAAGATCAGCAATATTTGTTTATAAGTGTTAGTGGTGGGGATGCCGGGAGTAAAATACACCGGTGTAAGAAGAAAGATCTCTCTCGATATACAGAACCCATCATCGAAAAAACCTTTAATATTCCCGCTGGTGGAGAAGACCTCAGTTTCGGTAAAACCGGACAATTGTTAAATGTTTCGGAATCAGGCGCTAAATATTTCCAGAAAAGAGAAAATCCGTGGGACTCTTTCTATCCATTTATGTTCACTATTGGTGAGAATGTTCTTTTCTCTGATATACCCATTTCTATTAACAATTCAAAAGATTTTTACACCAACAACTTAACTGATTCCTTCATGCTTCAAACTTTTCCAAATCCATTCAATAATCTACTTACTATTATGTTCAAAATTGAAAAATCATCATATATCGATGCACGAATATATGATGTTACAGGACGAGAAATTCAAACCTTAACCCAAAAATATTTTTTTAAAGGTATCCATAGGTTATCTTGGAGTTCAATAGAATTGCCCTCAGGGCCCTATTTCTTAAAACTAATTGTTGGGAAAAATCGTTACCCAGTAAAGAAAATTCTGCTGGTCAAATAAAATTTTTTCAAAACATGAGATTCCAACCTGAGTCTAGAAGAATCATTTTTATTAAGAGTCTCTTATACTACACGTTTATAAGTTCTATTTTCTCATTCTTGAGCTTTAATTATTTTAATTGTAGCAAAACGCAGAATGATTCACAAGAACCTGTTGCCAAGATTGGTGACAAAATAATTACAGCCGATGAATTTTTAAAAAGCTATAGTTTTGGCCCATCTGTTCTTAAAAATACAGAAGATCCTAAACTTCAGTTTTTAGAGGCAATGATAAATGAGGAACTGTTATTCGCCAAGCTCGAAAATGAGAATATCCCGCTTAGTCAAAATCTAAAGAGAGAGATGCGATTACTTGAACAGGAATTAATCGTCGAAGAAGTTTTTAAGGACCAGGTCAATAAAAATATCAAGGTCTCAGAAGACGAAATATACTCAGCAATTAGCAAATCTTCGCACAAAGTAAAGGTAAAATATTTTTATACATCATCATTAGAAGATGCTGAGGAGAAGCTTAGGGAATTGAATAGGGGTGTTTCTTTTGATAGTTTGGTGGCATCCAGACTTTTTAATATAGGGCTTTCGGCAGAACATGGAGAGACAGATTTTATAGATTATGGAGAACTGCAAGAGCCATTCAATGAGATCATTTTTACACTTAAGCCGGGTGAAATTTCAGATATCATTGCAACAAACAAAGGTTACTATATTCTCAAGAATTCAGATGTCCGGAGAGAAATCCTGTCATCAACCGACTACTCAAAGTATTATAAACGGTATAAAAAAATCCTTGAAAATAAAAAAGGAATGGAATTAGCCCGGGAATTTGTTAAAGATTTTATGGATTCAAAAAATATTGTTGTGAAGGGTCCGTCATTCTCAATACTGGTAAATTCATTCTACCCTGTTTACAAAACCTCACAGAATGACGTTGTTTTGAAACAGCTTCCCCATCGTATCTCAGATATTGAAATAAATTCAATTTCCAGAAATATTTCGGAATATTGTGACGAAACTTTGGTCGAATTTGCTGGAGGCAATTGGAAAATTAGCGACTTTCTAGACCAGTTATCATACCGACCTGTGTATTTCGATACACACAATATGGACAGTTTTGCCGAAAGTGTGAAAAAATCTCTGGCAATTATATTAAGGGATTATTTTATTGAAAAAGATGGGCGAAATAGAAATGTCCACAAACGACAGGAATTTATCGCCGAGTTGAGACGGTGGAAAAAAAAATACACTGTTGAAGAACATATACAAGCCATTAGGTCAGGTATAAAAGTTGAAACTGAAGAAGTGATAAATTATTATCATGATCATATTCCGCAAAATATTCCTTGTGTTCAGATTGAATCTAGACTGCGGGATTTGCTCATTGCCAAAAAAATTTTAGAAATTCTAAGAGAAAATCTTATAGAAATTAAAAGTACAGTGTCAGTTGAAATCGATCACAATAATTTAGATGGCATTGTTGTTGATGAACCAAGGGTCGGTAAACTGCCGGATATTAAGTTATTTAAATTGGGAATTCCCTATTTTCGTGAAGCCATCCCTACCGTTTCACCAATTTGGGCAGCTGAGAGTCTCGTTTCAAATAACCGATAGCACGAATTTTATAGTCACTTACACTGTACTACCCCTTTAAATTTTGTATCGAAAATAAAGAAAAAATTGGAGACAATATTTATGAAAAGAATGTTTTTAAGAATGGTGTTGGTCGTTTTCTTTACAGCATTGGTTTTTGGGAATCAAAAGGAGCGAAAAGTTCTTGTGACTGCTCATCGGGGATTTTCTGGTAAAACACCTGAAAATACTTTAATTGCAATGAAAAAGGCAATTGAAATAGGGGCGGATTATGCTGAGTTGGATGTACAGGAGACAGCTGATGGAGTCTTGATTCTGCTTCATGACGGTACTTTAAAAAGAACTGCCAATTTAAATTGGAATATTTGGGAGACAACTTATGACAGTCTTCAGGATGTGGATGTCGGTTCTTGGTTCAATTCTGAGTTTCGTGGTGAACCTGTACCAACTTTGAAGCAAATAGTTGATAATGTTCGCGAAAAAATGAAACTTAATATTGAGCTCAAGATGAACGGTCATGAAAAAATGTTAACAGAAAAAGTTGTTGAATTGATCGAAAATGAGAATTTTATTCAGCATTGCATTATTACATCTTTCAATTTTGAGGCTATTAATAAGGTTAGAAAACTCAATAATAATGTTAAAGTTGGCTATATTTTTTCAAAAATGCCTGGAGAGGATGTTTTTATCGCTGACGTAGATCTTCTAAGTGTGAACAAAAAATTAGTTGATAAAAGTTTTGTAGAGAAAGCCCATGCAAATAAGAAGGAGGTTCATGTTTGGACGGTAAACGAACCGAAAGAGATGCATAGATTAATTGACCTGGGAGTAGATAACATCATCACAAATTATCCCGATACCTTATTGAGTTTAATGAATAATTGATAAATAGCATGACATCGCTAACACTTTTTATAGCATGACATCGTTTAC
>CAYWTB010000085.1:0-19799 GCA_964461135.1 uncultured Caldithrix sp. | reverse complement strand
GGTTAAAGATGGATTACTTGTAATCTTTTACGAGTTCAGGTATTCATTATTGTGATGAGCCTAAATTTAAATTCTAAAGGTTATATGCCAAATAAAAGGTTACACTATTTTGGTTAATTTTTCTTTTGATTTTTTTTAATTATGAATGGTCATCCTTTATTGTTCTTTTTAGAAATGTATGAAAGTTTTTTCTTATTCTGATTGCCACTTCACCAATACAAAATAATGTATATTTTCAGAGAACACGATGATCGATTGTTTAAAACATCGATGAAACCGGAATGGTTTTTATCATCATGTTTTTTGACTTGGCGGATAAAATAAATCCGGGGAATAAAGACAGCGGATGTCAACCTATTTCAGGACGGGACATTATTATCTAATTCCTGCTTTCTGTTTTCCGCTTTCTGCTTTCTTATTTTCGGAACTTTTAACCCCGTTCAACGAGTTTTTACTGCTGTTACTTATTCAGAAGCTGCTTTTTCCTGCGGCAAGCCTGAATCTTTCGGATATATGATACGGCGGAATGCACCATAATAAGCAAAATTGCCCAGAAATAAGGCTCCGCCGATAATCAGGTAAATTTCTGCCAGATAATTCCGGGGAAGCGAGGAGTGACGGAGAAGAATTCCCAGGGTAATCATAAATATGATAAGCAAGTAGCTTCTCCAGGCCTGGAAGGCAAAGAAACATACCCTGTCCGGAAACTGACGCAAACGGGTAAGGTTTTTACCGGCAATACGGGAAAATCCAAAATAATAAACCACAATCGCCAGAAATACACCACTTAATTCCAGCGGAAAGGAAATCGCTGATTTACCGACTGAAAACCAGTGATAGGCCCTTATACACAACATAAGTCCCACCGCCATCCACATGATACCTGCGGCGGCAATCAGCCATTTCTTTGAAACGGAGGGTTTCAGCTTTGATAATTCCATAATTCTTTTTTATTTCCGGATAACATTCAGAAATGATTAACCGCTATAGCCGGTTCCCGGATCTTTCAAAAATTATTTATCTTATCCTGCTTAATTCACAAATTTAACCACCAAACAACTAAGGATCCGGATAAAAACATTCAAATCCAAATATTAGTAAATCCATAAATCTCACTATCACCCGGTGTTCTGTGGCTTTTATTTTTGCCACAGAGAACACCGGGACACAGAGAAAAACACTTTTTAACTCAAAAATACTTAAACAATAATTCTTAAATTTCCTCTATTTAAACTCTAATGCTGGATACTGATTAAAGCTCGGAAGATTTAGTCCCGACGAGACGACCGGAAGGAGTCAGGTTCGTCGGGAAGCCTTTAGCCTTTAGCCTCAGCCTTTAGTTAATTATTAATATTTCTCCGTGATCTTTGTGTAACAATTTTTGAATTATTCAGGTTATATTATTTAAATTTACTATCGGATCCACCCTTTTAAAAATTTAATTTCGTGCCGGAACAAAAGTCTTCATCATTTTTTCATCTATGGGTACTATTCTACCCGAGGTAATGGAAAACATATTGAACCGCTCAAGATGAGCGGATTAGGGAGGGACAAAAATGAAACTTAAAACAAAACTGAAGATTAAAATCAAGGCTAATCCGGAAGCCGACGCTGATAAGGAAAGAACAAAGAACAAGCGACATGCGTGATAAGACTGTCACAGAACTTTGGGATAAAAGCACACTTTTCACAGTGCGGGGGGTAAGGTAAAATTATTGCCGGTTAAAATAGCCAAAATTGGGGTGAGTAATATTAAGTAGAGTACTTTTTCTCGTATTCCGGAAAAAAATTCTGAATTGAAATGATTAAACTTAAATTAAGAAACGGGATCATTAAATAAAACGGACTCATCAGAAAAAGGAGGTAAATCTATGAAAAAACATAAATTGGGTAAACAGGGTTTAATGGTTTCGGCCATGGGACTGGGATGCATGGGTATGTCCGAGTTTTACGGTACAGCCGATGAAAACGAATCCATTGCGACCATCCGCCGGGCGCTGGAACTGGGCATTACCCTCATCGATACGGCCGATATGTACGGTCCATATACCAACGAAAAACTGGTAGGTAAAGCAATTGCCGGAAAGCGGAACAGGGTAATTCTGGCCACTAAATTCGGTATTGTCCGAACCAGCGATCCTTCTGTGCGCAGCGTTAACGGACGGCCCGAATACGTCAGGAAAGCCTGTGACGAGTCCCTGAAAAGGCTGGGTGTTGATCATATTGACCTGTACTATCAGCACCGGGTAGATCCTGATGTACCTATTGAAGACACGGTTGGCGCCATGGCAGAATTAGTGGAAACAGGGAAGGTCCGTTACCTGGGCCTGTCGGAAGCCGGTCCGCAAACCATCCGGCGCGCTCACCGGGTTCATCCCATCAGCGCATTGCAGACCGAATATTCGTTGTGGACGCGGGATCCGGAAAATGAAATTCTGCCCACCATCCGTGAGCTCGGCATTGGGTTTGTCCCCTACAGTCCTCTGGGACGGGGGTTTCTGACCGGGCGATTCAAACATGCCGATGATCTGAACCAGGATGATTTTCGCCGGCATACTCCCCGCTTTCAGGATGAAAATTTTAACAAGAACCTGCGGCTGGTGGAACGGTTGGATAAAATCGCACAGTCCAAAGAAGTTTCCGCCGGACAGCTGGCCCTGGCCTGGGTAATGGCGCAGGGAGAGGATATTGTTCCCATTCCCGGAACCACCAAACGGAAACATCTGGAAGAAAACGTGAGGGCATTGGATATTAAATTATCCGGGAAGGAATTATCGGAAATCCGGGAGGCCCTTCCGCAGGAGGCTGTC
The DNA here is from genome assembly GCA_964461135.1 of uncultured Caldithrix sp. GTDB lineage: Bacteria > Calditrichota > Calditrichia > RBG-13-44-9 > RBG-13-44-9 > RQOF01. Next base: position 16,989 of record CAYWTB010000085.1, on the reverse strand, counting down.
GTCGGGAAGCGCTATCCTGAAGCCGCCATGCGGATGCTAAATCGGTAGAGGGGCGCCCACAGCTGAGGGGGATACGTTAATCTGCTGTCCGTGATGGTGGAAATTCGGCAAACGAGTAAAAAATATAGATCAAAAAAAGGGGAAAGGAATGAATATGCAATCTGAACACTGTTTTTTTGTCCACGCCTGCCCGGCGGCCAGACGGGCGAGTCGACTTTTTATTGTCCACGAATTTCACTAATGACACAAATAATCAATACATAATATAAAATCATTGCTGATCTTGCATTCAATGTTTTTCCCTTTCCCCCCTTTCATCTTTCGCATAGCGACCACTTCGTGGTAATCTTTAATCCTTTATCTTGCTCTTCGGCCTTCCCGCAAAATTTCGGACAACTTCCCGGGTGAATAACAGTATATACCTTTCAGATCTGATCAGCAGGTAAAGAGGAGATCAATCATGGATTCTAATCTTAATCAAAGTTCCAAAGCGGGCCTGGGGAAAAGAATTCTGTACTTTCCCCTCACCCGGATTATCCTGGGCATGCTCATGGTAGTAGGGGCAGTGATTGTTGGAAAAATAGTCACAGTAATTACCGGCCAATTAATATTTGCCGGCGAAGAGCTTCCCCCCGGCTGGAAAATGTTGGGATTTGCTCTCATGACGGTTATGGCCATCTTTAGTTATCTGGTCTATGTGCGGAAAATAGAGAAGCGCCAGCTCAGCGAACTAAGCAGGCCGGGAGCCCTGAAAGAACTGGGAACCGGATGCGCCATCGGTTTCGGACTAATGGGTACCATCGTTTTTATTTTATGGATACTGGGATATTACCGGGTAGCGGCGGTCAGCAGCTTTCTGGTGTTGCTTCTGCCTTTTTTTGATGCGGTTTTTGCAGGATTTTTTGAGGAATTTGTCTTCCGGGGAATCCTATTCCGGATTATCAATGACAGCCTGGGCAGCTGGCTGGCCATCATCCTCTCTGCGCTGGTTTTCGGATTTGCCCATGCCGGAAATCCCAACGCCACCTTGTTCAGCAGTATGGCAATCGCCCTGGAGGCAGGGATTCTAATCTCGACGGTCTATCTGTATACCCGCAGGTTATGGATGGTGATCGGAATTCATTTCGCCTGGAATTTTACCCTGGGCGGTATTTTCGGCATCGCGGTATCGGGAAAGGAGGGACAGGGTCTGTTACAGCCCCAACTGGATGGACCCACATTGCTGACCGGTGGAACTTTTGGGACGGAAACGTCTATCCTTACCGTGGTGATCTGCCTGATGGCCGGTTTTTATTTCCTGTGGAAGGCCAGAGAGAAGGGGCATTTTACTCAACCGTTCTGGCGCCGCGGTGCAGCACCAATTATGGAGGGCAAAAAATGAAAGAAAGAAAGGGAGAACATCCTCTGGGAGACGCAGGTCAGCTTATTTTGTTTGGCATTTTCCTGATCGTCTGGATCACGGATTCCTTTATTCTTCATCTGTCAACATTTATGGCCCTTACAATCCCGCTGGTCATCCGCCTGCTCATCCTGTTTATCACCCTGGGCATTTCCCTGTACCTGTTTCAATCCGGTCATGAGGTGGTTCAGCATCATTCCCGCCCAGCCGGGGTTAAGTCCGATGGGGCTTTTGGTTGGGTGCGGCACCCGCTGTACCTGGCCAGCCTGTTGACTTACCTGGGATTGTCCATTTCCACCTTTTCACTGATCTCCCTGTTTTTGCTGGTGGGGATATTCATTTTTTACGACTACATTGCCGGATACGAGGAAAAACTGATGCTGGAAAAATTCGGGGAGGACTACCGCCGATACCGGTTAAAAACCGGGAAATGGTTGCCGCGGGTTATGCTTTAAAAAGGCTAAAGGCTCAAGGCTAATGGAAAAAGGCTTGCTTATTCTCTGCCTGCCAACTTGTTAATTATTGTTTGCTAAATCTTGGAGGGTTTAGTCTCCGTCAGTGGCCAGCCTGCCCGCCTACTGGCGGGGATCCGCTGGCGCGACCGACAAGTCAACCGGAGGTTGACAGGGAGTTGGGAATCTTGTCTTTAGGCCCACTTCCGGCAAGCTGAAGCGAGACGGGAATTTACAGTCAACCTGTTTAAAGATGGGACACAGATAAAACGTTCAGATAAAATCGTTATAATTTTCTTTTAACCATCCCATTAGTTTTTGCTGTAATTCTTCGGCGCTTTCGATGAGCTCATGAACTTCGCTTTCGGAAATTCTACCTGCTGCATCGTAGTCACTGACATTTCTTTTAGCACGGCAGGTATTCAAATATCGGCTTGTTTCTTCAAACTCGATTCCCAGTGTTAAGGGAAGAGACTGAATGACCCGATAATGAGCACTCTGGCCCCGTTGGGGTCTGTAGCCGGTACAATAAAGAGCGATCAAGCAGCATTGAAGTGCCGCGTTGTAGGCAATTGCAAAGCGCCAGTCAGTGGAAACATGTTTGACCTTGCAATCCTGAAGATCTCTCTCAACAATCTTCAGGAGATTTTGAATTTCTTCGCGGCTGGTTTTATGGGGTCTTAACCAGCCATTTCGTTCCCATTCGTTCAAATTCATCTGCATTCCCTAAAATAAATATTTTGGGTTCATGCAACAGGGTGTTAAAAAAATGATCCTTCTTTTTCAACCTGTTTTTAACTTCCTTGAGAGGGAAAATAGAATAGTTGATTTCACGATCCAGTCGAACGCCGGCCTGTATTAATCCACCGGAAATTTTCCTGGAACTGACGTCTCCAATGATAAGAACATCTATATCACTACTTGCTGTTACCTCACCTTTCGCCAGGGAACCATAAACAAAACAGAAAACAATCTGATCGGAATAAGGTACCAGGTATTCCTGAAGTACATCCTTTAAACCCACCGTTTTTATAAAAATGTTACGAAGATCAGAAAACAGCGGGTGCTTTTGATTCACGGAATAATAATGCAAGTTACCGGAGATTCGTTTTTTGATGAGGTCCATTTTACGAAGATTGGAAAGTTCCAGGCTTACCTGACGGGGTGAGAGGTGAAAGTGATTCGCAAATTCCCGGAGATAAAATTCCTGTTCCGGGTGCATTAAAAATTTTGTTAATAGTTTAATCCTGACTTCTGAAGAAAACAAATTTTTCAACATGATCGTATCAATATTAAATACAGTTGTATTAAAATTTAATACAATTTCGGAAAAATGCTAGTATTTTTCCGAAATAAAATTTATTTCTCTCTATTTGTTTGACATTTCTGATGACAGATCCTTTTTCTGTCCACGCCTGTCAGGCCTGCCCGGCTTCTGACGGAAATTACACAAATGGCAAAGCGGAAAGTGCATAACGCATTGCCCTTATCCTTTAGCCTTTTTCCTTTAGCCTTATGCCTACGGTCTCCGGCCTCCGGCCTCCAGTCTCCGGCACTTTTTTTTTGTCCACGAATAACACGCCTGCCCGGCGTCAGACAGTGAAGGCGAGCTCATGTATAAAATATTTTGTTTCACTTGAAATAATCCATTTGTATCTTTATTCGTCTTACTGAGTTAAGGATATAATCATAAAATAAAATTTTCCATGTATTGACAGGTTAGCCACCATTAAAAAGAGGAGACGAATTTGGATAAGGTAAAGTATTACATCATATTCTTGATTGTATTCCTTTTCATTGGTTGTCCGACCCGATCCCTATTCCCGTTATTTATAGAAAATGATTTCGTATTCAATCCATCACTGATTGGTACCTGGATCGACGTGCATAAAGAAGAGGGTACTTTGACATTTCAACAATCTGACCACAATCGTTACACTATTATGTCTTGTAATCTAAGTGATGGTGATACCACGGTTTTCGAAGCAGAGCTTGGCAAGTTAGGAAAGTCCTGGTTCCTGGATTCATACATAGCCGGACAGATGCATAACGAATTTGTGATACCTGTACATTTTATTTCAAGGATTTGGATTAACGGGGACACGCTCCAATATGCAACTCTCAATAGTGATTATTTGGAACAAATGATAGACAATGGTGAGTTGCAGATACCGAATGTAAACTATGATGGAGATATTTTACTAACGGCATCTACGGAACAGTTGCAGCAACTGGTACTGCGTTTCACAGATGATGAGAAAGCCTTCGATAAACCGGTGGTATTGATTCGATTGAAGTAACAGCACAAACAGGAGTGCAGTAGTACACAAAAACAGTCCGACGCCTGCCGCTTAGCCGGATTTATTATGTGAAAGGTGACCAAATGGAAGAACAGATTGACCATCGGAATCGCTCAATCTTGTCCGGAATCTCCCATATTCCTAGCAAGCGCCCGGTCCTGTGCGGCTTACGACCGATAATCATGCTCATGTGTTCTGTTGTTTTCCTTTTTTCCGCTTGTGCACCAGACAGCCCCAATGCACCTGATAACCACGTTAACATGCCCGAGCATGACAAAAGGTACGGTCTATATCGGCTGGATGCGGTCACCGGGGACATCGTGCTGATATACAGTTCGGAGAATTCACTCCACCGGGTTCATGAGAATCTCACGGGAACAACGCTCGTCTTTCGGGAAGACTTCGGAGGCGACCTCTTTCATGATAGCGAGATCTGCGTTATTAATCCCGACGGAACGGGATACCAACGGATTACGAACAATACATGGCTGGACTCATACCCATGCTGGTCCCCCAATGGCTCCAGGATACTGTTTCTTTCCTGGCCTGATTACCCGGACAATACGCTGGATATCTTTGTTATGAATTCCGACAGCGCAAATGCGGTGGAGCTCTACGATTCAGGATACCACGACGCTGATTGTCACTGGGTGGGCTCACAGATCGTTTTTACCAGGGAAAGCCAGATCTGGATCATGGACGAAGACGGCAGCAACGCGAGGCAGGTGACTGATTATGAGTACGCGGGTCAGCAAGGAAACGCCGATCTCCCCTTTGGGGACTATGATCCCCGTCTGGATCCCACTGGCACGGTGATTTGCTTTGATAGGCAAATTGATGATCAGTCCCCCAGCGGAAACTGGAACTTCTACACCATAAAAACCGATGGCAGCGGAGAGACGGCCATAATCGACACCGGCTGGCAGCAGTTCATGGCGGAATGGTCGCATGCGGGCGACCGGCTTCTCTTTACAGTCGCCGCCAAGGGCGGGGATGGTATTTACGATATGTATACGATGAATCTCAACGGTTCGAACCTGTTGAACATCACCCCTACGAATTGGCCTGCGGTTTTTCTCTGCTCCCATGGGATCTTTTCTCACGATGACTCGCAGATTTACTTTGTGGGCGAGTGGTGGGAATAGGGATTGCAAGCCATTAGACGGGTTTTAGATGAGAATTACCCAGTGCAGAGCGGAAAGAAAGGTCTCATGAAAGAGGTACCAGGAAATACAAAGTACAAAATACAATATAAAGATGTAACCCTGGATCTATAGCCTTGGGCCTTTATCCTTGAGCCTTTTTTTCCAGCTCTCTGCTTTTGAATACCAGGGATGGTTTTCATCCGGCCGATTGCCGGAGGCAAATCAGAGGACGGGCTGCTTTCTGCTTTCTGTTCTTTTCCTTTTTTATTTCGCCCTTACAGGGCTATGGGTCGATTTGTGTTTACAGGAACAGGGCGTTGCCCTGTTTTATTTTCTTTTGCCCTTTCAGGGCAAAGATAATATGAAGTTAATCAAGGTTTAAAGGGCTATAAGTTACTAATCATCTATCCCGTCACATCCTGTGCCTGACAGGCCTTAATCCTTCATCCTTCATCCTGTTTTTCGGTCGACTGCCTACTGCTGGTCCCCGCTTTTGAAAGCCAGGGATGGTTTACATCCGGCCGATTGCCGGAGGCAAATCAGAGGACGGGCTGCTTTCTGGTTTCCGCTTTCTTTCCACTTCAGTTAGAAATTAAATAGAGTGATTTTAAGAATTATGGATGACATATTTTGGGATTATGCCGAATTTTTTTCCTTTTGTTCGCTATCCGGATTAAATTTGTGAATTAAACAGGAAAGGAGGAACAGTGATTAATTTGCTGATGATTATCTCGGTTGTCTGGGTATTATCCGAAATTATCCTCTCCGGTGTGAAGAGGGCTAAAGATTCTCAAAATATTTATGATAAATCCTCATTGAAAATATTATGGATCACCATTACTCTATCAATAACTGCCGGCATCATTCTTAGAAATACGAGATTCGTGATCAGTTATCATAATTATAACCTGATTTATTATTCGGGTATTTTTTTTATCTGTTGTGGATTGATTATCAGATGGATAGCCATTTTGAAACTCAAAAAATCATTCACGGTGAATGTATCGGTTTCGGGAGGTCAGGAAACAATCCAGTCAGGTATTTATAAATACATCAGGCATCCTTCATATTCAGGTAGTTTAGTATCCTTCCTCGGACTAGGCGTTGTGTTTAATAACTGGCTTACCCTTTTTGTCATATTTATTCCCATTTCAGGTGCCTTTCTTTACCGGATTCATGTTGAGGAGAAAGCATTGATCACGGCCCTTGGTAAACAATATACCGATTACATGAAAAGGACCTGGAGGCTGATACCCAAAGTTTATTAGTCATAATAAATATATGCAAAAATAGAAGTCTTTCTATTTTGCCGAAGCACCATATTAGAAGCATTAAATCCCAAGCACCAAATTCTAAATAAATTCGAAATTACAAATAACAAAATAAATGATGTAGCCGGTAGTGGTTTAGTATTTGGAGTTTTGAATCTTTCTTTCGGATTTCGGATTTGCCTTAAAATAATAACCTTGATATATGGACCAGACTAATGTAAGTTATATCGCATATCGCGATTCGCGATTCGCGATATGCTTAAAAAAAGCCGGAGGTTATAATGAAAAAGCATAAAGGGATGCGTTCACATGATATCATTATATTACTAAAAATTTCTATGCAGAATGATGATAAATGGTATATCAAGGACATTGCACATGATCTGCGGATCAGTCAGTCGGAGGTTAGCGAATCTTTAAATCGGTCTAAAATTGCTGGTCTCATCTCTGAGGATAAAAAAATACTGATGGAAAAAAATCTGCTTGAATTCCTTGAACACGGTTTGCGTTATGTGTATCCGGCTGAAGCCGGCTCCATCCAACGGGGCATGCCCACCACACACAGTGCACCACCGCTTAACAACATTATTTTCAGTAATGAGACCTATGTGTGGCCCTGGGGTAAGGGCAAGGAGCGCGGACAGGCCATCGAGCCTCTGCATCCAGAAGTTCCGGAGGTGTGTTCCCGGGATCCGGTTTTATATGAATTACTGGCCCTGGTTGATGCACTTCGTCTGGGCAGAGCGAGAGAAAAAAAATATACCATTGAAGAACTTAAAAAAAGAATAATATAAAATGCAGGTTTCTGGTGTTAAAGAATAAAGCACAAAGCATAGAAGCCATGGAGGAAAATTCAAAATTCCAAATCCGAAATCACAGGAGAATTCTAAATTCCAAATTTCGAAACAAATGAGGTATCCCGGGTGGTTTAGTATTTAAAATTTTGAAGCTCTCTTTAGAATTTAGGATTTAGAATTTGTCTTTACCTAAAGCGGACCCAACCGCATAAACAACGGACTGCTGCTGCGATCCGATATGCATAAACTTTTTGATACCGGCTACCTGACCGTTACACCGGACTACCGGATTGAAGTGAGACGCAGGATTAAAGAAGAATTCGAAAACGGATTGATTTATTATCCCTATCATGGGAGAGAATTGCTGATTCTGCCGGATTCGGAAGTTGAAAAGCAGGGGGCAGGCCATACGCCGAGGCTACTTGAAGAAGGAGTCATGGTTATTATATCCAGCACCAGGAATTTACATTCCACTTTTTATTTGTATTTTGCTCATCAGGCCTATGACAAACAGGCTCTAAAAAATCTTCTAATAACCCAACAACTTTATTGAAAAATTTTTCTCCTTCCAATTTATTGCGTTCTAAAAAAGCATGCAATTGTTCCTGTTTTGCAGGATCGTTTTTAAATTTTCGATCAAAAACAACCCGCCTGTCTGTTAACGAAGTATGGCGATTTTTGAAAGTAGCATCAATAGCAGCGTGCAAGGTGTTGAATTTAAAGGAATGGTGTTGAGCCAAATATAGAATATCATAAAAATCCTTCATTCGGCTGCTTAAAAAATTATATTTGACAATGGCTTCGAATTTTTCCGCAATTGCAGATTCCAAAGAATAGATTTTAATGAGTGGCGCCGGATTATCCAGCAAGGTTGGGAAATACATTTCAACCGGTCCGTCCATGACAACATCACCAAAACCGACATCCAATTGAATCTTTTTCCTAACTGAGCCCAACCGCCCATCCAGACGGATTCGTATGCCTTGATAATCTCCGGCTTCTGTTATACTTTCCAATGTTACACTGTCCTGTTCGAAATTTACGCCATCTTCAGCAGCCATTCGAATGATATTCCGTATAATCATTTTCATCTTTTCTAAATTGTTTGCAATCGCATTTCCCAGAAAATCCATATCTTTGGTGGGGCGCAACCGGGGCATCTGATAAATAAGAAATAACAAAGCTCCTTTCAGGACAAAATTATCTTTATAAGGAGATATCGAGAGACGATATAAAAACCGCTCCTGAAAGTATTGTAACAAAACCGCATTAAAGTCCCTTTGTTTCTCTTTTGCAATATTGAGCAGGCGGGCTCTCACCGACGCTGCTAAATTTTTACGCTTTTTATTATCGGATTTCACTTTTTTCTGATTCATCCGGATACAAGTGCTTTAAGATATGGATTTAGAACGGTTTTTACCTGACTTATTTCAGCGTATTCCCGAAGTCTGTTGATGTTGGCATCTTTACGCCGGAGGTAGTTTTTTAGTCCTTCCAGTGCCAGGTCTTCCCCCAGTTTTTTTCGATAACGAAACATATCGCAAATCGTCTTTTCAGGATTATAGATTCTGATAACGCCCCGGTCTCTGCGAATTTCATGAATGCCGGATTGATAAAATCGGTTACGAAAGAAATAAATTTTTGAAGGAGGATATTCAATTTTTGGTTTTTTCTCCGCATGGGGTATTGCCACAAAAATTTCCGATGGATTAAAAGTTGTCAGATCATAATACTCCAATGCAGAAAGCAGGCAAATCACACCTTTGGGGATGGCGTGGCATATATCAAAAAAACTAACCGGAATACCATTAATGTCGGGCAGATCAACCAAACGATACAAACCGGGTTTGACTTTCTCAATCATATTTTGTTCAAGCAGCCTGGTAATGTCCCGGGTTTGAATGGCGGCAGATTTCAAATCCCGCATCCTCGCGTAACCGCCGTGATCAGTAAAAAATTTCAGTATCTTTTCCATAATGAATCTTTTTTTCTGCCAATATAACACAATGGCAGAAGAAATGAATCAATTTATTTCTCTTTTTTAACCGGCAAAGTTATCAAATGGGAATCTGAAATCCCAAGAACCAATTTAAGGGCAAATTCCAAATTCCAAGCACCAAAGTAAAGGCAAATTCTAAATTTCAAGCACCAAATTCTAAATAAATTATAAATTACAAATAACAAAATAAATGATGGTGCCGGTAGTGGTTTAGTATTTGGAGTTTTGAATCTTTCTTTAGGATTTCGGATTTGGGATTTAGAATTTGCTGTTAAAATTGCCTTGATATATGGACCAGACTAATGTAAGTTATATCGCATATCGCGATTCGCGATTCGCGATATGCTTAAAAAAAGCCGGAGGTTATAATGAAAAAGCATAAAGGGATGCGTTCACATGATATCATTATATTACTAAAAATTTCTATGCAGAATGATGATAAATGGTATATCAAGGACATTGCACATGATCTGCGGATCAGTCAGTCGGAGGTTAGCGAATCTTTAAATCGGTCTAAAATTGCTGGTCTCATCTCTGAGGATAAAAAAATACTGATGGAAAAAAATCTGCTTGAATTCCTTGAACACGGTTTGCGTTATGTGTATCCGGCTGAAGCCGGCTCCATCCAACGGGGCATGCCCACCACACACAGTGCACCACCGCTTAACAACATTATTTTCAGTAATGAGACCTATGTGTGGCCCTGGGGTAAGGGCAAGGAGCGCGGACAGGCCATCGAGCCTCTGCATCCAGAAGTTCCGGAGGTGTGTTCCCGGGATCCGGTTTTATATGAATTACTGGCCCTGGTTGATGCTCTTCGTCTGGGCAGAGCGAGAGAAAAAAAACATGCTATTGAAGAACTGAAAAAGAGGATACTATAAAATGCAGGTTATTAATGTTAAAGAATAAAGCACAAAGCATATAAGCCATAGAGGCAAATTCAAAATTCCAAATCCGAAATCACAGGAGAGTTCTAAATTCCAAATTTCGAAACATATGAGGTATCCCGGGGTGGTTTAGTATTTAAAATTTTGAAGCTCTCTTTAGAATTTCGGATTTCGGATTTAGAATTTGTCTTTCCATCCCTTGGATTTAAAATACACATTTCTTCATATTTTACCGGATTTTCTGCTGAAAACGATTTATATTATATTCAAGCTAGATAAATCAAATGATCCATGCGCTTCTACGTTGCCGTAACCAATAACAGCTGGTACGATTATTTGTCCGCGATACAACCGGACGAGGTAAACTTCTGGAAGCCCGGTGGGCAGCCGTTTAAGGCCATTCAGCCGGGTGATTTATTCCTGTTTAAACTGCATGCGCCGCGCAATTTCATTGCCGGCGGAGGCTATTTCGTGCGCTATGAGGTCCTGCCGCTCTCCCTGGCCTGGGATGCTTTTGGGGAGAAAAACGGTGCGGAAAACCTGGCGGATTTAAGAAAATTGATACTGCCATTGGTACCGGGCAATCACTTCAATCCCCAGATAGGTTGCGCTATCCTGAATGAACCGTTCTTTTTTCCCAGGGAAAGCTGGATTTTACCGCCTCCGGACTTTGCCCCCAATATTGTTGCCGGTAAAACTTATGATACCACCAGTAACACCGGAAGAAATTTGTGGGGTGCGGTGCTGGAGAGGCTGGTTCTGGATACCACTGACCGTATCCGGGAGATGATTCCGGAGTATGAGGTAGAAAACAGGCACGGGAAAGAGTATCTGCAACGGGCCCGGCTGGGACAGGGAGCTTTCCGGGTACTGGTAACCGGTGCCTACCAGCGGCGCTGTGCCATTTCCGGCGAACGAACTTTACCGGTATTGGAAGCCGCCCACATCAAACCGTTTGCCGAGAGCGGGCCTAACCGCATAAACAACGGCCTGCTGCTGCGTTCCGATATGCATAAACTTTTTGATGCCGGTTACCTGACAGTTACCCCCGACTACCACGTTGAAGTTAGCCGCAGGATTAAAGAGGAATTTGAAAACGGGCTGATTTATTATCCATACCACGGGAGAAAACTGCTGGTTCTACCGGACTCAAATATGGAAAAGCCGGGGAAGGACTATCTGGAATGGCATAATAGGGAAGTGTACAGGCGATGAATTAAAAGAAAGATTAAGCAATACTTTTAAAAAAACAATTTTTATTCAGATTGGCAGGATGATATTAACAATCAAACATTTTCAGTGACGACTAAATATAATCCACTAACGGCAGGTTGTGGCTTTATCTGCCAATTGTGGATAGTTCGTCTTATATGATTATGCTATGGGTTGAATTAAAGTTGAATAAGATTTAGTTCATCGGGATATGACTTAAAATCCTTATCCATAGTTAAAATTACAGGGTATGATAATTTCATGGCATACTGATATAAAATTTCATCGCCAAAATCGACCTTGTTCCCATCGAAATTTTGGATAACAGTAAGTGAATAAATTTCCCGGGTGGTGTCAAAGGGAGGGAAATGTTTTTTAAATGTTCTGACAAAAGATTTTAGATGGAGATTCCAGGATGCAGCAAATTCTGAATTTTTATTTCGTAATTGCTTAAATTCTTTAGAAGAATATTTTTCAAAAGTTCCTTCATGAGTATCAACAAAAACATTATAAAAACCCACCTGAATATAATTGAAATACTCAAGGGCGGTAACAAATATTGAATTGATCGTATAATGTGATTTTAATACGTTAATGTATTGACTGATTTTTGCATTGAGGTTTGGGGCTACTGATCCGAAAGGATCCTCATAGTTAATAATAATATTGGTATCTAATAAAATGTTTTGGATAGGATATTGTGAAGTTGGCTTTAGGATTTTTTCAATTTTTATAATATTTGCCATTTCAACAGGCAGGTAAATGTTCCCTGAAGAATTTCTCCGGATCAATATTATTTTGAATTAAGCGCAGCTTATTTCTGGCATTCTCCAGCGCTAAATCGAAATCTAGCTTATCGTCCTTATTGACATTTATCCACTTTATATTTTTCTTAAATTCCCGGATTGACCATTTTTTATTGATTAAGATATAGCCAAGTGCCTGATTTAAAAAGGAGCTGGACATATAGTCATATCCTGCAAAATCGAGGATAATTTTATTTCGGTTATTATTTTTAGTGACAATTTTTTTCCTCAATTTTTGGCCTAAATCAGGAGACAAAAGATTGGTATTATGAAGATATTCGCATACCATTATGGTATACATCATTATTCTCCTTTTAAAATATATCTTGACTCATCATATATAATTCGGACATTAAATAAAGTTCCTTGAAGAACGTTTTTAATAAATTCTGGATTTTCTATGTGGTCCATCTTTGAATGATATAAGCCTGTATGAGATAATATCTGCAAAATCCCACCATTCAATTTAAGAAATTGTCTTAAATAATACAAGCCCAGGCCGCCGGTGTTCAGGTTGGGTTTTGTAGAGGTGCCTTTTTTTAAAGCCCATACAATACAGTCGTGATCAGTATATTCATGATACGCTGATTTAAAATAACGTACAAGCTGAGGAATACCAAGACCATTATCAAAAAATGCAATTTCAAAGTATCCCTTAAGAGGATAGAATTGTCCGCAACAGCTGATGCCATTGGCTGACTCACTGTGTTGCATGGCATTAAATACAATTTCCCAGAAATTTTTTACTATTTTCCTTTTAAGAGGTGATGAAAATTTAGGAGAGAATGATTTGTTGAATATTTCTTGTTCAAGCCAGGATGGAACCTCTTCATTTAAAATGTTTGGCTTGTCATTAAATCTTTTTAAGGTAATCATCCAATCTTCAGGAAAGTCTTCTTTAAACTTCGCTTTTGGGCTTAAATAGGGAAATTTATTTTGTTTCAAGTATTGATTTACGGTGGGATATTTCGAATATATGTTTAATTCTCTATTTGCATTGGATATAAGTTGATCCAAATATGCAACACAATATGGCCTGACAAATTCACATTTTATTTCAACGTCTTTCAGCTCGGATTTTATTATTCGGTTGCCTAAGGAAATCAAGCCGCTAAATGATGCCGGTGTTATACTAAAAAAACGCATGTATTGATTTTCTTAACTATGGTTATTTTACTGGATCACCAGTTTTTCTATAAAAGCAAATATCTCCAGCATTGGATATTTTTCAAATCGTGTTTTTTTATAGTCATATAGCTGCGGTTTCTGGAGTTTATCGTGAAGATACCAGGTAAGACTCCAATGAGGTTCGGGGTTTAAATCGGATAAAGTGGTTTTATGTTTTTTTTCAATATCTTTTATGTTATATCTTTTCAGAGATTTTTTGTCTTTGGTTGTTGAGACGTAAAAAGGCATAATCATTAAAACCATTTTAATTACTTTGTCTCCTTTGATACTGATATCCGTAACATCAGATTTTTTCATTGATCTTATCTGGCTTATTCCGTCTTTCCATTTCTTTTTTGTTATCTCGTTAATCCGGGGTGATTCCATTACACCCCAGCTGTGCTTTAATTCAACCAGAAATACAGTATCACCATAAGCAATCCAATAATCCAACCGACCCGTTGTTGGTTTGTGTCTTCTCTTCTTTCTTGAAACAGGTTGTTCAAGAAAGACCGAATCTGAATTATCTACAAATGCTGGTAGCAGAACTGAATTTAGCTGACGTTCACTGTATGTAAACGGAAATTCACCTACAAAATTATAATATTGTGTACAGGCTTTTATAAAACTAATTGAGGATTCATATAATAAAAACCTGGAAATTCCTGATCCGGGACCACCCTCGATCATTGATATTTTTGAAACTTTACCGCAATTTTTTACTGTCTTCCATCTCATGATAAAGCAACAATATTTTTTAGATGGCCTTAAACAGATATTTGGCTTTTTTTATTATCCAATGAGTATGCACATCTTGCCAATCAATAGAATATCTACCTAACTTTCCAGCCTGCCTTGGATGTACCAATGGTAGTAATTTAACTTTAAGATTTCCGAGCTTTATTTTATGCAGATTACCATATAACTTTGAAGTCTTGCTAAAGTATGATAAACGGATATATTTTGGATTAAAGAAAGATATAAACCACCTTAATGGTTGATCACCTAGAGTGATTAAGATATCCACCTTTGACTTCTCGATTTCGGTTAAAATCTCTTGTCTGCGAAATGAATCTGTGAAACTACTCGGCACTAACGGTATCGAAGGCTCTGGAAGATTAAACTTTTTTACAAAATCAATGTAATTTTTATCAATAGCTCTAAGTTGCGATTTATTAATACAACTATGCGGTACCATATCACATATCCAAGCATCTTCTCTGTTTAAACCAATAGGTTTAAGAAAGTGCTCGTCGAGTGCCATACCTGATGGACCATTAAATCTGGAATCTGCTGGTTCTAGGTAACCTAATTCTTCTGGGATTTGAATTTTCTCGATTAAGTCACGAACCTCGTCTCCCCTCCAAAATATGTAAGGCTCACTGGCAACAGCCAAGGCTTTAATTTTAATTCTTCCTTCAGGATCTATCCATTTGGCATGGACGGCACTGGCATAAACTCCCAAAATAAATATTTTTTTTGGAGATCGATCTTTTTGTTCAACGATCCTTAAGGGTTGACCGAATGGAAAAGTGCCTTTTATTTGCATTAAAAGAGCCTAAATCAAATACTTTACTGAATTTATAATTTAATATAAGTAATCTCACACGCCCTGCATTTACGTTTCTCCGGGTAAACATCAGCAATGTGAAATCTACCTTCGGGTTTAATATAAATATCAAGACCCCTTCCCAAAATAATCTTCCACCCATTATCAGCAGTTATCGTACGATCATGAATATTAGGATTTAGCTCATAAGTAAGATTTATTCCCAAATCGAAGACTGACTGTGCAACTTCTTCAAAATTTTCAGTGCTTTCTTTTAACCTATCTTCTGGTTCATTCCAGGATATTACTTTTAAACTGGTTTCTTGATCAGAATCTTTGATTTCAGTAAGAACCGTACAGAACTCTAAAAGCAGTTTGAATTGATGGGGATACCTTATATAGGGATCGGTGAGTATGATGTTTTGAGCACCTTTCATGTAAGGCGAAAAAAGTTTTTCAAAGGTAATGCCCTCTTGATTATCTTGTATTATAATCTGGCCCGGCTTTGGTACAATTTCTGACTCTATTTGGACTTTTTTCGATTTAATCTCAGGATCTTCATCATCCCCAATATAAGACTCACTTGCAGGTCTGTATTGAACATTTTCAAGCGTCTCTATCTTTTGAGCTTTATTCATTTCTTTATTAATGAAAACAAATTTGACTGTTTCAAACGTATCATCCATTTTGATTAACTGATCTTTAACTCTTTTCCTACCTTCAGCAGAAAATTCTATTATCTCAATCGCATCTGAATGTGATAATACACCATCAGGATAAAGGATTTTTACCATACCCGAAAAAGTTTTTAGTATTCCCTCCCGATCTCGTGCTGTCATTGAGTTATCTAATTCTACATAATTCTTAATAAGCGAAGAATAATCTTCTTTGCGTAATTCTTTTAATATCTCTGCCAGATAATCAACAATAAAACCATAATTTTCAGTGAACATTTCATTTCGCAGTTTACTTATTTCCCAACCGGGTATATAAATATGAAGACGATCTAAAAATGCGGAATCATAATAGACTTTCGGTAATGCATCAAATAGGTTCGTATTTTTCATCATATAAGGAACAGAATGTTCCGTGTTACCCACAAAGGCAAATGAAGCTGTCGCTCCTAAAACATCCTTACCCCTGGAAAAGGATTTATTTGCCATATAATTTTTCATTATATCAATTAATTTTTTATCTGGAGTTTTGGTGCTTCCCGCAAATTCATCAAAGGTTACCACATCCCAAAATCCGACCAGTCCAATTCTATTATTGGCATTATTTACAAATAATTTTGCCTGTGATACATCACCACCCGATACCAATATACCGTGAGGGGATAATTCGGAAAATATATGCGATTTACCTGTTCCCTTAGGACCTAGTTCAATGAAATTATAATTATTTTCACAGAATGGAATAAGTCGTGCAATTTGAAGTAATTTACTCCTAAAATTAAAATGCTCTGGTTCCAATCCCATACTTTGCACTAATAAATCAACCCATTCCTCTTTAGTGAACTCTTTTCGTAACCTGATATATTCCTCTAAATCTACTTTTGAAATTTGTATAGGCTTAAGACTCTCAATAATCCAGGGAGAATGCTGTCCATCATCAGAAGGTACATATCCCATATTGATAATACTCCAAACACCACCCCCTGAAAGCAAGCGCTTGTGTTGCTTTATTATACTGCCACTAATCTCTACTTTTTTTAAGCCAAGATTAGAGAAGTATGCCTCATAGATATCCTTATTTTCATTCAAACTGGCAGTAACCTTATCTATTATTCGATGTTCACCTTTTTCTTTTATTGTGGATTTTACATACTCCGCTTCATCTCGATGAACGAAATGCTCTTTGATGATGGTTTTTACCTTTTCCAGACCTTGTTCAATAATAGTAGAATCAGAAGAAGCACAATGTTGTCCTAATAAATATTCCAGAACATAACTAGTGTCATGTCATGCTTGTAATGTCGTATAATATTTTGTATATTGTCTCATCA
>CAYWTB010000084.1:0-19991 GCA_964461135.1 uncultured Caldithrix sp. | reverse complement strand
AAATAACGGGAATTCTAATTGTCGCTGAAAAGAAAAAATAATTGACGTTGAACAGCCGGCACCGAAATCAGGTTCACTGACAACGGCTGGCTGGCGGTTGGTGGATTCCGTGGAGGAGAAGGAATCCAGATTTACACCGCCCCGTACCCCATCGTTGCCGGCACGGTACTCACCTTCGGAGAACTGGCCGGGAATTTCACCGGCTCTGGATCATTCGCGCTGTCCTCCAGCGGAGATCAGCTGCTGGTCTACCAGGGAGATGAAGCGGCACCGGTCTTCGTTTATGCCGTCAACGTGACCGGGGCAGGGGTGTGGCAGGACGATGCCACCAGTACCAACTCCTCTGCGCTGCCGGCCGGGCTGGTAAATGGCGAGACGGCGGTGGCGCTGCAGGAGTATGACAACCTGATGTATACCGCAGGGTTGAATTTTCCCACCCCGGCGGCAGCGCTGCTGTCTATCAGCGATCTGAACAACTGGACGGGGGATGACGTCAACCGTTTCGATCTGGGTACGTTCGGAGATTTTTCGCTGCCGGTGACCCTTTCCTCCTTCACCACCGCGGCCGGGGATGGCCGGGTGGTCCTGCGCTGGGTCACGGAAAGTGAAACGGACAACGCCGGCTTCGAGATCTGGCGTTCCCGGCTTCGTGACAGTGCCTATGTACGGCTGGCTGATTATCGCAGTGACGAACAGCTCAGGGGTCAGGGTAACACTAATATGCGGACGGTCTATACATTCGAGGACTGCTCGGTCTGGAATGGTGAGACCTTCTGGTACCAGCTGGCCGACGTGGACATGAATGGGAAAAGAACCTTTCACGGTCCGTTGTCGGCCGCTCCGCATGGAGCCGGCGGCGAGGTGGTGAATACCGGTGCCGCAAATCTGCCCGCGTCATTCATGTTGCATCCCAACTATCCCAATCCGTTCAATCCGGCCACCACCATCCGCTTTGATATTCCGGCGTTTCCGCAGCCGGATCTGGAGGTGCAACTGGCCGTGTATAATGTGCTGGGAGAGCTGGTAACCCGCTTGTATACCGGCAGCATGACGCCCGGTAGTTACCGGTTGGAGTGGAATGCCCGCGATGCCGCTGGCCGGCTTCTGCCTGCCGGCATCTACTATGCCGTACTGAAGGCCGGCTATTACCGCCGGACCATCAGGCTGGTCTATCAAAAGTAGGGGTGTCATTGCGCCCCAAGCTGAGCAGCACTCCAAGCTCCGCTTGGGGTGCAGATGACTGGAGCGGGGTATGAGAAGCAAGTATCGTGTACGGGAACAAAATGGTATCTACTTTATTACCAGTACGGTGGTTGAGTGGATACCATTGTTTACCAGTTCATCATACATTAATATTATTCTGGACTCATTAAAATTCTGCCAGGACCATAAAAATTTAAAAATATATGCTTTTATTATCATGACTACTCATTTCCATTTAGTAGTCTCATGTCCCCGTTTGACAAGGGTCATGCAATCAATTAAGAGGCACACGGCCAGAGAACTCCTCGAATTGTTAAAGAGGGATAAAGAAGAAAAAATTCTCAGATATTTAAAAATTTTCAAGAAAAGTCATAAAAGGGAATACAGATATCAAGTATGGCAGGAAGGTTTTCATCCGCAACTTATACCTGCACGAAAACTTTTAGTACAGAAAATAAACTACATTCACAATAATCCGGTAAAGAAGGGTTGGGTTGACCAACCGGAACAATGGGTTTACTCCTCGGCCCTCTACCTCCTGTATGGCGGCCCCTCGCTCCTTGCTATTGATCATCCATCCCAAGCTTTGCTTGGGATGGATGATTCGCTTGTGATGCTTGGCTTGGGATGATGACATACTCATTGAATTATCCCATTTTATTCCCTATTTTTAGCCCATGAGACAGGTTATCTCTGCAAGCCGTCGCACGGATATTCCGGCCTTTTACCTGAAATGGTTCATGAAGCACATAGAGGCCGGTTTTGTGGATGTGCCCAATCCCTTAAACCGCCGGCAGGTAAAACGGGTGCTGCTTACCCCGCGGGAGGTGGCCTGGATTGTCTTCTGGTCCCGCAATTACAGCACTTTTCTTAAAAATTATACTTTTTTTGATTATTTTGACCTGTTTTTTCATTTCACCATAAATCCCGCCCACTCCATTCTGGAACCGGACATGATCTCTCCAACTGAGGCCCTCGCACAGCTTGAGCAGTTGGTGAAGATTTATGGCAGTGAAGCGGTTATCTGGCGATATGATCCTCTGGTATATTTCAGTCGCGATGCAGACATCGAAACCAATCATGATATTCAGACCTTCCGGCGGATGGTAAGAACCGTCAGCCTGCTGGGAATGCGACGGTGTTACATCAGCATGGTGCATCTGTACCCCAAAGTGCTGAAGCGGGCCAGGGCCATTCAAAACTTCCAGTACCTCGAACTGGAGCAGCGCAAAAAACTGGATATCCTGCAGGAAATGGCGGATCTGGCTTCACTGTACGGTGTGCAGGTTTACAGCTGTTCCAATGATGCCCTTCTGGGGGTGGAGGGGTTGCGCAAGGGGCAGTGTATCAACGGGGCCTTGTTGAACCGGCTGGGATCGCACCGGGTCAGCGAACGCCAGGCACCCACCCGCCCGGATTGCGGCTGCACCGCAGCGGTGGATATCGGGGATTATGTCGAAACCGCCTGCAAGTACCACTGCCTCTATTGTTATGCGCGGCAGTAATCCCTTCCAAGCTCTGCTTGGAAGGGTGAGGGCTCCGCTTGTCTAGGTCCCTCACTCCACCCCCAACCTCACCCTCATCTCCGCCGGCAACGCCCTTTTGTTCAGCATGATTCCGGTGGTTTTCAGCCGGAAATAGGATCGGGAGAGGTAGATGATGCCGTGATACCAGGTGTTGGCATACCAGGAATCCTTAACCATGTAAAATTTATGGCCGTACTGATCGCGGGCAATACCTACCATGTGCATCAGGTGGTCATCGGTGGTGGTCTGATTATCAAAAGTTTTCTGGCGGTATTCCTGGCTGATTTCTTTCTCGGTAACCGGATTCGTCTTTTTCTCCTGTTTTCGGGCTTGAGAAATTTCCTGTTGCCCGTTTGCGGGAATAATGGCGAAGTTGCTTTCCTCATCGGCATAGCTGTCTTCCGATACATCTCCGTCCCAAACCAGCGAGAAACCCTGTTTTAAAGCCTGGTCCGCCGCGGATTCCAGCTCATCCAGGGGCAGATTATAATAACCGTCATATCCGACCCAGTTATCCGGGATTTCAATCCGCATTTGCCGGTAGTAGGGATGATGTGAAAAGGAGGTCAGCTCGAGATAGTCCTCCGGATTCAGTCCCAGTGATCGGGCAAATTCCTGCGGAGAATAGCTTTCCCCTCCGTATTCAAATTCCGCGGGAAGCGCTCCCAGGTAGGCATCCAGTGTACTGTTGAAGGCATCCTTCCAGCGGGGGGTAATCTTTTTCCCTTTCTTTTCCAGCACTGCATCCAGCATGGACTTCAGAACGGCAAACATTTCCCGGTGATTATGATTCTTTTCATCTATATTTTTACCGCTGTAGACGTTTTCCGGCACAATGCCAAACAAAAAAATGGTGTTAATAACATCATGACTCAGTCCGCCTTCTCCGAAGCGTGCGGCTCCCTGCAGGCGGATATAATTTTCGGCTTTCCGGGGATACACGTTTCTCACCACATACATTTCGGAGAGATCGTATGAAGCCTTTCCCTGCCTCAGCAGTTCGGACTCCAGAAAGGATACGGTGGAAAAACACCAGCAGGTACCGGTGCTATCCTGGCTTTTCACCGGAGTTACCGGTACCTCAACTTCGGTTTTAAATTGATATAACGGTTTATTTTGTTCTCCGGAATAACCGGCGGCCGCCAGTAGCAAAATAATCCCGCAGCATGAAATGACTGCATAAAAATGGTTCATCGCTTCTCCACATCTTTTAACCTGTTTAAGAATTTCTGACAATATAAACCATAAGTTCTGTTTATACAAAATACCTTTTTTACATCCCGGTGGTGCCCGCTGCAGGCTGAAGGTACAACGGCCAGCCTGACCATGGGAATATCATGCGCCGGTATTCACATAACCTGACTTATTTTTATTCCTGATTTTTTATTTTTTTTGGAAAAAGGGGAGCTGTTGTTTAAATTACCGGACTTGAATTGATTGTAGAATATCGAAAAATATGAATAATCAAACACATTCTGACAGACGATTAACTGATGTAAGGAGGTTTATCAATGGCTGACAAGTACGTCTATTTTTTCGGCGACGGTAAAGCCGAAGGTACCAGGGATATGAAAAATCTGCTGGGAGGTAAAGGGGCTAACCTGGCCGAAATGACTAATATCGGTATCCCGGTGCCGGCAGGCTATACAATTTCAACCGAGGTCTGTACATACTATTACAATAATAAAGACCAGTATCCCAAGGAACTGGAACAGCAGGTGAAAGATGCCCTGAAGAAAGTGGAAGATGTCATGCAGGCGAAATTCGGGAATAAGGAAAATCCGTTACTGGTTTCCGTCCGCTCCGGAGCCCGCACATCCATGCCGGGTATGATGGACACGGTCCTCAACCTGGGACTGAACGATGAGACGGTTCAGGGCCTGATCCGGAAAACCGGCAATGCCCGTTTTGCCTACGACTGTTACCGGCGCTTTGTGGCCATGTACGGTGATGTGGTGCTGGGTCTCAAACCGGTGCATAAGGATGATGTGGATCCTTTCGAGGAGATAATGGATTCACGCAAGAAGAAGCTCGGGATTGAATTTGATACCGAGTTATCAGCCGATGATCTGAAAGACCTGGTCTCCGAATTTAAAAAAGCGATCCGGGAGCATGCCGGCCAGGCTTTCCCGGAAGACCCCATGAAACAGCTCTGGGGTGCCATCGGTGCGGTGTTTAAATCCTGGAACAATGAACGGGCCATCATTTACCGCAAACTAAACGATATTCCCGGCCACTGGGGCACTGCTGTAAACGTTCAAAGCATGGTCTATGGAAACATGGGTGAAGACAGCGCCACCGGTGTGGCGTTTACCCGTAATCCCGCCACCGGTGACAAGGAAATGTATGGTGAATTCCTGGTGAATGCCCAGGGGGAAGACGTGGTGGCCGGTATCCGTACTCCCCAGGAATTGAAGAAATTGAAAGACATTATGCCCGATGTCTATAAACAGCTGGGTGAAATTTTTGATAAACTGGAGGCGCATTATAAAGAGATGCAGGACATGGAATTCACCATCCAGGATGGCCGGTTGTGGTTTCTGCAGACCCGTGCCGGAAAGCGAACCGGTTTTGCCGCCTTCCGTATTGCGGTGGATATGGTGGAAGAAGGCCTCATTGACAAGAAGGAAGCCCTCATGCGGGTGGAACCGAATCAGCTGAACCAGCTGCTGCGGCCTATCTTTGATATGAATCAGAAGGATGAATTGGTGAAAAGCGGAAAACTCATCGCCAAAGGGTTGAATGCCGGTCCCGGTGCAGCCAGCGGCCGGGTGGTTTTCAATGCCCAGGATGCCGTGGAATGGAAAAAGCGGGGAGAAAAGGTGATCCTGGCCCGTATTGAAACCAGTCCGGAAGACATCAAGGGGATGGATGCGGCCGAAGGTATTCTGACTGCACGCGGTGGGATGACCTCCCATGCGGCCCTGGTAGCCCGCCAGATGGGAAAGGTTTGTGTCGCCGGTGCCGGTTCCCTCAATATCAGTTATAAGACACGCCAGTTCGAAGTGGATGGTAAAGTGGTAAAGGAAGGTGACTGGATTTCGCTGGATGGGAGCACCGGTGAGGTTCTCCAGGGTAAAATTGAAACCAAACCCTCCGAAGTGCTGCAGGTGCTTATCGATAAAACCATGAAGGCCAGTGATTCTAAGACTTTTAATACCTACCAGAAGATCATGAACTGGGCGGACGAGTTCCGTACCCTGGGTGTACGTACCAATGCAGATCAGCCGGATCAGTCCGCCAATGCCATCGCCTTCGGGGCAGAGGGAATCGGTCTGTGCCGTACTGAACACATGTTCTTCGGGGGTCATCGTATTCAGGCGGTGCGTGAGATGATCCTATCCGGCGATGAGAAAGGCCGGCGCAAGGCACTGGAGGTTTTACTGCCCATGCAGAAAGAGGATTTTATCGGCATTTTCAAAGTGATGCAGGACCGGCCGGTAACCATCCGGACGCTGGATCCGCCTCTGCATGAATTCCTGCCTCATGAAGAGAAGGAACAAAAGGAAGTGGCGGATGCACTGGGTGTTTCCCTGGAGAAACTGCGGGCGAAAATTGAATCCCTGCATGAATTTAATCCCATGCTGGGTCACCGCGGATGCCGTCTGGGAATCGTTTTTCCGGAAATCACTGAAATGCAGGCCCGGGCCATCCTGGAAGCCGCCTGCGAAGTGAAAAAAGAAGGTGTGAATGTGAAGCCGGAAATCATGATTCCCCTGGTGGGGCACGTGAATGAACTGCGGGCTCAGGATCAGGTGGTTCGAAAAGTGGCGGAAGAAGTTTTTGAAAAGTATGGACTAAAAGTCAATTACCTGGTCGGCACCATGATTGAACTGCCCCGTGCAGCCATTACCGCCGACCAGATCGCCGAAGTCGCTGAATTTTTCAGTTTCGGTACCAATGACCTGACTCAGACCACTTTCGGTCTGTCCAGAGATGATGCGGGTAAATTCCTGCCCTACTATGTGGAGCATGATATCCTCCCCCGCGATCCCTTTGAGGCCATCGACCAGGAAGGCGTCGGCCGTCTGATGGAATGGGGAGTTGAGTATGGACGTAAAACCCGTAAAGATCTTAAAATAGGAATTTGTGGCGAACATGGAGGAGAACCGTCATCGGTTGAATTCTGCCATCGGATTAAAATGAATTACGTCAGTTGTTCGCCTTTCCGGGTGCCTATTGCCCGGTTGGCAGCAGCGCAGGCAGCCCTGCGTGACAAAAAGTAATTGTTTTCCCGAAGGCAGGGAATAAATTTATCCCTGCCTTCATATTTATTCTGTATGCATGGGATTTTATTGTATTATCATTAATTCAGGAGTGAATAATGGCGAGGAAAAAAGAACGCCAGTTCAAAATCAAACAGATTATTCAAGAAGAAAGAATTGCAAATCAGGAAACGCTGCTGAAGCGTTTGCACGAGCGTGGATTTAAGACGACCCAGGCCACTCTGTCCAGGGATTTACATAACATGGGAATCGTGCGTGTACCTACTGCCGACGGATACCGTTATGCGATATCAGAAGAAGAAGGCGGTCATTCCTTCCGCAAGCTGATCGGGATGGAAATACTGGGTGTCTATAATAATGAATCAACTGTTCTGGTCAAAACAATAACCGGGCGTGCAGAAGGCGTCGCATTGTTTATTGACCAGCTGAAACACAAACACATTCTTGGAACGTTGGCTGGAGAAAATGCGATCCTGGTTGTTCCGGATTCGGTGGAAAATATTAGCCGGATTAAAGACGATCTGGAACGTATTGCGTACGAGTAGAATAAACAGCGAAATTCAAATCCGGAACCGGCGAAACTGCAAACTCCGTGTCAGCCCCGTCTGGAATTCGTTCTGGCGGGGTTAAAACCGATAGAAACTGGTAACTTTAAGGGGGCTGTAGTAGAACTGGGTTATTTTTCAATCACAGTTTCGAGAAAGACGACTTTTGCTAAGATGGATTTAACTGCCAGGGTAGAGAAAGATTTTCTGCCTTTTATTAATAAACCCGGACGTTATACCGGTAATGAGTATAATGCTGTCCGCAAAAATATTGGGGAAGTAAAAGTCCGGGTTGCACTGGCTTTTCCGGAAATTTATGAGCTGGGCATGTCCTATGTGGGTTTTGATATGCTCTATCATATCCTCAACAGCCAGCCGTATATCTGGGCAGAACGGGTGTACGCCCCCTGGTTCGATGCCGAAGACATACTCCGGCAAAAAAATATACCCCTATTCAGCCTGGAGTCCCGTACTCCTCTCACCGAATTTGACTGGATCGGATTTACCCTGCAGTATGAGCTGACCTATTCCACCCTCTTAAATATGCTGGATCTGGCCGGTATTCCTCTTCACTCAGCCGATAGGGATAACCGCTGGCCCCTGGTTATCGCCGGAGGGCCATCCACTTATAATCCGGAACCGCTGGCTGCTTTCATAGACGGTTTTCTGATCGGTGATGGAGAAGAAGCAGCGCTGGAAATCAGCCAGGTGATCCGTGACGGGAAAGAGGCCGGCCTGCCCAGGGAGAAAATTCTGGCAGATCTTTCCACGGTTAAAGGAATGTACATTCCCGCCTTTTACCGGGCGGAATATGATTCATTCGGGGACTTCCGGCAGATCAGGCCGCTGAGAGAAGGAGTTCCGCTGCCGGTCGTTAAGCGGATTGTTCCCCGCCTGGAACAGAAAAATTATCCGGTAAAACCACTGGTTCCGCTTATTGAAGTTACCCACGACCGCCTCTCACTGGAGATCATGCGGGGCTGCACGGAAGGCTGCCGGTTTTGCAATGCGGGCATGATTTACCGTCCGGTGCGAGAAAGATCGGTAGAGGAGATTATCCTGCAATCCTGGCAGGCCGTCGAATCCACCGGCTTTAATGAAATCTCTCTCCTTTCCCTCAATACCTCCGATTATTCTGATATGAGCTGGCTGATGCTGAAGGAAAAGATGCTGTCCGAAGACCAGAGATTGGGTTTTTCTTTTCCGTCTCTGCGACTGGACGGACTGACACCGGACATGGTGGATTTTGTGCGTACCTTTAAAAAATCCGGTTTTACCTTTGCACCGGAAGCCGGAAGCCAGCGCCTCCGCAATGTGATTAAT
This sequence comes from uncultured Caldithrix sp., assembly GCA_964461135.1. Taxonomy (GTDB): domain Bacteria; phylum Calditrichota; class Calditrichia; order RBG-13-44-9; family RBG-13-44-9; genus RQOF01. The sequence goes on along the minus strand of CAYWTB010000084.1, from coordinate 11,168 downwards.
AAGAACATCCGGGAGGAAGATTTGCTGGAATCACTCCACCTGGTTCTGGAAAACGGATGGCAGCTGGTAAAGTTTTACTTTATGATCGGTCTGCCAACCGAAAAGCAGGAAGACCTGGAGGCCCTGGTGGAACTCATCGGAAAATGCAGGCGGCTGGCGGGAAATTATAAGGATGTCCGCTTCAATATTGCCATTTCACCCTTTTCACCCAAACCCCACACCCCATTTCAATGGGAAAAACAGGAGCCGCCGCAGGAACTGGAGCGCAAGTCCCGCTTTCTCTTTAATCAGTTGAGCAGTGATCGCATCACCGTTAACTGGCGGGATGGCAATACCAGTACTGTGGAGACTATTTTTAACCGCGGCGGCCGGGAGCTGTGTGTGGTACTGGAGAGTGCCTGGAAAAGTGGCGCCCGTTTCGACGGCTGGAAGGAGGGATTCGACTGGAAGCGTTGGGAAAAAGCGTTTGAGGATAACGGTCTGGACTGGAAGGTTTACCTGCGCCCCTTATCCGTTTCTGTGCCTCTTCCCTGGGATCATATTGATATGGGGATTTCCAGATCTTTTTTGGAGAAGGAACGGTTACGTGCTTACGAAGGGCATTTAAGCAGGGATTGCCGCGATTATCTCTGTCTGGGATGCGGGTTGCAGCGCCAGCAGTTCAAACATCTGGTGGATTGTATGGAACCGGTTGATTCCGGTAGAAAGAAAATTACCGGCAATCAATCCGATCCCGAAACCCTCAACAAAGACCAGGATTCCGGCAGTAGTGTCAGTTTTGGCCGTTACCGCAAAAAAAGAATTGCAACTACCCCGCCGGTAAAGAAAAAAATACGGCTGCGCTTTACCAAAACCGGCCTGATCCGCTTTATATCTCATCTGGATGTCGTCCGGCTTTTTGACCGTGCCGCCAGGCGTGCCCGAATTCCTCTGGTCTATTCACAGGGATTTCATCCTCGACCCAAAATGGCATTCGGTCCCCCTCTTGGCCTGGGAATTGCCAGCATCGCGGAATATGTGGATTTGGAAGCCGAAATGGGGCAGGAATCGGATTTTCAAACAAAACTTAATCAGGTTCTGCCGGAGGGATTGCAGATCCTGGCACAAAAAACCCTGTTTTCAAAAGTACCCTCGCTTTCAGCGGTGATCAACCGGGCAGTGTATGAAACTGAACTCGAGGAGTTGGAACTCTCCCCCACCTGGATTGAGGATTTTCTTGCACGTGAGATAATAGAGGTGGAACGCCCCTTGAAAGAAAGCAGCAGGATAATTAATATTAAACCATTTATTTCCAAATTGGAAAACCTCGATCGAAAACTATATATTACATTAGATGCGATTGAAGGAAGAACGGCGAAAGTAACGGAAGTTCTTGATGAGCTGTTTAAGCAACATGATGTGGATCCCCGCACATTCTTTACCCAGAGATCCGGCCAGTATATTGTTGAGGGGGACAAGGTTTTGGATCCGCTGGATATGATATGAAATGGGGATCTTACCTCTGCAGGAGAAAATAAAGTATGAAAAAAGAAATTGTTATTAATTCAACCAACGAAGATACCCGTATCGCACTGTTGGAAAATGGTAAACTCGTTGAAATTTTTGTGGAACGGCCTGATAATGAACGGATGGTGGGGGATATTTACAAGGGCCGTATCCGCAGAGTTGTGAAAGGTATGCAGGCTGCCTTCATCAATATCGGCTTTGAACAGGATGCGTTTTTGCATTTCTCCGATATGGGGGATGAAGTCAATCAGCTGTTTGCGGATATCGATGAAGAAATGATTTCCAGCGAAAAGAAAAAAGATGATGTGGATCCGGCTGACCTTTTGCGAAATGGGCAGGAAATTGGCGTTCAGATTATCAAGGAACCTATTATTACCAAAGGCCCCCGGGTGACGACCGAATTAACCCTGCCCGGACGGTATATGGTGCTGGCTCCCAACCAGGACCGGGTGGGAGTTTCCCGCAAGATTTCATCTGTCCAGGAACGCAAGCGGCTTCGCCAGGTAGCGCGGAAAATACGCCCCAGAAATTTTGGCATTATCGTGAGAACCGTGGCCGAAGGCAAAGACGAAGCCACCATGAGGGCCGACCTGCAAAAGCTGATGAAAACCTGGAAAAAGGTGCAGGCAGATCTGAAGGTAACCGAGGTTCCAAAACTGATTTTTAAAGACCTGGGTATGGCCTCCAGCGTCATTCGGGATCTGTTCACCAGCGATGTTCAGCGGGTGGTGGTGGATTCACGCAAAATGTACCGGGAGATTCACCGTTATCTGAGAGATGTGGGTTCTGATCTGCTGAACCGCCTGGAGTATTTTAAATCCAATAAACCGGTTTTTGATGTGTTCAATATCGAAAAAGAGCTGCAAAAAAGCTTGCTGCGCAAGGTATGGATGGATAACGGGGGGTATATCATCATTGAACAGACCGAAGCGTTGACGTCAATCGATGTCAACAGCGGCCGGTATTTCGGGAGGAAGGATCATGAACGGAATTCACTGAAGATCAACCTGGAAGCATCGCGGGAAATTGCCCGACAGCTGCGATTGCGGGATATCGGCGGCCTCATTGTTATCGATTTTATTGACATGGAGCGTGAGGAAAATAGAACCAGGATCCAAAATGAATTGAAGAAAGAGTTTTCCCATGACCGGGCCATCAGCCGGGTGTCCGAGATAAGCCGCTTTGGACTGGTGGAAATGACCCGCCAGCGAATTCGCCCCAGCCTGATCTATAATATTACCGAACCCTGTCCGCTCTGCGAAGGAACCGGCCTGGTACCCACACAGGGGACGGTACTGGCCAATATCGAGCGTCTTATCCGCAGATATGTGGCCTCGGACTACGACCGACGCATTATCCTTCAGGCACATCCGCAAATGATTGAATATTTGAATAATCGCCGCCTCAGCCGGCGCATGCGCCTAATGTGGAAATACTGGATAAAGATCGATACCGAAGCAGATGAAAAACTGAAATCCTTCGATTTCCGGATCCTGGTAAAGAAAACCCGTGAGGATGTGACCCAGAAATTTCAGTAAAAATTGTTTAAATCACTGAAGGTTCTGTGTATCCTTCGGTATTGTTTTACTGATCCGCATCAAAAAGAGTCACAGATCTAAGTAAAAACCTTCGCTGAAAATTATCATTCGGTGAGAGACTGCCCAAAGCCTTATTAACCCGAGGCCGGAAATATCCGGTTCCTGAGCAGCAACTGTAAGCCGGCTCTTAAGAATTTGTTGATTATTCACGAATTATTGCGACCATAGAATGCGTTTTTCAAATTCCGTCTGTTTACCCATCGCATCCCTGCTGGTATTGAGTATTCTGATTACTATCCTGCTCATTCCCCGCTCACTGCAGGCAGCCTTCCCGGCGGATTCGCTGGGCAACCGGTCCCCGCTCAGCATCGAACCTTTTGATGATCAGTATCGTCCCTTCCTGGATGACGGCACCGCCTGGACGGTAAAATCCGATGTGAAATGGACCCGGCTGTCGGTAATCCTGGGTGCCTTCCTGGTTTTCGATGCCTTTGGGTTCGCTAAAATTTCAGATCTCCAGTACAACACCTCTACCTCTACCTTCCATTTCCACGAGGGAAGTCGCGATATCCGGGAGTATAAACAGATGGACAAAGTGGGTCATATGGTGGAGGCATATTATATCAGTCACCTGGCCTCCAAGGTTTACCGCTGGAGCGGATTTTCAGCACCAAAATCCATCTGGTACGGATCCATCACCGGCTTTATCTGGATGCTTCAGATTGAAATCACCGATGGATTTTATAAAGCCTGGGGTTTCAGTTATTATGATCTGACCATGAATATCCTGGGTGTAGGATACTCGGCACTGCAGCAATTTTATCCCGAACAGTTGAAGGGAATCCGGTTAAAAGTCAGTTATTATCCATCATCTGCCTATAAAAACGGGCTTTACAGCACGGTGAGTAAAAGCTGGCTGGATGATTATGAGGGATTCAATTTCTGGCTGTCGCTTAATCCTTACGATCTGATGCCGCAAGGCTGGAAATCTTCCCTGCCCGGCTGGCTGGCTCCCTGGGGAATATCTCTTGGCTATGGTGTGCAGGACATTGCCACCGATGTATTTAACGGACAGCGGGAGTTTTTGATTGGCCTGGATCTGGATCTCAATAAAATACCCACCGGAAATAACCGCTACCTGAAATTCTGGAAGGATGAATTTAATATTTTCAGGCTGCCGCTGCCGGCAGTACGCATCACCCCCACCACGGTCTGGTACGGCTTCTACTTTGCCATGTAGACAATCTCTCACAAGCTTTGCTTGTGAGGAAAATGTCTCCCAACGCCGTCTTACCTCTCACAAGCTTCGCTTGTGAGAAAATTGTCTCCCAAGGCCGTCTTACCTCTCACAAGCTTCGCTTGTGAGGAAATTGTCTCCCACCACCGTCTTACCTCTCACAAGCTTCGCTTGTGAGGAAAATGTCGGAATGCCTCCTAACGCCATCTTACCCCCCACAACCGTCCGGTAACCTCCTGCAGGTGATCCCCCAGTTCCTGCGGTTTATCGGTGATTTCCGGTTCGTTCTGAAATACAACGTAGGGAACTTTGTGGCCTTTAATATCAATATAGTGGGGATCTCCGGCGCTTATTTCCTCCCAGTCTACCTCTTTGTACAGTTTTTCCAGCTTTTCGTCCGGCAGACCGTGTTCCAGGATGCTGTCAGGCCGCTCCGGATTGAATCTCCGCCGGTTTTTCCGCTTGGATTCCTGGTAGGACACATTAATGTAAACGATTCCGGCCGTATTAACAATTTCTTCGGAGAGATGCGGTACCGCAGCCCGGTAACCGCCGTGCTCGCTCCCCCGTGAAAATTCAATGATTGAGGTGTATTGCCGGTGATAATCGGGCAGATCTCTTAATTTTTTGGAATATTCCATGTTGATTCGCTCAATAAGCAGGTGCCACTGGTACTCATGGAGGAAGTAACCGTCCCTGTCCGTGTGCATGCGCGGTTTTTTCAGGATCTTCTCCAGAATGGCATCCTCTTCAAACCAGGTCCAGAGCATGGGGAAATCGTCAATTTCTTCAAATTTGCCAATATGGAATCGTTCAATTCGTTCCTTAACCGGGGTCTTTTTGAGATAATCGATCACCTCGGATTTACCGGATGCCGGTCTTCCCAGTAGAATGATAATATCAAAATGATTTTTTTCCATTATTCAACCTATGTTTTTTATTAATCGTCATACTTTTTTCATTTACCAATAACATGAATTATATAGTGCAAAGAGCAAAGCTGATAAAACACAGGTTCCAGGTATCAGGCTTCAGGAACCAGGAAATATAAAATACAAAGTAAAAAGTACAAAATACGCTAACTGGATATAGCCTTGAGCCCTTCGCCTTGAGCCTGTTCTTTAATCTTTGCCCTTCATCCTTCATCCTGTCTACTACCTACTCATCATCCTTCCTGCATCACTCTGTGTATCAGATTTTTTATTTCGCCCTTACAGGGCTATTGGTCTATTGGTGTTCCGGGAACAGGGCGTTGCCCTGTTTTATTTTCTGTTGCCCCTTCAGGGCAAGGATAATATGAAGTTTATCCAGGTCTGACGGGTTTATCCCATTTCCTAAAATCTGAAACCTGCATCTTTTACGCTATGCGCTCTGCCTGCCCGATACAAGAAAGGGACGGGAATTAACACAAATTAACACGAATTGCAAAGCGGAAAGCGTATAGCGGAAAGACAGGTTTCAGGTAACAGGTACCAGAAGACAACCTCTTCTGCCAACTGTAGACTTCCTGGACGTCGCTTTCCTAAGCATCTAAATATTTGAAACATGTCATCCCTGACGGGATTTTAATAAAGGTGATGGGTCGCTTTTTGCTATAAACATATCGCCCCTATGGGGCCTGGTTCACGAACAACTCAATACTTAATAAATCGGACATCCACCCCGCAATCGCCTGTTTTTAATTTTTTTTCTTTCGCATCGCGACCACTTCTTGGTAATTTTTAATCTTTGATTTTTAATCTTTTTTTGATTCCTGAAACCTGATACCTGCATCCTTTCCGCTATGCGCTATGCGCTTACCGCCATGCTCTACGTTCCCTATTCCTTAATCCTTCATCCTTAATCCTTCATCCTTAATCCTTCATCCTCATTTATGCCCCTTCTTTTTCGCATGTGGAAAAGCATACCAGATGCGAATGGAGAGTATGAGTCCCAGAATGGCAAAGGGAATCAGGAACGGTGGCCAGTAGTTCCAGTTTTGGGTGGTGAGAAATCCCAGTGCTATGGACTGCACACCGGTTCCCAGGTAGACAAAACCGTCTATCAACCCCACGGCGGTGGCAGCTGCCCGCCGCCCGCCGAAATCCATGGTGGATGTCCCGGAAAGCATGCCGTGCACACCAATGACACACAGGGACATAAAGACCACGATGAATCCCAGGATAAAACTATTGGTATTGGTGGGTGCTCCCAGAACCCGTCCCACGTCTTTCAGATCCACCCGCAGAAGCTCAGATTCTCCCTTATATTTGTTGTACCGTTCATACTGCGCCAGCTGAGTGCCTTCTATACGGGTGGCAATCATGCGGCGTTTTTCTGGCGAATACACTTTCCAGATGACCTGTGAACCACTGGTATCCACAATCTGTACCTGGTATTTTTCTTCCAGCCGGTTTTTAATATGGGGAATATCAATCTGATGGGCATGTTTATATTTTTCCACTTTCTGTTTATCGATAATCACCTCAAAGCCATCCTTCACCTGATTATTTGTGGAAGTAACCAGCGGCCACATGGCCAGAGTGCTGATCAGCATCAGGCCATACAGAAGTGCAGCCACCGGACCGCGGCGGGAACCAAATACTTTATCGGATATCACTCCCGCAAAAATACCTCCTAACACTCCTGCCAGCATTAGCAGCAATCCCCAGTGCACTTTCACGAAGAAGTTATAGACATAACCCATGTCGTTGGCAAAAATAAGGTACCAGTGCATAATACCGTTACGCATCACACCCGAGCAGAATTCAATAATTGCAATGGTGATTATGATTTTATTGGTCAGAATTTTCATCAGGATCTCTTTCAGCCCGAAAACTTTGTCCATCTCCCCGGAAGAGGCGTCACCAGTGTCGAAATCTTCAAAACCAGCCCCGGACGGCTTGTCCCGCAGCAGGAAGATTTCGATCAGCAGGAAGAATCCCAGCAACGCGGCTGGTACCCAGAATACCCACCAGGTCTGGTCGATTCCACTGCTGCCGTCGATGGCCAGGAGGTGGCGTAACAGCTTCTGAACTGCACTCAGACTGGTAGGAGTCGCCTGGGTAGCCTGTACGATCAGTTGTCCCCAGTCAAATGCAAAATACAATCCCAGCGAAATAAGCATACCGAATATACCACCGAACACACCCCGTTCCCGGATATGAAACCAGTTGGAATTAACCTTTACGATGGACACCGCTCCGTAGCTTTGGAAATACATATTTCCGGCATAAATAATGGAAAACCACAGGACCAGATTGAATTGGGTTTCAGTGGTCAGCAGGACATAAGTTAGCACGCCCAGCAGGATGTTCATGATTGCCGCTCCGCCGGCACTGATGAGAATAGCCCGTTTTCCTCCGATTTTATCCGTCAGTGGACCGTTGATAAGAAAGCTGAAGGCATAGGTGATGGTTCCTGCGGCAAAAATAGTACCGAAGTCCGCCTTGGTCATTAGATCCCCCAGGGCGTTCTTGGAGACGGTGAGATTATAGCGCCCCATGTAGAGGAAAGCATAGGTGAGCCCCATAGGGAACCAGTTGATAAATCTGCGAATGCGGAATGAAAGTGGATAAACGGGTTTCTCGGCAGACATTTAATTCTCCTGAATGAAATGAGTAGATCAACGTTTGGAAAAAATCAGAAAAAAGTGCCATTTTATCAAGGGAAAAAATAAATTACCTGACGGTAACCCCCACTCGGGAGAAGGGCAAGAATATAGAATAAAGAAAAAACAGTCGACAGTTTACGGTCTGCAGATGGCAAAAAGACAAGATCAAAGATTAAGGATGCCTGCCTGCCGGAGCATCGGCGCAGGCAGGAAAGATTACCACGAAATGATCGCTATGCGAAAGATTCCCGACGATGCCAACTCCATCCAGTCATCTCGTCGAGAAAGATTGTAAAATATTTTGTGTAAATACTTTTCATAAATCTAATTTCAATGGATCTTCAATGGTAATAGAAAACCGAGAAAGAATCAGAGACCGGTATGATATGGGTCGTCGGGAAGCCCTTATCCCTTAGCCTTTTTCCCTTATCCAGCATCCAGTAGGCAGTCGGCAAAAATGGTCCACGAATTTCACGAATTTCGTTTGGGGGAAATCTTCTCCCTTGTTACTTAATCCTTATCACTTATACCTTGCCTTTACCCTTTAACCTCTTTAATCTTTGATCTTTCGCATGGCGACCACCATGTGGTAATCTTGTTTTTTTGAAGCCTGACTCCTGATACCTGGTACCTTAAAAAAAAGCCCGAAAACATAAATTCTATTTGAGAGTATTATGTGGGTTATATAAATTTCACCTGAAAAGAGCTGCATATGAAAAAGTTTTATGACAATGGCCTCAGGTTCACCTGTACCTCCTGTGGGGAATGTTGCAGGCTCCCGGGAGGCAAGGTTAGAATTTCGCAGGAAGAGATAGAGTCCGTCAGCCGGTTTTTCTCGATGGATCAGGAGTTTTTTCTGAAACAATATGCTGTGCATGGTGAAAAGGGGTGGGCCCTGGAGGACGAATCGCATTATGCCTGCATATTTCTGCAGGATAACCGGTGTTCCATCTATGACGTCCGACCGCTGCAGTGCCGCACCTTTCCGTTCTGGCCGGAAAACCTGAAATCTGCCTATCGCTGGAAACAGTTGAAATCATTTTGCTCCGGCATTGATCAGGGTATTTGGCATAGCCGGGAGGAAATCCGGGCTCATTCCCAAATTGAACCTGTGACGGAGACCTGAGTTTGCTTCGTCCTGGTTAAACATGTGCCTGAAACAGAGGACGTCGGCTATGCCGGGAACCGAGAGGAGAGATCATGCTAAACTATTTCAGACTTTCGGAAAACAATACTACCGTAAAAACTGAAATTATTGCCGGTTCCACCACTTTTCTGACCATGGCATATATTATTTTTGTACAGCCGGCGGTTTTGTCAGCTGCAGGTATGGACAGGGGTGCGGTATTTGTGGCCACCTGTATTGCCAGTGCCCTGGGTACCCTCCTGATGGGATTAATGACCAATTACCCCATCGCTCAGGCGCCCGCCATGGGTCACAATTTCTTCTTTGCATTTGCCGCCGTTCCTCTGATTTCACTGCAAATGGGTGAACAGGCAGGAACCCATGCCTGGCAGGTTGCACTGGGAGCGGTTTTTATTTCAGGAACAGTCTTCCTGCTTCTGTCCTTTACTCCTTTTATGAAGGAAGTCATACGGGCGGTACCCGATACCCTGAAGCATGCCATTGCGGTTGGTATAGGGCTGCTGATAGCCTTCCTGGGACTGCAGTGGGGCGGGTTGGTGGTGGATGATCCCGGCTCACTGGTAAAGCTGGGAACCATCAGGAGTTCTCCGGTGCTGTTAACCCTTTTCGGCACTTTGCTGATCGCCATTCTGACCAGCCGCGGCGTGAGAGGTGCAATCCTGATCGGAATCGCTGCCAATACCGTGATTGGGCTGCTCACCGGCATTATTGATTACCAGGGCATCCTCTCTGCCCCGCCGTCACTATCCCCTACTTTTTTTAAGATGGACATTGCCGGAGCATTGAATATTGGTTTTTTCACCATCGTTTTTACTTTCTTCATCCTGGATCTCTTCGATACCATCGGTACCCTTATCGGGGTGAGTGAGAAGGCCGGTTTTATCAGGAAAGATGGAACTCTGCCCGGAGCCAGGAAGGCTTTGCAGGCGGATGCCTTTGCCACCATCAGCGGAGCCCTGCTGGGCACCTCCACCATTACCAGTTATATAGAAAGTGCGGCCGGTGTATCGCAGGGAGGACGAACCGGGCTGGCTAATCTGGTTACCGGTCTCTTTTTCCTGGCGGCTTTGTTTTTTTCTCCGCTGGTGTCCATGATCGGCAGTCCGCACCCTTATGAAATGGTGTTGACCGGCGGAAGGACTCTTCAGCTGCAGCTGTACCCGGTCATTGCACCGGCACTGATTACCGTAGGGTGCCTGATGATGAGCAGCGTATCCCGCATTCAATGGAATGATTTCAGTGAGGCCTTTCCGGCCTTTCTGACCATTGTTATCATGCCGCTCAGCGGATTCAGCATCACGGAGGGAATCGCCTTCGGATTTATTTCCTATACCATCGTCAAAATTCTGGCGGGGCGGGCAAAGGAAGTGCACTGGTTGATCATGATTTTTGCTCTGCTGTTCATCATACGGTATATTTTTATATGAATATTGCTTTAGCTCCGAAACTGAGCAGGCTGTCATTGTCCCGGAAGGGACCACTATGTGGCGAGACATGGATGTCGCGGCCTGCCTGCTGAGGGTCATTACTATCCAGTTAAAAAATAAGATGTAGTTAAGATAGACCTTCAGGAAAAATCGCCAGAAATTCCGGTGCACCGAACGTAAAAATTCTTTCTGTCTGACCCCGCACTCAACATATGCAAAAAATCTTTATAGCTATTCTACTATTGAGTGCGGGGGAGTTTAAGAATTTTAGAGAGGTGCACCGTTGAATTTTCAGATTTTTCCTGACAGTCTTGACCTGTCCGGCGGCGCCAGCCAGACGGGTTTTTTGGTTCTTTTGCATCAAGGCAAAAGAACAGGCAATGAGAAGTTTGGTGACCTCTAATATTAGGGATTTATTAAATTTTACCGAAAATGTATTTGATCTATAATCTTTAACATTAAACATACATTTCACTTTTCGGGTAAAGGTAAAAATAAAGTATATCCTGAAAAATATTTCCCAGCGGGTTACTTGCCGGGCAATTTAATAAAGTTTATATCACATTGACCGGACACTATTGGTCTAAAGCCGGACTGGCAGCCTTCCAGGTATTGAGATTAGGGTATGCATCAACTCAAAAATTAAAGTAGCCCATTCGGATCCATATAAGGTTCATCACAAAAATGAGTACCTACAAAATTAGGTAAACGATTATGTTTT
>CAYWTB010000083.1:0-20976 GCA_964461135.1 uncultured Caldithrix sp. | reverse complement strand
TCCAACACCGGCTTGAAACTCGGCTTCGCTCGCTTCAAAGCCTTAACATGTTGGATGTCTATGAAGATCTGTGCACGGTGCAGTGGAAAATAGGCAATCTGGCGTTGAGTTCGGGAGTAAGCTGGGATGAGACCAACTCAGGATTCAATAATAGGCATGGAGAGATCATTGATCCGACCTATTTTGGGACGGGGGATATCTCCCTGACGGTGCAGCTATCGACATTAATTTCTCCTGACATTCCTGAAAGTTTCAAACTGCATCAAAACTATCCCAATCCCTTTAATCCATCTACCCGGATTCGTTTTGATGTGCCGCGGGTAAAGGACAGTCAGCTGAGGACCAGCCTTGTGATCTATAATGCCCTGGGGCAGGTGGTGAGAGAGCTGTATGCGGGTGATATCAGTGCCGGCAGTTTTGAGGTGGAATGGAACGGCCGGACCAATCTGGGAACTCCGGTGCCCAGCGGCGTCTATTTCGCCATCTTACGGGCAGAGAGTTATCAGCAAACCATCTGGCTGATACTGCTGAAATAATCCGGATCTCATTTTTATCAGATTCCAAAGCGTATCCTGATTCAGGATACGCTTTTTTATTGTATGATTTAAATCATAAGTTTTTTATTATTTAGTGGTATTTTATTACCTGGCTAATTCACCACAGATTACACAGATTGCACAGAAAGGTTAAAGAAAGACGGTACTAAATGAGTAATCATTAAAACCTTTGTATAATTTCATAGAAGACCCGATAATTTCGTAAATAAGTCCAAAAAATAATAATTAAGGTTACAAAAATTTTAGACAGGATAAACAGGATGAAGTGCAAGAAATATGGATTTAAATCATCAACTAGTCGGCTGTTTCCTGTAACAGAAACCGCAGAAATGGACATTTGGTTTTATGTATTGTTATGTTATTTTGAGGGGTACACCATGACGCATAAAAACATGTCTCTTTCTGAAAATTATGCTTTGGTTATTTTTTAAAAGAAGTATCGATCCTTAACTAACAGTTCATTATAATATGCGATATAGGGAAAGGCGTGATGTTATGTTATTTAGTCTATCCTGTTCATCCTGTCTAATATGAATGCATTATTATATTTATGAAATAAAGTACTAATTTAGTTATAATATTTTATAATCAGTGTAATCTGTGAAATCTGTGGCTAACTAAAAAATGAATGATCTGATCAAAAAAATAAAGTTGCTCTCAAAAATTCCGCTATTTCATCTCCTCAGGATTACGGGCATACCGACCCTGCTGCCGGTAAATATTACCATAAGTCTGCTGTATTCCTGCAATTCGCGCTGTAAAACATGCAATGTCTACCTGAAACGGGTGGATAATTTTACGGTAGACGAATACGATAAATTGTTTACCGCGCTGGGAAAAGCACCCTACTGGTTTACCTTCAGCGGGGGCGAACCCTTCCTGCGTCAGGATATTCCGGATATTGTAAAACTGGCCTACGACAGATGTGAACCGGGCATAATAAACATTCCGACCAACGGCAGCCTGTACCACCGCATACCGGCGATGGTTGAGGACATTGTAAAACATTGCCGAAATTCTCAGATCATAATTAATCTGTCCCTGGATCATTTCGGAAAAAAACACGATGAAATCCGGGGAATGAAAGATAATTTTTCCAGAGCCATGAAAACCTATCAGGAACTAAAAAAATTACGCAAATATCCCAATTTCACGCTGGGGATTCATACGGTGATTTCCAATTTCAATGTGGAGGAGTTTGAGGGGATCTACCGGGAACTGATAAAACTGGAACCGGATTCTTATATTACCGAGATTGCAGAAGAACGAGTGGAGCTGGGAACAATCGGTGAGGGTATCACCCCGACTCATGAAAAATATGCACCTGCCATAGATTTTTTGATGGAAGAGATGAAAAAGAATAAGACGATGGGAGTCGCCCAGGTGGCCCGGGCATTCCGGTTGGAATACTATAAAATGGTGAAAAAACTATTGCGGGAGAGAAAACAGGTAATCCCCTGTTTTGCCGGAATCATGTCGGCCCAGATTTCCCCGGATGGGGATGTATGGCCCTGCTGTATCCGGGCCGACTCTATGGGACGTTTGCGGGAAAATGATTATGATTTTAAAAAACTGTGGAAGAGTCCTGCAGCTGGGGTTGTCCGGCAATCCATCCGGGAGCAAACCTGTACCTGTCCGCTGGCCAATGCCAGTTATACCAATATGCTGGCGTCACCTAAAATGCTTTTGCGGGTAATAAAAAATTTGATGATTTGATGAAAAGTGAAGGTTTTTTGCTCATTTTCGGGTTATATTTATTCATTATTTTTGAAGATCATAATTTTTTACTTTGTTTCGATAACATTTTATTGAAATAATTATTGTTCATTGATAAGACAGATGAATCAACTTTTAAAAGATGGATTTTACCGACCTTTAGAAAAAATCAGAGAAAATTCAGGCGAGCAGAACGCCTGAAATTCTGACTGTCTGAGTCCCGACGGAGTCGGGGCGAGTTTCAGAATTTCAGTGAAGCGAACCGTTGAATTTCCTGATTTTTTCTGATAGTCTTGATCTTTTGGTTCTTTTCTATCAAGAGAAAAGAACAATATGAGGACAACATTAAAGATAAAAAAAACCGGAAAATCTAGACAATTATTAGGAGATACATTTCTGATCCTAATCTTACTTTGCATTCAATTGCTATACCCTTATGTCATATAAAATATACATCTTGGAAAAAATCCAATTATTCTGATCTTTGGTAATAATAATATTGAAGATTTTTTAGTTTGAAATCCGATAGACATTCGGTTTAATTTTATTTTGTGTTGATCCTGATCTAAATATGACAAAAAAAATTCAAAATACATGTCTGCTCACCTTCGATATTGAAGAATGGTTTCAGGTGGAGAACCTGAAAAGTGCCATTCGCCGGGAGGAGTGGGATCTCAAAAAAAGTACGGTCGGCCAGAATACCCAGAGAATCCTGAAACTGCTCAAAAAACATCAGATAACGGCCACATTCTTCATTCTGGGATGGATAGCGGAGCGACAACCGGAGCTGATAAGGGAAATTTATCAACACGGTCATGAAATCGCCTGTCATGGTTACGGGCATGAACGGGCTAATTTGCTGGAAGAACAAAAGTCTCTGGACGATATTGCCCGATCCAAACAGATTCTGGAAGAAATTATCTCAGCGCAAATCGTGGGTTACCGGGCACCCAATTTTTCCATCAACGACACCATTCTGGATCATTTGAAAAAATTAAATTTTATTTATGATTCCAGTTATAATCCGTTTCAATTAAACAAACGCTACGGAAAAATTACCGGAAAACTCGAACAGAATTCCCACGGATGTTACCTGACTGAGAATGGATTATATGAAGTGCCTTTATCCAGTTATCTGTTTAAAAAACTACCCATTCCCATAGGTGGAGGAGCCTATTTTCGAATTATGCCTTTCTGGATTTTCAAAAGACTGGTCAGAAATAAATTGCGACAGGGATCGGTGTATAATTTTTATCTTCATCCCTGGGAATTTGAATCGCAGCAGGAGCGGGTAAAAGGTATTAAATTGAATTATCGTTTCCGGCATTACTATGGGCTGAGACGAACTGCGAATAAGCTGGAAAAATTGATTGTTTATCTGAAAAAGATGGATTGCGAGTTTTTGACTATAGGGGAGTATGTTGAAAGGGTAAAGTCAAATCTGGGATGATTTGATCCCGACAAGTCGACTGGAAGGAGATATTGTTTGTCGGGAGCGCAAGGCTCAAGGCCCAAGTAAAAGGGACGAGGAAAGCTGAAAGCTGAAAGCTGAAAGTAAAAAGAAGAAAGCAGAGAGCAGAATGCAGAAAGCAGGATTTCGCATTGGATTAGAGATTATTTTTACTGCTTTCTGCTCTTTGCTTTCTAAGAATTCGGATGAGGGTTATAACTTAAATAACTCATTGAATATTTTAGCGGGTGCATGGTATGAAAATTTTGGTCACAGGTGGTGCGGGATTTATCGGTTCCCATGTGGTGGACATGTTACTGGAAAAAGGGGATGAGGTAACTGTTATTGATAATTTTGATCGTTTTTACGATCCTTTGATCAAAGAAGAAAATTTGAAAAGTGTAGTTGGGCACAAGAATTTCAAATTATATAAAGATGATATTCTCAATCGGGAAAAATTAGCAGAAATTTTCTCCGCTAACGATTTTGAACTGATTATTCACCTGGCAGCGAAAGCTGGAGTCAGACCGTCCATTGATGATCCCCGGGGATACTATAAAACCAATGTGGAAGGGACCCTGAATTTACTGGAAGAGTGCAAACGCACCGGTATAAAGAAATTTATTTTTGCCTCTTCCTCCTCCGTGTATGGAAATAACCGGAAAGTCCCGTTTTCAGAAAGCGATAATGTTGATTATCCGATCTCCCCTTATGCCGCCACCAAAAAGGCCGGAGAATTGCTGTGCCATAATTATCATCATCTTTATGGAATAGAAATCTTCTGCCTGCGGTTTTTTACGGTCTACGGTCCCCGCCAGCGACCGGACCTGGCTATTTATAAATTTTTTAATTTAGTGGAACGGAATGATGCAATTCCTGTGTATGGGGATGGAAGTACTTGCAGGGACTATACTTACATTGATGATATCCTGGATGGAATTTCCAAAAGCATTGAGAAGTTAAAAGGATACGAAATTATCAATCTGGGTGAATCCCGTACAGTGATACTTAACGATCTGATTTCTCAGATTGAAAAAGTTACCGGGAAGAAAATACAAAGGAAAATTCTGGGCATGCAACCCGGAGATGTTATGCAAACCTATGCTGATATTACCAAAGCCAGGAAATTACTCGGTTACGATCCAAAAACTGATCTGGAAGCAGGCCTGAAGACGTTTTATGAGTGGTTTAAGAAAAGAGGGTAAAGGGGAAAGGCGGATGAAAGAAAGCAGCCCGTCCTCTGTTTGCCTCCGGCAGTTGGCCGGATGAAAACCGTCCCTAGTTTTCAAAAGCAGAAAGCAGCCCGTCCTCTGTTTGGTTCTGGCAATCGGCCGGATGTAAACCGTCCCTGGTTTTCAAAAGCATAGGCCAGAAGTCAGCAGTAGGCAGTCTGCAGAAAGACAAGATGAAGGATTAAGGATGAAAGATTAAGGTATTTATGTGATTGGTCTTTAAATTTTATAAAATTGAGTTATTTGTGAGCCAAGCCCCGGAGGGGCGACATGTTTATAGAAAAAAGATAGCCCCACCACTTTCTGAATCCCAGAGGAATGACATGTAAAAAACAGTCTGCAGTAGATAGTAGGCAGTCTGCAGAAAGACAAGATGAAGGATTAAGGATGAAAGATTAAGGTATTTATGTGAATCGTTCTTTAAATTTTATAAAATTGAGTTATTCGGGAGCCAAGCCCCGGAGGGGCGACATGTTTATAGAAAAAAATAGCCCCCAACACTTTCTGAATCCCAGAGGGATGACATGTAAAAGAAGTTGACAGTTAGCCCGTCAAGGGCCGGGCAAGCAGGAAGGACCAAGGCACAAGGCTTCCTTCAGTCCGAAGTCTGCTCCCTTTAAAATTATAAATTGTTGTTTTGTCTTATTCTATTAATTCGTGGAATTACCGCCAAAAGCCGGCAACTGACGGGCCGCGACATCCATGTCTCACCACATAGTGGTCACTTTCGTAACAATGACAGCATGCGAGTTTTCGGAGCTAGGGGCATAATCATTTAAAAAAATCAATGAATTTAATTCTGAAAGCGAATAATTGTGATATTTTTACATTTTATCGAAATATCTTGTTTGTAAATTATCAGAATAGCAGGTATTCCCAGTGTGGATACTCATGAATCAACAACAAAATAAGTGGATCAATTTATTGGTGTGAATCATGAAAGTGATGAAATTCGGGGGCTCTTCAGTTGGTAATTTTGAGATTATCTCTAAAGTAATCGCAATTGTCCGGCAAGCCATTAGTGAAAATGGGAATATAATCGTTGTAGTTTCAGCTTTTCAGGGCATTACCAATTATCTGATTCAAATGAGTCAGATGGCTTCGCAGGGTGTTAATAAGTATAAAAGTCTATATGATGAAATTGAACATCGACACCTGGATATTATCAATAAATTGATTTCACCTGATAATCAGAAAAAGGCCCAACTCGTTGTTCGGAAATGGCTGGATGATTTGAGGGATGTCCTGCATGGTCTGCATCTGGTGCGGGAACTCTCTCCCAGAACCCTGGATTTCGTCATGAGTTTTGGGGAGCGGCTTTCGGCATTTATTATCAGTGAAGCCCTGTTGGACGGAGGAACGCCCTGTGAATTTATAGACAGTAGGAAACTCGTCAAGACAGATGAACAATTCGGTTCCGCCAAAGTCGATTTCAGTAAAACTAACCGAAATATAAAAAAATATATAAAAACGCATTCACTGCCTCAGATAGTTACCGGATTTATTGGATCGACCTCTCGCAATGAAACAACTACCCTGGGGAGAAGCGGATCGGACTACACGGCTTCCATTTTTGGAGCTACCCTGGAGGCTGACGCCATCGAAATATGGACAGATGTGGATGGGGTAATGACGGCTGATCCCGGCAAAGTCGAAAATGCCTTTACTATTTCCAGGCTAAGTTATGAAGAAGCCATGGAACTCTCGCACTTTGGGGCCAAGGTGATTCACCCCTCAACTATGCAACCGGCATTGGACAAAAAAATACCCATTCATATAAAGAACACCTTTAATCCCGAGGCTCCCGGAACTATTATTCATCACAAATCAAATTCCAACCAATATACCATCAAGGGAATATCTTCTATTGACGACATCGCACTGATCAATGTGCAGGGGAGCGGAATGGTGGGAGTAGCTGGTGTTGCCCGGAGAATTTTCACAACATTGGCAGAACAGCAGATCAATGTAATTCTGATTACCCAGGCCTCTTCGGAGCATTCGGTTTGCTTTGCAATTCTGCCAGCCGATGCGGAAAAAGCCAGAAAAGCACTGAGATATGAATTCCGTTATGAAATCCGGGATAAAATGATTAGTGAGATCGAAGTTCAAAAACAATTGACCATTCTGGCCATTGTTGGCGAGAATATGCGCCAGACTCCGGGTGTATCAGGTAAAACCTTTCAGGCACTGGGCAAAAGTGGAATAAATGTAGCTGCAATTGCACAGGGATCTTCAGAATTGAATATTTCCGTAGTCATTTCTAAAAAAGAAGTGGTAAAAGCTCTTAATGTTCTTCATGATGCTTTTTTTACCCGGGGGGAAAATGTACTCAGACTTTTTCTGGTGGGCACCGGGAAAATTGGCAGTACCCTTCTTCAAAAACTATATGATCAGAAAAAATATATTTATGACGAATATGGATTTACAACAGAACTTATCGGCATATGTAATACCCGTAGAATGATTATAAACGATAAAGGGATTAACATTACTAATTGGAATTCTTTACTGGAAGATTCCGGTGCAGCTGCAAACTTGGACTATTTTATAAAAAGTATGATAAAATTGAATTTACCGGGCAGTATTTTTATCGACTGTACTGCCAGTGAAGAAGTATCAAGAAAATACATCGAAATCCTGGAAGCGAATATTTCCATTGTTACAGCCAATAAGAAGGCAAATTCGGGAGGATATCCGATTTACCGTGAAATAAAGAAGACAGCTCAGAGTCATAATGTGAAATATTTTTATGAAACGAATGTTGGGGCAGGATTGCCTGTTATGGGAACAATTCGGGATCTGATTTCCGGCGGAGATAAGATTATCCGGGTTGAGGCGGTCCTGTCCGGTACAATAAGTTATATTTTGAATTCCTTGGGTGACGGGAAAAATTTCAGTGAGTCCGTGCGGGAAGCAGTAAAAAAAGGATATACAGAACCTGATCCGCGCGATGATTTGGATGGAAGAGATGTGGCCAGAAAATTACTGATTTTGTGCCGTGAAATTGGCATTCAAATGGAATTGGATCAGATTAAGACGGAGAAACTGATTCCTGACACAGCATTGATTGCTGGCTCACCGGAAGAGTTTTTACAAAACCTCGAGCAGCTTGACCCCGAATTTGCAAAAAGGAGACTGGAAGCTGCCCGGAAGGGCAGGGTATTGCGATATATTGGTCTGATTGAAAACAATAAAGCCGAAGTTTCCCTGAAAGAGGTCGATGCTGAACATCCTTTTTTTCATCTCTCCGGATCAGATAATATCTTTGCATTTACGACTCTGCACAGTAAAGACAGACCGATTGTCATCAAGGGTCCCGGTGCGGGTAGCGATGTAACGGCAGCTGGTGTGCTTGCAGATGTGCTGAGAGTCGCACAATATTTAAGTTGATATGAATCCGGTTCAAAATTTAAGATAAGATAAAATAGAATATTAAAATATGAGAAGGATATTTAATGCAATCTTCACATAAAATTCCGGTGGGAGTTCTGGGAGCTACCGGGAGTGTAGGACAAAAATTTATTGAATTATTATCCGGACATCCCTGGTTTGAAATAACAGAAATTGCTGCTTCTGAAAAATCTGCAAATAAAAGATACAGCGATTGTGTAAATTGGGTTTCATCTGTACCCCTGCCCGAAAAAATTGGCAATCTTGAATTAAAACCATGCGAACCGGGACTGAAATGTAAAGTTGTATTTTCAGGTCTGGATGCCCGAGTTGCCGGAGAGATCGAAACAGACTTCGCCAGGAATGGATATACCGTAATTTCCAATTCCAAAAATCATCGCATGGATACAGATGTCCCCTTACTGGTCCCTGAGATTAATTCAGATCATCTGGATATTACGGCCAGTCAGCCATATGATGGTGGGTGCATCGTAACAAATCCGAATTGTTCTACTACCGGGCTGGTGTTAGCACTTAAACCCCTTTTAGATGCATTCGGACTTGCGGAGGTAAACGTGGTTACTTTACAGGCGCTTTCTGGCGCAGGTTATCCTGGTGTCGCCAGCCTCGATATTCTGGACAATGTTATTCCCTACATTTCCGGAGAGGAAGATAAATTGGAGTCCGAACCGAAGAAAATTTTTGGTACTTTTAAGGACGGTGGCATTCAACCTTTAGAACTAAACATAAGTGCTCAATGTAACCGGGTCGCCGTATTGGATGGACATCTGGAATGTGTTCAAATAAAATTGAAAAAAAATGCGGGTCCTGATGAGCTCATTAATAGCTGGTTAAATTTTTCAGGAGAACCCCAGATACTCGATCTTCCGTCGGCTCCTGCTAAACCGATCTATTATTTCCACCAGGACCACTATCCGCAACCCAAGCTTCATCGCAATCTGGATAAGGGTATGGCTGTGTCCATAGGACGACTTCGTCCTGATTCTTTATTTGATTACAAATTTGTGATTTTATCGCACAATACCATACGGGGTGCTGCAGGAGGTGCTATATTATGTGCGGAAATGATGAAGGTAAAGGGATTAATTTAGGAAGATGGTTTCCCACTGAGTATTTGATTTTCTGAAAACTCATTTTTCTGTTTTATCGGCTCAAAAATACATGCAGTCTATCAGGAGAATATGATTTGGCTCATAAGGAAATAAAAGTATTTGCTCCTGCTTCAGTAACAAATGTCGGATGCGGATTTGATATTCTGGGTTTTGCGGTTGAGTGGCCGGGGGATGAGTTGATTTTGAGATTGAAAAAAGAGCCGGGTATATTTATTAGGAAAATATATAATGATGATGGACGAATTCCCCTGAATCCGGAGGAAAATACAGCCGGACGCGCTGTTCTCTCACTTTATAATTATCTCAAACTGGATATCGGACTTGAATTAGAAATTTATAAAAAAATGCCGTTATGCAGCGGATTGGGGTCCAGTGCCGCCAGTGCAGTGGCTGCGGTCTTTGCCTTAAATGAGTTACTGGATAAACCGTTGAATAAAAATGAACTTCTTCCTTTTGCCCTGGAAGGTGAAAAGATCAGTAGTGGTGGAAATATACATGCAGATAATACGGCTGCCTCTCTGTTCGGGGGATTCATTCTGGTGAGAAGTATGCAACCGTTGGAAATAATCAACCTGGATTATCCTGAAAATCTGTATTGCGTCGTAATCCATCCTCAGATTGAATTACCCACATCAGAGATGCGGCGCATCATCCCTACTGATATTCCATTAAGTCTGGCGGTAACACAATGGGGTAATATTGCGGGAATGGTAGCGGGTTTGATGAAGAATGATTTAGGACTTATCTCAAGGTCAATGGATGACAAGATAATTGAGCCTGTCCGCTCACAAAAAATTCCTGGTTTTTATGCTGTTAAAGATGCTGCTATGAATGCAGGTGCTCTGGGAAGCAGTATATCCGGTTCCGGACCCTCAGTGTTTGCCTTGTGTGACAGCAAAGAGACCTCCAGGAGTGCCGGTGAAAAAATGAAAGCGGTTTTTGCCTCTTTGAAAATCGAAAGTGATATTTATGTTTCGAAGATCAATAAAAGTGGACCCGTTGTTTTGGAAATTATAAATTAATCTTTGCTTTATCTATAGTAAAAAGGAATTTTTATTGAAATTTTACAGTACACTGAATAGGCGGTGTATCGTTTCAGCCAGGCAAGCTGTAATCAAGGGAATTGCCGATGACGGTGGTCTTTTTATGCCGGTTGAGATTCCTGCCATTCCAAAATCGATTATGCAGGACCTGCCAGCCTTATCTTTCCTGGAGATTTCTTTCCAAATTGCGCAGCATTTCTTTGGGGATGAGCTGTCTTCCGAAAATTTAAATACAATTGTGACTGATGCATTAAATTTTCCGGTACCACTGGTTTCTTTAGATAATGGAATACATATACTCGAACTGTTTCATGGCCCTACGCTGGCCTTCAAGGATTTTGGTGCCCGGTTTATGGCACGCCTTCTTTCCTGTTATACTCAGAATGATGACAGGGAAACAACCGTTCTGGTAGCTACATCAGGTGATACGGGCAGTGCTGTCGCGAATGGATTTTATAATCAGCCCGGTATCCGGGTGATTCTCCTTTATCCATCGGGTATGGTCAGCGAAATTCAAGAGAAACAACTTACCACCTATTCGGGAAATGTTCAGGCTTTGGAGGTAGAGGGAACCTTTGATGATTGCCAGCGGCTTGTTAAAAGCGCTTTTCTGGATACGGAATTAAAAGCATCAAAGAAATTATCATCGGCGAATTCCATAAATATCGCCCGTCTGATACCACAAAGCTTTTATTATTTTCATGCTTTTGGACAAGTGAAAAGTCCGATTGAATCTGTGTTCTATTCAGTACCATCTGGTAATCTTGGAAATTTAACTGCTGGTATATTAGCAAGTAAAATGGGATTACCGGTTGCCGGATTCATTGCTTCTCTAAATGTCAATAAAACTTTCCTCCGCTATTTGGAAAGCGGAAATTATAAGCCGGGAGGTGCAATTGCAACTCTTTCCAATGCAATGGATGTAGGTGATCCAAGTAATTTTGAACGAATATCAGCACTTTATGATAATGATTCTACTAAAATGAATAAAGAAATTTATGCTGCAAGTTTTAACGATGATCAGACCCGAGAAGCCATCGGGGAGATTTATGGCAAATATAACTACATTATGGATCCTCATGGTGCGGTGGGATATCTTGGACTAATAGACTTCATTGCCAAGAAAAATGTTAAAGACTATCAGGGTATTGTTTTTGAGACCGCTCATCCGGCGAAATTCAGCGAAGCAGTAAATGAGGAGCTTAATTTTAAAGTTGATGTCCCGGATAGGCTGAAAGAATGTTTAACAAGAGAGAAAAAATCCATCAGGATGTCCACAAAATTTAATGATTTCAAGGAATTTCTTCTTCGTAATTGAGGTTTTTGATCCTGAGGATATTTTTCGGATATAAGCGCTATCCCGCTTCTCTCAAAATTTGATGGGAAATCCGTACTCTGCGATTCACAACTTGTTTCCTCCGGCTCATATCCCAAGCACACTTTTTAAATCTTTTTTGCCAACTGCCAACGGCCAACCGTCTTTTCTAAGTCCACGAATTTCACGCCTGCCCGGCCTGCCCGCCTGCCTGCTGCCCGCCTGGCGTCGGACAGGCAGGCAGGGCTTTAGACGGGCTTTAGACGGGAATTATCACGAATTTCATACAAATAAAAATGATGTAGCCTTTAGAGTTCAGGACCTAGGGTACATAAATGCAGAAAGCAGAATGCAGAATGCAGAATGCAGAAAGCAGAATGCAGAAAGCGGAGAGCATAAAGCTGGATACTGGATTCTTTTTACTACCCTCAAGAATTTACCATACTCTCCAATCCAGTAGGGTAAATATTGGTGACCTCTATCACCCGGGAATAAATTCCCTGGCTAAATTCGTTGATACTAATTTCCCCTTTCGTCTTTACCCGTTATCCCTTTTCCTTTTCTTTTAACCGTAAATAGTGCAATCCCGATCTGAGATAGTAAGACTTGTATCCGCGCTTCAGGAGCAGGGCAGAGATGAGCCTGGCCCGGTTACCATCCGAGCACACAAATAGTACAGGCATGTTCCGTGGAATGTTGACCTGCTGCAGGTGTTTCTCCAGGAATAAAAAAGGGAGGTGAATGGTGGGTTGATAATCCAGGGGATTTCTCTGTAATTCGACGGATTCACGCAAGTCGATGATGATGGGCTGGTGGGTCTGCAGGAAGGTGTAAAAATTCTCTGCCATCACGGAGGATATTTTAAACTGGTTTCGAACTCCAAGAATAATCAGGGATAACCACAGAGCCACTACAAGCAAGGCAATGAAGGTTTCAAGGAGTTTTCGATTCATGAGACAGATGACGCTTAGCTATTTAGTCGTGAGGGAATTTAAAGGTATAAGAAAAAAGAAAAAAGTTATTTGATAAATCCACGAATCAACAGACGCCATTATGAGACTCGATCCTGGATACTGGATGCTGGCTAAACCACGGATGGTTTAGTCCGGCCGAGTCAACTGGAGGTTGACAGGGAGGACGGAATGCTGGCGCACGGCTCAAGGCTCAAGGCGCAAGGAAAAGGGATAACGGATAAGGGCCACTCGATGCTGGATACTGGATAAGGGATAAGGTTAAAAAGATAAGAGATTGCCATTGCAGACTGCCTGTTGTTTCTCTTTTGTGCACGCTTGTTCGGTCCAGGAAGTGAAGGGCCTGTCCGGCACAGGAAAGTGAAGGGCCAACTGTTTTTTATCCACGAATTACACGAATTGATAGAATAAGACAAAACACCAATCCATAATGTTCAAACGGGCAGCCTTCCGACTGAAGGAAGCCTTGCGCCTTGTGCCTTGGTCCTCCCTGCTTGCCCGGCCTTTGACGGGCCAACTGCCAACTTCTTTTACATGTCATCCCTCTGGGATTCAGAAAGTGGTGGGAGCTATCTTTTTTCTATAAACATGTCGCCCCTCCGGGGCTTGGCTCACAAATAACTCAATTTTATAAAATTTAAAGACCGATTCACATAAATACCTTAATCTTTCATCTTGTATTTATGACCGCTGAGTACTCATTCATCCTGACTACATTACTTTGTGTGTCAGATTTTTTATTTCGCCCTTACAGGGCTTTTGGTCGATCGGTGTTTTGGGGAACAGGGCGTTGCCCTGTCTTATTTTCTGTTGCCCTTTCAGGGCAAAGATAATGTGAAGTTAATCAAGGTTTAAAGGGCTATAAGTTCTTATTCAATTATTCTTAATCCTTAATCTTCATCCTTAATCCTTCATCTTGTCTTTCTGCAGACTGCCTACCGCCAACTACCGACTTCTTTCCCCTTATCCTTTATCCGTTGTCCCTTATCCATTCTCCTGAATCCTGATTACCTGAAGCCTTTGATTCAGGCCTTGCGCCTTAATAAAGCACCCTGGTCCTGATAGTACCGGAAATAGCCTCCAGATCCTGGCGAAGCTTTGTGAGTGCTTCTTTGCCTGACTGCTTATCAATGTCCAGCACCACATAGCCGATCTGATGATTGGTTTCCAGGTACTGGCCCACGATATTGATACCCCGCGAAGCCACCTTTTCATTGATGGCACTCAGCATGCCCGGTTGGTTCCGATGGGTATGTAAAATCCGGTGGGTCTTTTCATTGGGACGCAGATTGACCATGGGAAAGTTCACCGCCCCCTCGGTGGAGCCGCGATCGCTAAAGTGTATCAGTTTGCTGGCCACCTCCGCACCGATATTCTCCTGAGCTTCCAGGGTGGATCCGCCAATGTGGGGCGTTAATATGACATTTTCCATCCCCTGCAGTGGACTGGTAAATTTGTCCCGCGATGAAGACGGTTCGCCGGGGAACACATCCACTGCCGCCCCCCTCAAATGTCCCGCTTTTAGCACACCTGCCAGCGCAGCAATCTCCACCACACTTCCCCGGCTGGCATTGATCAGATAACTTCCCATTTTCATTTCAGAAAGTGTTTCTGAATTCATCATATTCAGCGTGGTATCATCCTCCGGAACGTGAAGTGTGACAATATCCGCAGTTTTAAGCAATGTGGAAAGGTTTGATACCGGCCGGGCATTGCCCAGGGACAGTTTGGTCTTGATGTCATAAAAAATCACCTGCATGCCCATGGCCTCTGCCAGGATGGACACCTGGGACCCGATATGCCCGTACCCCACGATGCCTATGGTTTTTCCCCGTACTTCATAACTGTCCCGGGCAGATTTCAGCCACTCCGAGCGGTGGGCGGCAAAATTTCTGGGAAAGATGCCGCGCATCAGCATGATGGTTAATCCGATCACCAGTTCCGCCACTGAGCGGGTATTGGAATGGGGCGCATTAAAGACGGGTATGCCCTTTAATGCAGCTTCCTCCACTGCCACCTGGTTGGTTCCGATGCAGAAGCAGCCGATGGTAATCAATTTACGGGCCTGGTGGAGCACTTCAGGAGTGATTTGGGTGCGGGAGCGAATTCCCAGGATATAGGCGTCTTCGGTTTTTTCGATTAATTCCCGTAAATGCAGGGTGGATTCATAGCGTTGCACACTGGAGTAACCATTTTCTCGGAATATATCAACTGCCCTGGGATGGATTCCCTCCAGCAGTAATATTTTTATTTTATCTTTACTGAGTGAGAATTGTGATGTCATGGCCTGCTCTTTTCCTCGTTGTGGTGATCAATATAAGGATGAGCCCTGATTATTTCAACCTCCTTTAGGGGTGATCTAAGTCCACGAATTACACGCCTGCCCGCCTGCCTGCTGCAGGCAGGGCTTTAGACGGGAATTAGCACAAATTAACACAAACAACTCTGATTAACTATTATTCTCATGAAACAAGATTTTACAATGTTGGTGGGGCATCGTGTAGGAGAGGGTAACAGGGCAAAGGGCAAAGCGCATGGCGGTCATTCTTATGTAGTTATCTGGTCTTTTTATTACTTTTCCTTTATCCCTTTTCCATTATCCCGCTTTATTATTTGGTTTTATCTTTTTACAGACTGCTGGCCCCTGCTTTTGAAAACCAGGGATGGTTTACATCCGGCCGATTGCCGGGGGCAAATCAGAGGACGGGCTGCTTTCTTTCATCCCCTTTTCGCAACAGCCTTTACCCTGATCCAATACCTGAAGTCTTTGTTTAAGCCTTGTGCCTTGATCCTTGGTCCTTGAGCCTCTTCTTTTCCCTCATCCTTCATCCTTCGCATGGCGACCACTGTGTGGTAATCTTATTTTTGGGGGCCAGGAATTAAGTGCTTGAATGATAAACGTGAACTTCTCTTTCTAATTGATCTGATAATTCATCCTCGGCAATATCCAGGTCATAATCCATCTGTAAACCCAGCCAGAATTGAGGAGACATATTGAAATATTTTGCCAGTCGCAGAGCGGTATCTGCGGTAATCCGGCGTTTTCCCAAAACAATTTCATTAATCCGGCGGGCAGGCACTTTAATATCCAGAGCCACTCTGTTTTGGCTTAATTCCATTGGTTTTAAAAATTCTTCCAAAAGGATTTCGCCAGGGTGAAGTGGTTTCATTTTCTTTGTTTTCATATCGTAATTCTCCTAATGATAATCAGTAATTTTAACATTATAGGCATGCTGCTCATCCCAGATAAAACATATTCTCCATTGATCGTTGATGCGGATACTGTATTGCCCCTTACGGTCTCCTTTTAATGTCTCCAGACGATTACCGGGAGGAACTACAAGGTCTCCTAAATTAACGGCTCTATTTAATATCCTGAGGTTTCTAGATGCCGCTCTCTGAATTTCCATTGGAAATTTTTTTGAATACTCCCTATTAAATATTTTTTCAGTTTCCTTACATTTAAAAGAAAGTATCATGGCGAAAAATATAACGCCTCGCGTTAAATGTCAAGCGTTATAAAATCGATAGTCATTGCATTAAACCTTAATCTCAATGCTGGATGCTGGAGATGAAATCAGCCAGGATTTCAAAAGGCACAAGGCTCAAGGAACAAGGTCCAAGGCTCAAGGACAATACAAGGGATAACGGATAAGGGAAAAAGGCTTCCCGACGAGACGACCGAAGGAAAGCAGAGTAGAGGGGAAACTTTAATATTGTTTTTTTGCCAACTGCATGCTGCAGACTGCCGACCGAAGAAAGCCTTGAGCCTTGGTCCTTGAGCCTCTCTTCAAAAAAACTAATTTGTCTTGGTTCGTCGCTTGTCAGGAGTGTAATTTTAAAAGTTGAAAACTTTGAGGAGAGATATATTATGATGAACGCCGAAGTCTGGAAAGATCTGATTATTAAAAACAACTCGAAAATTGTATTTGTAATTATGGATGGCCTGGGCGGTCTGCCCATGCCGGGAGGCGATAAAACCGAACTGGAAACGGCCAGAACGCCTAATCTAGACCGGTATGCAAAGGAAGGAATCGGCGGACTACTGGATCCCATCTATCCCGGGTTTACCCCGGGAAGCGGACCGGCCCACCTGGCGTTGTTCGGCTATGAGCCGGTCGAATTCAACATCGGACGCGGAGTTCTCTCTGCTCTGGGAGTGGATTTCGAACTGACCGGCCGCGATGTGGCGGCACGCCTGAATTTCTGTACTATTGATAAAGAGGGTAAAGTGACCGACCGCCGGGCGGGACGAATCCCGACCGAGAAAAATGAGCAACTGTGTGAAAAGATCCGTCGGGAGGTAAAACTTTCCGCCGGGGTGGAGTATTTCCTGCAGACTGAATCGGAGCACCGGGCAGTACTGGTGCTACGAGGTGACGGCCTGGGCGGAGATATCAACGATACCGATCCGCAGGAGACCGGCAAGAAGCCGTTTGACCCCAAGGGCGAGGATGACACCTCACAAAAGACCGCACGCTATGTCAGCGAATTCCTGACACAGGTGAAGGAAGTACTGAAGAAAGATCATCCCGCTAATTTTATCCTGGCACGGGGATTTGCCAAGCATGAGGAATTTCCCTCCATGGAACAACGCTATGGTCTTCGGTCGGTGGCCATTGCCCAGTATCCCATGTATCGCGGTCTGGCCAGGCTGGTGGGTATGACGGTCCTGCCAGTGCCCAAAGATTTTGAGGAAATGTGGAAACAGTTGAAAGATAATTTTGACCAATATGATTTTTTCTTCATACATTTTAAGAAGACTGACAGTTATGGCGAGGACGGCAATTTTGAAAACAAGGTGAAAGTGATAGAATCGGTGGATGAGTGGTCAGCCCGGCTGCGGGAGCTGAATCCGGAGGTGCTGGTGGTCACCGGAGATCATTCCACGCCGGCCCTGCTGAAATCGCACAGCTGGCATCCGGTACCGGCGCTGCTGTGGTCAAGCAGGGGATATGCCCGCCGGGATGCAGTGAGCAAATTCGGGGAGAGTGAATGCCTGCGCGGTAACCTGGGACGGATGCCTATGAAGAATATTCTGCTGATTGCTATGGCTAATGCGGAACGGTTTAAGAAGTTTGGGGCGTAAGAACAGGCACAAGGTTCAAGGATCAAGGCTCAAGGTCCAATCCGACTTGCTTCAGTTTCTCTTCGGATGAAATTTTTCAATATCACCTAATACTCTGGGGCGAGAATTTAGAACTTAAGACATGTAACTTAAAACTCGCTCTTTTCGCCTTGAACCTTGATCCTTGCGCCTCTTTCATTTCCCCTTTTCCCTCCATAATTATCTCTTGACTATCCGGAAACCTGGATATATATTGTATAAACAAACTATATAAAGGTACTTTACATGTCCAAAGAGCAGATGATTATCCGGATTGAACCGGAATTAAAGAAAAAACTGAACAAATTGGCACGTGCAGAGGGGAAGAACAGCAGCGAAGTGGTGCGTGAGCTGATTGAAGAATATGTACAGGATAAGGATATCAGTTTTTATATTGATGATTTGTGGGATCGCATGGGAAGAAAATTTAAAGACAGGAAAATCAGTAGCCGGGAAATTGAGCAGGCCATTCGTGATGCCAGGACCGAAAAAAAATGAAAGTGGTTGTGGATACCAATGTATTTATCTCTTCTTTTCTGGGAACGGGAAATCCCCGAAAAATTATTGATTTCTGGAAAGATGGCCTGATTAAACTCTGCCTGTCAGCTGAAATTATTAATGAATACATCCGGGTTTTACAGCGACTTTCCCTGTCCGAAGAAAAAGAAACCCAGGAAATCCTGGCGGTCTTTGCCCGGGGATTCAATGTTTTGTTTACTCAAAAGCTTAAAAAGATCGCAATGTCGCTGGATGATCCGGAAGATGTTAAATTTTTTGAATGTGCTCTGGAACTGAAAGCATCCTATATTATTTCAGGAGACCGGCACCTTTTAAGCATAAAGGAGTATTTTGGGATAAAAGTTGTGAGTCCGGTAGAATTTATAAAAATTATGCAGTGACGGTGATGGGAGGCGCAAGGCTCAAGGAACAAGGCTTATGACTTTTTCTTCTTTTATTGGCTTTTCTATTAATGCCTGCTTGGTCTGTCCGTCTGGCATCGGACAGGGAAGCAGGGCTTTAAACAAGCTTTTGACAGGAATTACAAGAATTCATAAAAGATACCAGATTTCACCCTTTTTGAATGTTTATTCTATGTCTTTGTGCATCATCCCTTATCCTTTATCCAACTTCCTTGAGCCTTGGTCCTTGAGCCTTGCGCTCTCCTGCAAACTGCATTCTGCTTTCTGCATTATGCATTCTCTTTACCCTATTTAATATGAACAAATATTTCCAATGTTTGAGAAAGGATCGAGGTCATGAAAGCATTTCAACCACCGGAACGGATCCTGATGGGACCGGGACCCTCCAATGTGAGTCCGCGGGTGCTGGCCGCGCTGGCCCGCCCCACTATCGGGCACCTGGATCCGGAATTCATCGGATTAATGGACCAGATAAAGGAATTGTTACGATATGCCTTCCAGACCGCCAATGAATTCACCTTTGCGTTATCGGGACCGGGATCGCTGGGCATGGAAACCGCCCTGGTAAACCTCATTGAAGCAGGCAGCAAAGTGATGGTTCTGCAGAACGGTTTTTTCGGGGGACGCCTGAAGGAAATCGCCGAACGCTATGGTGCAGAGGTAATTTTGGTGGAAGAACAGTGGGGACGGTCATTTGATCCGGAAAAACTGCAGGAATTCCTGGAAAAACATCCGGATACCGATATTGTTGCTTTCGTACATGCCGAAACCTCAACCGGTGCACTGTCCGATGCCCGCGCCCTGGTGGAAATTGCTCATGAATATGACTGTCTCACGGTGGTGGATACGGTTACCTCACTAGGCGGCTGTGAACTGCTGGTGGATCAGTGGAAGATTGATGTAAGCTATTCAGGTTCCCAGAAATGTATCTCCGGTCCGCCCGGATTGTCACCCATCACCTTTAATAAACGAGCCGTTGAGCATGTTAAAAAACGCTGCTCTAAAGTCCGCAGCTGGTTTATGGATATCACACAACTCGAAGGTTACTGGATGGGGGAAATCAAACGATCCTACCATCATACCGCTCCCATCAACTCACTGTATGGTTTGCATGAGGCTCTTTTGCTTTTGCACCAGGAAGGACTAGTGACGGCCTGGGACCGTCATCGGCGGCATCACCGGGCGCTGGTGGCCGGGTTGCATAGCCTGGGATTACATCTGCTGGTTCCCCCGGGAGAGCAGCTTCCCCAGCTGAATGCGGTTAAGATACCGGAGGGCGTGGATGATGCCAGGATCCGCAGCCGACTGCTGAATGAATTCAATATTGAAATCGGCGGCGGGCTGGGCCAGCTGGCCGGCAGGATCTGGCGGATCGGCCTGATGGGAGAATCCTCAAAACCGGAGACTGTCCTGCGCTTTTTGGCAGTCCTCGAGTTACTGTTGCAGGAGGAGAAGCTGGATATACAGGGGGGTGCGGCTGAGAAAGCGGCGAGGGAGGTGCTGGAGGGGAATTAATGCGGGCTAACCATAAGATGTTATATATTTATCCACGAATTACACGAATTTTCACGAATTGACCAACAAATTGCACTATCATCTGCACAGGGACGAGACAGGTCTGTCCGGCGGCCAGATGGGAATTCACTATTGTTTACATGAATCAAGATTTTATAATGTTAAAGGTGAGGTGCAGGGCAAAGAGTAAAAGGTAAAGGGGAAGGGGGAAACTTGGTGACTGTCATTTCTCTCTACTTAAACCTCTTTTAAAAAATATTATCTGGTTTTAATTAAAACCTTCAACATGGATGAAATTTCCGTAGATTCTTTAAGCTATTTATTGCTGGTTTTTAAATCAAAATGGTTATACTTAATACTTATCTGGGTTTGTGATCCGAACACTCCACGAGAACCTTCAGCATAACTTGAAAACCGGATAAATTCTCGATGTGAGTTGTGTTCAAATCTTTCTGAAACTTCAATTTTCGGTTTCGTTTAGATCATAAAGAATGGGATGTCAGATTATTCATATGACATTTGTCTGAATATTGATCTGATTAATGAGGAGGATAATTTTTTTAAATAAGTTTTAATGATTATGCCCTTAACTCCGCAAAAGTTATCGTATGAGTATGAGCACAG
>CAYWTB010000082.1:0-20979 GCA_964461135.1 uncultured Caldithrix sp. | reverse complement strand
TGGGGGCGATTATTGCGATTTTTTCCCTTTGAATAAAAATCAGCTGGGCATCGTACAGGCTGATGTATCCGGACACGGTGCTTCGGCTGCCATGATTATGACCATGCTGAAGGGAATCCTGCATTCCATCACCCAAAATTTCCAGGACATTCCAGCGGCACTTTCCCAAATAAACAAAATTGTGCACAATACTGCTCCTCCTGAGACCTTTATCACCATGATTATGTTGATCTATGACGCCAACGATCATACCCTCTCTTTTTCCAATGCCGGCCATAATCCTCCCCTGTTTTATCAAAAACAAATCAACACTCCGCGCTATCTGGAACTGCACGGTTGTGCCCTGAACTGCCTGCCTGATGACAGCTTTGCCCTGGAAAAAGTGAGCTTGCAGCCGGATGATTGCATTCTGCTCTATACTGACGGACTCACTGAAGCAATTAACCAGAATTTCCAGATGTTCGGTTATGATCGTCTGAAAAAAATTTTGGGTGAAAGCGGGAATCTCTCCGCTGACGCTATTATTGACCGGATCAAGAATGACTTGGCAGCTTTCTGCGGTCAAACTCCCCAGGCTGATGATATCGCTTTAATGGTTTTGAAAGGAAAAAGAAAAAAATAAGAAGGGGGAAAATAATTCTTCTCAACAATTATCAGTTGAAACAGGATTAAATATTTCAGGATGATCTGAAGCCCAATAAAACCATGGCGACTCTTCGATGAGAAAGGATTTTAAAAGAACTATTTTCTCGCTGGAAGCAGTCTTCTTATTCCTGGATGATTTCGCGAAAAAAAATAGATTTGATCCTGCTGCCCTAAATGATACGAAGTTGATAGTAGAAGAATTATTTTCCAACATTATCAAATACAGTACCTGGAGTCAGAAGAAAATCACCATCGATATATCCCTCACCGGATCAGTGCTGTTGCTGCAACTAATCGATAAAAATGGCCAGCCATTCGATCCGACACAGAGCGCAGAATATGATACTCAACAAACCCTGCAAGAACGGCCGATCGGTAAAGTGGGACTGCACCTGGTAAAAAATCTGGTAGATGACCTCAGATATGATTATAAAAATGGACAGACCATACTAACCATAAAAAAACAATTGAAAGGTTAAGATGTTTGAGATTAAAGTGACTCCCGAACAAGAAATAAAACTTATCGGCCGGTTTGATGCTTTACAAAAGGAAAAAGCACTGCAGATTTTCTCGACGATCCAGAGAACCACTGTCGTAGATTTTCAGGAGCTTGACTATATATCCAGTGCCGGCTTGAGCGTGTTGTTAGCCACCCAGAAACGTCTGAAAATTCAGGAACACCAACTATTACTTAAGAATATGAGTCAGCATGTCCGGGAAATTTTTCGCTATGCTGGATTTGATATGATTTTTGAAATTAAATGATTGTAAACGGGAATGAGAAAGGTTAATGAAACACGGATTATATGGATTATACAGATTTACATGGATATTTTACTTATTAACGGAATCATATTACTGAAGAGAATTGAAATTTGTTTTTAATACACACACAAATCAGTGACCATCGGCATGATCTGTTTAATACGTGCTCTATTAACCAGTATTATATTTGTACCAACTAATTTCCAGATCATTATCGATATAGAAAAATATTCTTAACCAACTTTTTAAGGATCAGATTGTAATTATGATGAAAATGGATGACAGACTGCTGGTGCAGCAATGCCTGAAAGGGAGCAAAAATGCTTTTGAATTATTGTTGGATAAGTATCATAAAATTATCTTTAACCTAGCGTATCGTATGACAGGACAATCTGATGACGCCGAAGACATTACCCAGACCGTTTTTATCAAGACATATGATAAGTTGGATAGTTTTGATCCAAAGTACCAGTTCTACAGTTGGCTTTACCGGATTGCGGTGAATGAATCGCTGAATTTCTTAAAAGCAAAAAGGAAGTACGAAGAATTGGATTCAGATATGATAACCGGCGGAAAAAATCCTGAGGAATGTTGTTTAGACAATGAACTAGGATTGCGGATTCAGGCCGCGATCATGGAGTTGGACCCCCGCTACCGGATTCTTATCTTATTAAATCATTTTCGTAATTGTTCATATAAGGAGATTGCCCAGACCCTGGATATCCCTGAAAGAACCGTTAAATCACGTCTTTATACCGCCCGGCAGTTATTAAAAGATATTTTTCTAAAGAAGGGTTAATAATGAAAACAAAATATCTCGAATTGATCCATAAAGAAATCGATGGAATTATCACCCCCGCTGAAAAGAAAAAATTAGAAAATGCGGCAAGAAAGGATCCAGATCTAACTCGGCTGCAAAAAGAATTAAGGAATACCGCCGAAATTCTCAAGCAAGTCCCGGTAATGGAACCCTCTCCTAACCTGAAAAAGAAAATTATCCATGCCATTGATTTCAGCCGCTATTCTCCCAGGTCAGAAGGAGATGACTGGTTATCAAAAATAACCAACTGGATAACCACTCCCAGACTACGATTAGCATATGCAGTAGGGGCGGGCATGGTGATGGGCATTGTCATCTCACTGCTCCTTATCGGTAATCCATTTTCAAATCAGCCGATTCCTATATCTGAACTGTACGGAACCATCGGTATTAATGAGAATAATTTCCAGACATTAAAGGAACTTACCATTGATCTGGAAGGAATTCAGGGTGCTATCGTCCTGAATTCCTTCCAGGATATGGTATGGTTTGAGGTAAACATTGAAACCAATCAGTCCAGCGAAATTCAGTTTACTTACGATGAGCAATTGATCTCCTTTATAGGTCTGAGACCCATCGCATGGGGTAAAACAGTTATGGAAACGAATCAGAATATGGTGAAACTTCTTTGTGATAGGCAGTGCCATGGTCTGGTTTTATTTCATAAATCGTCAGAAAATTTCTATCCACTAACATTGAGTTTAGTGCAATCGGAAAGAGTAATTTTCACCCAGCAATTTTTGAAGGGAGAATAAAAACTTGTGGGTGAACTATTTCAACCAACTTTTTTATTTTCAGATTGTAATTTAATTGAAATTAACCAAAACCAAGCAGGAGGTTATCATGGAAAATAAACCAAAATCCCGACGGCGTTTTTTCTGGATGCTGGTCGTTAGTGTGGTGGTAGTGTGCCTTATCGTCTACCTGGCGATACTTTATCCCTGGCCAAAGGAAGGCGAAGTAACTGGTACGGTGGGTGGCGTCGAAAAATATCGTGCTGAACAGATAAGTGAAAAAGATGTGATTTTAGGGAATCAGTTGACGAACTTAAACGACGCTGAAAAAGCCCAGCTGTTCGATATGCTGTCCGTGGAAGACCGGGTGGCCATGTGGAATAAAATGGCCGCGGCAGATCGGGAGGTGTTTTTCAACAAAATAGCAGTGGAAGATAAGGCCAGGATGTGGGACAAATTGTCGGTAGAAGCTAAGGCCTCAGCATTTGATCGCTTAGCTGTAGAGAACCGGGATGCCGTATGGGCCAGGATATCTGCAGAAGATAAGGCTTCAATGTATTCTCATTTAGCTGCGGAAAACAAAGATGTCCTATTTCAACAGATGTCGATTGAAAACCGTAAGGCGATGTGGGCAAAACTGTCGATTGACGCTAAAGCTGCAGTGTTTGACAAATTAGCCTTTAATGATCGGATAGCTGCTTTAAACAAATTGGTTGTTGAAAACCGGGAGGCTTTGCTAAACAAACTTTCGCAGGCAGATCGGGCGGCATTGTTCAATGATAAAGTGGTAGTCGAGGCCCGGCAGGCGATCCTTAACAAGCTGGCAGTGGAAGACCGCGCTGCAGTGTTCGCACGGTTAGCAGTGGAAGATCGCTCGGCCGTTTGGGCCAAACTTGCCCTCAATGATCGGGCAGCGATCATGAATAGACTGGCGGTGGCAGACCGCGCGGCCATGTTCGCGCGAATGTCAGCAGAAGATCGGGCAGCTGTATGGGCCAGACTGGCAGTGGAAGATCGGGCAGCAGCCTTAGATCGATTGGCTGTCGATCAGCGGGCAGCCATGTATGCCCGGCTGGCGGTGGAAGACCGCAGCGCAGTATGGGCGAAAATGGCGGTGGAAGATCGAGCAGCTGTATGGGCCAGGCTGGCAGTTCAAGATAAAACTGCTATCCTTAACAAATTATCGGTCGAAGCCCGGGTGGCAATCCTGAATAAGTTATCTGTGGAAAATAGAAAAGACATTGAAGCCAAATTCGCTGTGCAAGATTAACTGGTAACCTACAACTAATTAAAAGCGAAATGAGCAAAAGGGAACAGATCTCAGATATCTGTTCCCTTCATTTTACATTCAGTTGCATCGATTTTTAAATTAAGAATAACTTTGTCTTATGAGCAGAATAATTATCAAACGGTTAAAGCTTGCTACTTCATTAGTTCTTGCCCTGAATTTTTTTGGCCTTCAACTGGAAGTTAATGCCCAGTTTTATAGCCTGGAGACGAAAAATCTGCAGCTGGTTTATTACGATCAGCAACACCAATATCTCGTCCCTCATCTGGCACGCTGTTTTGAAAATTCCTTTGGCTTCCACCAGAAATTATTCGGGTATCACTCCCGTGAAAAGATTACCATTTTGCTGCAGGATCTTAATGACTATGGACATGGTGGCACTTCCACTATGCCCTGGAATTTCATCAACATTGGGATGGAACCTTTCGACTATGTTTATGAAACCCAACCCACCAATGAACGGATGAACTGGTTGATGCATCATGAATTGGTCCACGTAGTAACGATTGACAAAGCAGCTAAAGCAGATCAGTTCTACCGTTCACTGTTTTTTGGAAAGGTGATACCTAAGGCGGAAATACCGCTCTCTATGATCTACAGTTATCTTACCAATCCACGCTGGTATTGCCCGCGTTGGTATCACGAAGGAATTGCGGTTTTTCTGGAAACCTGGATGTCAGGCGGACTTGGACGGGTACTGGGTGGATACGACGAAATGGTATTCCGTTCCATGGTCTGCGATAGCAGCTACTTCTATGACGTGGTAGGACTCGAGTCGGAAGGCACCACCATCGATTTCCAGATCGGTGCCAATTCCTATCTCTATGGGACTCGTTTCGTTAGCTACCTGGCTTATCAATACAGCCCGCAGCAAGTATTAAAATGGTTCAATCGAACTCCGGAAAGCAGCAGGAATTACCAATCACAATTCAAAAAGACCTTTGGTTTAAGTGTTGACCAAAGCTGGTCAAATTGGATTAATTGGGAACATCGATGGCAGCAGGAAAATTTGCAGTTAATCCAACAATATCCTACCACTCCTTACCGGAAAATATTGGCTGAAGCGCTGGGCTCGGTTTCCCGGGCATACTACGATTCCAGTTCCCAACAGCTTTATGCAGCCATTAATTATCCCGGTCAGCTGGCCCAGATTGCCAAAATTGATATTAACCACGGCAGCATCAAAAAAATTTGTGATGTACCTTCGCCGGCCATGTATTATGTCACTTTCCTGGCCTATGACCAGAAGTCAGGGAAATTATTTTATACCACTCAGAACAGCCGCGGCTGGCGGGATCTGAATGAGGTAGACCTCACCACTGGTAAATCCAGAATGGTCCTTCCAGACACCCGCACCGGAGATCTTGTCTGCCACCCGATTGATCACTCAATCTGGGGTGTTCAGCATCATAATGGATTATCTGCTATTGTCTGCTTTCCTTTTCCATACAAAGGATGGGTGAGTATACTTTCCTTACCTTATGGTAAAGATATTTTCGATTTGGATATATCACCAGATGGAAAATATTTATCAGCTTCACTCATTGAAATTTCCGGTCAACAGAAATTGATTTTGCTGGAAATGGACCAGCTTTTAAATGGGAATAGTTCCTTTGAAGTGTTGCACGAGTTTGTTAACACTTCTCCTGAAAATTTTGTTTTTTCTTCCGATGGAAAATATCTTTATGGAACATCCTATTATACCGGTGTATCCAACATCTGGCGGTATGACCTCTTTAGCAAACAAATGGAAATCGTCTCCAATTGTGAGACCGGTTTCTTCCGCCCAATACCCATCAAAAAAGATACTTTGATAGTATTCCGGTATACCGGCAAAGGATTCGATCCGGTTATCATCCCGGTGGCTCCCCTGCAAGACGTCAGTGCCGTTAATTACCTGGGTCAGGCGGTGGTAAATAAACATCCAATAGTAAAAAGCTGGATCGCAGATTCCCCGGCTACTGTAAATATTGATTCTCTCATTACCTATAGGAGTGATTACCGACCGGTGAAAAACATTCGCATGGCTTCGGCCTATCCCATTGTAGAAGGGTACAAAGTGTATGCCGCCTTTGGCTTCTACTTAAATTTTATGGATCCTTTGCTCTTTCACGATATTGAATTGAGCACGTCCTACTCCCCTTTAGGTCAAATGGAAAATACTGAAAGAATTCATGCCACTTTAAAATACAATTATTGGCCCTGGAAGTTCTGGATAACGTATAATCATGCTGATTTTTACGATTTATTTGGACCCACTAAAACCAGTCGGAAAGGTAATGGGGCAGGAATTCAGTACTATTACTTTTTGATTAATGATCGACCAAAAACTTTGGATTTCACGATTGATCTAGCGGGTTTCAGTGGGCTGGAGCGATTACCCAGCTACCAGAATATTGAAGTATATTATGACCGTTTTCTATCGCTGAACGCCGAATTGAATTATTCATTCCTGTTGAAATCCCTGGGTGCAGTGGAAGAGGAAGAAGGCCTGAAATGGCAACTGGCCGGGACCTCTAATTATGTACCCGGAAAAATTATTCCCCGCTTCTATGGGACTCTGGACTATGGTTTTTTATTGCCAATCAGTCACTCCTCTTTATGGCTCAGGAATGCAGTTGGATATGGATTCGGAGAGCGCGATGAGACTCTGGCTAATTTTTACTTTGGCGGATTTGGCAACAATTGGATAGATTATCAAGGCTTCAGCCGTTACCGGGAATATTACAGTTTCCCGGGAGTTGAACTGAATGCCATCGGCGGTACGAACTTCGCTAAATTTATGCTGGAGTGGACCATTCCTCCGGTTCGGTTCAAGCGCTATGGGATTCCCAGTTTTTACCTGCGTTGGGCCAGATTGGCTCTTTTTACCAGCGGATTGGTCACCAATATCGATAGTGAACAGTATCGAGGGAGTGCAGGTAATATTGGTGGTCAAATTGACTTGAGACTGGTAACATTCTCCCATCTTAATTCGACATTTTCTCTGGGTTGTGCAGTGGCTTTTAAGGAAAAACAGAAAGCTTCAACAGAATTTATGATATCATTGAAAATTTTATGATGATTTTCCTGCAAACATTCAGTGCCATCCTGCCAGTATTCATTTTTCTCATATCCTTGATAGTTTTAGACAGTTATAAATTGGTAAAATTTTCTACCATTTTATTGACCTTGCTTTTAGGTTGTATTGCCGCTTTTCTCGGTTTATTCATAAATAACACCCTGATAGGAATTTTGAATACCAGCCGCATTTTTTACGCTCGCTACCCGGCACCGCTGCTGGAGGAATTTTTAAAAGCTATATTCATTCTTATTCTGATCAGGCAAGGTAAGATGGGTTTTTTGGTCGATGCGGCTATCAATGGTTTCGCAGTGGGAGCGGGATTCGCAATGGTGGAAAATCTTTACTATCTGCAGGCATTAGACCACCAGCAACTATTGCTCTGGATCATCCGTGGTTTTGGGACGGCCATCATGCACGGGGGGACAACTGCTATTTTCGCCATATTGTCAATCAATTATTTCAGCCGTTATCCAAAAAAGAAATTTTTAGTATTTTTACCCGGATTCTTTTCTGCGGTTCTCATTCATTCTTTTTTCAATCATTTTATCCTATCACCAGTAGTAATGACTATTGGACAGTTGTTGATCTTTCCTTTTCTGATAGTTGCGGTGTATTCACATAGTGAGAGCACCCTGCAGGAATGGCTGGAAGCTGGTATGGATGTGGACGTCTGGCTTCTGGACTATATCAACACCGGACGCATGTATCAAACCAAGGTCGGAGAATACCTGCATTCCCTGAAAAATAAATTTTCCGGAGAAATCGTGGCTGACATGGTTTGTTATGTGCGTTTATGCCTGGAGCTGGCTTTACGGGCCAAGGGGATTCTGCTGATGAAGGAGCAGGGATTTCACCTCCCGGAAGACCCGGAGATCCAGGAAAAACTGCAGGAGCTGGAATATTTGGAAAAAAGTATCGGAAAGACCGGTAAACTGGCTCTTTCCCCTATCCTGCATACTGGCATTCAGGAATTTTGGCAGCTGGGCTTAATTGGGAAAAAATAATTTTCAGGATTTGAATTTTCAATCCCCCACTACCCAATTCTTCCCTTATTGTATATCTTCTATCTTTCCCGATAAAAAATTTGATGTCACCAAAGAAAAGGTATATATTATTAGTATCAAGTGATAGAGTACCGGGAAATGATTTTGAAATATTATTCTGGGTCATTTTACAATTTGCTGGAAAGATAAAATCATTAATTATGGCATAAGTCTTTCTTAACCTCTTCCCTCATACGAAGCCAGAACTGGAATCTGTTGATATCCACCTGATATTAAGTAAATTTCAAGATAAATGACAATTGAGGCCATGAATTGGCTTGGTAGTTCAACTAAATCTAATCACCCAACACTGCAAAAAATCATTAGAAGATGTAGATGTAAGGGTTCAAAATTTTACAACCTGATATCTATGTAGGGATTTGATTTATCAAACCCCATTAACGGAAAATCATCCATGATCGGTAAAACCATTTCGCATTATCCGCAAGTAGACCATTCTAACTGCCAGTCTCCTACCTTGTCGAATATTATAAATGGATTCTCCTGTTATTGGTTAAATTACATGGGAAATTCGAATTCAACTGGAAATTTATCGAGAATCAATTGGAATAAAAGAGCAAGAGATAAAGGAAAACCTCACAATTAAAAAATATTTTATAGAAAACAGATGAAAGCTACTCCTGAGAGACACCAGCGTAAATCTATCCGGCTGCAGGGATATGATTACAGCAGAGCTGGTATCTACTATGTAACCCTATGTATTTCCGATCGCCAATGTTCCCTGGGAAGGATGGTAAATGGCCGGATTAAATTATCGCCTGTTGGTGAAATTGCCCATAAATATTGGGAGGAAATTCCGCACCATTTTAATAATGTTGGATTAGATGAATATGTCATAATGCCGAATCATATACACGGAGTATTAATTTTGAAAAATAACAACCAGGTAGGGGTTCAAAATTTTGAACCCCTACCCATTCACAAAAATCGCCACATTCACCGATACCAACACATTATTCCCCATTCGATTGGTTCGATCATACGGTCATTCAAATCGGCCGTTACCCATTGGTGCAAACAGAACGGATTCATAAATTTCCGTGGGCAGCGCAATTATCATGATCAAATTATTCAGGATGAAAAAGAATTATACCCCATTAGAAAATATATCAGGGAAACTCCTAAAAAATGGGAATTGGATCAAGATCATCCTAAAAATTGGCACAAAAAGGATGTTTGGTAAAATCCTATCTCGCAACGAAATTTTAGTAAAAATAGGAGAAATCTGCTCGGCCGCAATCGACGTATAAATGAAATGAATAATATGATCGGTAAAACCATTTCGCATTATAAAATCATCGAGCAAATAGGTGCCGGCGGGATGGGTGTGGTTTA
This sequence comes from uncultured Caldithrix sp., assembly GCA_964461135.1. Lineage (GTDB taxonomy): Bacteria > Calditrichota > Calditrichia > RBG-13-44-9 > RBG-13-44-9 > RQOF01. The sequence continues at coordinate 11,264 of CAYWTB010000082.1, read as the reverse complement.
CAAGGCTGAGGATACCAAATTGGAACGCACCGTGGCCCTCAAATTCCTGCCTCCGGAACTGACCCGCGAACCGGAAGCCAAAGAGCGCTTCATTCGCGAAGCCCAGGCAGCTTCTTCTCTTGACCACCCCAACATTTGCACAATCCATGAAATCAATGAAACAGTCGATGGCCAGATGTATATCGTCATGGCTTGTTATGATGGTCAAACCTTAAAGCAAAAAATTAATAGTGGGCCATTGAGCATTGACGAAGCTATCGATATTGCCATCCAAATTGCTCAGGGCTTAGCTCGAGCCCATGAAGAAGGCATCGTTCATCGTGATATTAAACCCGCCAATATCATTATTACGGATCGTGGCGAAGTCAAAATAGTAGATTTCGGGTTGGCTAAACTGGCTGGGCAGACACAGTTAACCAAAGATAGCTCAACCCTCGGCACTGTCGCGTATATGTCGCCGGAACAGCTCAGTGCTAAAGAGGTCGATCATCGGACGGATATCTGGTCGCTAGGGGTGGTACTTTATGAGATGCTGACTGGTCAATTGCCATTTTGTGGCGACTATGAACAGGCCGTTATTTATTCAATCTTAAATGATGAGCCAAAATCCCAACAAAAGCTGCAAGATGATATGGTTTTAGAATTAAAGAATATCATACAAAACGCTCTAAGAAAAGATCCGAATTTACGTTATGATTCTTCATATGACATTATTAGCTATCTGAAAAAGTATCAAAAGAGTTTTACTCAATCTGAGATTAATCCACTGAAGTTCAAATATCTGTTACAGTTTGTTCGTAAGCCAATTGTTACTACTACCTTTATTTTTCTGGTTTTATCGGCAATCATTGTCATCTGGTTTATAAACCGGCAGTATAAGATCAACTGGGCAAAAGAGGTGGCGATTCTGGAAATTGAGCGACTAATCAAGGAGGCTGGATATATTGGTGGTCTAGCTGCTGCTCTGGAACTGGCTGAGGAAACCGAAAAGTACATTCCGGATGATCCGCAGCTAGGCAGACTATTATCAGAATGTTCAATTACAACATCTATTCAAAGCGATCCTTACGGTGCAAAAATATTTTTCAAAAAATACTCGGAAGTTGAAAGCGACTGGTTGTTTATTGGAAACACGCCGCTTGACAGCATCAGACTGGCCCGGGACTATTTTCGCTGGAAAATAGAGAAACCAGGCTATGAAACCATCTTTCTGGTGACCACTAAATATCAACTGACGAAATCGACAAAGTTCAAACTTGATAGATCAGGCAGCATCCCGACGGGAATGGTAAGGGTAAACAATGGCAAATCAGAGATAGGCCTTATTCCGGAATTTTTCTATGATAAATATGAGGTAACCAATAAGGATTTCAAAGAATTTATTAACGAAGGCGGCTATCGTAATCCGGACTATTGGACATTTCCTTTTATAAAGGATGGGAAAATTCTGAGCCAGGAAGAAGCGATTAGCAATTTTGTCGATAAAACCGGCCGGCATGGTCCGGCAACCTGGGTGGCGGGTGATTATCCAGATGGCCAAGATGATTATCCAGTAACCGGAATCAGCTGGTATGAAGCAGCAGCGTATGCCACCTACCAGCAAAAAGAATTACCAACCATTTACCACTGGTCAGCAGCCAATGGTATTGACTATCCCTTTCCGCAGCTGCCGTCTTTTCTGGTTCTCCCATTGAGTAATTTTGGGCAAAACGGTCCGCTAGCGGTAGGCAGTCATCCGGGTATCAGCCTGAGTGGCGCCTATGATTTCGCCGGAAATGTCCGGGAGTGGTGTTTTAACAAGTCGGTAGAAGGCCGCTGTATACGGGGCGGGGCCTGGAGCGATCCCCCGTATATGTCTTATCGAATCACCCAGGCTTCTCCCTTTGACCGTTCGGAGCAAAATGGATTCCGTTGTGTGCAATATTTTCAGACAGATAGTATTCCGGAACAAGCCTTTCAATCGTATACCTCAACCCGCGAGAATGATGATTACAGCAAAGTGCAGCCGGTCACAGATGAAATCTTCAAAGTATATAAAGAAGCCTTTACCTATGACAAGGAACCATTAGATGTGCAGTTGGAGTACCGGGATGATATGGCAGAAGACTGGATCAAAGAAAAAATCAGCTATAATGCCGTCTATAATAATGAGCGAATACCGGCCTATCTTTATCTACCGAAGAATGTACCCGCGCCCTATCAAACAATTATTATTTATCCGCACTCTGGGGCGACACGCGGCAATTCCAGTGACAACCTTGAAAACGAGGAGGGATTCGATTTCTTTATCAAGGATGGCCGAGCTGTACTGTTTCCGGTATACAAAGGCACTTATGAGCGCGGTGGCAGATACTATTGGATTTTGCACGGTCAGGTCTCAACCCGTAAATATTTTGAGCTGGTAACACAACTGGTCTGGGATTTCCGTCGGAGCATCGATTATCTGGAGATGCGACAGGATATCGACACTGCTAGAATTGCCTTTTATAGTTACAGCTGGGGCGGTGAGTTAATTAGCATTATTGCCGCCGTTGAAGATCGCTTAAAATTGAATATCCTCAACACCGGGGGTATGCGTGGGTTTGACGCAGGAGGGAAAATTTTTCCAATGGCCGATCCGATCAATTATGTAACCCGCGTGGAAATTCCAACCCTGATGTTGAATGGTGAATACGATATGATCTATCAATATGATAAAGTGGTAAAACCGATGTACGATTTGTTAGGAACAGAAGAAAAAGATAAACGGCTAATTACCTATCCAACAGATCACTTTGTTCCCCGAAATGAGTTGATAAAAGAATCGCTGAAATGGCTCGACCATTATTTTGGACCGGTTAAATAGGAATCACATGGTTTTATTATTTGAAACGTCTATTCAGTTGAAAATTAAATGAACAAATTTATGTTGAAATAATGCCATGGAAGATCGGCAATGAAAATACTGATGAAAGGTGACCGCAGACGAGTTCGAGATCTATCCTTTCAGGATGTGTTAGCCTTAGCCAAGGAGAAACATGAGGCATTTAAGCAAAAATATTTTGCGGTAGAAGAATGATCGGTAAGACCATATTACATTATCGCATTATAGAGCAACTTGGTGCTGGTGGCATGGGCGTCGTCTACAAAGCTGAGGACACCAAGCTCAAACGCACCGTAGCATTGAAATTTTTGCCACCGGACCTTACCCACGATCCAGATGTAAAAGCGCGTTTTATTCAGGAAGCCCAGGCGGCTTCTGCGCTGGAACACCCCAACATCTGTAACATCCATGAAATTAATGAAACAAAAGATGGTCAGTTGTTCATCGTCATGAGCTGTTATGAAGGATATACTCTGAAAGAGAAGATAAAAGATCACAAATTAGAGGTGAAAGAGGCAATCGACATTGCGATCCAGGTTGCCCAAGGGTTGGCTAAGGCACATAGTAAAGGCATCATTCACCGGGATATTAAACCAGCTAATATTTTTATTACTACTGATGGTTTGGTGAAAATTGTGGACTTCGGTTTGGCAAAGTTATCCGGCCATGCCCGGCTCACCAAATCCGGAACCACAACCGGCACCCCGGCCTATATGTCACCCGAACAGGCACAGGGTGCAGAGGTCGATCACCGAACAGATATCTGGTCCCTCGGTGTAGTGCTTTATGAAATGTTAACCGGTGAACTTCCGTTTAAGAGTGAATACGAACAGGCGATGATTTACTCAATTATTAATTGTGATTTTAATCCAATTACAAATTATCGAGCTGATATTCCCACTGAATTAGAAATACTGATTGGTAAAGCACTGACTAAAAATCCGAATTCACGTTATGAAAACATTTCTTTATTTGAGAATGATTTAATTCTTTTAGGAAGTGATAAAAAACTTGATACAACCAAAAACTTTTTCAAAAAGTCAATAGCGTACCTGACATCTCTTTCTGTTTTAATAATAATTATTATAATAATTATTCTTCTTCAGAAAGATACTATTCCTTTTTCGAATAGAGATTGGATATTGATTGGAGATTTTGAAAATCTGACAGAAGAAAAAGTATTTGATAAATCACTATATACTGCTTTTACCTTAAGCATTAATCAGTCTAGATATGTTAATGTAGTCTCCAGACATAGAATGATTGAATTTTTGAAAAGAATGAAGAAGCCGGATGTAAAGTATATTGATGAAGATATTGTAAGAGAAATGGCCATCCGTGAAGGAATCAATATCTATTTAGTGCCAATTATAAGTAAGGTTGGCCAAAAATATGCTATCATCTGTAAAATTCAGGAAGCAGAAAATGGTAATACATTAAAATCTCAGATTCAATACGCAAATCGAGAAAATGATATACTTGAAAAACTTGACATTTTAAGTAAAGATATTCGAAAAAATTTAGGAGAATCCAATCTTGAGATTTCTAAACAAAACAAACCATTAAAAGAAGTAACTACTTCATCATTAGAAGCATTAAAGCAATATTCTCTTGGAATTGAGGAACACTGGAAATTCAATTTGAAACAAGCTAAATATTATTATGAAAACGCATTGAAAATTGATTCAAATTTTACTGCTGCAAAAGCGTCATTAGGAAATCTCCTGTTCGACAAATTTGACCGTGAGCAGGGTAAAAAACTTTTAACTGAAGCAATCAAATCAATTGACAATGTTACCGATAAAGAAAAATATGGTATTCTCGCTTTCTATGCCGTCAATGTTGAAGGGGATTTCGAGAAAGGTATAAAGTATGAAAAAATACGAGCAGAACTCTATCCTGATGATCCGACTCCTCACAATAATCTGGGTTGGTACTATCAAAATTTTGGAAAATATGATGACGCTATTGCTGAATATAAATCAGCATTGACAATCGATCCTAATTTAATGCTAACCTATAGTGGAATTCTATGGATCTATTTAGAAATACTGGGAGAAACGGATTCTGCATTTGTTTGGGCTAAGCGTATGATAAAATATGATGATACGAATGAATATGGTTATTGTTTTTTAGGTTCTGCATATGTTGGCATGGATAGTCTCACACAAGCTGAACGTGCCCTTAATAAAGCTGTGGAAATAAATCCTGAATTTGTTTTTGCTCTGTATCGTCTTGCTAATGTTTATAGGCTGCAAGGAGAATATCAAAAAGCTATAGAGATATTTCAAAAACTATTAAAAGTTGATGAGGAAGAAATGCCCGCACATTATAATTTAGGAATAAATTATGAAAATATGGGTGATGATAAAACGGCAAAAGAACATTTTAATAAGTTTAGAAAAACTGCCGAGCAATGGGTTAAGAAAAATCCAAATGATGCTCAATCCTATCTTAGTTTAGGTACTGTTCTTGCAAGATTGGGAGACTATAAAACGAGTTGGGAATTAGGGAAAAGCGCATTAAAACTGGATACTACCTCTTATCTTAGTATAGCAGAATTTATGGCAGTAAATGGAAAGACATCTTTAGGATTGAATTACTTAGAAAAAGCTATAAAAAATGGACACAGGAATTATGTTTGGTTAAGACTAGATCCGGATTTGCAAAATTTACAAGATGAACCACGATTTAAAAAAATATTAACTTCAAAATAAATTTTTCAATTATTTAATGTTGAATAATTGCCAGGATCGGTAAAACCATTACACTTTACAAATTTATTGGATAATTGGGTGCAGGTGGGATGGGTATAGTCTATAAAGCCGAAGATATCAAATTCAAACGCACCGTCGCCCTCAAATTCCTGTCCCCGGAACTGACCCGCGATCCGGAAGCAAAAGCACGCTTCATCCGTGAAGATCAGGCTGGTTCCACTCCGGGACATCCCGGTATTTGTGATATTCAGGGACGGTTAATATCCACTCTGGTTGATGAGAATATGGTGCCCGGAAATTATACCGTCAATTTTAATGCCGCCACCCGGGCCGCCGGCATATATTTTTACCGGATCAAAATGGGAACTTTCACCGCCACCGGAAAGATGATTTTATCCCGGTAGCATGGTGCAAAGTGAATGGCAATCTGATTTTCCTGTTACTTATTTCGTGTTGGACCCTGCGCCTTTCTTTTAGTTTTTTGGGGAAACCGGTTCGGATGTGGTGCTGAATTGTATGCATGTTATCGTGTTAGACCGGTCTGCGCAGTAAAAAGGCAATTGATAGACAGTGGAATAGTTGTTGTGAAAGAAAAGTTTACACTGGAAAAGTTATTTCGTGCTTTTTGCGTTTTGAGGCCAATACATATAATATGCGGTAAGCTACACATATAAATTTTAGCCTGCTTAATTCACAAAGAACGATATAATGTATCCAAGTTGTTATATCTAAATAAATTAAATGGGCCCGATCTTCAGACCGGGGATTAGGGAATCCAATATATTTGGGCGTTAGCCCCCATTTGTGAATTAAGCAGATCAGATAAATCTGGGGTTCTCTTCCGGCTTGAGACAGGCCTGCCCGGCCGATTGGAATCATCCGCCATAGCCGGATAAAGATCTTCGCATATTTTATGATAGCTTTTATACATGAATTACATGAGATCCTGTAGCTCATTCTATGAAATCCGGCTCATGATGTTATGGGAATATATTCAGCAGACCGTTTCAGTTAGCTTATCGCTCAGGTTTATCCGTCTTGAAGAAAAAAATTCAGGTTAAAAAAAGGCCCCGCCAAGTAGGAGCGGGGCTTTGTTACTTCAGCCGACGGTAAACTATTTTCTAAGGGAGGGTTATTGGGGGAGGGTCGGCTGCACACATCTCAGTTTAATCAAACTACGGTCGAAAAACAACTAATAAATAAGTGTACTTTCAGCAAGCAACCGGCCGGTCCGGGATGGAAATTTTCTCTTGCTTTCCGGGATAAAGCCATCTATTTTTAAAAAATAAGTGATAAAACGAACAAGGATAGCGTACTCCGTCTATCCTGTTATGCGTTGTATCGAGGAGAATCGGATGGAAGATAGCATGGACATGGAAAAAGAGAGAAACGCCCCCCTTAAACCGGCAGGCGGATCCGCCCGCTGTCGGAGATGAAACCATCTAAGATTTCAATAACATCTGTTTTACAGCTGACTTTTCCGTACCAAAACTGCACGCTTACATCAAGACAGCCCGCTAAGGGCAGGAATAAAGGAAAATCATGTTTACCATAAAGTGGAACCGAAGAATACTTAAACGATATATCCTGTTTCAAATACCCGGTTTAATCATAATTGTCGTACTCCTGATCATGTCCTATCACTGGGCGGCGTTACCTTCCTGGCTAATGTGGATTTTGCTGGGTATCTGGCTGGTCAAGGATATTTTTCTGTATCCTTATCTGTGGAAGGTATATGATCCGGATACACCCACCGAGAACAATTCAATGGTTGGCTTAACCGGGATGGCCATGGAACGGCTGGATCCGGAGGGCTATGTGGAAGTGCGGGGTGAAGCCTGGAAAGCAAAAACGGAGGGCACTTCCGGGATCATTGAAAAAGGCGGCAAGGTAAAAGTCCTGGCTGAACACGGACTGACTCTGGTCGTTAAAGGTGTCAGGGAATAATTACCTGTGTTTCCTTTAAATTAGCCTGGTTAATCCAATAATTTTACCATGAAGTCTCCAGGGTACAGGGAATTTAGAAGTCATGAAGAGAATAGCATTAATTATATTTATTCGTTCGAAAAATTAAATTTCTTATTTCCGGTTATGATTAACTTTGTTTTCTGGTAACCGGGTAGTTGTGAATTATCCGGGTAAATTTATTTATCATTAAAGGATTATGGCGAAAGGGGAGTGGTCCATGTTTGCAGATCGGAGAGATGCCGGCAGAAAGCTGGCCGCGGCCCTGGATAAATATAAAAATAAAAAGGTGATAATACTGGCCATACCGCGGGGAGGAGTGGCGATAGGTGTTGAGATTGTACGGCACCTGCACTGCGATTTTTCGATCATTGTTTCCAGAAAATTACCGCTTCCTGTTGATTCCGAGGCCGGCTTCGGCGCAGTGGCGGAAGATGGAAGCCTTTTTATCCACGAATACGCCCGAAAATGGATCCCGCAGGAGATGATTGACAAAATTGTGGAAAAGCAAAAAAAAATTATATTGAAACGAATTTCCACTTTACGGCACAATCAGCCGTTCCCCGATATTTCGGGAAGAACGGTAATCATTACCGACGATGGTATTGCCATGGGATCCACCATTAGGGCGGCCATTGAAATGTGTAAACACAAGGAAGCGGGAAGAATAATAGTAGCCGTACCGGTATCGGGAACCGATACCAGAAAGACGATTTCCGGACTGGTGGATGGAATGATTGTGCTGGACACTCCTCCCAATTTCCGTGCCGTTGCACAGGTTTACCAAAACTGGTATGATTTAACCGATAGGGACGTCATTGCCCTCCTGAAACAGACCTGATTCTTCAAAAATATAACTGTAAATGACCGTTCGGCCTATTTTTGTTCACGCCATCAGAAAAACCGGTCTGCTTTTAAATCCTGCAGTTTTTAAAGGTTTGAAATCCATAGAGGGACGGAAAGATGAATCTGATCACGGGATTTATTACTAATGGAGTAGTCAGGGGATTTAAACCGATCTATGGAAATGAATCAAACGGGCTTAAGAAAAATTTAAAATCCGGATCTTTTTCAATTACGCGGGATAAATAAATAATGTGGGTTAAAAGGAATAAAAAAGAAAAAATATTCATTATTTGATTGATTTTCATAATATTAATAAATAATCTTCATTAAATCTTCATACTATGTTTTTATAATAAAAATGAAAAAGATTGAAAAGGAGGAATACATATGTCCGTAAAAAATATTCGCGATGCACTGGCAGATTTTAAGGAAGATGAGGAAATATATGTGGCGGTATTGGGAAAGAAGAAAGCGGCGGTTTTTAACCACATTACCATTGGAGAAAATGGTAAGGCCGTACAGTTGTCAACTTTCGCTAAGGATGATCCGAATGGTGTAACCGAGTTGGCGGTGGACGTTCTTAAGGAAGAAAAGAAGCTTCATGCCATGAATATGAAAAATAACGAATAGTCTATTATACTTATCAATTCTTTGCAGGAATCCCCTTTTCAGCTTAAGTGAGAAGGGGATTTTTCATTTTTCTGAAATCCCGGCAGGGACGATCTGCATTAATTATAATAAAACCAGGAAAGCTGAAAGCAGTAAACCCAAAGCAGAAAACAATTACAAGGTAAAATGTAAAAAATAACGGCTGACATCACATTTATTTGAAGTTGTGCTGTTTTTTTTGAATCCCGGTTCCTTAAACTCCGTCCCTGGAACTTGAACTCAGTTTCCGGATCTGTCCGGCACAGGCTACCGCGTCTGCAGCAGTTTTTCGCAGGGACAATAGAATCAGAGCCGGGAAATTATTTCTGAGAAAAAAACCAGCCTGCAGCCTCCCGAAAACGGTTGTCAGGAGGTAAGCACTCCGGAGCCGAAAAGCCACAGGGCTCCCAGTGCCAGGAAAACCAGCAGGGTTATCCAGCGTACAAATTCACCTCTGGTAATAAGCGGCTTGGATTTTATCCAGTCGCGCACATCCTTGTCACCAAATGCATAGGTGTTTCCGCACTTTCTGCAAATGTAGTTGGGGGGATAATCATCCGGACGCAGTCTCTTGTGGCAGGCCGGACAACGGTATACTCCCCTGTACCATTTGCGCCAGACCTGATCTCTCTTCATCAGCAGATAATCAATGCGTTTCCTGAATAATAAAATTATCACAGTCAAGAAAACAAAAATAAATAAAACATAAAATTTAAGGGCAAATTGTGAAATTGTTAATAACAGGCTGTTAATAAAACCATCCATGGCGGCAGATCCTCCTGAAATCCGTTTTGATCAACTTCCCTTTCAGGGTGATTATAATCATATGGATTTAATAACCATCCCAGATTCAATTTTTAAATTATTGTTACGTTTACAATCTATCTGGTATTCCAGATTATCGACGGATTTAAGGACAACTTAATACCGGAAATTTGATGGGATAATTATACCGGCTGTTAAAATGTATGCAGACCAGACCCGGTCGGGTTGAATTTATTGGGATAGGCTTGCCTGTTTTTCCGATTTTTTTAACGGGTTTTATCCCGATAGGGACACCAGGTCCGGAAAGGGCACTCAGGACATCTGGGTTTTTGTGCCTGGCAGATATTCCTTCCAAAGAGAATAACCGCATTACTGAAGAAAGTCCACTGCCCCTGTGGAACCCAGTTCATTAATTCTTTTTCAATTTTGTCAGGATTATTCTGTTGTGATATTTGCAGACAGTTCATAACTCTTTTAACATGAGTGTCCACGGCTAGTCCCTGATGCAGGCCAAAAGCGTTGCCCAGCACCATGGCTGCGGTCTTCCGTCCTACCCCCGGCAGTCCGGCCAGCTCTTCTATGGTTTTCGGTATTTTGCCTCCATGATCTTGCAGAAGTTTCCGGCAGCACGCCTGAAGCGTCTGAGCTTTCTTGCGATAAAAACCGGTGGATTTGATGTCTTTTTCCAGATCTGACAGGTGGGCATTGACGAAATCTTGTGGCGTTTTATATTTCTGAAAAAGGGAAACGGTAACCGCATTAACCCGCTGGTCGGTGCACTGGGCGGACAAAATTACAGCAACGAGTAACTGAAAGCCGGATGAATAATGCAGTTCCAAGCCGGCGGAAGGGTACAAATCTTCCAGAACCGATAATACTTTTTTTACCTGGTTGTGAGACGTCATAATATACCCGCTATACTTAAGTTTAGTCTGGTTAATTTGTCATATCGGCTGTAATTTAAATCAACCTGCCACGGAAAACAGCCAGAAATGTCTTTCTAATTTCAAAAATCAGTAATGGTGATTCTACCTGAATGATTCATCAGGAAGAACACGGAGCATATCGAAATTAAACAATATGATTATGTCCTTGGTTCAGCTTGATGTATACTTATAATAATATGTAGACTTATGATTTATTTGCTACTTCCCGTCACTTCCCCGGATAGAATTTATTTCATTGGATTATTTTTTATGCCTGCGATTTTGTGTTCCACTTCCCCTTACCTCCTGTCTGCCCTGGCGGGCTGCAGACAAGGATTACAGAAGGTCTTGACATCAGAACTTCAACCCATGGAATCTGCCCTTTAAAACAAATCATATATTCAAAAAACACCGGTTAATAATAACATTGATAACTGGGGAAAGATTAATATTTTTGTCTGCTATTTCATTTTGCTGAGCTAAGCTTGCTATATTTTAGAAAATAAAAAATGGCTATACTGCCTCCTGAAAATA
>CAYWTB010000081.1:0-21449 GCA_964461135.1 uncultured Caldithrix sp. | reverse complement strand
GATGGGTAACTTGTAATCTTTTACGAGTTCAGGTATTCATTATTGTGAAGAGACAAGGATATAATCATAAATTTATATTAAATAAATATCTTAGACTGTTTGGAGGTTAATGTTTCATTTTTTAAATCCCGCCGTACTGCTTGCTTTATCCGCCGGCCTCATTCCACTGTTGATTCATCTGTTCAACCGCCGAAAATACAAAGAAGTAAAATTCAGCACCATCCATTTTCTGAAGGAAATGGTGCGTAAAGAAATGCGGCGTCTGCGTCTCCGCCAGATATTACTGCTCATCGTCCGCACCCTGATTATTCTGCTGCTGGTCCTGGCTTTCGCCAGGCCAACCCTGAAGAGCAAGGCGGGTTTTATATCCGGCCGGGCATCTTCCGAAGTGGTGGTGGTCATCGATAACAGTCTTTCATTAAACAGTCTGGAACTTACCGGTAATTTGCTGGAGCACGTGCGTCAATGGTGGTACCGGCTGGAGGAATTTTTTCAGACCCGCGACCGGATCTCGGTGATTCTGGGCACGGATCCTGTAAAAGTGCTGGCGGAGCGGGAATATTATTCACCCGACCTGTGGAAAAAAATCGTCAAGGATATTCAGCCCACCGCCCTGCAGGGAAATTTGGAAATGGCATCCTGGGCAGCGCTGGACATTTTCAACAGGTCTGAGACGGCCAGCAGGGAATTATATTTTATTTCAGATTTTCAGCAGAACGGAGTGAGCCCGGCGTCCATGAAAGAGATCAGTTCCCAGATGCCGGAGTCAGCAAAAATGTTTTTCCTGCCGGTGAATCATACCGATGACAAGAATATTTCCATTGATTCGGCCAATATTGTCAACCAGCTGATCGAAAAAAATATTTCACTTCAGATTGATGCGGTTCTGCACAACCAGAATCATAATGAATACCTCAACACCATGGTTTCTCTGATACTGGACGGAAACAGAATGGCACAGAACAACTCCGGTATGTCCCCCTCCGAGTCCCGGGTTATCCGTTTCCATTCCGATATCCAGCAGAACGGACACATCAGCGGATATGTAGAGTGTGAAAGCGACGCCTTACTGGAGGATAACCGCTTTTATTTTAATTTTTATACACCGGAAAACGTAAAGATACTTCATCTGACCCCCGGTCCGGGATTTGAATCTTATCTTCCCACTATTCTGAAGCCGGCACTGGAAAAAAATATTTTTTCATACAACCGGATATCCCTGGCCGACTGGCCAGCAGAAAATTTTTTCCAGTATCAGGCCATCATCCTGGAAGGTTTTGAAACTATTCCGCCGGAACTGGGCAACCGCCTGCTTCAATATTCCCGCAAAGGGAACGGTATATTTATGATTCCCGGTGTGAATATGGCCCTTTCTTCGGTTAATGACGCTCTGCAGCAACTGGGACTGGGGCAGGTAATTTCAAGAGTGGGTACCCCGGGCGATAATCAGAAATTTGTGACGGTGGGAAAAATAAACTGGGACCATCCTCTCTTTGAGGGTCTCTTTCAGGAGCGCAAGGAACTTAAACCCATAATTTTTAATGCATATTATAAAATTAAACCGTTCCTGGCAAGTGAGACGGTTATCCGCCTTCAGAATAATGATGGTTTACTTCTGGAAAATGGAAAGGAAAAAGGACCTGTATTTTTACTGGTTTCACCACTGCAGCCGGAATGGACAAATTTGCTGATCAGGGGTTTTGTGGTGCCATTGGTTTACCGGGTATTATATTATTCCGTGACAAAAAATACTGCTCCCAGAATTCACCTGCGGGCAGGAGAGGCCTATTCCCAGGTTTTTCAGAATTTGATTCCCCCTTATGAATTTACGCTGCGCAGGCCCGGAGGGCTGGAAGAAAAGATATCTCCCGCTTTCAGAGGACCGGATGTGGTACTCCAGATTAATAAAAATGATGACCTGGGAAATTACCAGATATTGCAGAAAGATAAACTGATCGCCGTCTATTCAGTCAATCATCCGGCTTCAGAATCTCTGCAGGAATTTTACAGCGGGGATGATCTCCGGAAAGCCTTTCCTGCCTCCACCTGGATCAATAGTGATGAAAATCTGGCAACTGAAATTGAAAAAAGCCGCTTTGGCCGGGAATTGTGGTCTTATCTGCTGGGTCTGGCCATTGTTTTCATATTTGTAGAAATGTTTCTGGGGTATACTACCTCAAAAAAACAGAAAGAGTTATCTGATGCGGGCCAGAGCGGGACGAACTGATGGTATAAAAATAAAAGGATAATATCACCGATATGCAGATCGAAATTATTAATGGAAAAGAGAAAGCAGTCCTGGTTGCCCTGAAGTTGCCGGGACATGATATGGAGGAAGTATCCGATCACCTTTCTGAATTGGAACAACTAGCCCGTACGGCAGGCCTCAGGGTGACTGAAAACCTGATTCAGGAACGGAATCGCATTCATGTAGCATTTTTTATCGGACCGGGCAAGGTAGATGAATTAAGGGAAAGACTGGAAGATACCGGTTCCGGAATTGTGATTTTTGATGATGATCTGGGACCGGCACAAATTCGTAACCTGGAAAACTCCCTGGAGGTGAAGGTTATCGACCGAAGCACCCTGATTCTTGATATCTTTGCCCGGCACGCCCGGACCCGCGAAGCCAAAACACAGGTGGAACTGGCACAGCTTCAGTATTTCCTTCCGCGGCTGACCCGCCAGTGGACTCACCTGTCACGCCAGGTAGGGGGGATTGGGACCAGGGGACCCGGTGAAACACAGCTGGAAACCGATCGACGGCTGATCCGAAAGCGAATCGAGAAGCTACGGGCTGATCTTAAAAAAATAGATCAGCAGCAAACCATCCGGCGGCAGAACCGTCACAACATATTTCGTGCGACCTTCATCGGTTATACCAACGCGGGCAAGTCAACTCTGATGAACCTGCTGAGCGGGGCGGATGTCCTGGTGGAAGACAAGCTGTTTGCCACTCTGGATTCCATCGTCCGGCGGGTGAGTCTGGACGAAACACACGAACTACTTCTCACTGATACGGTCGGGTTTATCCGTAAGCTGCCGCCTCACCTGGTAGCTTCTTTTAAAAGCACGCTGGATGAGGTGCGCGAGGCGGATCTGTTGATCCATGTTGTGGATGTGAATCACCCCCATTTTCGAGAACATATGGATGCAGTGATGAAAGTGCTGGAAGAACTGGATGCCCACCTGAAGCCGGTGCTTATCATCTTCAATAAAATAGACCGGCTGGATGATCTGTCCGTTTTACAATCCCTGCGACTGGAATATCCGGAGTCGGTATTCCTCTCTGCCACCCGCCAGATTGGCCTGGAATCCCTGAAAAATAAACTGATTGATTTTATCGAACAGAATTTTGTGGAAATGGACCTTCGTATTCCGGTAACATTTCAGAAATTTATTCACTTTCTGCATTCCAACTGCCGGGTGGAAAGCATGACGTATCAGGACAGTATGGCCGTTATTCATCTCAAATGTGACCGGCAGTTGTACCAGAAAATAAAACATTTCTATGAAGATTTAAATAATGGTGTTAACATAGATAAAATCCCTGAGGAGACCCTGCGATGAAGTTTGCCACCGAATATCTCTGGTTCAATACCGCCGGTAAGCGGGAGTATATCAATATTACACCCAAAGTGGAAGAAGTGGTGGAAAAAAGTCAGATTAAGGAAGGTATGGTTCTGGTCAGTGCCATGCATATCACCGCAGGAGTGTGGGTAAATGATGCGGAATCCGGACTGATTCAGGATATTGATGAATGGTTGGAGAAATTGGCTCCCTTCAATATTAATTATCGTCATCACCGGACGGGCGAGACCAATGGAGATGCACACCTGAAAAGCCTGCTGGTTCACCATGAAGTTATCGTCCCCGTAACCGAAGGCAAACTGGATTTTGGTCCCTGGCAGCAAATTTATTATGCTGAATTTGATGGTCAACGGCGCAAACGCGTTATTATCAAGGTTATGGGCGAATAAACATATTAAATTCCACAAGTTCAATAATTAAAAGGTTCCGGCTTTATGGGCAAACGGCAATGGCTTTATTTAGTGATTTCCTTTATTATTATGGTGGATTCCCTGCCGCTTTTTGCTCAGTATGTGCGGCGGGATGAATACAGTTCGGAACAGGCCAGGCGTGCCCAGTACGCCCTGGACGATTGGATCAGCTACATGCCTGCCAAGAGAATCACCAAGATTGTCGCCGGACAAGACTATATATATTTTGCTACCCCGGATGGCGGTATATTACGCTATGAGCCATTCCAGAATTACTGGGATTACCCTTTTACCACCAGCAACGGCCTTCCCGATAATCGAATTCTGGACATAGCATATGACCTGGATAATGGTATCCTGTGGGCCGTCACCGAACTGGATACCTGCATATTCAAACCGGCAGAGAAAGAATGGGCCTGCCAGTCCCAGGGTTCACTGTGGCCGAATGAATTTCCCAGGCCCCCAATTCAACAGGCCGGTAATAATATTGAAGTTAACGTCTTTTATCCGGCCCGTTTTCTGGACCTGTTACCCAGTTTTTTTGCCAATGCACCGTGGACGGTTGTTGAGAATTTTCACATCATGGATGAAAATTTTGATGAGTACGCTATAACCGGTTTCCTGAGGGATAACTGGGACCGGTACTGGATGATCATTGCCGGACTCGGGGTTGGCCTGGGTAATACCTATTCCGGAAGAATGGATGTTATCCCATATGGGCTCACCACCATTGAGCCCCGGGTGTTGCGTTACCAGAATGACGGCCTCTGGATTGGCGGTGAACCATTCGTGGATGACCCCGGCCATCCCGGAATCGTCAACTGGCGCAAAGATGGCAGCTGGGTTTATTATCAGGCACGCTGGATATCGAATCTGCCCAGTAATAACGTCATGGATATAGCGGTGATGGGAGATTCTGTCTGGTTTGCCACGGACAATGGTCTGACGCTGTATAACACCCGCAAAGATATGTGGAAGACCTTTGATCAGCGGCAGGGCCTCTTCAGCCAGGAAGTTCTGGACCTGCTACCGCATGGGTCCAGGCTTTATGTGGGAACCGATCGCGGAATCAACATTGTGGATATAGCAGCCGATACCATCATGCGGGTAAAGGATGACAATGTAATTCTTGCCACCATTAACCGCCTGGCTGCACAGCAGGATACCATATGGGCAGCCACCAACCGCGGAATATTTCGTTTCCGGCAGGGCAGCACTGGCTGGCAACCGGTGGTTACAGAAGCTGCCATCAGTGATATTCCTGCCCAGGCGGTAGCTTCCTACGGAAATGAAATGTGGTTTTCTTCACCCCAGGGTATCTTCTGGCTGGACACGAAAAAAAATATATGGGCATCCTTCCCCCAGGTTGGCATGGAAATCAGTGGCCCGTTTTCCGATATTGTGGTAAACGATAAAAGTGTGTGGGTAAGCACTCCCGAAGGCCTGCTAAAATATGACAAGGGGATGAATTTCTGGAAAATATTCACCACCAAAGACGGTCTTCTGAATAACGACTGCCGCCGCCTGTTGCTGGATAGAGACTACATCTGGATCGCTAACCGGCTGGGCATTACCCAGTTCTACTGGAACAGTCCTAACCGTATTGATTAAACTGTACTTTTTAGTATTGCGGTGAGCTCAGAAAAAATTATTAAACATGATTGAAAAAAAATTACTGCAGAAAGCGGCATCAGTTTTAAAGAATTCCAGCTATGCGGTAGTTTTCACAGGCGCCGGCATATCGGTGGAAAGCGGTATACCCCCCTTCCGCGGATCCAGCGGGATATGGTCCACATATGATCCGAAGTTCCTGGAACTATCCTATTTTCACCAGCATCCCCGTGAATCGTGGGAGGTTTTGAAGAAAATATTTTACGATTTCATGGCGAATGCCAGGCCAAATCCTGCCCATTTTGCCATTGCGCAACTGGAGAAATTGGGAATAGTCAAAGTGGTTATTACTCAGAACATCGATCACCTTCATCAGGACGCCGGCAGCCGGGTGGTATATGAATTTCACGGATCCACGCAATACCTGGTTTGTACCCAATGCGGGAAACGCTATGATGCTGCCGGCATCAGCCTGGATGAATTGCCACCCCGCTGTAGTTCCTGCCAGGGGGTTTTAAAGCCGGATCTGGTTTTCTTCAGTGAGATGATCCCGCAGAAAGTCAGTGAGCTGGCTTTTGCGGCTGCAGAAAAAGCTGATGTCATGTTGCTGGTGGGAACCACCGGTGAAGTGATGCCGGCCGCACTTCTGCCTCAAACAGCAAAACAGCGGAATAATGCGGTGATTATTGAGGTTAATACGGAGGAATCTTCCTATTCCGGCTACCTGACCGATATATTCCTGCAGGGAAAGGCGGGGGAGATTCTTCCGGCGCTGGTCGGGATGATTAAAAAATAAAATAGTATGATTATTGCTTTTAATCCGAAAAAATGAGTTCTAAATCATTGATTTTTAATAACTATTGCATGATAATAAAATGAGTATCATTACGAAGAGTGAAAACGACGAAGCAATCTCCTTAGGATTCTTGCCGTATTATCCTTCCCCGGGATCAACCCAGGAACACGGAGATTTCCTGCCTGCAGCTATTACTGTCCGATTAAAGTTATAAAATCTTTACTAAATTGCTCGGCAAGTAACCCATTGAGACACATTTTTCAGGACATAACTTAATTTTGCCTCTACCAGAATGGTGAAAGATTCTAGATCAAAGACATTTTTAGCAAATTCAACAAATCCCTAATATTCGTAATCACAGAATTTGTGAATGACTGTTCTTTTGCCTTGATGCAAAAGAACCAAAAAATCAAGACTGTCAGGAAAAATCTGGAAATTCAACGGTGCACCTCACTAAAATTCTTAAACTCGTCCCGGCTGGCCGGGACTCAAACAGAAAGAATTTCTGACGTTCGCTGCGCCGGAATTTCTAACGATTTTTCCTGAAGGTCTATCTTAACTACAGAATATTTTTTAACCGGACAGTAATGGCAGCAGGCAGGCCGCGACATCCATGTCTCGCCACTGGGTGGTCCCTGCCGGGACAATGACAGTCCGCTCAGTTTCGGAGCTAAAGCAATAATCATATAAAATAGTCTGCACACAGTGTTATATGCAGACTATTTTTCCGATTGATTCTTTTCACTGGCCGGGAGAATGTCAAGTTACATAAAGACGGCAACACCCCCGGCTAAATTCAGTTGCGTAACGGCTTGCCGGTATTCAACATATGAGCCATGCGCTGCTGTGACAACGGTTCCGCACACAGGCTCAGAAATGCCTCACGCTCAAGATCCAGAAGATACTGCTCATCCACCGGCCGGGTGGGGGATGCCTTATCTCCACCGGTCAGAACATAGGCCAGTTTTTTGGCTATGAGCGCATCATGTGCTGATATATTTCCGCTGTGGACATAACTTTCCACCACTTGTTCAATGGCCAGACGCCCTCCTTCACCCGGAAGTATGAGTTCATTTTCCGGTGCGGGAGGCTGGTACCCCTTTGCCAGCTGCAGGGCTTCCTGCCTGGCTTCCTGTATCAGGTGATCCGGATTGATGATCACTTTATCGTCCTTGCGCAGATATCCCAGGAAAACCGCTTCTTTGGCTGAAGTGGACACTCTGGCAAAGGCGATGGTTTCAAAGGCCTTCTGAACAATGGGAAACGGACCCGGGCGTGCACGGCCCAGTGCGATTTGATTATTTATGAGAAGCCTTAAATTTCCGCCTGCCGCCGGAATAATTCCGACTCCGGTCTCCACCAGTCCGCAATACAATTCTGCCGATACTACCCGCCGGTCACAGGCGCCGATCAGTTCAAAGCCACCACCCAGACACATGTTGAACGGCGCAGCCACCACCGGAAAGGGAGCATAATGTACTTTCTGGTTTACCTCCTGAAAGGTCCGGCTGAGCATCTCCAGCATTTTCCAGTCTTTTTCCTCCGCGTATTTCAATAACAACGCCAGGTTGGCACCGGCAGAAAAATGCTGTCCCTGATGCCCGATAACCATGGCTTTGAATCCTTTAGCCGGCAGGAAATCCACCGCCTCGGACACCATGTCCAGCACTGCGCCGTCCATGGGATTCAATTTGGGCTGGACAATGCTGTGAAATTCAACCAGGCCAACGCCATCCCCCAGATCAAGAATGCTGGCATTCCAGTTTCTGCGGAGTTCTTTTCCGTTATTTTTAAGAATATTCAGACGCGTAATTTTTAGATTTTCTTTAAGTACGGTAAATTTCCCGGCTGCCATATCAAAGTAAGTCAGGTTTTTCTTTTCCATCTTATAGAAGGAACGGTGCCCGGCATTAAACATCTCATTTACCCAGCCCGGAATGGTTTTTCCCTCTGCCGCCATTCTCTCCAGGGACTGCTCCAGGCCCAGGGCATCCCAGGTCTCGAACGGCCCCAGCTCCCAGCCAAAACCCCATTTCATGGCATTATCTATGTTGACCAGATTATCGGTAATCTCCGGGATACGGTTGGCGGAATAAATAAGCGTGTTCGCCAGAAGTTCCCAGACAAATTTCCCGGCCGAATCATCACTGAAAGCCAGGGTTTTAATTTTGCCGCCGGTAGTCCATTCCCGCCTGGCCATGCGTACGCCATCAAATTTGACCTTTTTCTGGGGTCCATATTCGAATTTCTCAAAATCAAGTGACAGAATCTCTTTACCCGCTTTCTGATAAAAACCTTTCCTGGTTTTTTCTCCCAGCCAGTTGTTTTGCAGCAGTTTCTGAAGGACAGCGGGAATTTCAAACATTTCACGTGATTCATCCTGTTGCGCTTTGCCATGGGCCGTCTGTGCAACATGGACCAGCGTATCCAGACCCACCAGGTCTGCCGTACGGAAGGTGGCACTTTTCGGGTGTCCGATTACCGGTCCGGTCAGACGGTCCACCTCTTCCACCGTCAGATGCATGTCCCGGGTGAGCTTCAGGGCCAGCAGCATGCCGTAGACCCCGATCCGGTTGGCAACGAAATTGGGTGTATCTTTGGCATACACGATTCCCTTGCCCAGAACATTTTCCCCGGCATATACCGCGGTTTTGAAGATATCCGGAGAGGTTGCCGGGCCGGCAATAATTTCCAGCAGATGCATGTAGCGGGGAGGATTAAAGAAGTGAGTCACCAGGAAACGTTTTTTAAAATGATCCGGCATTTCCTCTGTCATTTCCTGCAGGGAAAGGCCGGAGGTATTTGAACTGACAATTGCTTCGGGTTTAATGTGCTCCAGAATTTGCCGGAAGAGCTTTTTCTTGATTTCCAGTTTTTCAACAATGACTTCAATAATCCAGTCAGCTTCGGAAAGACGCTCCATGTGTTTGTCATAGGAGCATGGGGTAATTAAATCGGCATATCTCGGGCTGTAAAAAGCTGCTGGTTTCACTTTTTTTAGCGCTTCCAGGCCGGAATCCGCCAGCTCCTGAGAGATGTCAAACAGCAGTGAAGGTATTCCGGCATTAGCCAGGTGAGCGGCAATCTGCCCTCCCATTATACCCGCACCTAAAACCGCTACTTTTTCCATCTTATTCATGGCCCCTCCCGCTTTCATATTCTTTCAATTATGGTCGCAATTCCCTGTCCTCCGCCGATGCACATGGTGGCCAGGCCCAGCCGGGCGTCTTTCTGCTCCATGGCATTTAACAGGGTGGTCAGTATTCGGGCACCCGAACAACCCAGGGGATGTCCCAGTGCAATGGCTCCGCCGTTGATGTTGATTTTTTCCATGGGCCATCCGCCTTTCCGGATCACATACAGGGACTGTGCAGCAAAGGCTTCGTTCAGTTCAATGACTTCCATGTCCTGCAGCTTTAAACCGGCCCGTTTCAGTGCTTTTTCGGTAGCAGGCAGGGGTCCGGTTCCCATATGGGTCCAGGGTACACCGGCAATTGCCCGGGCCAGGATTCGTGCCCGCGGTTTCAGACCGTGTTCTTTCGCCAGGCCGTTACTGGTCAGAAGCACAGCCGCAGCGCCAATGGAAAACGGACTGCTGGTGGCGGCGGTAACGGTTCCCTTTTCGTCAAAAGCGGGTTTCAGGCTCCGGATTTTTTCCACGTCCGGTTCCCGCGGACCTTCGTCTTTATCAATCACCGTTCCGTTTTTCTTCACCGGGATCACCTCATTGTCATACCTGCCGTTTTTCCAGGCATCAAGCGCCTTCCGGTGAGACCCAATGGAAAATTCGTCCTGATCTTCTCTGGATATCTTGCCCTCCCTGGCCAGATTTTCCGCCGTCTCACCCATGCCGATATAGTATTGCTTTTTGTACAGAACCGGGTGAAAACTGGGGTTGAATCCACCCATGGGAATACTGAACATATCTTCCACCCCACCGGCAATGCCTGCTTCGGCATCATTCATATTTATGGCATAATCCACCTGGTGTACAGCATCCATGGAGGATCCGCAGAAGCGGTTAACAACCTTTCCCCCGGTTTCAACCGGCAGGCCGGCCAGTATGGATGCCCCGCGGGCCAGTAGCATTCCCTGTTCCGCTTCCGGAAAGGCACAGCCGATAACCACGTCTTCGATTTTTTCCGGAGGCAGATTTTTATTCCTGTCAAGCAGTGCTTTAATGACCTGCGCCGTCAACTCATCGGCCCGGATACCGATCATCCTGCCCCTTTTCACTCCCATGGGACTCCGCACCGCATCAACGATAACCGCATAGTGATCTTTGGTATGCATGGTTCATTCTCCCGGTTAACTCGGTTTATAAGTGCTCTGATTAAAAACGGCAATTGTTCAAAACGGATATTTTTTCTCTTTAAAGGTGGCTTCCGCAATCCTGTTCTTCAGTTCAAATATATCTACCGGTATATACATGTATTTTTCATACTTTTTAATCAGGGAAAGAAACTGTTCCAATTCGCCGCCGGCCAGGATTCCATGAATGATCAGGTGGGCCTTTCCCACAAAACCCGCCATTTTTTCGGCGGTCAGAACTCTTCCGATATTCACCCGCTCCGCCCGGTAAGACAGCTGACCCTGCTGCTGGCCGATTCTGGAAAGAGTGGTATGCAGAAGGAACAGATCGCTGATGAAATCGCTGAACAATTCTCCTATCTGTTCGTGATTCAGTAAATCCTGTCCAAATCGAATCAATGCCTCATTAAAAAGCAGAAGAAGCAGGTTCTTGGCGGCTTCTGCCGCCACTTTTTCTCTGGCAAGTTCGTCACCTTTAAAAGATGGGAATTTTGCCCGGGAGGATGAGGTCAGCTTTTTTAATTTTTCCCGCACGGGAAGTTCTTCCAGCAGGGTTTTCTTCAGAAGGTAACCGGTGATGATTTGCCGGTTGATTTCATTAGTTCCCTCATAAATCCGGTCGATACGGGCATCACGCAATTTCCGGGCCATGGGATAATCTTCCATGTATCCGTATCCGCCAAACGATTGCAATCCCTCATCTGTGGTATGCCAGTAACTTTCACTTCCCACCACTTTGCATATGGAACATTCCAGTGCGAATTTTTCAATGGCAGTGGCAATATCAGACGAGTAAGTGGCGGATTTCGGATCTACCGTGGATATTGACTGGTCCAGCAAATGGGCGGTCTGGTAAATTATGCTTTCCAGTGCATAGGTAGTAATCACCATGTCGGCAATTTTCTTTTTAAGAGCTTCAAATCCGGCCAGCGGCTGGCCGAACTGTCTGCGTTCCAGTAGGTAGGGGGTTGTCTCTTTTATAACCCTCCGGCAGCCGCCAAGAACTGCCGCACCCAGCTTAAACCGGCCGATATTAAGAGTGTTGAAAGCGATATTGGCCCCTTTTCCGATCTCTCCCAGCAAGTTCTCCGCCGGTACTTTCACATTCTCCATAATGATATTGCAGGTAGAGGAACCGTGCAGCCCCAGTTTGTTTTTTTCTTCGTGAATACTAATACCCTCACTGCGGGGATCGATAATAAATCCGGTCATCCGAGCTCCGTCGATCTTGGCAAATGTAATCAGAACATCAGCCCAACCGCCGTTAGAGATAAACTGTTTATTCCCGTTGATAGTATAATAACTGCCATCTTCACTGAGATGTGCATCGGTGTGGATTGAGAGGGCGTCCGAGCCGGAACCTGCTTCGGTGAGAGCATACGCACCCAGAAATTCACCGCTGGCAAGTTTGGGCAGATATTTCTGTTTCTGCTCCGGATTTCCAAAATACACAATCGGCAGGGTTCCGATACCGGAGTGTGCAACAAAGGTGACTGTGAAGGATTGACTTTTCCCCTCGGTCATTTTATCGGCGACAATGGAAGAGGTTACTTTATCCATCCCCAGACCCCCGTATTCTTCCGGAACATCCAGCCCCAGAAAGCCTAATTCTCCGCATTTTCTTATCAGTTTCCGGGTCAGATCCCGGTCGAAATTTTCCAGGGCATTGCTTTGAGGAGAAATTTCCTTAATGGCAAAATCCTCGGCTGCCTTTGCAAATTCCATTTGTGTGTCTGAAAAATCATCCGGAGAGAAAACGGTCTCCTTGCCTGTTACCAGGGTTAAAAACTGCCCGCCAGTTATCATATTACCTCCGCAAACTCATTTTTTTTACAAAAGCAATCCATTTCCACTGCAGGAATCCTGTGACATTCCTGCAACTTCTTTCACTATCAGGTCCGGATCAAATCTTCCTGGTTTGATTTGCAAACTCTTATATAATTCCGGTTATTATTGTTCCTGCAAAATATTCCTGATTTTAACATAAGGAGCGAAAAGGTTCAGTTCAACGGGAATATTAAAAACAAAAAAATTCTTGAATATTTTAACTAAATGTTTAAATTATGTAAAAATCAGGGATACTGAATGAGAAAATTGATACTGCTGATCATATTTAGCCTTTTTATTCCAATACAGGCATTCTCACAATCTTTCCATTGGCAGGCGGATACCACCGAAATGGAGAGTCATCCCGGCAGTACGGTTATCTTTCATACCTATCTGTCCAATAATACCGCCGCTGACCTCCAGCTCCGGGTCATCCGGCTGAATAATCAGCTGCCTGCAAACTGGAGCAGTTCCTTCTGTGTGGGTGGTGTAAACGGTCTCTGCTATGATCCTGCTTTTGATACCATCACGGTCAATTTGAGTGCCTCCGGTCAGATGGAGCTGGCATTGGATTTCACTACCTCCCAGTCTCCGGATCAGGGACAGATTACCGTCAGAATCGAGAATATCTCCAATCCCTCAGACCTCCTGGAAAAACTGTTTTCTGTAAGCACGAATGCTACCGGTCTGGTTTATTCTAAATTTCCGGGAAAACAAAATTTTCGGTTGTTCAGAAATTATCCCAATCCTTTTAATCCTTCTACAACAATTCCATTTGAGATCGGTGACTCCAGCAGCCAGAGAACGGTTATCACCGTCTACAGCATACTGGGGCAAATCATTAGAATTATCCTCAATGAAAAATTATCTCCCGGTTATCACCGGGTCACCTGGGATGGAAAGGATACCCAGGGCAATACAGTCTCCACCGGAATCTATTTTGTTGAACTGCGTACTGAAAATTACATATACATGAATAAGATATTCTTGCTCAAATAACCACGGCTCTTTTTAAAAATGGATTTGTAATTTAAAATAGAGTAATCCTGGAATTTCAGGTATCGGTTGTAACGGAGATCTTTTATTAAATAATCACTCGTTTCAAGTTTTTAAGATCCACACCTGATATCTATTGTTCCCATAAATATGCTTCCGGTCCGGAAGAGATTTATATTAAAAGGAGATGCGAAATGAAGCATTTATCAGTGTCTTTGGGTGTTCTGCTTTTAATGATTGCATTAAGTCTGCTGATATCTTCTCCCCTGAATTCCCAGGTACAGCGGAATCCTGTCCTGGAATTTTGTTCGGGAACCTGGTGACCCTATTGTCCCGAGGGTGAGGTTCTCATCCATAATACTATTCTTCCTGCTCTGCCCAATGCCATCATTCTGGCCTATCACGGGGGCGGTTCTGATCCATTCCGCATTTTCCCCGGCGATTCAATCCGGAATGGTTTACTCTATAATCCCAACGCAAATCCTCCCGGTGTTTATTATCCCACCGGGGTGATGGACAGGGTTTCCGGAATCTTGGGCCGCGGCAGCTGGTATTCAACCATGAGCAGCCGTAATAATGTACCGGCGAGTGTGGTAATCGGCCTGAATTGGTTCTATAACCAGATTACCCGGGAATTTCATGCCGCCCTGCGTTTCACGCCATTGAAAGAGCTGACCGGACAATTCAGGTTTAATGTGATTCTTCTGGAAGACGGGATTGTGTGGACCCAGGCCGGAACTCTTGGGGGAGACGATTATGTTCATGACTGGACGGTACGGGCCATGATGAACAAGCCTCTGGGAGATGAGATAATCAACGGCTCCTGGAGCTCCGGGCAGGTGATTACCAGAGATCTGGATTTCACCTACCCCGTTCCCACCGCTCCCTCTCCCGATGTCGTTCCTGAAAATTGCAGGGTGGTGGTCATAGTTTATAAATCGGGGTCCCCCATTTATTCCAATGCGGAAATCCAACAGGGCCAGCAGTGGGGGTGGGATACGCAGGACTATTATGCCACAATAGAAAACAAGAGTTCTGATGCCATATCCTCCAACAGTGATCCTGTGCAATACCGGACTGTACTGTACAATGAAGGCCTGCTTCCGGACAGGTATAATCTGTCCCTATCACTGGAGGGACCAGCGGCCTGGAGCGGGGAATTTACCACCGTGAATGGAACCTTCCCGGCGGGCCAGCCGGATACGGTGACGGTGAATGCCGGCGACAGTACGGAAATAACAGTAACGGTGAGTCCCAATTCGGTGAATGGATATGGCAGCGGGCTGCTCGCATTCGAATCATCCAATAATTCAGGTTTGACCGGCGAAACCGCTTGCTGTCTGGTAACGGAAGCCGGTATGGACTATCTGGTGATTGATGCCACGGATGGTCAGTATGGTGATTTTCTGGTATCATCGCTGGATAAATTTGCCGGCGGGTCGTTTGGATTGGTATCCAGAAACGCTCTGCACAGGCCCACTTCCAGTGTGGACAGCTTTAAAATTGTCTTTTGGTCGGGAGGAAATGTTCTCCCGGCATTTTATCCGGAGGAAGTAACCGTACTGCAGAATTATCTGGATAGCGGGGGTAATCTCTTCATTAGCGGTCAGGATATCGGCAGTGATATTTACGGCGCCAACGGACAGAGCCAGTTTGCCCAGAGTTTTTATACCGGTTATCTCCATGCCGCATTCGCAAACGAAATTACAGCGCCCAAGCTTGTGACCGGTTATGCCGGAGATCCCATCACAAA
Source organism: uncultured Caldithrix sp. (assembly GCA_964461135.1). Lineage (GTDB taxonomy): Bacteria > Calditrichota > Calditrichia > RBG-13-44-9 > RBG-13-44-9 > RQOF01. The sequence continues at coordinate 6,154 of CAYWTB010000081.1, read as the reverse complement.
TTTATTGGTTGCCATGCTCTCGGATATTTATCCCGCTTCGCCGGATGTTATTACTCCCGCTGATGCCCAGGCAACCCCTATGCTGAAATACCTGACGGGGCCGGATGTGGCGGGCATTCGTACTTCCGATGGCAACTCCAGAGTTGTCTACCTGGCTATCGGGTTTGAGCAAATCAGGGATGAGTCCAACAGGGATTCCCTGCTGGTCCGCAGTATGCGCTGGTTCAGGGAAGGATCCACCGGATTTCGTGATAATGAATTAAATATTCATCAATTCCGGCTGGCTCAGAATTATCCCAATCCGTTTAATCCCGAAACCAGCATCAGATATGCCCTGGATAATATGAAACCGGAGCGTAGCCGCCTTGTTATTTATAATTCCCTGGGACAGGCGGTGAAAATCCTGGTTAATTCCCTGCAGACTGCCGGCAGCTATGAAGTAACCTGGAATGGACGGGATGACAACGGACAAACCGTCAGCAGTGGCATTTATTATTATCAGCTGACCAGTGGTCAGAATAAAGCCGTTCAGAAAATGATTCTGTTGCGCTGATGTGTGCCGGTGAATAAAAAATATGTCTCGGATTTTATCCGGAATGATAAAATTTAAATTGAACTTAAAGTTTTGAATAAATTAACCGTTAACCTTGAATTTCAGGTGTTAAATGATCTGAAGACAAATGGAGAGAAGTAATTAATTTTGCACTTCCTGCTCCGGATTATATTTGGCTGAATTCACAAAATACGATATCATGTATCAAAATTGGTATATTCTTGGAAATTAAATGACCCCGGTCTTCAGATTAGGGATTAAAGAATTCAGGATATTTGGGCGTTAGCCCGGAGGGGTGAATTAAGCAGATTAAAAATTTTAACATCGTTATTTATACTGACCGGCTGACGTTCCGATAAAATTTATGACTGATTCGGGTTAAACAATCCTTGTGGGAAGAGGGATTAATACCTCTCTGCATGATTTTCTCCTGCCGGGCACTGCCTTCCGGGAGAAACTTTGGGGAAAGATAGTTACTAAATGACCAAATATTGGATACTCTGCATTATTGCCTGGCTCTCCGTCCTGAGTTGTACAACTAAGGATGGCATAGAATTCGTATCCGGAAAAGGGGCAATCCGGGTTAATACCAGCCGGGCTGATTCTGCCCGTATATTCCTGGATTACCGGTATACCGGCAAATTGACACCCGCCATGCTGCAGGATATTGAGGCTGGCAGACATGTCATTCAGGTTTTTCACAGCTACTACCGTGCATCTCCCGATTCCATCATCATTGGGGTAAAGGAAAATGATACCCTGGACGTTACCTTTCAGCTGGATATGACAGAAACGGGATCCCTCGCGGTAAACTCTCTGCCGGACAGCGCGAGGGTGTATTTGAACGGAATGGAATTCGGAAATACTCCGCTGGAGATCGAGGGATTGCCGGTGGGTATGTACGGGCTTACCCTGGTTAAGAGCGCTTACGGCATCATCAGCGACTCGGTGACCGTGCAGCCCAACGATAAATTATCGCTGTTTTTTCAACTGGTTGAAGATATTCGCAAAATTGTGCTGCTGGAACATTTCTCCAACACCAGCTGCCCGCCCTGTCCGACCTCCGATGCCATTATTGATGATATCCTGGCACCCGGTTATGGTCCGGCCCGGCTGGTGATTATTTCATATCATACCTATTTTCCGGGCAATGATGATCCCATGTTTCTGGCCGCCACGGATGCCAATTTAAGCCGGCTAAACTTTTATAAACCACCGGCAATACCCCGCGCATTCGTGGATGGAGAACTGGTCCCGGATCCGCTCTCCGAGCAGAGTTACCGGGGCCTGATCGATCAGCAGTTGATCTCCGATACACTGGCGACTATTGCCTTTATGCAATTGACCCGGGGTGATGCGGCTTTGACCGGACGCCTGAGGGTAGAGGCCAGGACAGGAATAGAACCCGCATACCGTTTGTTCGTTGCCCTGGTTGAAGACCGGATTGATTATGATACACCGCCGGGAAATAACGGTCAGCAGCACTTTGAATCGGTTCTGCGTGATTTTTACCCGGATGGAGGAGGTATTCCCATAACTTTGAATGCCGGAGAGATAGAAAACGTGAATTTTTCATTCGACCTGAATAATGATTGGGGAGAGGACCTCACCGTGGTGGCTTTTATCCAGCATACTGCCACAAAAAGCGTCCTGCAGGCAGGATGGACTAAATATCCACCTCTGTAATTTTTATTTAACCGTCTCGGTTTGTCTAACGCTGCAAGGAGAACATAATGCACAGGTATTCAGCAGGCATAATCATCGTCTTAATTTTGACCTTAACACTCTTTGGCGGGGAAGAAACGTCCCAGGGGAAAACAGCTCCTGATTTTATTCTGAAGGACCTGAGTGGTGATAATTACCGCCTTTCCGGGCAATTTGGAAAGGGCCCCATTGTCATAAATTTCTGGGCGACCTGGTGTATCCCCTGTATTGAAGAATTGAAACAGATGAAACGGATTTATGAAAAGTATGAAAGCCGGCAGGTGGAATTTCTGGCGATTTCGGTTGACGATCCCAAAACGGTGGGCCGGGTGACCAGTTTTGTAAAATCACACCGCTATCCCTTCAAAATTCTTCTTGATACAAACAGTAACGTGATGCACCTGTATCAGAGCGAGGTCCCTCCGTACACCGTCCTGATCGATACCACCGGAAAAATTGTATATTCCCATCTTGGATACCGTCTGGGGGATGAAAGGGAAATTGAGAAGCAACTGAATGATTTGCTGGAAAATGATGCGAATCAATAGGAGTGCCGCCGGATCATTTTTAAGTTACACAGGATATTTACCATCAGGAATTCAAAGGATCTGAAATGAGCAGGAATTTGTGGATTAGCTCTCTGTTTTTATTTTTTATTTGCCTAATGATGTTTTCGGCCCCCCGGGTTTTTGCCCAGATAGATTTTCAGGGAAATGGCTATCTGGAATATTCGCATGATACGGACCTGGATACAGTATATTTTGAAGACTGGACCGATATCTATCTGGGATATAAAAACTGGCGAATTGGTGCACGGTATGAATTTCATCTGCCGCCCCAGCCGTATTCACTGGACACAGCAGGGCAGGGCATTTCTCAGCGATTTCTCGAATACCGTAAAGATCAGCTGATCGTCACGGTGGGGAATTTCTACAGCCTGTTCGGTCGCGGCCTGGTTTTGCGGTCCTTTGAAAACCGGATGCTCCGCTGGGATACGAATATCGATGGAGTAAAGTTTGATTATTACCACAGGCTGCTTGATTTTCAGGTGATGGGAGGCAGACCGCGCGACAGAATGGGACGCCGCCGGGATGTTTTACAGGGGGGTATCCTGAATGTGAAACCCTGGCAGCTTCTGCAGGTGGGAAGTAGCATGGTATCCACTTACCTCAACCAGCAGGGAAGAGTTTACTGGGGTTCATTTTTTGCCGGGCTCAATTTTAACTGGGGCAATTTTTACGGGGAGCGCGCCTTTAAAGATTTCTCGGGAATTCAGCCTGAAGGCAAAGCCGTTCATTTATCGGGGAATATATTTTTCGGACCGTTTACGTTGCTGGCGGAATACAAAAATTATGACCAGTATGAATTAACGGCAAGAACGATTGACAAATCCCCGGCCTCCGAGATGACCTATAATAATCCTCCCGCGGTTTACCGGGAACACCTTTACACTCTGATGAACAGGCATCAGCTGGTTCAGAATGCCAATGACGAGGAGGGATACCTGCTGGAATTTACCTGGTCTTTCCGGGAACAGGCCATCCTGACTCTCAGTCACAGCCGTACCGAAAATCATAAAGGCGATTTGCTCTATCGTGAATATTACGGTCAGGTTGAATGGGATCCCTCCTATTCCCTTGATTTTGTGGGTGGCATGGGGCAGCAGAAAGACCGGGAAGCCACATATCTAAACTTTGTTGCCACCGGTAAAAAAGGGTTTCATGATTATTATTCCGCCAAGGTCATTTATGAGCATCAACAGGTAAAGGTGGAATACAATGACCGACAGTTTTACAACCAGCTGTTCACCCTCAGCCTGGACAGATCTCCCCTGCTCACCCTGTCCCTGCTGGCAGAGCGAACCACGGATCAGCTCAGTGAAAAGGATCTCTGGTTGGCCGGACAACTGGATGTGCAATTCCTGGAAAATTTTGATCTGACCATATTTGGCGGAAGCCGCCGTGAAGGTAAAGTATGTATCGGAGGTGTCTGCGTATTTCGCCCGCCCTTTGAAGGAGTGGAAATCCGGCTGATAAACCGGTTTTAAAACCACCGATTCCTGATTTTATTTTTCCCGTTTAACTATTATATTTCAACTGCCCCTGCTTGTAGCTGATTATTTATTTGGGGATAAATCCGATGTCTGAAATCGCCGAAAACGCCAGGTTGCTGCTTATCAATCCGTGGATATATGATTTTACCGCATATGATCTGTGGAATAAACCGATCGGACTGCTGTATATCGCCTCTCATCTCAGGCAGGCAGGTTATCATATTGATTTCATAGATTGTCTGGATAAATATCACCCGCTTCTGGCGGCGTCGGATACCCGTAAAGTCAAGACAAAAAAATACGGCACCGGCCCATTTATCAGACAGCGGATACATAAACCGGAAATTTTGAATTTCATACCACGGTATTTTGCCCGCTACGGGCTTCCGGAAAATATTTTCAACCGCTATCTTCGCAACCTTCCCAAACCCGATGCCGTGCTGGTAACGTCAATGATGACTTACTGGTACCCCGGCCCCGCCAGGGTAGTGGAACTGGTGCGCGATATCTTTCCGGGGGTACCGGTAATTCTGGGGGGTATTTATGCTACTTTACTACCGCAGCATGCCGGAAATGTAGTCCGGCCGGATGAAATTATAACCGGACCGGGAGAAATAGCAATTGAAAATCTGCTGGCCCGCCTGTTTAGCGGGTCACCGGCGGGACGGCTGAGTGCTCAAAGTCTGGATGATTTTCCCTGGCCGGCCTTCGATCTCTATTCACGGCTGGATTACTTGCCGGTTATGTCATCCCGCGGTTGCCCCTACCGCTGTACATTTTGTGCCACCGATAAAATCAGCGGTCCCTATGCCCAGAGACAGCCGGATAAGGTACTGGAGGAAATAAAGGAAAACACTGCCAGATACCAGGTTCGTGATGTGGCTTTTTATGATGATGCTCTGCTGCTGAATAAAAATGACCGCATGATTCCGCTGCTGGAAAATGTCATTGAGTCCGGTTTGAACCTGCGTTTTCATACCCCCAACGGGCTTCATACCCGGCAGGTGGACCGGGAAATGGCCCGGTTGTTTTATGGCAGCGGTTTTAAAACCATCCGGTTGAGTTTCGAGACTTCAGACCCCCTGCGGCGCCAGGATATGGGAAACAAAGTCTCGCCGGATCAGTTGCAGGCAGCGGTGGATTACCTGCAGGAGGCCGGCTATGAACGAAAAAACCTGGAAGCCTATGTGATGATGGGATTACCACACCAGAACTACCAGGAAATCTATGATAGCATTCTTTTTGTACATTCGCTGGCCATTAAAATAAGGCTGGCGTCCTTTTCCCCCATTCCCGGCACGGTGGACTATGAGCGGGCTGTGAAGGATGGCCTGTTCCCGGCAGATGCCGATCCGCTGCTGACCAATAAAACCATCTATCCCATGCACCGCACCGAGGCGGCTTTTCTAAATTTCAGCCGGATCAGACAGCTGGTGACCGCTTTTAATTATGCGGTGGATCACAATGTAGATCTTCTGAGATCAGGTCATTTAAAGAAAGCACTGGCAAAGTTTCTGAACGGTGCATCCTGATTTTAATAGCTCCGGTCACGTCCGTGAAAATCGGCTTTTCCCGCCTTGCGCATCAATCTGCTGTTATCTTCCTGATCTTCTCTTAAACCGGCGGGTAGCCGAGATTAACATATAATTTCCGGGTAATCATCCGGTATATGGCGTTTAATTTCCAGGAAATGGTTTGATGCAACAACTCCTGTTGTTTTGGCTTTTGCTTAATTTTTTTCATGATCATTTACCTGGCTCCGAAAACAGTTTATTGATATACGATTATGTCCTGGTTTATTTAAGAAAAATGTTTTTTTAAAAATTTTGCTTCAGTACATCAGT
>CAYWTB010000080.1:0-21454 GCA_964461135.1 uncultured Caldithrix sp. | reverse complement strand
CCAGAATCAAATTAAAAAGGTTGTATCCAACATTAACTACTTGACATGACACTAGTTTTACCATAATTAAATATAAAATACGTAGTATATACGAATTATAAAGTTGTGGTGGTATTGATATAAGGTAATTTTTAGTCGGGATAAATAATATTTTCAGTCAAAGGATTATTTTATGGCATTGAATTATATCTGGATTGCATTTTTTTTAATTGCCTTTACGGTTGGACTGGTTAAACTCATTCTCTTTCAGGATTTCGAGGTTTTTCCACAAATCCTGCAATCCACTTTTGACATGGCAAAAACCGGCTTCGAATTGTCCATTTATCTGACCGGTGTTATGGCATTCTGGCTGGGTATCATGAAAATCGGGGAAGAAGGAGGGATTATTCATTTTTTCAGCAAAATTATCAAGCCTTTTTTTTCACGGCTTTTTCCGGAAATCCCGGATGACCACCCTGCCATCGGTTCTATGATCATGAACTTTTCTGCCAATATGCTTGGCCTGGATAATGCCGCTACACCGCTGGGATTGAAGACCATGAAGGAAATGCAAGAACTTAACCCAAAAAAAGACACCGCCTCAAATGCCCAGATCATGTTTCTGGTTTTAAATACTTCCGGACTATCCATTATTCCCCTGACCATCCTTATTGACCGTTCAGTGGTGGGAGCTACCAATCCTACTGATGTTTTCATTCCTATTATGCTTGCTACTTTTTTCAGTACTCTGGTGGGATTAATCGTGGTATCACTTTATCAGAAGATAAACCTGCTGGATAAAGTGGTGCTGGCATACCTGGGTGGTATTACCCTCTTCATGGTAGGCATTATCTTCTATTTTGCATTCCTGCCACAGGAACAGGTTGCTACCATATCCAACGTTGCCAGCACTCTGGTCATCTTCAGTATCATCATTATTTTTATTGCTCTGGCTGCGATTAAGAAAGTGAATATTTATGAAGCCTTTATTGACGGGGCCAAAGATGGATTTGGCATAGCAGTTAAGATTATTCCGTATCTGGTGGCTATTCTGGTAGCTATCGGTGTTTTTCGAGCCTCGGGGGCTCTTGATTATATTATCAGTGGAATATCTTCCGTAGTTTCATTTTTCGGGTTAAATACCGAATTTGTACAGGCATTGCCTACCGCTCTCATGAAACCGTTAAGCGGGAGCGCTGCACGGGGAATGAATCTGGAAATCATGAAAACCTTCGGTCCCGATTCATTTGTGGGCAGGTTATCCTGTATTTTCAGGGGAGCAACTGAAACTACCTTCTATATACTGGCCGTTTATTTCGGTTCGGTGAATATTAAAAAAACTCGCTATGCCGTTACTGTAGGATTGCTTGCCGATCTGGCCGGTATTATTGCCGGTCTGTTCATCGGCTACCTGTTCTTTCATTCGTAGATGGTCAGAACTTACCTTCCACACCCAATCCGGGTTTGTCGGAATAAATAAAATGGCCGTCCTTAACCTTTACACCACTGAAGGGATCATTGCTGATCAGCAAATTACCGTCCAGGTCTGCCCAGGTCGCATAAGGTGCCAGCTGCGCAGCTGCAGAGATAGCCACTGAACTTTCGATCATACAACCCAGCATGATTTTCATCCCCAACGCTTTAGCCATCTGGATCATGCGAAGAGCCTCCTGCAGACCACCGGACTTCATTAATTTAATATTTATCCCATCATAGGCTTCTGCCAGAAGGGGAATATCAGCTGCCGTTTTAACCGCCTCATCTGCAACTAAAGGAATATCCACCTGTTTTCTCAGCCAGGCAGTATCATCCAGCATTGATGCGGGCATGGGCTGTTCCACAAATTCCACACCCTGGGTCAGGAGCCATTTTATATTCTTTAAAGCTTCTTCCCGGGTTTTCCATCCTTCGTTGGCATCCACGCGGATCGGCTTATCAGTAACACTTCTTACCGCATCAATGATTTTTTTATCATCTTTGGTGCCTACTTTAATTTTCAGGACAGGGTATTGTGCCGCCTCTTTCACTTTCTGTTTGATGATTTCAGGCGTATCAATTCCGATCGAGAACGATGTCACAGGGGCTTGTGCAGCATCCAATCCCCACATTTTATACAGGGGAAGGTTAAAGGCCTTGCCTATCCAGTCCATCAGTGCAATATCGAGGGCTGCTTTGGCACAACTCTGGTCCAGAATCTTTTTATCAAGTTCATTTTTGATATTTACGTAATGATAAAAATCATGGGTTTCAAAAATTTCTCTCGCCCCATTTATTTTTTCAGTCGTAAGCTGTACATTTTCTCCATATCTCACATTGGGAGCGGCTTCACCGTAGCCGGTAATTCCATCCCGGTCCAATTTTACAAATACATTATCCTTGTAATCACTTGAATTTCTGGAAATAGTCCAGGTGTGTGCCAAATTCAGACGTATGGTTTTTACTTCTATCATAGATTCCCCTAAGCTTTGAGTGATAGGTTCACCGCCTGCAAAAAGTCGGGAGAGCGGATCGAGCAGTGATAATCCTACGATGCCCTTCCCTGACAGAGACAAAAATTGTTTTCGATTGATCAATTTCATTTCAAATCCTCATGCTGTTTTAATAGGTTTTAAAAGACCCGTTTTATAATTCTGTATGATTTTTTCCGGTAGGGACTGAAGTTTTCGGCTTCTTTATCCAGACTATTGATTTGAACCATGCTGGTCTGATGAATAAATTCCGATCCGCCCAAGCTGATACCGACGTGGGTAATACGATCATTAAAACCGAAAAAGAGTAAATCTCCCGGTTCTACATTTGAAAACGATGAGTCGGGAATAATTTCCCGGCCTACCAGCGCCTGTTGCCTGGCATCCCGTGGCAAATCAATGTCATTGGCCTTAAAAACCGTCTGGGTGAAACCCGAGCAATCATTCTGCTTACTGGAGTTGCCACCCCACAAATAGGGAAAACCCATCATACTTCTGGCAGTTTTGATAATGTTTTTTACCCTTTCGGCTCTTGATTCGTCTTCAGGCTGGTCCGCTTTCACTTCAGATGATCTGATATATCCCGAACGACCATCGGGAGTCGATACTTTAATCCAGGAGGGGTGAACTTCCTCAACACTCAGCAGAGCATTCAGAACCACATCCGTTACCGGTTCTGAAGACATATTGGGTTTTGAATAAACCATGGGGAAAAGTCCGGTTACTTTCATTTTCTTTTCCTTTTTCCAGCCTTCGATTCCTGCCTCATCCCTTATCTGGAAGGATTCAACCCTCATCCATCCGATATAGCCGTAATCCGTCTGGACGAGATACCAGCCGCGGTTCTTTTTAAGTAGGTGCAATGTACGGCCCATGATTGATTGATCAACCAGTTGTGCAGCGTTGTCTGGCTCATCCCGGATTTGGGCGACGCTAACAATAACCACTGCAAGATTAGAGTCTCCCAGCGCAGTATCGGGCAAAATGAGAAATTTATCTGAATAATTTTCTTTTCCGACCAGAGAATCTGCCAGGGAAATAATTTCTTTGCGCACAGCCGGTACTGTGGTTTCACCCTGAAGAGTCCAGTGGACATCTTTGTTGACCAGATCCGCGGTTAATATATTCAGGGATGGATCGGGAACATACTGTTTCCGGATGGTATCCACACCTTTAGTGAATTCAGATGCTGTTTCCGGTTTATTCGAACAGGAAACCAGCGTAAATAGTACAGAAAACAACAAAAATATTATAAATTTTTTTATCATCTTAATATCCCGATATTGTTCATTATTTATAATAAATGATAAAAGGATTTTGTGCAACCAAAACTTTTGATAACAAACTTACATTTATATCTCGTCAGAATATACGGCTTTCGCTGTATCCCGTAGATTATAATGTGATGCCATCACTTCTGCGTAGGCACCGGTGGTTCTGATAGCAAGAAGGTCCCCGCGCCGGGTTGATGGCAAAACCACCCCTTTTCCTAAAAAATCGGAGGATTCACAAACTGGTCCGACCACATCATATGTCTCCAGGGGTCCTGAACCGGTCAGATTTTCAATTTTATGATATGCATTATATAATGCCGGTCGGATCAGTTCAGTCATTCCGGCATCAATAACAGCAAATCTGGTAATAAAACCCGATTTAATATACAGGACCCGGCTGATGAGTGCCCCGCACTGGGCAACCACTGCCCTGCCCAACTCAAAATGGATAACCTGGCCCGGTGATGGTTTGAGATTTTTATGAAACGTCTCAAAATAATTGCCATAATCCGGTAGAATATTCTGATCGGGATTTTGGTAGTTGACTGCCAGACCGCCTCCGACATTGATATGGGAAAATTCAAATCCCTGCTCGTGAAACCCTTCCTGGATCTCATTCAAACGAAGGGACAGATTCTTAAAGACATTCATATCAGCAATTTGTGATCCTATATGAGTATGCAGACCCAATATATTCACATTGGGAAGTTTTTCCATAAATATGGCAATATTTTCCAATTCATGAAAGTTAATCCCGAATTTATTATCCTTCGTCCCGGTGGTTATATAACGATGCGTGTTGGCGTCCAGGTTGGGATTTATTCGTAAAGCCACGGGTGCAATTTTTTTCATCTGTTCTGCCAGGTTATTAATCACCTGCAGTTCCTGTAATGATTCACAGTTCAGGCACAGGATATCCTTATCCAGTGCCAGACGAATTTCCTTATCCGTTTTCCCCACACCAGCCAGTACAATCCGGTTGGCTGGAAAATTATTATCAAGTGCCCGTATTATTTCATTTCCGCTTACACAATCTGCACCAAATCCATACTCTGAAATTAATTTCAAGACCGGCCCGTTGGCATTGGCTTTCAGTGCATAATGAACATGATAACCGAATTCACGGGAAATTTCCCGCAGGGTATGGAGATTTTCTTTCAGAATGTCCATATCATAATAATAAAACGGTGTTTCCTGCTTGCTGAATTTTTTAATCAGTTTGGGAGTAAACATGTATCACCTGGCGATAATTAGTCCGTTTACCTGTATAAATCATCTCTTACAGATTACAAAAGTAAAAATTACTATAACGAACAGAAAACAGGAAAAATCTTTAACAATCATCAAAGTAAAATTGGGACTTACAAATCTCAAAATCATTATTTTTTGAAACCTGGTGACTGGTAAAATTTATAAGGTCAAATTTTTTATAAATTTAACATGACAGGTCCGTCTGATATAGTTACCGGAATCATCTCCGTGTGATCTTCTGACCGGGGACATGCCGGCTGAATGATGATATTAATTCTCCTATAGAATCCTGAATTTTACGAATTTTAGAGGTGGAGGTCACAAAATGTTCCATTATTATTGAAAAAGCAATTTTCTCCCCATCCGCTGTGGTCGTATAACCAGACAGGGCACTCACACCGCTTAATGAGCCGGTTTTAGCCCGTAACTTTTCTGCTGCCGGCGAATTCCGCATACGGTTTTCCAATGTTCCATCCATGGCAGCAATCGGTAATGACGTCTTGAATTCGGCCTGAATGCGGAAATCGTGGTCCATGTCTTTCAAAAGAGTTATCAGGAGATCCGGTGTAATCACATTATAACGTGACACACCGGAACCATCAGCTAAATTATATGTGGTACTGTCCACGCCCAGACTGCTGAGATAGTTATAAATTATCGAAATTCCTTTAGGTGCGGTTCCGGGCGGACCTTTAATCTCAGCTCCCAGAGTTTTTAAAATTAGCTCTGCGGACAGGTTATCACTGGTCTTATTGGTATTGTACACCACCAGTGAGAGAGGTTTTGAGGGATAATCAACCAGGATGACGGCACTGTCCGAAACAATACCTTTGAGGATATTTTCCTTAAATTTTATCCCCTGTTCCCGCAGAATTTCAGTAAACAGTGTTCCGGTATATAACGATCCGTCTACAACATCAATGGTGAAAATCTGTGGAGGTTCGTTAATGTTGTATCCACCTTGGACATATATGGTATTTGAAGGATGTTTCCATTCCCGTTCAACCTTAAATTCATCCAGCAGTAGGGTATCGGTGGAATCCACAGTAACACCATGGTTTACAATTTTCATATAATCCGTTTGGGGATCGATGTCCACGATCAAGCTGTCACCTAATTTTCCCCCTGGTTTAACCGTTACATTCACACAGTTATCATCCACGGTCAGTGGTGTTATAGGAGCCCAATACCATGCGGAGGCATCATCCCACATCCATCCCGATCCCCGGTACAGATCATCAAAATAGGATTCATCATAGATCAGGTTGCCGGTTATTTCTCTTATCCCCTGTTCTTTCAGGGCCGTGACCATTTTTCCCAGATCATCCACCATCAGATCCGGATTACCATAGCCTTTCAAATAAATATTTCCGGAGACAACCGAATCACCTGTGAAGGATGAATCCGCCCACACCTGGGTCCGGAATAAAAAATCCGGTCCTAATTTTTTTAGAGCGGTAGCAGTAGTCAATAATTTCATATTGGATGCCGGGTGAAAAAGTATACCGCTATCCTGTGAGTACAGAATTTCATCCGTATCCATAGATATAATTTTAATACCGGTGCGCGTCTGGTAGAGCGAGGAATCCTGCAGAAGCGCATCAATTTTCCGGCGCAGTTCAAGGATGGGTTGATTTTTACTGCTGGATCCGGTCTGTGACCGCGAGGCGGCACAGGAAACTATGAGGAAAACGGGAAAAATTAGGCAGAAAATAATAAATACAGATGCTGAGAGTTTTTTCTGTTTCAGCCGCAATTTCATTTTTTTATCCTTCAGATATATTATAATCAGGACCGGTTTTACAGTGCAAACAATTAATACAAATGTCTATATTTACTTATAATGGTTTATATATTTAATCATTACCGAAATAAGAGAATCCAGACCTTCTCTTAAAGGCCGGACGACCGGAATTCCGAGTTTGTCCTGCAAATCTCTCTGATACCGGCTCATTTCACCACCGGTCATATTCGCCTCATTCAGGGATACAGCTAAGGTACGGGCGCCATAAAATGCTATCAGCTCAATCTCATCCTGTACCGGGGGAATTTTACAACCCAGAGTTTCCAGACCGTCAAAATACGGACGACCGGGTGCATGCTGCAGGATTACTCCCCGGCAGTCTCCGGAAAGTATGAATTCAGCACCGCATGGTCCGGAAGGATTTCGCAGCGAGGATTGTCCCTCAATCAGGATCAGATCGGGTTTTGCTTCACTGGCACATTCCAGAATACTTCTTTCAATTTCACCGCTGATAAAGTCATTCACGGTGGCATCCAAAATGAATCCGTACTTTAAACCCTGCATCCAGCCGGTTTGACCGGTATAAATCATTTCGGTTTTAATTCCGCGGCGGCGGCACATTTCCATCAGGAGTTGGCCGGTGGTCCTTTTGCCGATAACACAGTCCATTCCCAGTATGGCAATACGGGGAACTTTCAGCGAATAAATCTCTCCGCTCCAGAAGCGCAGTTCATTTATCGGACGGGGTTTGCGTACATCCATCAGTTCTACCCGATATTTCTCTGCCATTTCACGGAACTCCCGGTCCTCTGAGAGATAGGAATGAAGGCCGGAAACAATAGACATACTATTTTTGATGGCTTCAATTACCTGGGTGCGGAAAGAATCGGGCATTTTCCCCCCATGAACGGCTACCCCGATGATACAGTAAACCGGTTTCCGGGATAAACCTTTAACAGCATCCTGGATGTGAGCAAAAACCGGAATATTCATGTTCTTTTCCTGCAGGACCTCTCCGGCAGTTTTTCCTGCAAAAACCGGATCTATTACGCCCGAAATCTCAAACCTGTCAGAACCCCGCAACAGGCCATGAGCAGTTTTAGCATAAACATCTTTCAACCAGCCGTTGGTAAGAATCAGTGCGGCACCTTTAACCACTTTTGAGCCTCCTGAAATAATCGCGGCCAGCCTTCATGACGGAAGGAGCCAGGTAAAGAGAAGAGATCATGGTAGGAATGGCCATTAATGCATACATGCCATCAATAACGTTAATCACTGTTTTCAGAGAGACAACCGCAGCCACAATAATCAATGTTACATAAAAATAATTATAATAGTGCTGTTTCTCAGCACCTATCAGGAATCCCAGGCACTTGGTACCATAGTATGAATAGCTGAACATGGTGCTCAGGCTAAAAAACAGAACACAACTGAAGAGAATATAGTCTCCGGCTCCGGGTATGGCTGCCTCAAATGCTTTGGCCGTCATGGTTACCCCGTTGGAATCGGAGTTTATCCACACTCCGGTGATCAGAATCATGAGTGCAGTGGTAGTACAGACGATAATAGTGTCGATAAATGGTCCCATCATGGCAACCAGTCCTTCACGGACAGGCTCATCGGTTTTGGCGGCCCCATGGGCCATTTCTTCCGTACCTATTCCCGCCTCGTTTGAGAACGCCGCCCGCCGGATGCCGGTGATAACAACCGTCCATATAGCCCCCCCGGCCACAGCTTTTCCGGAAAAAGCATCGGAAATTATCAGGGAAAAATAGTCAGGAATGTGGTTAAAATGCAGAATTAACGTCCAGACAGCGGCACCCATGTAAATGATTACCATGGCCGGCACCACCCTGGAGGTAACCGCCCCTATTCGGACAATTCCGCCGAATATAACCAGGGAAACCAGGCTTGCCAGGATGAGACCTACGATAAAATCAAACCAGAAATGTTCCGGGCCCACCCAGCCGCGGGGAACGAATATGACATCACGGAAAATCTGGGTCAGCTGGTTTGCCTGAAAAGCGGGAAGACAACCGATCAGCCCCACCGCCGAGAAAAAAACGGCCAGTGGTTTCCATTTTTTACCCATTCCCTGAGTGATAACGTACATCGGTCCGCCCTGATACCGTCCCATACTATCCTGACCGCGGTACATGATGGCCAGAGTACAGGTAAAAAATTTTGTAGCGGTACCCACCAGGGCACTCATCCACATCCAGAAAATAGCACCGGGTCCCCCCACATATATTGCAATAGCCACACCGGATATATTACCCATCCCTATGGTGCCGGCCAGGGCACTGGAGAGTGCCTGGAAATGGGAAATATCCCCGGTATCGTTCGGATCATCATACTTGCCACTGAGTATCTGTATACTGTGCCTGATATACCGGAAAGGTACAAAGCGGGAATAAAAGAGGAAAAAAATCCCGCCACCAAAAAGTAATACCAGCAACCAGGGACCCCAGGCATAAGTGGCGAATGAAGCGAAGAAATCGTCGATGATTTTCACAAATGACCTCGAGTCGTCAATGGCGTTATCAGGTATCTTTTTGGATCAACACACATATCATCTGAAGAAAAAATGGTGATATCAGTGTGAAAAAGTAATTACGTGAACAGTAAAGTGTACTATCACTGAAGCAATTTTACTCCCAGCCCAGGTTCATTGTTAATCGTCATGAGACCATCCCTCAGGATAAATCCTCCCGAAACCACATCCTTTGCCAGATCGAAACTGCCGTCAAGATCCAGATAACGTGTGGCAGGACTGGCAAAGGCGATATGCAGACCGGCGGTAATGCTGATGATACTCTCATCCATGCATCCCCACATCAGATCTATACCGGCGAGCTCAGCTATGCCGGCAATCCGGGATGCCGGAAAGATGCCGCCACATTTCATCAGTTTGATGTTATAAATGCCGAACGGATGAGGAGACCCGGCCAGATTAAGGGCATCAGAGGGAGAATGCAGGTTTTCATCGGCAGCACACAAATTCCGGATATCTTCCGGAAGTCCGAACATTTTATTCAGATTTGACTTATGAAAGGGTTGTTCAATCAATTCAAGATTCAGTTTTTGGGTTTCACGGACATATCGCTGCAAATTTTCGGGTGAATATCCCTGGTTTGCATCCACCCGTATGCCAATATGTTTTCCCACTCTCTCTCGCAGGCGGTGTGTGTATTCAATATCCCTTTCCACCTCTTTACCGATTTTCAGTTTAATACTTTTGAAACCGGTATTAAGGTGTTCATCCGCTTCAGCCAGTATTTCTTCCACTGTAGGCTTTATTCCAATGGTTTTGGAGGTGAGAATCGCGCTGTGAACCCGTCCCAGCATATCAACCAGGGGAATATTCAAATATTTTGCCAGGACATCATGTAATGCTATATCGACGGCCATCCTGGCAGCCGGTGTGGACGGCATGATCTTTTCCAGCTCCCGGCAGTGCCGGGTCAACTGGCGAATATCCTTGCCGATTAAAAGGGATTCAAGGAAGTCTGAGAGAGTCGCGTCCGCCGCATCCATCGTTTCGCCGGTTATAAAATCGGCTGGTGAACCTGAACCTACTCCATTCAAACCACTCTCGGTTTCCAAATACACAAAAATATTTTCCACGGACGTTATCGTCTGATATGCGATAGTATATGGACGGGTAAGGGCCAGGTTTTCTCTCCAGAACTTCACTTTTTTTATTACTGCGCTCTTAACTGTGTTCAAATTACCACCTCTTTTCATCCGTTTAATTCAGTGAAATGATCAAATGTAATGGTTCAATATGTATTTATTATACATAGTATGAAAATAAGATTATGAAAGATGATAGCAAGATCAAGAAAATTATTCAATATTACCCTTCTAATATGTTAATCTCAAATAATTTTCTGCTATATCGGATTAAAAATAACCCGGAAATCAAAAAAATCTGTGTCTGACCAGATTGATAATATTTTGACCCGGGAATTCCAGGTCCAGTGCCGGATGACTATTCACGAACCGTTAATAATTTAAGGGAAAACACACATTATTGCCTGTCCTAATCCGAGGAAATGGCCTTTCTGACAATTCCATCATGTTCCTGAAGTCTTTTTCTGGCCATTTTGGCATCAACATTGGCCAGAATAATAACCAATGCCGTTTTAACATGGCCTCCGGCCTGTTTCAATACATGCTCAGCTTCTTCATAGGAGACGCCGGTAATCATCATTACCACCCGTTTGGACCGCTCTTCCAGCTTTCTGGAGGTCATCATCAGATCCACCATCATATTACCATAAACTTTACCCAGCCGGATCATGGCAGTGGTCGTAAGCATGTTGAGCACCAGTTTGGTTGCACCACCGGCTTTCATACGGGTGGATCCCATGACGACTTCCGGGCCCACTACCGGGCAAATTGCCACATCCACATCTATTTTGATTTCCGAACGGGGATTACAGGTAACATAAATAGTTTTACCCCCTACTTCCCGGGCTTTGCGGATGGCCCCTAAAACATAGGGAGTCCGGTAACTGGCTGCCACACCGCACGCCACGTCATTGCAATTAAATCCACGCTTCATGAGATCTTCGGCACCATATTCCGGCCGGTCTTCGAAGCCTTCCTGGGCCTGGATAAGTGCTTTTTCACCCCCGGCAATAATTCCCTGTATCATTTCCGGGCTGGTACCATAGGTCGGCGGACATTCGGCAGCATCCAGTACTCCCAGCCGCCCACTGGTGCCTGCCCCAATATAAAACAGGCGGCCGCCATTTTTAAATACTTCGACCAGAAGATCAACTGCCTGTGCAATATAGGGTATTTCTTTTTCCACCACCAGGGGCACTTTCTGATCTTCCCGGTTAATAATCTGCAGGATTTCTCCAGTACTTTTGTCATCAATGTCTTCAGAAGCGGGATTTCTGGCTTCGGTGACTAAATCCTTAATCTCATCAAAAACGTTATCTTTCATATTCACTCCGCAATGGTTAACGCCTGGTCTAGCTGACCTGCAGCATCCTTATCAACAATAATCGTGGCATTTCGATGCACCTGTACCATGGTGGCAGGAACAAGTGCCGTAATAGGTCCTTCCACGGTTACCTTTATGGCCCAGGCCTTGTTTTCACCAGAAGCCAGCAGAATTATGTCCCTGGAATCCATGATAGTTCCAACTCCCATGGTAATGGCATATTTTGGTACTTCATCCATTGATTTGAAAAACCGTGCATTATCTTTTCGTGTTTTCTCCGTTAAAGTTTTAATGCGGGTACGGGAACCGAGTGAAGAAAAGGGTTCATTGAAAGCAATGTGGCCATTAGACCCAATTCCCAGGAGTTGCAGATCAATTCCTCCTGCTGCTACAATTCGTTTTTCATAATCAATACATTCCTGTTCAATATTATCCGCCATGCCATTGGGAAGATGAATGGAATCCTGGTGGATATTAATATGTTCAAACAGGTTTTTTTGCATAAAATAGTTATAACTCTGATCATGGGCTTTGGGGAGGCCCACATATTCATCCAGATTAAAGGTCTGAACCCGGGAAAAATCCAGTCCGTCTTCCTTGTGCATACGAATCAGTTCCTTATAGACTCCCAGGGGTGTACTCCCTGTTGCCAGACCTAAAATGCAGCGGGGTTTCTTCTGAATCATCCGGGCAACATGTTGGGCAGCAAGGTGACAAACGGCATCGTAATTTTCTCTGATAATCAATAACATTTGTTCCTCGTGTTTTTTAATAATGTTATTTTCTTATTTATTAAAATATTTGGCTCATGAAAATACCGGATAATTGTTCGGTCTTCAATTTCAGACCGTATGAATCCGGAGGTATCAGGTTCCGGAATGTCAGCCGTTACTCTACTTTTAAAGCCTTCCAGCCCCGGCGGCTTAAATCCCACATGATGAAAGAGAATGCGGCTACAGCAACAATCAGAAGGAAAAAACCTACAGCATATGAACCCAGCAGAATTTTACCGAATCCGAACAGGGTGGTATATATCAGTACAATACCGACCAGCCAGTCCAGCAAGTCCCGGCAGAGGCCCCGATCTCCTTTCACCGATGTTTTTTCGGCTATGGGCTTCCATAATGAGCCACCGGGATGGGCCTTATTGTAGAATTTAATCAATGTGTCTTCACTGACCGGTTGGGTTAATAGAGTGACGGTTAACCAGACAATTGTGCTGACAACAACGGTTATCAACATTACTTTCGCGAATACGGATGCATCGGTCGTGTCCATTCCCAGACCAAATTGGAGAAATATAGAGACCATAAAAGAGGCCAGCATGGCAGAAATCTCGGACCAGGCATTGATCCGCCACCAGAACCAGCGCAGGATATAAACTGAGCCAGTTCCGGCACCCAGGGCGAGCAAAAATTTCCAAGCACCGGCTATGCTTTGCATCTGGGAAGTGACCAGCGCTCCTGCCAGGACCAGAAATACGGTGGTCCAGCGGGCGGCTTTGACGTAATGCTGAGCCGTCGCATCCTTCTTTATAAATCTTTTGTAAAAATCATTTATTATATAAGAACTGCCCCAATTCAAATGGGTACTCACGGTGGACATAAATGCAGCAGCAAAGGAAGCCAGAAGAAGACCCTTAAAACCAGTGGGTAAATGATCCAGAAGGACCATGATATAACCTGTCTGTTTATCCTGAAGATTAGGATACAGCACCAGACTGACCAGAGCTACAAAAATCCATGGCCAGGGGCGCAATGCATAATGGGCAATATTAAACCAGAGAGTTGCCAGCAAAGAATGTTTCTCATTTTTTGTAGAGAACATCCGTTGGGCAATATATCCTCCCCCACCCGGTTCCGCTCCGGGATACCATGCTGCCCACCAGTTTACCGCCAGATAAACCAGGAAGGCGGTTACCGGCATCCAGACTGATCCGATTTCAGGAGCAAAATTCAAGGCTCCGTTGTTCGGGCCATAAATCTGTACCAGGCCTTCCTTAAGGCCCCCCACCCCACCTACTGCATCCAGCGCGAAGATGGCCAAGACAATAGAACCCAGGATGGCAATGCCGAACTGGAAGAAATCTGTAACAACCACACCCCATAATCCGCTCATTCCGCTGTAGGCCAGGGTAATTGCAACACAAATTCCAACCCCGATCCACTTGTCCACACCGATACTCAGCTCAATAATTTTAACCATGGCCAGCGTTACCCAGCCAAGGATGATCAGATTAATGGGAATGGCCAGATAGAGAGCCCTGAATCCCCTTAGAATGGCTGCCGGTTTACCGGAATAGCGGAGTTCGGTAAATTCCACATCCGTCAGAACTTCCGCACGCCGCCATAATCTGGCGAACAAAAAGACGGTCAGCAGACCGCTCATCACCATATTCCACCAAAGCCAGTTGCCTGCAATGCCGTGATTGGCCACCAGCTCGGTTACCGCCAGTGGTGTATCTGCGGCAAAAGTGGTGGCAACCATGCTGGTACCCGCCAGCCACCAGGGCAAGCTCCGACCGGAAGTGAAAAATTCAGTAATGTCCGAACCGGCACGCTTGGTGAAATAGAGCCCGATACTTAGTGCAAGGATGAAATAAAAAATAATAAAGGCCCAATCTAATCCACTTACCTGCATAAGTTTCCTTTGAATAATTGGTTATCTTACCATATTACAATATATACCATAATTTTCAATATTACTTTTATCGTTTCACCGTATATAATCTATCTTATCCGACTGGCACTTGTGTTATATTGATGCGTCTATTTTTTGTGATCTTCCGAAAATTTTATGAGAGAGTATACCTACAGTAATGGTAGTGATACTTCCTACTACAGTGTAGAGTGGCCAGGCAATCTGGACGGTTTGAACGATAACCGTCATCACGATAATTGCAATAATAAACCCGGTGATGGCATCACGCTGGTTGGACTTATTGTAAAAAAGGCCCAGAAGAAAGGCACCCAGAAGCCCGCCATAGGTATACGAGGCAATTCCCAGAGCCACTTCCACTACGGTTCCCTTCATTCCGATGAATGCAATAGCAGCAACCACCAGTATGATGCCCCAAAGCAAAGTGACCAATCGCGAAAGTTTAAGAAGCTCATCTTCACTTTTCTTCTTTCCGGCCAGCGGAACATAAATATCCAGTACAGCAGCGCTGGACAGACTGGACAGACTACTGGCGAGGGTACTCATGGCGGCCGCAAATAAAGCCGCAACTATGAGTCCGCTTATACCTGAAGGCATCTCTTCGATTATAAATTTGGGAAAGATACTATCCGCGCGCGTCAATCCAAGCTGTTCATAATTGGCACCATGATAGAAACTGAACAGCATGACTCCCAGAAAAAGGAATAGAAAGAACTGCAGAAAGACTATAATTCCGCTCCAAATGATGGCCTTCTGACTGGCACGCATATCCTTGCAGGTAAGCATTCGCTGAACTATAATTTGATCCGTCCCATGTGAGGCCAGGCTGAATATGGCACCGGCTATCAAAGCTGTAAAAAATGTATAGGGTTCTCGTATAAATTCATTGAACGGCAGTTTAAAGCCCAGATAAAATATTTTTAATTTCCCGTCCAGTGATGCTACATCAATTACATGTCCTAACCCTCCGGACAATTTGGACAGAATGATGAAGCCGGCAAGGATGGCCCCCCCGATATAAATCACCATCTGAATCACATCCATCCAGATTACCGACCGTATTCCACCGATATAGGTGTAAACCATGGTCACCACACCTATAATCAGAATAGACACGATATAGAACTGGGCATCCGTCAAGCCACTAAACAACCCACTGCTCCTCATGATGATGGCCAGGGGTATGGCAGTGGCAAACAGCCTGACACCATCTGCCAGGACACGGGTAATCATAAAGGTAACACTGGCAGTATTCCGCATTTTCTGACCGAAGCGATTACCCAGGAACTGATAAGCCGTGCTCATCTCTCCCCGGTAATATGCAGGTACAAAGAGAAAAGCAACCAGAAAACGGCCGATAATATATCCCATAACAATCTGGAGAAAGGTCATATTTCCGGTGTAAGCCACAGCCGGTACACTGATAAAGGTTAACACGCTGGTCTCAGTGGCTACGATACTGAAGGTAACAGCGAACCAGGGGATGGTTCTGCCGGCCAGAAAATAATCCTTGGTATTTTTTTGCCGCCTTCCAATCCATGCCCCAACGGCGGCCGAACCCAGCATATAAAAAATGACAATCAGAGTATCAGCAATAGAAAATCTCATATTATTATCAACTGGTTTAGGTTATCTGTGATATTTTATTAACTGTTAAAACTTATCCGGAATAGAATCCGTTGTATCTGCAAGCCAAACCCAAAATTAAAAGGTAGCCGGCTTTTATTGCTGAGAATTTTCCTGTTCGGGCGGCACTTCTTCCCCCATCTCAGCCAGCAGCGCTTTCATGGCAGCATTATAAAATGATCTGCGTACCTGATATATTCCACCGCGTGTTCTGGTAGGATAGACCCGGTTGGTTAACAGGATAATGGCGATCCTGCGATGGGGATCGATCCAGATGGAGGTACCGGTAAAACCGAGGTGGCCAAAACTACCCGGCGAGAAAAAATCACCCGCCGAGGAACCTTCATCAGAGGGGGTATCCCAACCGATGGCCCGGTTGCTTCCTTCCGGGATATTTTGTCTGCTGGTCCACTCCCTCACAGTCTGCGGATCAAAAAAGCGATGGTGCCGGTAAATTCCTCTGTTAATCAGCATTTGTGCGAGTGCCGCCAGGTCTTCGGAGGTGGAAAATAATCCGGCGTGGGTTGAAATCCCTCCAAAAAAGAAAGTGTTTTCATCATGAACAGTACCATGAATCAGTCCGCGGTTCAAATCTCCCCCGATTTCAGTGGGTGCAATTCCGTGCCACAATTTTTCAGGAGGATTATACATGGTATGGGTCATTCCCATGGGTTTGTAAACCATTTTATCCGCCAGCTGATCAATTGATTCCCCGGTTACAGTTTTGATGATTTCGCCCATTAAAATTATACCCAGATCAGAATAAATCATGGAATCGCCAGGTGTATATTCCAAGGGCAGGTTTATTATATATTTAAGGGCTTCCTCTTTATTTTCGGCGTTAAGCCACAATTTATCCCACGGGCGCAATCCGGCGGAATGGGTTAGTAAATTGCGGACAGTCACGGAATCCTTTAATTTGCCCGTGAATTCGGGAAGATAACTATTAACCGGAATATCCAAACGAATTTTTTTCTGTTCATACAATTCCATAGCCACTACAGTCGTTGCGGCTACTTTGGTCACCGATGCCAGGTCATACATGGTTTCCGGGGTAATTTCCGTAGAAGACAAATCGTATATCTGGTGACCAAAACCCCGGCTGGCGATTAATGTGTCATTTTTAACAATGGCAATCTGGCATCCGGGAAAAACCGAATCGGCAATCGCACTATCCAGAACGGCATAGGCATTCTCAAGAAAATCATCATTAATATCCCGGTTATATTCCATCTTATAGACCGGGCGATCCAGACCCTGGTTCACCTGATAATAGCCTGGAATGGTAACCGGAAGCCGGGCGTCCAGAGGTATTTGTCCGAATACTGCGCGCATACCGGATCTGATGGCCAGGGGTTGGGTATCATATGCACATAAGTAGGATGGCACTCCCCCTACCTGCCGCAGCAAATAGGGTGTTCCATAACTCACCACTGCCATCGGTTTCTTAACCGTGAAAAACCGTTGTATTAAATCCACAGTAGAATCCGGTAAGGAGAGAGATCCTTTATAACTTCCCCAGCGCACAAAGAAACCGACAATAATCGCCTGAACCGAATCAACACTTGATAAGGCATCTTTGATATCCTTCTGGCAGGAACGAGGATTAATCAGTGCCATTTTTATTACGGGTATTCTCCATTTTACGTCGCTCAGCAGGCGTTGCTGATAATCATTTCCATAATCACCATCTGTTATGGTGACCAGAAGAACAGTGTCTAAGGTATCTGCATGCAGGGGAAAAATATGATTATCATCCCGCATAAGCGTCATGGATGCGTCGGAGATCTCGGATGCGTTTCGGAGATGTTCCGGGCTGGCCATTTCCTTTTCCAAATTATCCAGATCCACCTGTTGTTTGGCATACAGGCCCTGCTGCCATTTTGCGGTAAGTATTCTGCGTACGGCTTCATTTATCCTGTTCAGGGGAATCCGGCCATCTCTGGCTGCCTGAACTACAAAATTAAAGGTTGCATCAAAATTGGGCGTCATGAGAAGCATATCCATGCCGGCATTGATTGCCATCACAGCCGCCTGTCCTGACCAGTATTGATTGACCACACCACCCATATCCATGGCGTCGGTAATCACAATACCTTTAAATTCAAGTTCTTTGCGCAATACCTGTTTTACAAAAAAAGAATCCAGGGTGGCAGGACGTCCTTCCATCTGGGGGAAGCTGCTGTAAGTAATATGTGCCACCATCACAAATTCCACTCCTGCTTCGACGGCAGCTTTAAAGGGAACGAGTTCGGTATTCTGAATTCTCTGGGCTGAAGCCGTTATGACCGGTAATCCAAGGTGGGTATCCACATTGGTATCCCCGTGCCCGGGATAATGTTTGGCAGTTGCATAGACACCGTTTTCCTGCAATCCCTTTATGAATGCACTGCCCAACCTGGCGACCAGTTGGGGATTTTCTCCATAAGAGCGGGTATTGATAATAATATTGTCCGGATTGTTATTCACATCCATTACCGGTACAAAACCCACCTGAATACCCGCAGCCCGTGCTTCTTTGGCGGTAATTTTTCCTGTCTGGTAGGCATATTCTTCCGAGCCGGTGGCTCCAATGGCCATGTTGGGCGGCAAAGTGGTACCCTCCTGCACCCGCATGGTAATACCCCATTCCATATCCGCCATCACAAACAGCGGTGTTTCCGCCGCATCCTGAAGTTTGTTGATGGTCCTGGCCACGGCATAAGGTGCACCCTTAGCCAGACTGACCCCACCGATGTGGTATTTATTTACCAGTGTTAACAGATATTCAAGTCTCGGATTCTGATCATTGAAAAACCGGGGCGCATAATTAATGACCATCATCTGGCCAATTTTCTGCTCCAGAGACATGGAGGTAAGTTGATTCTCAACCCAGTTTTCGGGAGCCTGTTTTTTCACTCCGGCACAGCCGGTGAACCATAGAATAATCAGTAGGAAGAAAAATTGTAGTTTTTTTCTTTTTTTGGAAATATTTAACATTTGTGTAATCCCATGCTTATAAGGTTTTTATTTTTATAAAACGATTTTTGTAAATATCACTGCCGGATACTCCCGGGAATTTAGAATTTTATATTCTTCAACTTTTCCAGAAGCGATGGGGGTGCCTGAACACCCGCCTGTTGCAGGGATTGTAATACACCCGCAGCAGCAGGTTCATATTCCTGCCGGGAATAATTCAAATAAAGGCCAGCGGCTTTTAATTTTTCCTTGAATTGCTGATTTACATAGAGGTTATCCCGTAGTATTCCACCCGCCAGTGCCACCTGCTGAACTGTCTCATTCATTTTACCAAAATAATCAATTGCCTGCCTCACAAAACCAATAAGGGAATCGACTGCCTCTGATATAATTTCTTTGGCGACCGGATCTTTTTTTTCTGCCAGGTCGCAGACCAGCCGGGCACAGGATGCTACCAGATTGGGTGGATTAACGGAAGAATAAATGATAGATATCAGATTCTCCGGATTTTCCAGTCCGTAGAACAGTAATATTTTTTTGCTGAATTCGGAAGGGGTATCACTGGCTACCAGCTCCTGCAGGACCGAACGAATGGTCATTCTACCGATATCGAATCCACTTCCTTCATCGTCCAGTAAATAGCCCCATCCGCCAATCTGCTGAAATTTACACTTACGGGTTCTTAGCAAACAGATGGAGCCGGTGCCGGATGAGATCAAAATTCCGGGCTCTTCTCCAAATATTGAGTAGTACAGGATTTCAGCATCACTCATTACGGTAAACCGGTTAATCCCGGCTGTTTTGATCAGGTCCTGAATGGTTTTTTTCTCTTCCGGCCGTCCTGCACCGGCGAAGGCAAAGGTGGCCCACTGAATTTTGTCCGGACTTTCCCCTGCTAGAAGTTCAAACAGAATATTTCGAATTAATTGTGCCACCGACCCGCGGTCCAGCACAGAGATGTTTCCCGGGCCCATCCGGACAGTCCGCAGAATTTCCCCCCGGACATCAGAAAGGACAGCTGTGGTTTTTGTCCCACCTCCGTCAACACCCAGATGAAACATATTTTTCTCCAAACAGCTTTCCTGCAAAAGTTAAAAATGGAACGTCTGAATAAGAACTTCCAATTTGTAGAAAGTACATATAAAAGTGATTAATTTTCTACATTTATTTTAACAAGATTTTATACTATATTGACATTTATAGAAGGAATTTTTTATATTTGGCAGAAAGAAAGTATTTATATAAATATCTATGAAACCCGTCAATGTAAAACTCACCAAACCTCCGGAAGCTTCCTTTAAAATCAAAAAGATCGAGTTAGGAAGTCTGCAATTCAACTGGCATTGTCACCCAGAATATGAAATCATGTATATGTGCGGCAGTAAAGGAAAACGTTTTATCGGGGACAGTATTGCCTATTATGAGGAAGGTGATATATTTTTTATTGGTCCCAATTTACCCCATACCTGGTATTCCAGAGCCGGTGCCATGGGAAAGAAAAAGATGCACGAAGCTATATTAATTCAATTTGTGGAAAATTTTGCCGGTTTAAATGTTCATCAGGTCCCGGAATTATTCAAACTGGAACATCTTTTCAATAATGCAACCCGTGGCATTAAATTCCAGGGCAACACCAGGGAAAAGGTGGCCGAAAAGATAAAGGTTATGGATAATCAGGACGGCCTTTCGCGTCTGATTACCCTCCTGTCCATTCTTGATGTTCTTGGCCGGGCAGAAAAGTCCGATAAGGAAATATTATCCAGTATTGAATTCACCCGGCGTTTACAACCCCATGATCAGAGCCGGATTGACCGGGTTTGTACATTTATCAACGAGAATTATAAAGACCCGCTTCGTCTTAGTGATGCCGCCTCCATCGTTAACATGAGTACGACTGCCTTCAGTCGTTTTTTCAAGAAATCCACCGGTAAAACATTCGTTAATTATGTCAATGCCCTGCGTATCGGCTGGGCCTGTAAATTACTGATTGAAAGTGATTTGAATATTGCAGAAATCAGCTATGAAGTGGGATTTAATAATCTATCCAATTTCAATCGCCGGTTTTATGAGAGGCATGGGATAAATCCCCGTGAATACCGTCATCAGTTTGCCCTTAAGTATTAGAAAAATCTCAAACCGGGCCAGGAGGTTGAAGATAAGTTCTGCTTACTTGTGATAACTGAATTGAAAAATAATTTGAAACCCGGGGGCAAAGCCTCATATTAAGGCAGGTTCCGGGAATTTTTTTTCTAGTAACACAGGAAATTTATTGTTTTGTATTTTTTTTAAGATGATTATGTCCTTAGTTCAGCCTATTCAATTTTATTACAGTATTCGGTATAATTTTCGGTATATGTTCTTATAGAAACTCACCCCCTGGAAAGCATATTCAATTCACAATAGATCTAAAAATTCCCCCTCTCTTGCCAAGAGAGGGGGACAAGCCTGCCTGGCGGCAGACAGGGGGGTGAATTCATGTATATAATATTTTATTTTACTAGATATAATCAATTTGCATCTATATTCACCAAGCTGA
>CAYWTB010000079.1:0-21573 GCA_964461135.1 uncultured Caldithrix sp. | reverse complement strand
AAAACATTCTACTACAAACGCCAGGAGATTCATAACTTTTTACGACTTCAGATTATAAATTACTTTCTTATTTCTATTTTAACCACGGGTTATGACTGTATGGCTACTGGTGATGAATTATTCAGATACGATAACAGGCAGAGGTGGCCAATTCCCGCGGTTCGGGTTTCACTATCGGTCTCAGAAAGGGTTCTCTGGCGTTTCACAAACAGAAAGGAAATTCATCCATGTCTCCGGTGAAAAAAGATTCAGACTCGGGTAATTTCAACCATTTGAGTGGGGAAAAAAGTCCCTACCTGCAACAGCATGTTGCTAATCCGGTAAACTGGTATCCCTGGGATGAAGAAGCTTTTCAGAAAGCCAGTCTGGAAAAAAAGCCGGTCTTATTAAGCATCGGTTATTCTGCCTGTCACTGGTGTCATGTAATGGCCCACGAATCTTTTGAAAATGATACAATCGCCGGAATCATGAACCGGTATTTCATCAGTACTAAGGTAGACCGCGAAGAATATCCGGATGTTGATCACCTGTACCAGACATTTATTCAGATGACCACTGGGCGCGGTGGCTGGCCACTGACTGTTTTTCTGACCGCGGAGAAAGTACCCTTTTACGGTGGAACATATTTCCCGGCCGTGGCGAGATATGGGATGATCAGTTTTCCGGAATTGCTGCAACGTGTTCATGACATTTATCAAAATGAACGGGAAAGAATTGTTCAAAATACCTCGGAGATAAAAAATATCCTGCAAACAATGGACCGACCTGAGCCGTCCCCGGAACTGCCGGATTTTGAAAAAGCCATGAAAAACCTGCTTGGTCAGCTGGAGAATTCCTACGATACAACCTGCGGAGGATTCAGTTCGGCACCCAAATTTCCACATACGGCGGACATGGATTTTCTTCTAAATTATTACCACTATACCGGTCAGCAAAACGCCCGGAACATGGTCTTGTTCACCCTGAAAAAAATGGGAGAGGGGGGCATTTTTGACCAGGTGGGAGGGGGATTTCACCGCTACTCCACCGATGAGAAATGGCTGGTCCCCCATTTTGAAAAAATGCTTTACGATAACGCCCTGCTGATTCCCCTTTATGTAAATGCATTTCGGTTGAGTGGGGAAGAGTTCTACCGGACGGTGGCTGTCCGCACCGCCGATTTTGTCCTGCGGGAGTTGTATAATGGTGAAACCGGTTTCTATTCCACCCTGGATGCTGATAGTGAAGGCCGGGAGGGAAAATTTTACCTGTGGGATTATGAGGAATTAAATACAAATCTGAAGAAGCAATCCCTGGATTTGTTTTTTGATTTCTACGGAGTCACTCCCGAAGGAAATTTTGAGGGAATGAATATTTTATATGTTTCCCGACACTTGCTCTCACTCGTTAAAAACGGTTCTTTGGCACCGGACGAGGTGGAGAAATCATTAGAGCTGAATAGGCAAATACTCTTGACCCGCCGGGCCGGGAGAATCCAGCCGGGACTTGATGACAAGGTATTGCTGGACTGGAACGGCATGATGATATCAGCACTCTGGTCCCTGCATCAGGTTACTGATGATGTGCGATATCCGGACACCGCACAAAAAGTAACCCAATTTCTGCTGCGAAATTATATGTCATCCCGGGGAAGTGTTTATCATTATTTAAAAGATAAACAGGAAACCATTGCAGGCTATATTGACGATTATGCCTGGTTCATACAGGCACTGTTGGACGGATTTGATGCTCTGCAGGAAATTGAGCTTTTGCAGAGAGCCGATAACCTCACACAATTTGTTCTGCAGAATTTTCAGGATAAGGTTAATGGGGGTTTTTATCTGACGGCCAAAGATAGCGAAACTACGTTCGTTCGTATGAAAAGTAACTACGATTCCTCTACGCCGGCCGGGAACAGTTTAATGTGTTTGAACCTGGTGCGCCTTGCCGCCTATACAGGTAATGAACAGTATCAGCAGACGGCCGAAATGCTGTTCAGGTCACTTAAGAATGATTTGGAAAACCGCGGAGCCGCCCTGCCGTCACTCCTGAAGGCAGTGTGTCTCTACTATTATTCACCTGTGGAGATAACCGTATCTCTGCGCGAAGATGACAGTGCACCTGTCTATATGAAAGCTCTTAACCGGTATTTTTTGCCCCAGCGGATTGTTGTCCGGATTTCTCCCGGTAAAATCCCGGCATTAATTAATCCTGCACTGGCGGAAGGACGGATTTTAAAGGACAAAAGTGCGGTATTTATCTGTCATCAAAGAACCTGTTCCTTGCCCATATTTGATCCGGATCATATTTATGAAGTTTTTAATGATTTAAATTTAAAAGTGGATATGGACAGGGACCGTGCTGCCGGGCAGAAATAAACAGCTGTAAATTGCGGCCGCGTAATTTCAGGATAGCTAATCACAGGCAGAGGATAGGAATTTTAAGAAATACACTCAACAAAATTAGAAAATGTTCGATGTTATTCTATATAGTAAGGAATTCTATAGCAGAATAACAAGGAGGTATTATGGGTTTTCTTACCAACATCAAGGAAAAAGTATCTTTTCAGAAGTCAAATAATGATTCCAAGTCCTATCAGGAAGAATTACAAAATCTGGATACCCTCATCGAAGATCTTTTCCAGATGGATGAACAGGTAAACGGTAAAAAGAAAGAAACAGAAGAACAGTAATAGCTGTGGCTGCTTCAGGATAATTGTGCTGATCCGAGAAAAATCAATCCGAGAATTATTCATATCTGAATTAGTCAGTCGAATTTAATTAAGGTTTACCATTCACCTGCCCCGCTATTTTGCTTAACGCGCTTACTTTTTTCATCTAAGTCCAGTAAATTAAAGATTTATAAATTATTTCCGATAACATGTTGGCTGTGATAAGACTAAAGGCAAACATATGGTGAAGAAGGTATTTATACTGGATGACGATGAGTTGATTCGTACTACTCTGACGTATTTTCTAAAGCAGGAAGGTTACCAGGTTGAGTCATTTTCTCAGCCGGATCGTTGTCCGGTTTACTTTTCGACTAATTGCATTTGTCAGGCAAACTCACACTGTGCGGACATTATTATTACGGATATAAACATGCCGGGCCAGGGTGGGATTGATTTTATTGAAAATCAGATCAGGAAAGGATGTAAAGTTACCCACATCGCCGTCATGTCAGGAGACTGGGCAAGCCAGGAAATGAAGAAGGCAAAAAATCTGGGATGTAAAACTTTCTCCAAGCCTTTTAGTATCCTGGCTATGAAAGAGTGGCTGGATTCCCTGAAGTTTGAATCGTCGTCATCAGAGATGCAAATTGATATTCACCTGCAGGCAGGGATCGAACCGGTGAGGAAAAGGAAACTTTACCGGACAGTACCGCGGAAACCATCTGAAAATAAATCCCGCTAAGGTTGGCAGCAGAAAATTTGTTCATAAGCTGAATGATGGATTAAGCCAAACAGAATAATATTAAGTTTCCTGTCTTTTAGCATATCCTCACACTATCATATTTCCAGCAGTCCTTATAAAAGTGGTTTGATTTAATCTGAGCATATTTCGCATTTTACTGCAGCGGTTTAACTACCGAATTCTGATTACCCTGAAATCTCTTCCTTAACAGGTTTTAACATTATTGAGAAGGTAAGAAAGATTGGTTTCAGTCTGGGGCCCATCTGATATACCGGGTGGATATTGCTCCCTCGACAGGGTTTCCGCGTCCAGAAGTTTCATGTGCATATCTATTTGGTGAATAACATCGTATGGCAGCACATTTAATTTAATGAAGCGGTCGATTCCCATAAATTTTTTCAGAATGGTATCAATCTGTGCTGCAGTTTTTGAAAGATTTTCTGGTAAAATGAGTTTGGATGATAACGCTGTTCCATAACCATCCACCAGAAAGTTGCCCCCGTATGGATAAGATCATATGGCGGGGTAGTGGTGGCGAAGTAAGGTGCCTGTATCTGTTGTGCAAATATTCCCGGTATCAGGTCATCATTGGGGCGGGGACGATTGTAGATCCAGTCGATGATATTGAGAGTATCACTGCAGGTGGTGTAAGCGGTCCAGGGGCCGTAATCTCTGATCCAGATTGAATTGAATGGTGCGGGGATATATTTGGATTGGAATAATGCCGGCCTGCACCAGGTAGGATTTGACGGTGTTGGAGTCGTTGCATACAATGTAGACGGTACATTCCTGCTGTTTGTATCCGACAATCTGGGCCAGAATTGAGGGAAAAGAAGTCCAGGTAATCATTATGGCCTGCAATTCTTCCCATTCGGCCAGGGTCCTTACCCCATAAGGCGGGGGATTGGTCATTTCTTCCGGGAAATGAGGTGCCCTGGTATGTCGGGAGGATACGGTTCTCCTCCGGGGTCAGGTTACGTGGCAGTATGCTGCTTTGTGTCAATACTCCCGAGACGCAGAAAATAATAATCAGACAGGCTCTGTATATGATGTTCATGACCTGTAAATTAAAAAAGTTGACCTTATTTAAAACAACAAGGTAATGAATGGGTGGCAGCGGAAACAATTATTTTAAATATTGGCGGAGATACAGGAAATTTTTTCAGGAGCTGAGCTTACATTTTGGGCACCCGACCCCGTTTTCGCCTGTAAATCAGGAAATTTGCACTGTTGTCCTTGGTGATGGTATAGGTTTTACCATTCGATAGGTTTTGCAGATAGGCTGTTTTGTTGGGTTTCCGTCCCTGGCCTTTCAGGTGCTGTAACTCAATCTCTTTCACTTTCCATTCACTATTTTCTTTAATGAGAATAGTACCGGCATCATTGATGAGGTGCCGGATGGCCAGCAATATATCACCCTTTTTCAGTTTTACAAATTCTCTTTTGGTCATGACAATTCCTTCCTGCTATAATGCATTTATGTATCCGCGAGCGGAAAATGGGCCAATATGTGCAAATAGTAATTAATGCAAATATGGGAATTCTAAAGGGGAATGTCGTGATTATCATATAAACCGGAACCGGCTTCTCTCTGAATTGTAATTTAATTTTTATTCTGAAGATGTCAAGTAATATTTTCACAATTTAAAAAAATAAAATTCCCATTTGTTTAATAATTCTTAACAAAAATCCCTGATTAGCTGGTAATAATGAGTTGAAATTAAGGTAAAATTGTACAAATCAGTGCTTATGTTTGGAATTCAAATAACCTCCCGCTTTACTTATTTGTGATTTTATCATCAGGAAAAATTATTTTTAGTAAACATATAACCCTTTATTAAATTGTTTTTCCAACCAGTAAGGAGTTTCCGGGCCTGGCGAAGAAAACCCGGCTGGTCGGATACCCGATCCCTTTTTCTGTGAAAATTTTCAATTACATTATGTATGGCTTTTATCACATATCCATGAAAATATTTTAGTTATTTACAATTATTATATTGAGTTAAACAAAATTATTTTATTATATTTGGAAAATTAAACAAGGAGAGTTGCATGAAATGTATGAAACTATCCCTCCTTCTTTTGTTTTTCATTTTGAGTTTTCCTGTTTATTCCCAGCAGATTTATATTGATCTCAGATTTGTTAATCTCTTGCCGGAGAATAAAAGCCCGGCCGCCCGGATTTTTTATATCGGAGATATCGATCCCACCGGCCTGGGTAATGCTCCTTATTACTATACCCTTAAAATAGGCGGAAATCGTGGACCTGCCCCATTGGATGTGCGAATAATATTCCGTGTAGTAACTAACGGACAAATTATTGTTGAAGGGGAATCCAATGTCTTTCAGCTTTTTCCAGGGGATTATTCTTTCAACAATAATCAGTTAAACCTTGGAACCGCCTTTATTGAGAATCCGGAAAATAGAATTAAAATTAGGAATTACAGTATTGATCTGAATCGCATCGATAAACTGGAAGCGCAGGTCTCCTCCACCGGCAAGCTACCTGCGGGGGTGTATCAATTCCAGGTTGAACTGGTAACTGATCCGCCCAGCGGTGCACCCATAACTGACCAGAATCCGGATGATAACACGCTGACCATAACCAATCCTACAACCATAGAGCCGTTGTTTCCCGGCTCCCGGGTCAGCCTGGGGGATGCCCCGGAAATTCCCACCACCGTTCCCTATTTTGTATGGCAGTCTGATGCCGACCTGTTCGATTTATACGTTTACTGGAAATACGAATCGGAAAGCATTGAGGATGTGTTGAGCCGGGATCCTATCCTGCATCTGGAAAATTATTCCAATCTGGTTTTTCAGTATCCTGCCTCAACCGAACCCCTGCTATTTCTGAATAAAATAGGTTATCCCCCTGGAGGAAGCGTGGGTGCGGTACGTTTGATTGAACCGGGATATACCTATTACTGGTACGTAAATGTTCATATTCCCACGGCCTCCGGAGAAACCCTGCTCCCCAGTGACGTCTACCAGTTTAAAGTGGTGGACCGGGAAAATACTTCTGCCAGCAGTGATCTGATTATGACTTATCTGAGACAGATTCTGGGTGACCAATATGATCAGTATATGGATGCTCTGCAGGGATATACACCCACAGGCGTGATCCTGATGAACGGTACTTCGGTGGAAGTGGATGTGCTGGCCGGGTTATTGCAAAAACTGCTCAGCCAGACTGCAACTATTCAAAATATTATTGTCGAAAATTGATGCGGGGTACACATGAGAGAACAGCTAAAATTTTATCCCACCGTTTTGATTCTGCTTTTCCTGGTGTTACTGACATATGCTGCCGATCCTATTGCCATCATCATAAAATCGGCCGGTCAGGTAGAAGTTTACAGGACGGATGAAACAAAACCAAGTGATGGCCGCAAAGGAATGGTCTTATATGATGGTGATAAAATAAAAACGGCAGAAGCCTCTTTCTGTGCCATCAAATTTGTTGATGATAAAAGTCTCTTGCGGATCAAGGAAAATTCATCATGCATGATCGAAGGAAAGCGTGAGGAAGATAAAACCGATAAAAATGTCATTGTGGAAATTGGTAGCTTTTTCGCGCAGTTATTCCAGCCCAAAGGTAAGTTTACCATTACCACCCCTACTTCCGTTGCATCCGTGAAAGGAACCCAGTGGTGGACCCTCCAGTTTCTGGATGGCCGCACTATCTATATCTGTCTTGACGGGTTCTTGGATTGCGGGAATGATGCCGGTAAGTTTCTTTTAAAGAAGGGACAGACCGCCATTTTTACTTCCAGCAATCAAACCCCGGAAATCCGTTTGACCAATGCGGACGAAATCCCTTCAGCGGAAGAAGCAGTCGGTGCGCTTCAAACCCTGGAAATCGAATTTAAAAATTTGGATGGTCTCACCAAAAAACTGATTTTCGATGTTCAGGAAAAATAAACGGCTGGTAATTCATCGAGAAACCGCATTTCCTGAATCAACCTTAAAAACATGATAGAATTATAATAAATGTAGTGGGGATGAACAATGAAAAAACGAAAACTGCTGTTTGTATATGCAATCATCTTCGCCCTGGGATTAACCACTGCCTCAGCCAGGGAGGGAGTGGAGATTCAGTATATACCGGTAAAAATCCTCAAAAATAATAACAGTGTCCTCCCCCTTGAAATTTCTATTTCCAATTTTACGTCTGTTCCCATCCGGGAAGTGCAGGTCTGGTATCGCTGGTCAGGAGAGACCCGGTTTCATTTGCATCCCATGGAAAATGAAGGATTCAGCTATTATGCCTCGCTGGACGTTGCTGATTCTGACGGGGAAATGGTTGAATACTTTTTTGCCATTGCTTATCTGGATAACCGGACGGAAACCTATCCGGCGAATGCCCCGGAAGAGAGAGTTCTGAGAACCGCGGTTCAACCATTGCGTAACTATGGAGACCAGATTGTCATCATCAGCCCGGAACCGGATGAACAGCTGTTCAGTTCGGATCTGGTCATTACCGCTTCATTTGCCGGTATCAGCTCCATGGTTGATCCGGAAAAGACTAAAATGTATCTGGATACCTGGGATGTATCTCAGTATCTCCAGAAGTATGGAGATTTTGTTACTTTTGCACCTCGTACCGTACCTCCGGGGCGCCACCAGATACGGCTGGAATTGTATGATTCCGAAGGGAATCTGGTGGCCAGTCGCGAGTGGCGTTTTACCAGCATCTCCAGCCGCGGTGAAGTGGAGGCGACTGACCGCTGGGTGGTGTCGGGACGCTTTTTTGCGGAATCCCGCCAGGAAAATCTGGGGAATACCATCTCCGGCACTTCTTATGTGCCATACAACCAGAGCGGATTTCAGCTGCGTGCCAATTATAACCGCTGGAATATGGGCGGACGGGTCTATATGAGCAATCAGGAAGCCGCGGACCGCCAACCGGTTAACCGCTATTCAGGATTTGTGAGATATAATTTCCTTAACGGTAGGTATACCAGTGTGGAGGCAGGAGATTCTTATCCTAAATTAAATCCCATGATTATGCAGAATATTTTTCTGCGGGGAGTTTACGCCCGACTGTACCTGAAATCCTTCAACCTGGACGTAGCCACCGGCAAAACCAACCGGGGAGTAAACGGGAGGCAATTCGTCAGTGGCACTGATACGACTAATATTTACGGCACCTACCAACGAAATATCACCACTGTCCGGCCCAGCTTCGGATCGGGTGAAAAATTTCAGCTGGGATTTACCTACCTGAGAGGCAAGGATGACGTTAATAGCATCGATATCGGAATAAATCCTCAGGAAAATGCCGCCCTGGGTACCGATCTTTTTGTGGGACTGGATAACCGCAGAATCATTATTGATGTTAATGTCAACGCCAGCCTTTACAACCGGAATATCGCCGGCGGGGATATCCCCTTCGATACGCTCAACCAGGTGTTTGATGGTGATTTGAATAAAACTGCTTATGACTGGGCCAGAAAATTTGTTACGGTCAATCAATATCTGATTGTGCGGCCGGGACTGGCTTATCAGGGACGGATATTACTCCGTTATTATAACAATAATCTCAGTTTGATCTATGAATCGGTGGATGAGGATTTTTACAGCCTGGGCCAGCCTTATCTGCTTCGCGACAACCGCGGTTTCCATATTGTTGATAATATTAACCTGATAAAAAATCAGGTTTTTCTTACCCTGGGATACAGGAATTTCCATAATAACCTGCAGAATGTTAAAATGCATACCACCACCAGCCGAAATTTCTATGCGACAATTTCCTATTTCCCGGTAGGCAATATTCCGGAAATCAGTATTGGATATAATAATTATTCCCGCGCTAGTGATGTTCCCGCAGATTCCATCGGTTCCATTCTCAACCGCCCGGAAGATAACCAGACAACCTCTATCAATTTATCTACCGGCTATCGCTTTATGCTGATGAATACCAACAGCCGGATCGGCTTTGATTTGACCAGTTACCGCCGTGATGATATATTTACCTATGCCGAAAGTAATACCGATTATTATAATGTAAACCTCCGGACGCAGTTTAGCATGCCCTTGCAGACACTGCTAGAAGTCATCATTCAGAATACCGAAACCGGGCCCAATGATCCTGCCCAGGGAAGTAAACTGGACCTGACTACTTTTGGAATCGGAGGAAACTACCGTTTTACCAATGTTTTTGCTGAAGATAATTTATTCCTTCAGGCGAATTTACGTTTCGGTAATGTAAAATCCAGCTATACATCAACCACCCTGGGAGATCTAAATTATAAACGCAATTATTATTCTTTCCGGATCAATTATGTCTTAAAGCGTTATGGCAGTTTCAGTTTCGTTACCGATTTCCTCACCTACTCCGGAGATCGCAGCTACCAGGATTTTATTTATACCCTGAGGTATGATATCAATTTCTGATATAAATTTTATGGTTTAATTTGTATTATTAAAATCGAATTATGAAAAAATATTCCTTGGCAACTATTGCTGGAATTATTGTATTTACCTTTCTCCTCACACTTACCATTCAGGTTATTCCAGCACTTCGGGCGCTGGAATTAAAGACTATTGACTGGCGTTTTCACTGGCGCGGACCGCTTCCGGTTTCTGATTCCCCCATTGTGCTGGTGACTATTGACGATCAGTCCTGGGAGTCGCTGCCGGATCGCTGGCCCTGGCCGCGCTATTATTATGCTCACGTGATTGACAACCTCACGCGGGCGGGTGCGAAAGTGATCGGACTGGATGTAATTCTGGACAAACCGGATGTTCAGAATCCGGAAAGCGATAAGAAGCTGGCACAATCCCTAAAAAATTCAGGCCGGGTAGTCCTGGCGGGAAAGGTTGAAGATACCGGTCAGTACCGCTCCTATCCCATGCTGGTAAAACCAATTTCTTCTCTGCTGTCTGCTGACAGCAGCTGGGGTATTACCGCCGTTCAGTCAGATCCTGACGGTATTTACAGGCAATATTTTGTGGCACAGAAATACCGGGAGCAACTGCTTCCCTCCTTTGGGCTGCAGGTCCTTAAAAAATATTTTGAGATTCCGGATGACCAGTCAATTAAAGTCACCGGAAAACGGATAAAATTGGCAAATCTTTCTATACCCCTTTCTCCGGAAGGTCTGATGCGGATTAATTTTACCGGACCGGTCGGTACCTTTCCCCGTTATTCATTTGATACCGTTATTGATGATTCCACCTTTACGCTTAAGGAAGAATATGATCTTGATTATTTCTCTTCCTCATTGTTGCCGGATGAGGTTTTCAAAGACAAAATTGTGCTAATAGGCTCCACTGTTTCGGAATTGCATGATAATTTCCCGGCACCCTTTTTTGAATTTCAGGATCGCCAGGGAAATTACCGCAAGGCTGAAATGCCCGGAGTGGAAATTCATGCCAATGCCATCGGGACTATTCTGAACCGCGGATATTTTTCCGAACTTCCCCATGGATATTCTTTGATTCTTGTTCTGATCTTGATTGTTGCGGTTTATGTCTTTGTCATGCGCTTTTCAACTGTATGGGCAATCCTGCTGACCATCGGGATTCTCTTGCTGTATAACCTCGGCCAGTTTTTTATCTTCGCTCAGTACCGGTTTATTATGCCCATGGTGACCCCCACTCTGGGAATTGCGCTCGGTTTTGTGGGCAGTACCCTGCATGAATATGTTGCCACCCAGCGGGAAAAGAAAATGATAATCGGGGCCTTCGAACGTTTTGTGCCTCAGAAGGTCGTTAAGGAACTGCTGGCCCATCCGGAAAAGCTGACGCTGGGAGGAGAAGAGCGTTTTCTGACCGTATTGTTTATGGATCTGGCCGATTTTACCTCGGTTTCAGAAAAACTGAAACCGACTGATCTGGTGAACCTCATCAACCTTTATCTTACCGAAATGACCGATATCGTTTTCCGGTACGATGGCATTATTGATAAATACGAAGGTGATGCCCTCATGGCGGAATTCGGGGCACCGGTCTTTTTTGAGGACCATGCCGTTAAAGCCTGTTTTGCCGCAATAGAAATGCAGCAAAAGCTGAAAAAGCTCAATTTGTCCAAGTACAAAGATGTAGTATCTGAATTGTCCTGCCGGATTGGTATTAACAGCGGTCATATGATTGTCGGCAACATGGGATCCAAAAACGTTTTTGACTATACCGTTATGGGAGATGCGGTGAACCTGGCCTCCCGGCTGGAAGGTGCCAATAAGATGTACCGTACTCAAATCATGATCAGCGAAGATACCTATAAAATGGTGAAAGATTATATCATTTCGCGACCACTGGATCTTATCCGGGTTAGGGGGCGCCAGAAGCCAGTGCGGGTGCTGGAAGTGATCGGTCGTCGGGATCAACAGATATCCGACAGCTTGCGTACCATGCTTCCGGTGTTTGTAAATGGCATCCGTTATTATCATCTCAGGGACTGGAAAAAATCGGAAGACTGTTTCCAGTTTTGCCTGCAGGTTTTGCCGCAGGATGGGCCTTCCAGGGAATATTTGCGGCGGGTTCATGAATTTGCCAGCGAGGCCCCCGCGGAGGACTGGGACGGCGTCTACACCATGCATTCCAAATAAAAGATGCGCTCCCCAAATACGTCCGGGGAGATAACCTCCAGCAGTACTTCACCCTTGCTTACTGCCCACCCATCATCTAAATTTCCCTCCGGGAGAACGGATATGGATAATAATGATCATTTTAAGACAGGTTATGTAGCTCTGGTGGGAAAACCTAATGTGGGTAAATCAACAATCCTTAACGGATTGCTCGATTTTAAACTTTCCATAGTTACACCCAAACCACAGACCACCCGCAGAAAAATTCTGGGTATTCTGAATGGAGACAATTACCAGGTTGTTTTTACCGATACCCCCGGAATCATCAGTCCTGCATACGATCTGCAAAAAATTTTAATGCAGTATGTGGATAAAGCGATGGGAGATGCGGATATTATCTGCCTGCTGGTGGAACCAAATGATAAAAATCCTGAGTTACCGGAAGTTTTTCACTCCGGAAAGCTTACCGGGAAACCGGTTATTCTGGTAATAAATAAAATGGATCTGGTGGAAAAAGCTGAACTCCTGCCGCTGATGGATCTGTATAAAAAATGCTTTTCTTTTGCTGCCATCATTCCTGTATCAGCTCTGCATAATGAGGGGCTGGACCGGCTTCTGAAGGAAATAATTCAACATCTGCCGGCTCATCCACCCTATTATCCGCTGGATTTTGTGTCCGATCAGAACGAAAGATTTTTCGTCGCTGAAATTATCCGTGAGAAAATTTTCCAGCTCTACAGTAAAGAGATCCCCTATGCCTGCCACGTGGAAATCGAGGAGTTCTCTGAAAATCCCGGTCGCAAGGATCTTATCCGGGCGGTAATCTATGTGGATCATAATTCCCAGAAAGGAATTTTGATCGGCAAAGGTGGACGGGCATTGAAGCAGGTAGGACAGCATGCCAGAGAAGATATTGAAACATTCCTGGAGCGGCCTGTGTATTTAGAACTGTACGTAAAAGTGTTACAGAACTGGCGGAAAAAATTATCCACTCTGAAAAATCTGGGTTTTTAGCAATTCATTCTTTGAAATCTGCAGGTAAGAATTTATGAAAAAGAAACTTCTACTTTTTGATATTGATGGAACGCTTATTCTCACCGGTGGTGTCGCAGCGAAACTGATGGCGGGATCTGTTTCTGAAGCCGCAGGTATACCCATCAGCTGGACCATGGCAGATTTTGTGGGAAATACCGACCGCAATATCGTGATGACTTTGCTGAACCGTTGCGGGATTTCCGCTTCTGACATCAGTGAAATGACTAACCGGGTAATGGAAGTTTATCTGAAGAAATTGAAAATTGAGATTGTGAAGGATGGAGTTGTTACCATTCTTCCCGGTGTGTTGCAACTGTTGCAAGCTCTTTCCGAGGATGACCGGTTTGCGCTTGGGCTGCTGACAGGTAATGTCCGAGAGGGGGCCCGTCTGAAACTGGCTGCGCAGCATTTATACGACCATTTTCCGGTGGGTGCTTTTGGCGACGATGCACTCAACCGGGAAGATTTACCACCCATTGCTATTCGCAGGGCAGAGAAACATTTCGGTCATTTTTTTGAACGACACGATACCTGGATTATCGGAGACAGTATAAATGATATCCGATGCGCCCATGCCAACCGCTTGCGGTCTCTGGCAGTGGCCAGCGGCCACACCCGGGAGCAGGATCTCCTGAAATATAAACCCGGCACCCTGCTGCCGGATTTGAGCGATTCCCCCAAAATTATCCGGCTTTTGTTGTCCTGAATTTGCGGTGGGCGTCGCTTTTTTCCATAACTTTAAAATAATCCCAGGAACCAAACATTACCTTTTTACCGGCCGCACTACTGAGAACGGTAGTTATCTTAAAATATTTTTCCGTTCACCGGAAATATCATACAGGGATATTCAATGGAATGCCCCCGTATCAGGTTTTGTTATCCCTTTACCGGTGCAAACAAATGTTTTTCTTCCGGCGGAATGTTAAGTTTTGTTAGTATTTCACGATACTCGTCCCGAAAATGCTTTGTTAGATGATAATTGTCCTGGTTTTGGATATATCCCGCTACCAGCTGAACCTGGGAATGACTGCAGGAAAACAGACCAACTCCCTGTTGCCATTGAAATTTAACCGGGAACCATTTTTTCCGATTAATAAACCGCGTGGAACTGTTTTTAATCTCCCGTACCAGCCCATCCAGGGTGATTTCCGGTTGAATTTCCGTTAATAGATGTGAATGATCCGGCAGGCAACGGATGGCCAGAATATTATGCCCCTTTTTACGGAGAATTTCTGTCATGAATTTTTGTAATTCGTCTCTCTTCTCAGATTTAAAATCTTCCAGGCGGGGCTTTACAGCGATAACGATGTGGATATAAATCCGGGTATGGGTATGACTCATCGAATCCTCCCTCTTTTTTTAGAAATCTCCAACTCCAACTGCGTAGATCACTCTGATCTAAATATACACATTTTCAACAAAAGATCAATACTTTTCTTGCATAAAAAATCATTATTTGGAAATATCCAAGGATTGATAGGGATTAATGCGTTTAACTATTATCCCATGCCTTCCCGCGGACCTCGGTGAACATGGTTTTGATGGTTTCATGCGTTTGTGGAATCACCATCATGATCAGAACGCTCTCGCCTGCAGTAGTTGTTCTGTTTTGTGGGAAACCAGACGCAACACTTCCTGGAAGTCATTGTGCTGCCCCAGAATATGAGCCAGCTGCAGAATGGATTCGTAAACCTGACCTGATAAGGGTGTTTTTATTGAATAATTGCTCCCTTCAGTCAATTAACTTTATTTTAATAAAACACCGGCCGGGCAGGGAATTCCGGTTCTGGAAGCCAATTTATCTGCTTATTTCAATCAGCAGAATTTTATTGTGCAAATGCATCCCCGGGTACCGTAAAGGTTCTCATAATATTAACAACTTTGGTGTCGACAATTTTAAGGTCCAGTATGGCTGCCATACTCCTGTTTTTAATATCGCTGATGGAATCGGGAGTTCTGAAAAAATAACTCAGTAGTTCGCTGCGAGTTTTTTCGGTGAGTGGTTCGGTGAGAGGAGCCTGTGATAACTGCAATCCCGCAATATAGTCGCCTGGCAGGACATTCTCAAATACGATATCGCAGGTATCCGGAGGCCACTTCCAGCAGGGACCGGGCAAAGGCTATTCTTTAGAAATGGAATAATCGGACTTATTTATAAGCGAAATTATTATCCGAGAGCGAATATCCTCAAATTTCTGTTGGTCAAGTGCTCCGGAAAGTCCGGTAATCCGGAGTGTTATGGTACCCTCCGGTATTTTTTTCCCGACGTCACTGCAGGTCAGACATGCCATAAGACTTAAAATAAAAATAAGACCGGCGAAACATACATGTGCGCTTTTCATTACACACCTCCATAAGATAACATATATTTAGTATCAAAAATCGTGCCCAACGGTAAATAATTGTTGTCTCGCCTTTCCGAAAAAATTAAAGTTATTCTTCGCATTTTTCCAGAAATTCATGCATTCTGATTAAAATGCAGTCCCATGACTCTTATCCCTCATTTAAAATAATTTTTTTCCAGGGGTAAACTTCCCATAACAGTTTACAAATCGGGATTCTATCGTGTTGAACACTTAATAGAAAGAATATCATTTCATATTTCTCTCTCTTTAATTGTATCCTCAATAATTCTTTTATTAACCCCGACTTCTCCTTTTCATGAAATGATTTGTATGCCCATCACTGAATTCCCCCTCTGAAGGGCACTGCCAGAATGGCGGAACGGACCGGCAGTTGAGCAGCCTTCCCTGATATTACCAGGAATGGGCATTCCGGAA
The DNA here is from genome assembly GCA_964461135.1 of uncultured Caldithrix sp. GTDB lineage: Bacteria > Calditrichota > Calditrichia > RBG-13-44-9 > RBG-13-44-9 > RQOF01. The sequence continues at coordinate 5,832 of CAYWTB010000079.1, read as the reverse complement.
AGTTTGTCACCCGACGTCGTGAATACATTGTGAGACATGCTCAGCTAACCGGTCTTTTTACAGCACTTTCATCCCCTGCTGTACAATGAGACGCGGTTGGGTGTAGCGGGGACTGGTAATGCCGAGCTGCTTTAGAACAGGTTGAGGAGCAAAACGATACAGCAGTTTGGCTTCAATATCATAAATTTTGTTAGAATCCAGTGTATACCTGACACTTACCGGTTCATCAGGCATCAGACGACGGTCATAGAGGGTTTGGGTGGCGCGCCAGGGGGGAACCGGTCCGTTACCCGCGGAATCTCCCAGAATCCTCATAAACAACCCGCTCTTATCTTCCTTTACCGGATTGTCTTTCCAGTTTTGCCAGAGGAGTTTACCGGCACTGTCATAGGCAGCTACTTTAAGAAAAACCATGCGAAGTGGGGTACCGGTGGGAATGGCATGTCCCGCACCGGTATTGTTTAATGTGACCCGCAGTTCCCTGGTATCGGTGTCATAATCCAGTTTCATCTCCACTGCATTGTTCAGAATTTCTCCTTGCTGGGTACCTGGAAAGCCATGGGAAGAAATACCGTCGATTTTTGGCATATGGCAGTCCTGGCAGGTTTTCTGATGCTTCTCGTAATAAGCCTGCCATTCACTGCCGGTGGAACAGACATCCAGGTCTTTTGGATTTTTCATTACTGCGTGACAGGGCAGGCAGAAATCACTTTTCCGGAAAAAATCACGCACCTCCACGGCATGTGGTGCCTTGCGGCCCGGTTCTTCCGGACTGTATACTTTCTTCAGGTCTATGGTAAAATCGCGGGCAGACTGGTAATTCTTGATCTCCCGCACACCATGGCAAAACTGGCAGGTCACGCCCTCGCGGTTATAAGCATGCTGCATATCAGTATCGCCAAATACTACAGACATGGGAGAATGACAGATCATACACTTATCATTCAATTTGCTCCCTGTCTCCTCAACCGCCAGGTTATACATGCCCCGGAAGATGGGATCCTCCTGAACAGTGGATAGAGCATGCATGGATGTCTTCCATTGCTGATAAACCTCCTTGTGGCACTTCTCGCAATCACCGGCCGGCTTGAAGTTCTCCTGGGCCAGCATGGGAATGCAGATAATCAGGAAAATGCTAAGAATTTTAATGATCATGGCAGGGTCCTCCTCTGTGTAAGCAAAATTTAATCTTTCGATAATTAAAGTGCAAGTTTCAATCGTTGAAATGCATCTAATATGCCTGTCCGTTTTTTTGTCTTGATTTTTTCATTCTTTTTTTTTATACTCAGCAGAACTTTCACTTTAGTAAGCTAATTCATGTATAAGGACATTAAATCAGGAGGCATTATGAGTAAGCTGTTTATAACACTTTTCGTACTTTTTCTGTCCGTTGCGGTGGCATTATCTGCCGGATACCAGATTGGAGAACATGGCGCACGAGCCCAGGGAATGGCGAGTGCCTTTGTGGCGCAGGCTGCAGATGCATCGGCTATTTACTTTAATCCGGCCGGTTTAACGAATTTAAAGGGCTGGAACATTATGGCGGGAGGCACACTTATCGCTCCCAAATCCGATTTCACCGGACCGACTCCCTCCACCGTGAAAACCGACATGGAAAGCCAGACATTTTATCCACCCCATGCCTATATAACCTACAGCATGGAAAATAATTTATCTTTTGGTGTTGGGTTTTTTGTTCCCTACGGACTGGGGACAAAATGGCTGGCGGACTGGGTTGGCCGTTATCTGGCCGTTGAAACGGAACTCACAGCCTATTATATTAATCCGTCTATCGCCTATAAATTCAGCGATAAATTTTCAGCTGGTGTAGGGGTGAGCTATGTAACCGGCAGCGTGACACTCAAGCAGCGGGTACCCACTTATTCTTCTCTTGCACCCCCAACTCCGGCCGCCAGCGATGGCTGGGTATCTCTCAAAGGAGACGGTTCCAATGTTAGTTTCAACCTCGGTATATTATACAAGGCGACTGAAATGCTCTCTGTCGGTGCGTCCTACCGCAGCCTTACCAAACTCAAGTTCAAGGGTGATGCTATGTTTACCGATATGCAGGCGCTTACTTCCTTTTTCCCGGGTGGCGATGGAGAGACCGAACTTCCCATGCCTGCAGATCTGAGGGTTGGACTGGCATACCAGTTCAATGAAAATTTTATTGCTGAGGCGGATTTCGAATATGTATTCTGGGATGCCTATAAAGAATTAGTCCTGGATCTTCCGGATGGCCCCAACTTCCCGCTGACCGGTGAACCCCTGCAAACCGGCTCCACCGGGATAAAAGATTATAAAAATGCATATTTGATTCGCCTGGGTGGCCAGTATTCCCTGGAAAAACTGGCCCTGCGCGCCGGTTTTGTATATGATATGTCACCAGTACCCGACAAATCTCTTGAACCGCTGTTACCCGATTCGGACCGGCTGGAAGGTTCCATAGGCATCGGATATCAGTTCAGCGAGCAGGTCCGGGTGGATGCCGCCTATCAGTATATCAAGGCCAAGGAACGGTCGGTTACCGATCCGCCGAATGAATTCCCCGGCACCTATAATAGTACTGCCAATCTATTCGGATTAACCCTGGGCCTGGCATTCTGATCCAGTTTTTTAAAAGTTAACAAATCCCGTTCACCTTAAAGGCGGACGGGATTTTTTTTGGAATTCAATCCGGGAACTCCATTGATCGGCTATCCCTGGTATTCATGATTAAACATTCCACTCTCTGTTTAAACAAAATTACCTGTTTAATAAACCGGGGCAAATAATGGAAAGGCCATCAACTATCCGGCTGATTGACTTCAGGTGGAATGGCTGCTAATTTGATTGGTAATAAAATGGAACGTGATGAAGCTGTACCGGACAACCGGAATTTCAGCGGTAAGTATGGATGGTATGTGATCGATGTGATTACACATTTTTGAATGTCTAAGCACCACCCATCCTCTTTGTAACGCGGTGTTGATTTACTAATTTCGAAGTACAACAGATATTATAGGATTTTAATTTTCGTCACTAATTCTGCTCAATAAGGATTTTTTCAGATGGTGAACAGGGAAATGGATAAAATAACAGGGGAGTGTCATATGGTTAAACTGATTAAATTGGGATTTCTGGCAGGAGTAATCGTGATGCTGGCCTGTTCTTCGGAAGGACCTTCCGGACCCGGGGACTCCGGTGACCTCACTGCCTTGAGTAAAATGGTGGCGGTAGGTAACAGTCTGACTGCCGGTGTGCAATCAGGCGGCATAGTGGAAGATTTCCAGTTGCACAGTTATCCGTATCTGATAGCCAAACAGGCCGGAAAGGCTGCCGATTTCCAGCAGCCCCTTGTCGCTTTACCCGGTGTGGGTGAGATCGATTCCACTACCAATGCTGCCTATGGTCCCCTGAAATACGTCAATAGGCGTATAGTCCGGGGGGACCCGGTTCCCGGCGGTGTGGATGGAATCCCGTCACTGCTTACAAATATTACTCTTCCCAGATCCTATGACAACCTGGGTATGCCGGGGGCAGATCTCTATGACATTCTTAACGCTGTAGGTGGGGGTTTATATGATGCTGTCCTGAGAAATCCTTATTTCGGGAACACCACCGCCCTGCAGCAGGCGGTATCGCTGAATCCCACCCTTGTCCTGCTATGGGCCGGTAATAATGATGTGCTGGGCGCAGCGCTGGATGGTGGTGATCCCTTGCAGGTTACACCGCTGGCCGATTTCCGTTCCCGCTACTCAACCATTCTGGAGGAGCTGGCCGGCATCAGGGATAGCAGTGTGGTTCGGGTTGCTGCTAATGTACCTAATGTTTCGGATATCCCCTATGTTAATTTGCTGGATAAGCTCATTTACCGCTCGATCCCTGCTCTGGAGATCAATACGCCGGTACCGGTTGTGTTCGATACCGCCTTCAGCCCGGTGCTGTTTGATACTGTAAACACCCTGTATGTACCGCTGATGTCAGAAGAAGTCCTGAGCGGGGATTCCCATGTATTACTTCCCTTTGTCAGCGAGTATTTTACAACCGGACTGGGAATACCGGATTCGGCAACCATGGCGGGTTATGGTGTTCCGCCTGATTTCATAAATCGGATACTGCAGCAATTGTCCGATGCCAATCTGGAAGCCAGTGGTCAGCCCATTCCCGCTTCCTTTACCTTAACCGAGGCAGAGAAAACCTTTATTGAGGACGCAGTGGCCGGTTATAACCAGGTGATTAGTGACTTTGCCCTGTCTCAAGGAATCAGGATAGTGGACATGAACGCTTTGCTCAATAAACTAAATACCACCGGGATCGATGGTTTTTCAGGACAGTTTGTATTTTTTGACCCGGTAAACACCGCATTCAGTCTGGATGGAATACATCCCAATAATGGTGGTTATGCTCTGATTGCCAATGAATTTATCAAAATCTTGAATCAATTGCCGCAGGTCAGTCTTGCCTTAATCGATGCCGCTCAGTATAAAGGTCAATATTCAGGCATGTTTACCAGGCAAATATCCCCGCAGGCCGCCAGGCAGGCTAAAGCTTTTTTTGTTAAAAAGTAAATTCTCCTGGAATAGGATGAAAAATCCTGGCAGGCGGAAACCGGCCGGGATTTTTTTATGGATGAAAGTATGATTCTGTAAAACGGAAAGATGCTAGTTCATTATAGTGCAATTTTGTTTTTTGAATTTAAATTGATTATCTTATTTATAAATCGCTGGCAAATAAAAAAATCATAATTAAAGAGAGTAGAATTTCATGAATCGCCCCGAAATCGGACAATTGCTTAAAGATTTGAAACAAATACTGGAATCCATTGAAGAAGCCAAAGAAAACGAGAAGCACATAGAAAAACAGCGGTTATTGAAATTGATTGATGCGGAATTAATGGACGCCCTGCATAATCTTGAAAAGCTCCGTGAAATGAGCGTAAATTAGTATGACTGATTTACCCGAATTGCATTTATCGGGCATAGCGCCTGCCGGAATCGTGTCCCACACAGTGTGCCCAATTTATCATAAAAATTTCCTTCCTCAGTAGAGATTATCTGATTATCTGAAAAATTACGGATACTTATAGTTATTCCGGAACCTGTTAGCCTTTAAAACATTCGCAATTTTTTTAATTTTTACTTTTTATAACGCCATGATTTTATCATATTAACGAAGGTCTTAATTTGATTAAACGGGTCCGGCGGACGTTGCTGTTGCGTTTTGTCTGCGGGGTGGATACAAACCTGGCTGAAGACCCTGTCGGGACGGAGACTGTTAAAAGGTAACAGGAAAATTTTTTAGAGGTATTAAAAAACCATTCATAATTTCATAAAGGAAAAGTGACCTCAGGCTTTACTTTTTCCGGGAAAAGGATCAAGATTTTTCTTATTAATGATTATATCCTTGGCCCACAAAACAGAAATAATAAAGGGTAATATTTCATCAATATCTGATAAAAACCAATCTGTTGATTTCATCCTCTCAAAGCAAGATTGGCTGTAAAAATCGGAATGGTGAAGATGGACTCTGATGTCATACTTTACCCTGATCCAAACCCTTGGAAGCCAGCCAGGAGCAAGACCTTTCCGGTATGGGAAAGAGTACACATTAATAATAAAACTTTAAAATGAACACAGGTAAACAGGGGGTAAATTCATCTGACGGGTGGAACAGAGGTGGCCGGATTTAGCCTGCTTAATTCACAAAATAGGATATAATGTATCAAACTTGTTATATTTTTAGAAATTAAATGGCCCCGGTCTTCAGACCGGGGATTATAGAATCCGGTATATTTAGGCGTTAGCCCCTATTTGTGAATTAAGCATTTATAAAAAGTTTCATCATAAAGAC
>CAYWTB010000078.1:0-21705 GCA_964461135.1 uncultured Caldithrix sp. | reverse complement strand
TCTACGTAGTGTAATTAATTCATGAACTGAGTCATTAACTAAGAAACGCGGCGGATGGAACTGCACCGCGTAATGCTGGAGTTGCTATACCTGGGATTACGGATGGATATACAGGTGCTGCTCCTGACATGGGAGCAATTATTACTGGTATCGATTTGCCAACCTGGGGTGACCGGAACATGATCACGGGTTGGAAAGAGAAGAATATTTCTAATTTAATTCCAAAAGATTTAAAAGTTTTGCAGAATTTTCCAAATCCATTTAATCCAATTACGACCATTAAATTTGAATTGACAATCCCCAAAAAAGTCACTCTTAAAATTTTCAATATTCTCGGAGAAGAAGTGGCTACCCTTGTGTCAGATAGACTTTCTGCCGGAACTTATTCATACGATTGGAATGCATCCGGTCTGGCCAGCGGTGTTTACCTGTATCGTTTACAGGCTGACGATCATGTTGAGACACGCAAAATGGTTTTGATGAGGTAAAATCCTTTGGTCTTATGAACTAATCTTAAAGTTAAATGATTCAAAATGAAATACTAAATCGAACCGGTTGTTCGTCATGACAGCCGTCTTTTTTCTTTATATACCTGAAGATCTTGATATATAGAGTAAATAAATGGATGAAATATATATACCTTACTATTCTTCCGCTTATCAGGTTGTGTATAGACACACACACCCATGACATTCAGTCAATCTTGATTTTAAGTCTTATCACTAGGCACCGTTGTTTCTTTCCCTCTTGAATAAGGGAAGCTTCTGGTGACGAATAAGTATCCTGTAGAAGGGCAAGATTACCACATAGTGGTCGCCATGCGAAAGATTACCGGTTCCGTGTCTACATTCGGTTATTACAGTCCGCTTAAAAAATAAGCTGTAGTGAAGAGAGACCTTCATAAAAAATCGCCAGAAATTCCGATGCACCGAACGTAAAAATTCTTTCTGTTTGAGTCCCCAGCACTCACCCTGTATAAAACAAAAGATAAGATCATGAACAATTGAGTGCTGGGGACGAGTTTAAGAATTTTAGTGAGGTGCATCGTTGAATTTCCAGATTTTTCCTGACAGTCTTGATTTTTTGGTTCTTTTGCATCAAGGCAAAAGAACAAGCATTCAGAAATTCGGTGACCTCAAATATTAGAAGTTTATTAAATTTTCCTGAAAATGTCTTTGATCTATAATCTTTCAAAATAAATATGCATTTTACCATTCGGGTAAAGTCAAAAATAAGTTATATCCTGAAAAATGTTGCCCAATGAATTTCGTGCCAGTCAATTTAGTAAAGTTTTAATCACATTAATCGGATACTATTGACCTCCATTAGACTTGTCGGGACTAAACCCTCCATGGTTTAGCCAGCGACCAGCATCGAGTATCAAGCCAAGAACTGGTTGACCAAAATCATCTTTCAGGAAAATTATATGATCAATATTGATCTGTCGCACATAGTATGATGAACTTTACAAGTATTTACTACGTTAAGGATAGAATGAACGTCATAGAAATGTGAGGACAAATTTTGATTACACTGGTTGACAACTGGCAGAATCCGGATGCCTGGAATAATTTTGTTAAACAGAACAGGGAAGGCCGATACTGTCATTTACATCACTACAGTGAAGTGGTAAAATGTTATGGATATACGGTCCGCCATATCTGTTTTTTAAAATCGGATACGATTGTTGCTCTCATTCCCGTAACGATCATTAAAAATTTAGTGAGGGGGACACGCTGGATAAGTCAGCCATTTTCGGAATATGGGGGATTGCTCGTTGCTCCTGACGTAAAACCGGAGGACGTTTTACACATCATTCAACTACTTCGAACTTATCTGGCTGAAAACAATCCCGGGGGATATCTGGAAATCCATGGCAACCACGATGTACGGGCAGATTTAGCTCAACATCAGTTCCTTAACCGCAATCCGCAGCAACTGGCATTTTTACATCTTAATCAATCCGTAGATGAACTTTGGGAAAAGACTATCCGTTATGAAGTGAGGAAAGCTGTTAATAAGGCCAGAAATTCAGGCCTCATCATTCGTGAAGAATGCAACGAATCACTCATTAAAGATTACTTCTATCCGTTATATTTAAAATCAATGAAACGGCTCGGTGTACCTCCCCATAAATTGGAATTCTTTTTGAATGCGTACAGATCATTTGGAAATGAGCTGAAAATATTTTGGGCCATAAAAGATTCAAGGAAAATTTCTGCATTACTGGGTTTTTTATGCGGTAAGAGAGTCAGTATCAGTATTATTGCTTCCAATCCTGATTACTGGCATTTAAGGCCAAATGACCTGTTGCATTGGGAATTTCTGAAGTATGCAATTGAAAATGGTTTCAGTTATTTTGATTTTGGATCTGTACGGTATGAAGGGCAACAAAGATTCAAAAAGAAGTGGGGATGCGAAATCATTGAGCAAAATTATCAGTTTCTTACCGGCGATATTGAACAAACTTCCATTTCCACTTTTAATTCTTCCTCAAAATCCCTGGCACTAATGGCATCATTGTGGAGAAAATTCATTCCTATAAGGCTTTCTTCAATCGTAGGTCCTCCTATCCGTAAATATCTTTCACGGTAGTGTAAATTCAATCTGAAATTAAGAAAGACAGAAAACAGGAATCAGGTTACAGGAGATAGGCTTCAAAAACAGGCTCAAGGCTCAAGGACAAAACAGGTTCCCCCAGGAGCCATGATAGAGCCTGCAGTTGGCGGTCGGCCCGTCTAAGCCGGGCAGGCCCCGTCTAAGCCGGGCAGGTAGTCGGCAAAATGGGTCCACAAATTACACGAATTTGCTATAAGGTAGTCCCCCCTTTAGCAAAGGCCCATCAGGACGGCGTTGCCGGACTAGGGGGTTAGGGGGGATTTTAGTGATACACAGTTACGGTAAAATAATTAAGCAAGAGATGTAAATTAAACAGGATTCCATATAAAAAAGGTTATTGCTAAACGATTGATTGGCATAAACCTGTTTATGGTGAAAGTCCGTCACGGCCATTAGCCAGACAAGTAGGATCTTCTATGATTTGGCAAACATCAAGTAATTAGTTGACAATAAGGAGACTAGCAAACCTTTACCTTTCAATCTCCGGTCTCCAGAAACCAGCATTCCCGCCTCCCTGTCAACCTCCGGTTGACTCGGCCGGACTAAACCTTCCATGGTTTAGCCAGTAACCAGTAACCAGTAACCAGAACAAATTTTTACCACAAACAAATTTTATTAGAAAAAACTGTTTTTATTTGTTAAATTCACGGCTTCGAATTTATTGTATAGCAGATGCGGTTAAAGTATTTCGTATGTTTTTCGATAATAGACGTTTATGTATGATATCAAAAGGGATCCCTCATATGTCTTATATAGATCGGGTAAAATACACCAATAGCTACCTTCACAATACTCTTAAGCTCTAATTCTTTTCCTCTCAATAAACCGTTAAGACGGTTTCTGTAGACAATAATGCTTACAGGTAATACCTCCTGTTTTAGCACTCGGGAGAGTTCAATTGTTGATAGGAAGTAATGGTGATAATAGAAATGCGGTTTGACTTACAATTTTTTCTTCTTAAAAGTGATAATGCGCACCAGTATTTAAGAGTAATATTGTATACTATTTCCGAAGCAATGCTTCGGAAATAAAGCTTCGGCAATAGAAATACTTTTTTGTGAGTTTGATCAATCCGAATACAATATAGCCCTTTAAATTTGTTAATGTTGTTGACGTGGCGGAGCTATGTCTAACCATTCAGGTGAAAATATGATACAAGAAAGTACTGTCACCCAGCAGCCTGCTGTAACCAGGCTAAGGAATACTGCAATTATTGGGTTCAACAGGTATGGTTTACTGGCCTATAACCGGTTAAAAGAGCAGTTAAAAAACCGGGAAAATTTAGTGGGTGTTATTGACGTACGCTCTAAGCAGACAGATGTGGCCAAGAAATTAATGAATGTGAAATGTCTGGGATTATTCAAGGATTTTCCTAAAATGGTGGAAGATTTTCAGATCAATCATGTGGTGATTGCCATCGATACAGAAGACATTGCCCAAATCCACCAGATTATTGATTCCTGCAAAAAGGAGAAGGTCAAATATGAATTGGCTCCCGAACTGCAGGATATTATCTACGGGCATACTGTTCAGCAGATCTTCAAAGAGTTAAAAATCCAGAAAGTTCCCACTCCCAGGCAACTGGTAGATTCGCTCTGTGCGCTGTCATTAATGTTTCTGTTTATGCCTCTATTTGCCTTTACGGCGTTGTTGATTAAACTAAATTCGCCAGGACCCATTTTATACTCCCAGGAACGTGTGGGTCTGGACGGTCGGATCTTTCGTATATTTAAATTCAGAACCATGTTTATCGATGCGGAAAAATTGTCCGGACCGGTACTGGCCAGTAAAAATGACCCCCGGGTCACCGGGGTGGGGAGAATCCTGAGAAAATCCCGTATAGATGAAATACCGCAATTGATTAATGTTCTGATCGGGGATATGTCCTTTATCGGACCGCGTCCGGAAAGACCTTATTTTGTAGAAAAGTACCGCCTGGAAATACCCATGTATAAAAACCGCTTGCAGGTAAAACCCGGGATCACCGGTTTAGCCCAGGTGACTACCGGCTATGATGAAGACCTTGATGATGTCAGGGAAAAATTATCTTATGATCTAAAATATTTGGGAAAGAAAAATTCGCTTAAAATGAATTTATCTATTATATTAAAGACGATAGAGGTTGTGTTTACGGCACAAGGACATTAAGGACAAGGAATAAGTGGTAAGTTATAAGTTATAAGTGAATGATCAGGGTTGTGAAGTTTTACTTTTGACTTTATAAAAAAATATGGTTCAATTTCTGGTAAAAACAGATTTTGTCGATAAAACGCTGCCGGTTGTGCGGGTGGAGTTAGGGGGATATATTGACCAGAGTAATTCTGATAAGGTACAGAAAGTTTTTGATAATCTGGTCATGAGCAGTCATTTTAATGTCATTTTTGACTTTGCTCCCTTAATTTATATGTCCAGCGCCGGTTGGGGTGTTTTTGTGGGAGAAGTGAAGCGATTCAGGGAAAACGGCGGCGATATTAAACTGGTGAATATGAACGCCGAGATTTACGAGATCTTTCAGATGCTGGAATTTTATCATATTATGGAAGATTACAATTCCATGGAAGAAGCTTTGAGTGCCTTCGGGGTGGAAACAAAAACAGAACCGAATGGTAAATTGCAGGATGAGGAGAAACCGGCCGAACCATCACCACCTACTGTACAGCCAGCCTCTGAATCCCCATCTTTTTTTGAGCAGAGTAAAAAATTATTTGAGTCTCAAGAACCTCGCAGTGAAACGCGACCCTCAGCTACTGAAATAAAAAAGATTCCGCAGATACAGAAGACTGTCATTAAAGATGATAATCACCGGGAGAGAAAATCCCGGCGAAACGAATTGGATATTGCCCTGCTGCCCATTCACGAAAAGATACGAAAAATTGTAGCCCGGTTTCCCCTAATTTCCATGCGAAAAATGAAAAAAATGCTGCGGCATGAGGATTTCGGGAGAGAGAAAGTTCGTTATTTTAGGTTATATAGAATTCTGAAAGAATTGAATCTGGATACCAAGGCGAAACGATACCGGTATTACCGGTCCTGTTAGAAATTAGTGAATTCATTTTTCTTTTTGATAAAGTAAAGCATTAATAGTTAAAAAATATAGCTTTCAAAATGAATTTATCCTGAAATGACAAGCTCGGTCCCATATTTCTGTAAAATAAATTACCCTATCTTATTGTTTTTAATGAATAATTTCGTTTTTATGTTGTTCTTTTCTCTTGATAGAAAAGAACCAAAAGACCTGTCCGGTGGCCAGACGGGTCAAGACTGTCAGAAAAAATCAGGAAATTCAACGGCTCACCTCACTAAAATTCTGAAACTCCCCCGCACTCAACATAAAATTAACTTTAAAGATTTTATGCATATGTTGAGTGCGGGATCAGATCCGTCGGTCGCCGGACAGGCAGAAAGAATTTTTACGCTCGGTGCACCGGAATTTACACTGATTTTTTCTGAATGTCTTTAAAATACATTTAACTTAATATTTTACAGTATAGTATTAACATTGAATAGAATAAGAATGTTAAATTTTCAAATTACTTATCTCTATCTAAATCTGGGTAGAAAATGATTATCAGAATCGAGACAAACAGACATTATCTGTCACTTTTGACCTTAGTTGTTTTCATGTTTTTTGAGTTTTTTCCGGTTACCGTTCACTTACTGGCAGCGCCGTTTGAGCCTGTTCTTCCCCAGAGTCCTCAGCAAATGAGTTACCGCAGTCAAACCTTCCAGGCGGGAGATGCCGTTCAGGTATCGGTTTATCCCGATACCTCCTCCTTCTTACATGGTATTTTTACTATTGACGGCAATGGTGAAATATATCTTCCCATAAAAGGAAAAGTGAAAATTACGGATATGAGCCAGATCGAGTTTGAATCCTATATTAAGCAGAACTTTATGACCTATTTAAGGTATCCCGAAGTACAGGTTCGTCCCCTGATAAGAGTCAGCCTTCTGGGGGGATTTGCCAGGCCGGGCCTTTATTATGTGGATCCGGATTACACCATTTGGGATGTGGTTAAAATGGCTGGCGGCCCGCTGCGGGAGGATGGTTTAAAAAAAATGAAATGGGAGCGGAACAAGAGTACCATAAAGGATAATCTGGTTCCCTATTATGAATCCGGGCGGGGGCTTGATCAGATTGGTTTCCGTTCGGGGGATCAGATCTGGACACCCACACCGCGGGAACGGACCTTCTGGACGATATTTCGTGATGTAGCGGCCATTGCTACCACCGCGGCAACCCTCTATTTTACCTATGTAACAATTGTGTATGTTCAATCCGGACGATACACTCCCAGAGGATTTTAAAATCAAGGGAATATGACTATGGAAAAATCATCCTTACAGATGCCTCAATTCGATTATGTGCGTTATCTTAAATTATTATGGAAAAAGAAGGTTATCATTATTGGCATTAGCAGTATTATTTTCATGGTATGGTTTGTGGTGATATACAAATTTATGCAACCATCCCTGCCGGTATTGCCATCCACGGTTACCCTGGTTTTTGACGATCCCAGGACCTTCAGTGCGGTCAATGAAAACGTGGGATTGGGTGGGGAGAGCAGATTGGGATTGATCAAAAGCCGAAATTTTCTGGAAAGAATTGTGGAGAAACAATCCCTGCGGCTACAAGTGAATAATGCTTACCGCAGCCAATTTTTTGATACTATTGAAGTAGATACTTCCGTAAAAATCGGGATCTATAAATTTCATGTCGATGATGAAAATTATTCGGTACTCTTTTCCAATAATGAGCAAAAAATAGAGAATAAAAAAATTACAACGGGTAGTTTAAAGGATTCCGAATCCCTAGCTCTTTCCGGAATTTCTGCAATTTTTAATAAAAATTATCTTAACAAACCTTATGATTTTACCTTTGAAATACTAAGAACCAGAACCGCTATTGATCGTATATTAAACAATCTGGATTTTAAGCTTTTGGATCAACGCGGAACCCTGTTCGGACTGGTATTGAAAGGTACCGATCACCCCCTGATAACCAAAGTAGTCAATAAAATTGCTGACGAATTTATCGAACAAAATCTGAATTTTAAGAAAAGAAAGACCACTGAAGTAATATCCGTTTTGGAAAAACAGTTGGAATCCGCTAAAGAACAATTAACGGTATCTCAAAATGAATTAAAAAAATTCCAGCAAATTTATCCCTGGGTGGGTCTTAAAGCAGATGTAATGAATTCAGTTAATGAGGTTTCCAATCTGGAATCATCGGTTAACGATAATCAGCAAACGTTAGGCAAATTGAAAGAATTACAAGCGCGTTTTACTACTTATTCCGGTGAAGATCAGGCCCTATTACTAAATGAAATGCTGTCTTATTTGAACGCCCATGGTATGACCACCGTTTCCGCCATGCAAAATGAATTATCCCAGTTACTATCCGAAAAAAATAAAATGGAGGGTAATTATTCTGATCAGCATCCCCTGGTAGTTATTAATAAGGAGAAAATCAATCGATTAAGTGCCAAAATTTATTCCGCTGTTACCGATTTAATATCACAGCTGGAAAATAGTATTCAGGATGATCAGGCATCCCGCGATAAACTGGTCGGCCGTTTGCGCAGTTTACCGGCCAAAGAACAGCAATTGGCTGAACTGCGGAGAAGTGATGAGATCAATTCAAAGATATATTCCACTATTCTGGTTCGCTATAACGAGGCTAAAATTGCCGATGCGGTGGAAGTGGGAGATATCTATGTGCTGGATTATGCGGTGGTTCCCTTCGTAAATGATTCAATAATGGATTTCATTAGGAAATTTGTGCTGGGTATATTTATTGCCTTAGGAGTAAGTGTGGGGGGAGTGATTATACTGGATTATTTTGATAAATCGATAAAAAATCCCAAGGATATAAAAACCCGGCTGGATATTCCGGTTCTGGCCACTTTTCCCATCATCGGAGAACTAAAGGGAGTTCCTAACCACATTACAGCGGAAAAAAAGCTGGATGAAAAATTAATTACCTCTGATTATGCACCAAACATAGCCAGTGAAGCATTCCGTACCTTGCGAACAAAACTCATACTAAATAATCATCAGACTAACAAATCCATTTTGATTGCCAGCCTGAATCCGGGGGAAGGGAAATCTCTAGTGTCATCCAATCTGGCGATCACCTTTGCCCAGCAAAAGTTGCCCACACTTTTAGTGGATTGCGATTTAAGACGGGGAGTGTTGCATAACTCCTTTGCCTGTGAGAAAAAACCGGGCCTGGCCGATTTTCTGGCCGGGAATACCCCCGTTTCTATCGAAAATTTATCGGACATTATTCAAAATACTCATGTACCCAACTTGTTTATTATATCCGGGGGTATACAGGTACCTAATCCCAGTGAGTTACTGGCAGGTGAAAGATTGAAATCAATGATTGCTACTCTCCGGGCAAATTTTTCGATTTTAATTATAGATACCCCACCTATCGAATTTATACCAGATGCAATCGTCCTTAGTACTTTAATCGATCAGATTGTTTTAGTAACCAGATATGGAAAAACAAACCTGGATAAACTAAGTGCCAAAGTACACGAATTTGCTTCTTTTAAAGAAAAATTAGCCGGGATTATTATTAATGCGTCGCCCGAGATAGTACTGAAAAAGTATGTCGGTTATTCGTACTATCAATATTAATTATTAGTTGGATGTAGTATACTAATATTTCAATTTTCATTATTTATTATTATTTTCGATTTTAATTAGTTAAAGGTATTTGATTTTTTTTATTAGCCTGCATAATTCACAAATACGGGCTAGCGTCCAAATATACTGGATTCTTTAATCCCCGGTCTGAAGACCGGAGCAATTTAATTTCTAAGAATAAAACAACTTTGATACCTCATATCGTATTTTGGGAAATAAGCAGGTTAAGAGGTTTTTAAATAAAATCATTCAATAAAAAAAATTACAGGTTTATTGCATAAATGTCAAAAAGAAAACCTGAAGTTAGTGTTGGAATGCCAGTCTATAATGGAGAAAAATATCTTGAAAAATCTATACTCTCTGTTTTAAATCAAACTTATGATAATTTTGAACTTATTATTTCCGACAATGCGTCAGTGGATAAAACTCCGGAAATTTGCCAGGAATTTGCATTAAAAGATAAACGTATTAAATATTACAGAAATGAAATTAATTTAGGAGCATCAAAAAATTATAATAGTGTATTTAATCTAGCCTCTGGAAAAAATTTCAGGTGGCAAAATGCAGATGATATTGCCGCACCGGAATTGATTCGAAAATGCTTGCAGGTTATTGAAGAAAATGAAGATACTGTTCTTTGCTACGGGAAGACTTGCTTGATAGATGAAAATGATAAAAATATTGAAGAATATGAGGATCATCTGGATCTACGCAGTCCAAGACCATCTGACAGATACATAAAATTTTTCCAGTCAATTGGATTAACTAATGCTATATATGGCTTAATGCGGAGAGATGCGGTAAGGCAAACCGCATTGATGGGTAATTTTATCGCTTCAGACTATAATTTTATGGCTGAGTTGGTCTTGTATGGTAAATTTTTAGAAATACCGGAAATTTTATTTTATAGACGAATACACCCCGAGGCGAGCAGTTGGGATAAAAACGATGAAAAAAAACTGGGAGATTTCTGGGATCCGCTGAAAAAAGACACAAAATATGATAGATGGAAACAAAATCTACACTATTTTAAGGGTGTAAAAAAATCTAATATTCGTTTATCGGAAAAGTTAAAGCTTTTCTATTTTTTATCCAAACAAGTATATTGGGAAAAAAATGATTTATGGAAAGATTTATTTAAATAATATTTGACATAAAATTATAAAGACAAACAAGAAATCGATTTGTAATGCCAGAGAGTGGTGTTTTAATTATTTATTAAGTCTTTATTCAGGGTTTTATTAAATATTTCCACCTATTAGAACCCCAGTCAATCGAATTATAAATAAATTTTCATTCTTTCACAATTGGAGATTGATATGCAGATATTGGTCACCGGTCATAAAGGTTATATCGGCACCTCTATGGTGCCAATTTTAGTTAAAGAGGGGTTTGACGTTACCGGATTGGATTCAGATCTGTATCGATTTTGCACATTCGGAGAAGAACCGCTTGAGATTCCGGAGATCATTAAAGATATTCGTGATGTGGAAGAATCGGATCTCAGGGGATTTGATGCAATTATTCACCTGGCGGCTCTCTCTAATGATCCGCTGGGCAATATTAATCCGGATTTGACCTATGAAATTAACTACAAGGCTTCTGTCCGGCTGGCAAAACTGGCGAAGAAAGCCGGCGTAAAACGATTCCTTTTTTCCTCCTCCTGCAGTTTGTACGGTTCAGCCGGGGACCAGTGGATGACGGAAGAAGCTTCCTTTAACCCGGTTACCCCTTACGGACAATCCAAGGTCATGACGGAACAGGAGGTGGCCCCCCTGGCAGATGAAAAATTCAGTCCGGTCTACCTGCGCAACACCACTGCCTACGGGGTTTCTCCGCGCCTGCGATTTGACGTAGTGCTGAATAATCTGGTGGCCTGGGCCCACACCACCCAACAGGTCTACCTGAAAAGCGACGGCACTCCCTGGAGGCCGCTGGTCCATATTGAAGATATTGCTGCCGCTTTTATTGCGGTGTTACGTGCACCGCGGGAATTGATACATAACCAGGCCTTTAATGTCGGCATCAATGAGGAGAACTTCCAGATCCGGCAGCTGGCGGATATGGTTAAGGAGGTAGTGCCGAGATGCCGGATTGAATATGCGGAAGATGCTGGACCGGATAAACGGAGTTACCGGGTGGATTTCAGTAAAATTAAGAAGACTTTATCTGATTATCTGCCCCGCTGGACGGTTCGATCCGGCGCAGAACAGCTCTATAATTCTTATAAAAAATATTCCATTATTCTGGAAGATTTCGAAGGTCCGCGTTATAAGCGGATTGATCATATCAAAAAGCTGATTAATGAAGGGTATCTGGATAGGGATTTGAGGTGGGTTAAAAAGTAATTTTTTTATTTTATTTAAATCATTAGTTTTTCAAATCTCTGTTTTCATTCATCTCGTTAGTTATTGACAATTTATCATTATTAGTTAAAATAAGAGATCATACTTAATTTTGTATTGAAATGTTCAATTAATTTCTTGTATTTAAATTTTGCATCATAATAAAACAATTTATAATTGAGTATTTTTTTAATATCCCATTGGTTTTATAGACCTTTAGAAAAAATCTGCTGAAATTCCGTTGCCACTGAGCGTAAAAATTCTTTATGTTTGAGCTAGCACTCAATAGAGATGCAGAAAAACCTTGATGTCTGCGGGACTATTGAGTGCGAGCGAGTTTAAGAATTTTAGCGAGGTGTACCGTTGAATTTCCAGATTTTTTCTGACAGTCTTGATTTTTTGGTTCTTTTGCATCAAGGCAAAAGAACATAAAAAAGAATAATAAATGTAGAGAAGATTAATATACAAAATAAACTGTATTATGAAATCTATTGTGATCTTATCAGTTAACTATAAAAATGGAAATAAATATAAGATCACTTTACCCATCCCTAAATCCCCCGTCGGTGGCCGGGCAGGCTTCCCTAATATAATAGGGAAGGGACTTTGTGAAAAATTTATAACAAACATCCAATATAAAAATTGGGAAGTTTTTGCAGCCTGCAGGGGGTTGGAAATAGGTGGATGATTGTGATTGGATTAAAAACGATTGATCGTTCAACGTGTAATTAACGCGATTTTTTTAATAAATATTTCGGAGGGGAATTAAAGTCATGAAAGAAACCTATCAGGAAGAAGCACTCATGGATGTTCAAACCAAAAAAGAAGATTCCGGCAGTATCTGCCGTTTCTGCTCGGCTCCATTAAAACATACATTTGTCGATCTGGGGATGTCGCCATTATGCGAAAGTTATGTCCCGCAGGATAAGTTAAACAGTATGGAGCCCTTTTATCCGCTGAAGGTGTATGTGTGTGAGAAATGCTTTCTGGTTCAGCTGGATGAATATGTCAGCGCCTCTGATATTTTCACCGAATATGCATATTTTTCCTCCTATTCCGACAGCTGGCTGGCTCATGCCAAAAAGTACACGGATCTGATGCAACAACGATTTAAACTGAATGAAAAAAGCATGGTGGTGGAATTGGCCAGTAATGATGGGTATTTGCTGCAATATTTTGTTGAAAAAAATATCCCGGTGCTGGGAGTTGAACCGGCCATAAATGTGGCTCAGGTCGCAATAGAGAAGGGAATCCCTACAAAAACTATTTTTTTTAATGAATTTACTGCCCCTCAATTAAAAGATGAAGGATTTAGTGCCAATCTGATTCTGGGGAACAACGTACTGGCTCAGGTGCCGGATTTAAACAGTTTTGTCAAAGGAATCAAGATTCTCCTAAAACTACAAGGGGTGGTAACCATTGAATTTCCCCATCTGATGAAATTAATGGATGAAAATCAGTTTGATACCATATATCACGAGCATTTTTCCTATTTTTCCTTCATAACAGCAGAAAAAATTTTTACTGAACAGGGAATGACGCTTTTTGATGTGGAGGAATTGCCAACCCATGGGGGTTCTTTGCGGATTTATGCCCGGCATTCAGATGATGATTCCAAACCGGTGGGAGAGCGGGTTCTGGGATTAAGAAAGCGGGAAAGGGAAGCCGGATTTTTACAACTGGAAACCTATGAAAATTTCAAAAACCAGGTAGAGGAAACTAAGCGATCCATTCTGGAATTTTTAATTCAGGCGAAAAGGGAAGGGAAAACCGTGGCCGGTTATGGTGCTCCAGGAAAAGGAAATACCCTATTAAACTATTGTGGTATTCGAACCGATTTTATTGATTTCACCGTGGATCGTAATCCGTATAAACAGGGGAAATACCTGCCGGGAACGCATATTCCCATATATTCTCCGGATAAAATTGGAAAATTTAAACCGGATTATATTTTCATTTTACCCTGGAATTTTAAGGACGAAATCATTAATCAATTACAATATATTCGTAATTGGGGAGCACAGTTTGTCATACCCATTCCAAAACTTCAGATTGTCTAAAATATAGTGATGGATGAAAATTAGAATAGAGGTAAATATAAGATGAAAGTTGTTCTATTTTGTGGGGGTTTGGGCATGCGTCTCAGAGAATTTTCTGAAAAAATACCCAAACCCATGGTTCAGATTGGATATCGACCCATTTTATGGAATGTCATGAAATATTATGCGCATTACGGACATAAAGATTTTATTCTCTGCCTGGGTTATAAAGCAGATATGATAAAAAACTATTTTGTGAATTACAATGAGTACATATCGAATGATTTTATTTTCACCAATGGTGGAAAAAATTTGGATCTTCTCAATACGGATATTCATGACTGGAAAATTACTTTTGTGGATACCGGATTACATACCAACGTTGGTCAGCGACTGCAGCGGGTTAAGAAATTTCTTGAAAATGAAGAGGTCTTTTTAGCCAATTACAGCGATGGTCTTACCGATATGCCTTTACCGCAGATGATCGATCATTTTAATAATAATAAAAAAATGGCCAGTTTTATGGCTTATCAACCCACGCAAAGTTTTCACGTCGTTCGTTTAAATAATAATGATATTGTTCATAGCATCGATCATATCGGATCTTCCGGTCTGTGGATAAATTCCGGATATTTTATACTAAAACGTGATATTTTTGATTATCTCAAGGATGGAGAAGAACTCGTTAATGAACCATTTAAAAGATTAATTGAAAAGCAGGAGTTATTATCATTTCCCTATCAGGGATTTTGGGCCAGTATGGATACGTTTAAGGACAAGCAGCTGTTGGATGAAATGTATACTAAAGGTAATACACCCTGGGAAGTCTGGAGATCCGAGGAGCTGAAATAAAAAAGTAATTTTGTTATGATAAACCTCACTTTTGAAGAAAAATTGACACATCAACTCAGGATTTTATGCCTGGGAGCACATAGTGATGATATTGAGATTGGTTGTGGAGGAACTATTCTGAAGATCATCGAAAATTATAATATATCTTCGATCAAATGGGTGGTATTTTGTTCAGATGAAAAAAGAAAAAAGGAAGCTGAGAAATCTGCTCATTTATTTTTAGATAAAATTGGTAATATAGAAATAACGGTTAAGAATTATAGAGATGGTTTTTTACCATACCTGGGTTATGAAATTAAGGACTTCTTCGAAGAGCTGAAAACGGCATACAATCCACACCTTATTTTTACTCATTACCGGCATGATCTTCATCAGGATCATCGGCTTATTTGTGAACTAACCTGGAATACTTACCGGAATCATTTTATCCTCGAATATGAAGTACCCAAGTATGATGGAGATTTAGGCCAACCGAATTTTTATGTATCCCTTAATGAACGACAGTTGAAAAATAAGCTGAATTATCTGATGGAAAGTTTTCAATCCCAAAAATCGAAACATTGGTTTGACAATGACACCTTTTCGTCTATTATGAGGATAAGAGGACTGGAGTCCGCCAGTCCTTCTGGGTATGCAGAGGCTTTTTACTCACGGAAAATTGTTTTCTGATTACTGGTGAATATTAATTTTCTTAATGCCTGCTGTGCAAGTGAGCAAATTTTATATTACTCTTCTATTAAAAGTTAAATTAATTTTAAAATATTAACATTTTATATGACAAAATCTTGTCCAAATTGTCAAAATCAGAATACCCAAAATTTTTATAATGTAAAAAACGCACCCGTGCAGAGTTGTAGTATCATAAGAACAATCCGCGAATCACAGCAAATACCTAAAGTTAATATCTCTCTAAGTTATTGCAAAAAATGTGGATTTATATTCAATTCGTACTTTAATCCAGAACACGCTAAATATTCTGATGGATACGAAGATCAACAAGGTTTTTCACCCACTTTTAACCAATTTTCAAACGAACTTGCCCGAAGCTTAATCGAAAAGTATCAAATATACGACAAAGACATTGTGGAAATCGGATGCGGAAAGGGTGATTTTCTGGTACTACTTTGTCAATTAGGAAATAACCGCGGATTGGGTATTGACCCGGCTTATGTTGAAGGGAGAATAGTTACAAGTGCCCAGATAAGATTTAAAAAAGAGTTTTATTCGGAAAAACATGCTGGAGAACCAAGTGATCTTATTTGTTGCCGGCATACCCTTGAACATATCTCCAATACCTTTGATTTTTTGAAACTTTTAAGACAGACTATCGGCAAGGATCTTGATAAAATTGTCTTTTTTGAAGTACCGGATGTCGTTCGGATTTTAAAAGACTATGCGTTCTGGGATATTTATTATGAACATTGTTCATATTTTAGTCCTGCTTCTCTTGCCCATTTATTCAGATCCACCGGTTTTGAAATTCTGGATATTTATAATGCGTATAGTGATCAATATCTACTGATAGAAGCTCAACCGATTGCCGGAATATCAGAAAAGATGTTTACTTTGGAAGAAAATCCACAACACTTCAAAAGCCTGATAGATAAATTCACTCTGGAAATAGAACGAAAAATAAACGAATGGAATCAACGTATGGTTGAATTTCAGGCAGAAAAAAAGCGGGTCATTCTATGGGGTGCGGGTTCTAAAGCCGTCGGATTTTTAAGCAGCTTGAATGATTATGATGCTATCGAGTATGTGACAGACATTAATCCTCATCTCGCTGATCATTATCTTCCGGGCTTTGGGAAAAAAATTGTAAGTCCCCGTTTTCTACAATCAGAGAAACCCGATGTTGTTATCATTATGAATGACATATATGTTAATGAAATCAAAAATATGCTGCTTGATATGAATATTCATTGTGAAATTTACTTCCTTTAATGTTATTTGATATTCATAATACACATCCTGGTGTAAATTTTTTTCTCAGTATGCTTCATTCATAAATTTTAAGCTAACGGTCATGAGCTTTTAATCTGGCAGTATTTTTGCAATATTTATTGTTCAGTACCTGTATTTTTTTGAACAATAATTAATGAGAGATGGCGGTCCTAATGAAGAATTATCTTATATACAGTATACTAGTAATTTTCATTTTTACATTACATGTGTTTTCTCAGAATGCCGTTTATGGCTTACAATTTCCCAGTAACGGTGACTCGCCTTCTAATGCATTTGTGGCATTTCAGTTTGATGATCCGCAGAATAATGGATTACCCATCTGGGGGCCAAATCATCAGGGCGTAACCTGGATATGGGAATATTATCCGGTTCAACAAACTGGTTATTATGTTACATACTGGTGGTCTAATAATGGGACATTCTTATGGAATAGTGGTAGTCCCAATACTTATTATGGCACGCATCCTTATCCTTCAAATGGTTCAAGCAGTGGGACAACTCATTATTGGGAAATTTCAATAGATGGTGGAGATGAGGTCAATACAAGGGGTGGCTCTCCACAAACTGTTTCTAAGGGACAATGGTATTTACAAGCCCACCGTGTCGTCGTCAACGGGAATGGCACAAAGACTCTTTCATTTTATATTGACCTTACCGATACTTCAAATAGCAATGTTATCGAATACACAGTTTCAGGTAGTTATGGAGAAACAAATCCACCAAGTCCAGCTGTCACCTTCGGGGATTCTCCCTGGTATGCTGATTATCAACATGAACGCATGAGTGGTATACTGGGACGAGTTAAAATTTTTAATAAAGTGTTGACCCCGGCTAATATGATGGCAGAGGCGGCTGATATGTCCGGACTTCAAACTCAAGAAGGAAGAAATAATATTTGGTGGGGGAAAAATACGTTTGATTCTGTGGATGATTTAACCGATGATTATGGTACTGGAAGAACATTTCACTGGGCGGGCGCAACCAAGGCTACCCGAGTTGAGATTAGTCCGGGTATTAGTACTGTGGCGACTCCTACAATTACTCCCAATGGCGGGACTTTCAATGATTCGGTTTCGGTGTCCTTAACCACAGCTACCCCAGGGGCAGACATCTATTTTACTTTGGATGGAAGCATACCTACCACTTCTTCAAATTTATATAATCTGCCATTTACCCTGACCAGTAGTTTAACGGTTAAAGCAATAGCGTTTAAAAATGGTTACACTCCCAGTGCGGTAGCATCAGCTAGTTTTGTAATAAGTTTTGGTACTGTGGCAACACCGGTGATCACCCCCAATGGTGGGACTTTCAGTGATTCGGTTTCGGTGTCATTAACCACGACTACTTCCGGGGCAGACATCTATTTTACTTTAGATGGAAGCACGCCTACCACTTCTTCAAATTTGTATAACCTTCCATTTACCCTGACCAGTAGTGCAACGGTTAAAGCAAAAGCTTTTAAAAATGGTTACACTCCCAGTGCGGTAGCGTCGGCGAGTTTTGTAATCAATTATGGTACGGTGGCAACACCGATCATTACTCCCAATGGTGGGACGTTCAATGATTCGGTCTCAGTGTCATTAACCACAACCACCTCCGGGGCCGATATTTATTTTACTTTTGATGGAAGCACACCTACCACTTCTTCAAATTTATATAATCTACCATTTACCCTGACCAGTAGTGCAACTGTAAAAGCAAAAGCTTTTAAAAATGGTTACACTCCCAGTGCGGTGGCTTCGGCTAGTTTTATAATCAGCTCTGGAACGCAAAAACCTTCTAAACCAACTTCATTGCGTGTATATCCATAAGAAGGAGCTTCAAATAATAATCGTCATATTTAATATGATTATATCCTTACCTCATCTAAATGATAATATAGACAAATATATTTTTTCAGTTCACCAGTCATAGACATATGTGTATAAAAATAGTACTCCTGTATTCAAATGTTACATAATTGACCCTATCCTATACCCAACCTTATACATAAGGGAGGCCTGTCCGCCTGCCTGCTGTAGGCCATGGTGGCCAGACGTGGAGGAATCTATTGAATTTATAAAGATTTCTCGGCCTCTTCCCTGGAAACCGGGAGTACGCTCGAAATGACAATTTTATTAACTATAAATAAAATAATACGTTAGCATCATATTTCCGGAACCAAAGCACTAATTATAATATTTAATATCTTCGATATCATTTTTCAGGGATTCAACCTTCAATTAATAAAAAAGATACTTAAGATAATGAAAAATTGTGTTTTTTTAGTTTTAGTGTCTTTTTCAATAAATGTATTTTCTCAGATTCCCTTTGATTACGTCTTGGTCGATGGCAGAGGTCCCTCCGATATTTGGGGGAAGGCAGTAGGTGATCTGAATGGCGATGGTTTACCAGATTTAATTGCGGGGGGAAATTCATCAGGAGGTTTAGTATGGTATGAGAATCCATCCTGGAAAAAACGCACTATA
This sequence comes from uncultured Caldithrix sp., assembly GCA_964461135.1. Taxonomy (GTDB): domain Bacteria; phylum Calditrichota; class Calditrichia; order RBG-13-44-9; family RBG-13-44-9; genus RQOF01. Next base: position 2,760 of record CAYWTB010000078.1, on the reverse strand, counting down.
AATTCTGGCAATGGTTTTTCAACTGATCATGAGGTATTTGATATTGATAGAGATGGGGATCTGGATGTGTTCACTATCTGGGGTGATTCACTGGTATGGTTTGAGAACGGTGCCAACTGGGCTTCTCATACCATTCAATCCCGTACCAAGTTACATGATTTTGAGGTTTCGGATTTTGATGGAGATGGCAAAGTTGATGTTGTCGGTCGAGATCAGGCGGAGTTTGGTCATAGTGGGAAAACCTTGTTTTTTTATAAACAGAGTTCCCCGGCTGTTTGGATATCTTCTTCGTTGAATATTCCTAATGGTGAGGGATTGAAAGTTGCGGATATTAATCATGATGGCAGAACGGATGTTGTGATCAACAGTAACTGGTATGAAAACAGTGGAAGTATAAGCACTTGGCACCGGCATACTTTTACTACGGGCTGGACACATCGGAATGCTTACATAGATGTGGGTGATTTTAACGGGGATGGCCGGATAGATATTGTGCAGTCGCCGTCAGAGCTGAGTGGGCAGACTTATCGAGTATCGTGGTTTGAAGCCCCGCCGGATCCAACTGGTGAGAATTGGACTGAGCATATCATAGAGGCAGATGTTGAAACGGTTCATCATTTTGTGGGTGCAGCGGATCTGGATAATGATGGGGATATTGATCTAGCCTCTGCAGAAATGACCCAAGGGAATGATCCGGACGAGGTGAAGGTATACATCAATGCAGATGATGGCCAGTCATGGACCAAGCAGGTAATTGCCACCAGTGGTTCTCACAGTATGAGGATTGTGGATGTGGACAAGGATGGTGATATGGATCTGTACGGGGCGAACTGGAATGATAAGAAAGTAGAATTATGGATAAACAGGACAGATCCCTCTGTTCATCTTTCGTTGGACGACTGGAGCTATTTTCAGATAGATGATTCCCGTCCCGCGCCGGCCTTTGGACTGGCGATGGGGGATTTGAACGGAGATGGACAGTCAGACATCGTATCCGGGAATTATTTTTATCGAAATCCGGGAGGAGATATGAATGCTCCTTGGGACCGGATTACTTTTCCGATAACCGTCGATGCCTTGTTTGTTATCGATGTGGACGAAGATACCTATGGGGATGTGATTGGTATGGACCCCTTGGGAAGTTTATACTGGATGGAAGCATCGGATCCCCAAGGGAATTTCTGGAATAGTAAACAGGTGGGGGAGGTTGAAAGTGCAAATCATGGTATCAGTACTCAGGGTTATGTAGCAGCACAACTTGTGCCGGGAGGCAAACCGGAGATCATTGTAAATATGGGTTCATCCCAGGTGAATGGGCCTGTTTATTACTTTGAGATTCCTTCCAATCCGGTTAACGGAGATTGGCAACGCACTACCATTGCCGACAGTACTTACCCGGAGGGTATCGGTGTGGGGGATATCGACAGGGACGGAGACATTGATATATGCGGCACTTTGGACGCCACCCATGTTTCCTGGTGGGAGAATCCGGGAGATGGTTCTAGTAACTGGGCGATGCATATGATCGGGTCCACACCAAGCCCGATTGCGGACCGGTTTTCGGCATCAGACGTTAATGGAGATAACCAGCTGGATATTGTGGTGTCGGTTGCCAATGGAGATACCAATGGGGTATTCTGGTTTGAGGCACCAGCTGATCCACAGAGCGCAAATTGGGTGAGGCACACAGTAGTCGTGCAAAATACCACCAATAGCCTGGATGTAGCAGATATGGATGAAGATGGGGATATGGATATTATTTCTGCAGAGCACCGGGGAACGAAGAAATTGGCGGTGTGGGAAAACGATGGTAACGGAAATTTCACAGAACATGTAGTGAGCAGTGGGAAGGAGAGTCATCTGGGAGCTCAGGTGTCAGATCTGGATGGTGATGATGATCTGGATATCGTCAGCATCGCCTGGGATGATTTTCAATACCTGCATCTGTGGCGAAATGATGCAGGATATAAAAATTTACTAAAACCTAAATATTATTTTCCTAATTTTTTTAATCCAAAGATCAATATTCGTGTCAAAATTCCGGAAGATGGATTTGTCAATTTGAAGATACAAAACATAGATGGTGTTTCAATTTACACAATTATGGATCAGAAAATGCATAGAGGATTTTATACTAAAATGTTTAATGCCTCAAAATTGTCATCGGGAATTTATTTTTTGAATGTTAAAGTCAATAATTTTCAGGAAAATATTAAATTCATTTATTTAAATTAAAACTTAGATACGGAATCTACTTTAAGATGTTATTCGATTAAAGTGAATGATTCCTCTTTTAAAATTAAGCTCGTACTTCAGGATCACATATCTAGAAATAAATTTTATACAATTTTTGTTTTTAAGCTAAAAAAACGGGTTATAATTCATTGAATTTCAATAAATATTGCGTGATACCTAATTCTGTGTTATTGCGAGGAGTGAAGGCGACGAAGCAATCTCCTGAGGGTACTTGCAATATTGTCCTTTTCTGATATCAACCCATGAATACGGAAATTACCTGCCAGGAAACAAGAGGACTGAGACAATAATACCTTTCCACATGGTGGTCCCTTCCGGAACAATGACGGCTTGCTTAGTTTCTGAGCAAAAGACATAAACCTAAAATTTTATCACTGTTAGGAAAATTTTAGGTATAAATTGTTTCTGATCCGCTTGTTTATTGATACAATTATTCATAAAAAATCTAGGTTAATCTCATCTTCGACAGTAGTAGGTGTAGAAAGAACGGGATAAACCCATAGA
>CAYWTB010000077.1:0-21814 GCA_964461135.1 uncultured Caldithrix sp. | reverse complement strand
CAATATAAAACAAATACTTGTTAGAGAAAACAGCTATTTTTATGAATTTTTCAGGATAACTAACTTATATCATAATAAATTAATATATAAGATTCTTAGTACTATAAAAATACCGTAAATCCAGCTTCTGGATCTGAAGGGATAATATTTGATACTTTTTAGAATTGACTTTAATGCAATTTTAAAATTTCCATACCAAAATTGATTGTATGTATATTCCCAACTCAATTCACTTAATCTGCGATAAAGATCAACTTTCTTTGTTTTTTTCCCATCAGGCCCTACCAGGCCCCATTTTTGAATTGAGGATTCAATTATTAGTGTTCTATAGTCTATGTCTCGATATTTTTGTGTCATGTTATTTTCATGTTGTCTGTATGATGCTAATTTTTCATCTAACTTATAGACTTGAGTAAGCCTTGAAATTCTAAACCAATAATCATAATCCTGACCACTTAAATATTTGGTATTAAATTTTCCGACCTTTTTAATGATAGAGTCTCTAATCATTACACAACTAGTATTTAAAGTGCTATCAAAGAGAAGTTGATTATAAATCCACCCGGATGTATTGTATTTTACATATGAATGAGCCGGGGATTGATCTTGATGTATAAATTTCCCAGTATTATCCTTAATCAACATATCCCAATCACAATATACTAGTCCAACATTTTTATTTCTTTCTAAATAATATACTTGTTTTTCTATTTTTGATTTTTGCCAAATATCATCAGAATCTAAAAAAGTAATATATTTTCCCCTGGCAATTTCAAGACCCCTATTTCTGGCAAAAGGAGCGCCTGCATTTGTTTGGTTTATTAATATTATTTTATGACCATATTTTTTCAAAACTTCTTGAGTATCATCTGTTGAACCGTCATTTACTACAATTATTTCAATTTTTCTATAGGTTTGATTGAGTACACTATCTATTGCTTCCTCGATATAATCTTCACAATTAAAAGTGGGTATAATTACAGAAACTAATGGTTCCTTTTCCAAAGAATTATTACTATTTACCATTACTAGAAAATGATATTAGATTAAAAAATATTTGAACTTTTAGCTTCGTTTTTTCATCATTTGACTATATAACTTATTTTAATAACTACTATTTTGTAAGAATGAACTTAAATTAAAATTTGACAAATATAGTAGAGTTTCATCCATCATTTATTTTAAGTAGTGATGCAAAAGTGATGGTAAAAAACTATTTAATTCAATGAAGTAGAAGTATCTTTTTTTGATCATTGAAAAATAGTATTGATTGATCGATTTTATCATAAATTTCAATTTTCAGATAATATATTCCTGAAGGTAAGTTAGTACCCAAATTATTCCTGCCATTCCATTCCAATTTATTCAATCCACTTTGTAGATTTATTTTTTTTCGATCACTGACCTTACGACCTAAAATATCATATATAGCATAATACAAAATCCCAGTTTTAGATGCTCTTATGCTGAATTCTGTAATATTTCGAGAAGGATTAGGGAATACATTTGAAATTAAGAAAGGACTTTCACTATTATTTTTCCAAATTCCTCTCTGCCGTCCAATTATGTTCCCATCATAATTGTACAAAATTAGTTCATAGTCTTTAATATCCCAGACTTGATTATCGATATATAAACCTTTCCCATCACTAATTGTATTAAGCGGTTTAGTAAAAATAATTTCCGACAATCCATTTGATGACTTATATTTTCTAATCTCTAATGTGGCAACGAGATTATTTTTTTCAATTTGCCAGGTCAAGCGGTTTCCGATATCCATCATTTCAATGTAAAACCCTTTTATTGTGGTAAGATTGGTATTACTAATACCAGTAATGGGATTAGCAGAGATTATAGAAATATCATCAAAAGAAACTATGGGATTTTTCCAACAATAAAACGCAATACTACCTTCCACATGTGAACTATCATGAATATCAAAAATCCTTTTCCCTTTAAGATATACTTGAATTCTTCCCTGAATAACATAAAGGATGATTTCATAAAACTTATTAGACTCATAAGTGAATGAATCAAGACTAATCACACTAGGCTGACCTTGAAAATATTTTGTAACTCGGTAATATTTTTTTTCCTTATTCATTGAAAATCTATAATAATTATTATTATCCTTATAATAAAACATTATTCCCATATTCCCATCGCTTTGAGAGCGCATTTTAAAAGAAATTTTATAATCTGCTCCGGTAAAACCACTTGCCCAAATGTAAGTTCCCGGTTTAAAGGGATCTTCGCCCCCGCTGGTAACACTTCCTCCATGAATATTGCTACCCTGAGTTAAAGATTCATCCCAGATAAACCAATAAGACGGCCCATCTATTGTTCCTTCATCGACTACCTGCCACCCTGCCGGGACTAAACTCCCATTAAAATATTCCTGCATTACAGTATCTATGTGAAGTACACTATGATAATCTAAGGGATCACTTAAAAAACTCCGTTCGTCACCGTCTGACCAGGTGTCATTGTCGGTATCATACGATAAAAAATGTGTTTCTCCGGGATCTACTGAGCCATTGAAATTTTCATCTTCATCACCTTCAGATAATCCATCCCCATCGGTATCCCATAATGAAGGATTAGAATTAGTATTTGGATCTGTGTCCGCTACAAATATATTCGGATCCGTTCCTTTTATGGGTCCTGATCCATCCGGATCGGCCAGTCCTACAGTTACACCGGACTCAACCCCGTCACTAACCTGATCCCCATCGCTGTCATACATTCCGGGAGAGGTTTCTCCCAGATCGATAATACCATTTTTATTTAAATCCTCAAATTGATCGCCCAGACCATCATCGTCCGAATCAATGTCCAGAGGACTTGCACCTAGGCGAATATCATATCCATCCAGAATAGTATCCCCATCTGTATCCGGATTAAGCGGATCACTTTCATCAAAATCACGGCGACCGTTATGATTAAAGTCTTCACCGCCATCCACATAATAATCGTTATCAGAATCCTGGTTTCTCGGATCGGTGGTAGTAGATGGATCAAGATCAAGGATGAATTTTGCCAGATCGGTACCACGTAATTTGCCGGATCCATCCGGATCGGCTACCCCGTTGATTACACCTAGTTCCAATCCATCCGAGAGGCTATCCTGATCCGTATCAAACAATCCGGGACTGGTTTCACTGGCTTCAACAATACCGTTTAAATTTTTATCTTCATTCTGATCAGCCAATCCATCATCATCCGAATCTACATCCAGAGGTGAGGCACCAACCCTAATCTCAAATCCATCAATTATGCCATCACCGTCAGTATCAGGATTGTTGGGATCCGGTTCTTCCCAATCCTCCCTGCCGTTGTGATTAAAATCCTCATCGCCGTCTCCCAGGCTGTCTCCGTCCGTGTCAAATTTAGCCGGATCAGTAGTTGTATTGGGATCCAGATCTGCCACGAAAATCAATGGATCTGTCCCTTTGATACCACCCTGCGGCGGAATGCCAACAGTTCTTCCGGATTCCAAACCATCATTTAAACCATCACCATCACTATCAACCAACCTAGGATTTGTTTCATACTTTTCAACTAATCCATTAAAATTTGCATCTTCTTCCCCGTCACCCAATCCATCATCATCACTGTCGAGATCCATAGGATCTGTTCCATGGGCGTTTTCCAGATAGTCAGGAATGCCGTCTGTGTCCGTATCAACTGGTGGCGTTAAACTGGCAACAGCCAGTCGGAGATAACCATTTGTGGCATCGTAGTAACTTATTGATGGTAATCCCTCACCATTAATATCCATTGAGGCCCATTGGCCAACATTTCCAATCGAATCAACTAATTCAAAATTCCAGATATTATTTTTTTTGAAAGCAATGTATAAAGAACTATCTTGTTTTTCAAAAAATGCAATATAAGGATCATTCTGGTTATCCAAGACAAGTGGATTTGGCGTACTAAATTCATCCCAGCCCGAAATTGTTCTAATATTCTCAACTATCCAATTATCTGGAACACCTATTGCGATTCGAAGAGCTGAATTTGTATGACTTTGAAAAGAAATATAATATTGATTGTCATTTCCCTGTGTCACTGAGGGATAGTAACCTTGTTCATTTACAAATCCGGTCGAATCAATAATATTTTTAATCCAAACACCCTGATTTAGATAAGCAAACGCAAGTTCAGATCCTACAAAATCGAAATATGCAACACAAGGTCTTTGAAGATTATCTAAACACAGGTCATTCCATTTACCAGTGAGTCCGTTGTCAATTACAATTCCAGCTGTATATGAAGAATTTTGAAAGAACGCATAAGATATTTTATCAGGATATTCGGGATATCTTCTTTCATAACACATATGTACTTTACCTTGATGATCTACTTTTGCATCAATCTCATATCTCCAAAGAGTATATGTAACATCAACAAAACTATTTCTCCAAGTTTGACCATCTAAGTAGGCGTGCCACAATTCTTGGCCATCATTGGTATGATAAATTATATTAGGAACATTAAAATCATCCAAATCCATGCTTACTCGTCCATACCCAAGAAATTGCCTATTATCAACGAAATATATTTCCCAATTGGTACCAGTATATTTTGCATATTTCACATAGTATTGGCCACTTATCTCTCTATATGCAATATGTGGTAGATTATTTGAATCATAAACTAAAGTTATGTCAGTTCCAACATTACCACTATTATCTACAACATAATAATACCAATAATACGTTTCATTTTGGGACAGAATATTGTCAAAATATATTAATGTTATTAAAATAATAATCCAGTAATAATATTTCATATCGTATTTATCCTGATATATTATCAAAATTAATAACTAATTTTCTTATCTTCATGAATTTATTTTAAAAGATAATCTCCCCCGGTTCTTTATGGCTTAAAAATTTAAGCGGACTAGCCGTATAGCCATACGCTCCTGCATTAAATACCCCAATCAAATCTCCCTCTTCGGCTTCTGGAATTTCAGTCCCCATACCAAACGTATCCAACGGAGTGCACAATGGTCCTACAATATTTACTTTTTCGGGAGGATTATCTACTTTGTTCAGGACCGTAATTGGGAATGGTCGGCGAACCAGGCTCTGACCGAAATTCCCGGATGCCGGCAGGTGTTGATGCATACCACCATCGATTATTATAAAAATTTCACCCCTTGATTTTTTTTTATATAAGATCTTAGTCATATAGATACCTGCTTCTCCAATGATGAAACGTCCGAGCTCAATTATTAATTTGGTTTTCTTTAAATAATCATGGTTATCTTTTAAAAGATCTTTAAGGCCTTTACCAACTTTTATTAAATCCATATCTTCGTCCTTTGCAAAATAGGGTATACCAAATCCTCCTCCAAGATTAATTCTTTTTAATGTTATGTTTGTCATTTTGCTGAGTTCCAAACTGTATTGGATGATTTTTTGAAATGATTCTATAAGAGACTCGGAATTTAAATTTTGTGAACCTGCATAAATATGAATACCTTCGAAATTTAATAATTCAATTTGATTAATTTTCATTATTAGGGCTGATACCTTTTCACTATCTATACCAAACTGCTTCGGCCCTCCACCCATCTTTAAGCCCGATTTTGCCAGATCAAAGTCAGGATTTATCCTTATTGATATACTGGCACTTTTCTTCAAGCTAGAACATATTTCTATAAGATGATCAATTTCTCTTTCATTCTCAATACTGATATTTTCAAGTCCTATTTCGACCGAATATTTTAGTTCATCAATAGTTTTGCCGGGTCCGGCAAAACTCATTACACTGGCCGGTATTCCAGCCTTCAAGGCATTTTCAATTTCCCCCTTCGAAGCCACATCCAATCCATCATACAATCCACCTAAAATTCTAAGGATTTCAATATTGGGATTGGCCTTAACCGCATAATATATCCTAATTTGTGGGGGCAAGGCATCTCGCAGCGCTTGATGACGCCATTTAATCACAGATTGATCATACACATAAAGAGGTGTTGAGTATTTATTTACTATTTCAGTCACTTTCTGTCCGGCAATTATGACTTCTCCATCCCTGGTTCCAAAATGCGAAAGAGCACTTATCAACGCTGAGTTCATTATTAGGACCCTTCCTTCACCTTTACTAAATTTTGATAAATTTCTTTTTTAATCAATGCTCGGTCCAGTTTTCCATTTGAGTTTCGAGGTATTTCATTTCTTATATCCAGCTCTTGTGGAATCATATAAAGAGGCAAATGACTCTTACAGAATAGCTGTAAATCTTCCAGAGTAAAGGAAGAATTATCGGTCAGAGAAAGTACAGCTCTTATCTTGTGTCCCAGGGTTTCATCCGGAATTCCTAACACAACCGCATCTTTTACTTTTTTACTTTTATAGATTACTTCTTCAATTTCTGTTGGACTGATTCGGTATCCGGCAGATTTAATCATTTCATCTTTGCGGCCGATAAAGTAGAGAAAGCCACTCTCATCAATTCGAACATAATCTCCTGAAAAAACAACCATCTCACGATTAGGAACTTCCTTAGGTTGTAATGGATTTGGTCGAAATCGAATAGATGTTAATTCCGGATCTCCCCAGTACCCTTGTGCCACAAGTACACCTCGATGAACCAACTCCCCTGTCTCATTAGCGTTCACTTTTTCGTTTCTTTCATTCAAAACCATTATTTCTTCTCCGGGAATAGCTTTTCCCATTGAGGTAGGTTTGTCATCTACCAGTTCAGGGTCAAGAAATGTTGACCGGAATGCTTCGGTGAGACCATACATGAGATAAACCTTAACATGAGGTACACGTCGTCTAATCTCCCTAACATGATTCTTAGGAATAGCTCCCCCGGAATTTGTAATATATCTTAGACTTTTAAAGTTCTCTTTATTCCAATCTGATTGAAGAAGCTGGATCCAGGTGGTCGCCACAGCAGCTAATCCGGTAATTTGATGTTTCTTTATTGTATTTAGTATATCCGTATTGAATAATGAATCCAGGAGTACAATCTGACCACCATGAAGAAAAATCGAGGTCAATTGGTTGAGTCCATAATCAAAGCCAAATGATAAAATACTCAGTAATTTATCATCCGCCGTAATTTTTAAATATTCAGATATTTTTTCAGCTCCGGAGATAATATTCAAATGACTCAAGATCACTCCTTTTGGATTACCTGTTGAACCTGATGTATATAAAATAGAGGCCAAATCTGTTGAAATAACATAAGGAAGACCAGTTTCATTGGTCACTGGATTTTGGACAATCTCATTCCAATAAAATACTCCTATAGATTTAAAATTAATCTCTGATTCTTTTTCAAATCCATCTAAAATTATTATGAATTTTAGTGATTTCAACTTCGGAATAAATTCCTTGAGGGTGTTTAATTTTTGAGCAGTGGTTATTAACACTTTTGAGTCACAATTATTAATTATATAACTTGCCTGATGAGGATGGGATAATTTCCTGATGGGCACAAATACGCCACCAGCCATAGATATACCAAAAATGGTTACGACTTTTTCGAAACGTTTCTCCAGGAAAAAAGCAATCCGGTTGCTTTTTTGAATTCCACGAGATCTCAAAAATGAAGCCAATTTTAAACTCTGCACATAAATCTCCTGATAGGACATTTTATTATCTTTAAAAAAAACAGCGGGTTTATCAGCAAATTTTTGAGTGCTCTTAATCAACAGATCATGGATTACCCGCACCATTTTTTTCTCCTTTCTGGATATACTCAAATATTTTAAATAAATTAAAAATTAAGCTATAAACTTTAAACTTCGGTTATAATTATAAAATTAAAATTCAAATCAAAAAGGTGAGCATAAAACACTTTATCCCGATAAAAATTTGAATACGCTTCAGATGTTTTTATCAATGGGCAACAAAATTTATCGTTATTAATTATCATTTAAATTAAAAAGAACATCTAATATTGGTGGTAATATTTTACTTAACTTCTCTTTAGAACTGCTGTTGGTAAATGTATGATCCGCACTATCAATAAATTGAAATTGAAAATCTTTCTGGTTCAGTACTTTAAAGTATTTTTTATTGTCTTTATAAAAATCATAAAAATGCTTTGCTGTAAGGTCATCATTACTTAGCAGGAAAAATATAGGTTTATTGAATTTTACAAGACCATCAACTATTTCAAGTGGATGAATATCCATTTGAAAATCTTCCTCATTATTTTCTTCCTGCCTAAACCATGCATTTTTAAACAATTCCTTCATTGATTTAGCAGATTCCATCGGACTAAATTTCATTTTAAATATTTTTTCCCAGAAATTTTTCTCCATCAGCCTCTTAATATAATAAAATTTTATAATGGTTTTTGCTTTCCCGGTTTCTTCATGCAAATAGGGATTACACAATATCATCCCTTCAATCATATTTTCAATTTCGTATCCCATTTTCATACAAATACTGGACCCATCGCAGAGAGACCATATTACAATTTTTTTTAGAGACGGACATTGTGCATAAAGAAAATTAACTGCAGCTTCGATGGATGGTCCTGCAGATTTGTATCCCACAAATTCACCTTCACTATCCCCGATACCTTCATAATCAAATCGAAACACCGCCATATCCTCATGAACCAGTTTCCTGGCCAATTGAACGTATAGTCTGTGACTGCCAACCCTGGTCTGGGGTCCACCAACCACCATAACCAGAATTTTTACGATATGATCTTTAGGGGAAAGATGATGTAGAATACCGAATAAGGTTTTTTCATTCAATTTGAACTTTAATGCCTCTTCCAAATAGTATTCTCCGTTAAACCTGAGAATTAATCCAGGATATGGTGTTCTGAACTATTTTTTCTGATTTCCAGATCCAGTATCTATCCCAGAATGGAGTATCCTCAATATGCTGATATTGAGAAGTTTTCAGAACTAGTGAAGATAAAAAATGCCTGATTTTAAAGGGGGGATTTTGATTCATTGAAATCGTGAAAATATATAAGGGAAACGTCGTTTTACTATTATCGATTTCCCAGAAGTTTTTCTGTTCTTTAAAACTTTTATAAAGTTCTTCTGATAATTGATATCCTCCTATCTCAAGCTTCCCATGTTTTTTAAGCTGTTTGATTAGCTCCTCTGAGGAAAATTTAACACTACTGTCTACTATAATCTGCGTTCCAAAATATAAACGCAGGAAATTATGAATATAAGATTTGAAGTCCAGTATTGGCTGCCAAATCAATGCGAATTCAGGTTTAGATTCATCACAAGTGCACAACATTAAATCGCTCCCCAATCGCAATCCCCATAGAGCAATTTTGTCAATGCCTGTTTTACTTTTAAAAAAATTAATTGCCTGTAAAATATCATCCTTCCAGACTGTCAGCGTGCTTTGGGAGAAAACCCCTTCACTATCTCCGGTTCCGCTATAATAGAATCGAAATACATGATACCCAGTCTCAGTAAAGCGTCTGGCAGCCTGCACTATAACTGCATGTGAACAATTTTCTTCTTCTGCAAAGGGAGGACAATAAATGATTCCTATATTTTTGATATTATTAAGTGGAGTATGCAAAAATCCCTGCAGCAGAGAGCCATCTTTATTTCTAAAATAATGAATATTCTCTTCGTACAACATACAGTCAATTGTTTACTTTATTCTGAACCAGATTTGTTAATGATGAAACTGTTTCAAAGGCTTCCCCGGTTAATTCCTCATCCTCAAAGGTAATATCAAAATGCTCTTCCAAAGCTAGGATTAAATTAGTTACAGCCATAGAATCCAATACATTTCCTGTTAATTGAAATTGATCTGTTAGTTCTTCAATTTTCACATTTGGGGCTACACTGTTTCTTATCACCTGTCGTACTTCTTCTAAAATATCCATTTTCATTGTGATGTTCCCTATAATAATTAATTTTTTCTCACTCAAAATTTAATATCTGCTGAGTTTTGTAACCATAACTCAAAAAACAACAAAAAGTAAAGATATGTGCCAAAGTATGGACTTTCATTCTTTGTACTTAGTCCATATAAATTTCCCATGAAATTGTTCTTAAAAATTCTCTGATCCCTTGTCTTACCAGAAAAAATATTTTTTCTAAGGAAATCATTCAGTCTTTTATTTGTGAGCATCCAGGGGACAATCGGCAAACCAAAACCGTGCTTGGTTTTCTCAATAATTTCTGCCGGGAGCAAACCTTTAAAACTCTCCTTAAATATGTACCGTAATCTGCCATCGTTCACTTTAAAATTGGTGGGTATCAATCCGGTCAATTCCACTAGTGGAATATCCAGAAAAGGGTACCTCACCTGCATATGAGCCATTTCAGTCATTTGGTTTACTTTGCGCAGGTCATTGTCCATCAGGGTTAATTTAAGATCATTATAAAGATATTGATCCAGAATATCAGGTGTACCGGAATGTTTAATATAAGTTTCCGAAATATCTTCCGGCAAAAGATAGCTGCCGTCACTAAGGAAATCAGGATGAAAAATATCCTTAATATCCATGTAATATAAAAGATTGTAGGCATGTATTCGCTGGTGCAGGGGGGCTTTGGATCTTTTAATATGATTATATGCTTTACCAATGGCAGAAAAGCGCGACCACTCCGGCAAGACCTTTAAAAATGGCCATAGAGAATCGGTCAGCCATCTGGGATAGCGCTCAAAATCAGCAAAATGCCGATGATAACGGGCATTTCCTCCGAAAATTTCGTCACCTCCATCCCCGCCAAGTAAGACTCCTAATCCCTTTTCCCGGGCCAGTCTGGCACAAAAATAAGCCGGAATCACCGAAGAATTGGCAAAGGGTTCATCATAGGCCGCAACGATTTTCGGTAAGGCATTCAGAATATCTTCCGGTGTTATGTAATATTCAATGTGCTGGGTTTGAAATGCCCGGGCAGCAATCCGGGCAAAATGCATCTCGTCATAACCGGGTTCATCAAATCCGATGGAGAAGGTTTTGGACTCACCCGGGTATAATTGATGAACCAGACCGGCAATGGTGCTGGAATCGGTCCCGCCACTGAGAAAAGACCCGACCTCCTTCACCGAGGAGCTGTAATTCACTTCTCTTTCCACCGCTTTTTGAGTCAGATGATATACTTTTTCTTCAATTTCCCTCTGGTCAGTTAATTTTTCGGGCGAATACTGCATAGACCAATACATTTGTGGAACTGGATCACCATTTTTAATCAACAGGTAATGACCACTTTCCAGCTTTTTTATATCTTTAAAAATAGTGTAAGGTGTCGGAATCATCTCCATCAGAAAATAGCTGAAAATGGCTTGCCGATCTAGTTCTTTATTGAAACCCGGCAATGTGGATATGGACCGGATGCGCGAGGCAACGATGATTTTTTCTGAATCCTGATAATATACCAGAGGTCTTATTCCGATACGATCGGTGTAAGCAAAACCCTCCTGCTTTTTCTTATTCCAGATAAAGACACTGAAAGGGCCATTGACATCATGCCACCAGTTCTTTCCATATTTTAAAAAGAGTTGAGCAATGAGCTCAGCTTCGGAAAATTCAAAATCTTTGATATCCGGAAAGAGTTCCCGGTAGTTATAAATCTCCGCATCACAGACCACCATCACCTGCTCATTTTGATAAATGAAATGATCTGCATTATTGCTGAATTGATCGTATACTATTATCCCAACATGATTCCAGTGGGTACTTTTAGTATTTCCAGTGTCAGGATAAATGATAGGATCAATCAGATGTTTTAAATCCTGCTCATTCACTTTCTTCTGTTGATCTTTATAGATAAGGGAAGCAATACCACTCATTTAACCATCCAATGCTATAATGAGGCTTATTTTTATTAATCCTTTTATGTCCTTTTTTCTTGATAAAAAAGGACCAAAAAATCAAGACTGTCAGAAAAAATCAGAAAATTAAGCGGTTCGCTGCACTAAAATTCTGAAACTCGCCCGCACTCAATAGTCAAATAGCAATGAGTTTTTACTACCTGAATTGAGTGCGAGCTCAAATCCGTCGGACGCCGGACAGGCAGAAAGAATTTTTACGTTCCGCTCACCGTAATTTTGACTGATTTTTTCTGAAGGTCGAAATTCTCCTGAACTAAAATCCACTATAAAATCAAATTTTCCGTAAATCGGAATCCATATAGGTCTGAAACCACAGCTCAAAATTGAGCAGGCACCACAGCCAGGTACTGTAATCCCGCTTACCCTTTTTGTGCTCTTGCAGGATTTTTGAGACATTGCGGCTGTCAAAATATCCCCGGGATTGAAATCGCTGACCGGTTAACAGATCTGAGGTCATATCCCACAGCTCATTTCGGAACCATTCATTGGCCGGAATGGCAAAACCCTGCTTTTTTTTCTGAAAGATCTGCTCAGGCAGAAATTTCCGGGCCATCTTTCGCAAAACGTATTTTCCCTTGCCATCCGAAAAATGCATCCGGGCCGGAATATTTGCCGCGAATTCCACCACCTCATAATCCAACAACGGAGCACGCGTTTCCAGGGAATTGGCCATGGACATACGGTCCACTTTAGTCAGAATGTCCTCCGGCAGATATACCTTAGTATCCGAATACTGCATCTGACTTAACAGGGGTGAATCCGGCATATTCTTCCAGTAATGGATCACCGAATTGGGGTGATTGATTGTCTTGCTTACTTTTTTAAAATCAGAACTATAAAGTTCTGATTTTATATAGGGATAGATTTCAATCCACTCAAAATTCTCTTTTCGTTCCAGCAGGCTGAGTTCCAGTAAGAAGTTCCGGCCCGTTAGCTGGAAAGGAATTGCCCGGGCAACTGGTCCAACAATACCTTCCCGGAAAATTCTGGGGATTTTCTTATAACCGGCATACAGGTCCCGGTTAGTATAGCGATTATAACCGGCAAACAGTTCATCTCCCCCGTCACCGGATAAAATAACCGTTACATTTTCCCGCGCAATTTTAGATACGTAATAGGTGGGAATGGCCGAAGAATCGGCAAAAGGTTCGTCAAAATGCCACACCAGCCGGGGTACCAAATCAATGGCTTCCGATTTAACCCTGAATTCATGATGCTCGGTATGAAAATGATCCGCAATCAGCCGGGCATCATCGATTTCAGAATAACCCTGCTCCTCAAATCCGATGGTAAAGGTTTTTACCGGTTTTTCATTGATCAGGGACATCAGACCTACAATGACACTGGAGTCCATCCCACCACTCAAAAAAGCGCCCAGCGGCACATCACTGATCAACCGCCGTTTTACGGAAGCCTTTAAGACTTCGTAAAGATGCTCAACATAATCGTATTCCGTTTTATACACATGATCAGATTTATATTTTACGTCCCAGTATTGCCGCACCGTCAACTGTCCATTTTCCCATAGTAAGTAATGCCCGGGTCTCAGTTTATAGATGTCTTTGAAAATGGTGAGAGGAGCCGGGATAAAATTGTAGGAAAAAAATTTATCTACCGCCTCCGAATTAATTTTCCGGGGAACATCGGGATGGACAATAATCGATTTGAGTTCAGAGGCAAAAATCAACCGTTTTCCGTCGAAGTGATAATAGAAAGGTTTTTTGCCCAACCGGTCCCGTGCAGCGAACAGCCTTTTTTCCTTCTCATCCCAGATGGCAAAGGAAAACATCCCATTCAGATGATCCAGAATATCAGTTCCTAACAGCTCATAACCTTTCAGGATCACTTCCGTATCGGATCTGGTTTTAAAGCGTACTCCTTTTTTCTCCAGATCGAGTTTAATTTCCGGGAAATTATAAATTTCCCCGTTGTATACGATCCAGATCGTTCCATCATCATTCCCCATCGGTTGCTGGCCGCCGGACAGATCAATAATACTCAGTCTGCGGTGTCCCAAAGCCACATTTCCCTTAAAATAAAAACCCTCCTCATCCGGCCCGCGATGAGTTAATAGACTGCACATCTTCCGGATAAGAGGTTTTTTTTGTTCAAGATTTTCGCGGAGGGAAATGAAGCCGCAGATACCGCACATAAGAACTCTTTATGAAGTTATAATATTCATATATAGCAGTCCAAAATTTTGAACCCCTAGATATATGCCGAAATAGAAGAATCCTGCCAATTCCTTTAGACCTTTACTTTTAATTCCAATTCTCTATGATAATCTAAATTTTTCCCGGTATAACTTTAGATATATATCTTCATTATGTTTAACCATCGATTTTATATCATACTGTTCTTCGATAATCCTTCTAGCATTTTCCCCCATTTTTTTTCTTAGAAATGGATCCTGAAGAATTTTTAAGACTTTGTCCGCACAATCATGTTCGTCTTCAACTTTAAACAAGTAGCCGGTTTCGCCATTTCTCACCAGTTCCACATTCCCTCCTACCCGACTGGCCACCACAGGAACTCTGGCCGTCATAGCTTCCAGGATGGTATTCGACATACCCTCCGATACCGAAGAATTAACATAAACATCTACTACGGATAAAAATTCGGGGATATTCGCGATGTTTCCAGGAAAAAGAACAGTATGTTCTAAATTATACGACCTGATCAGATTCTTCACCTCTTGCAGCCATTTTTCATGGCCACCATCTGTGCTGCCAGCTATAATCAATTTTGAATCGTTTACCTTATTATAGATAATTCTAAAAGCTTTAATGAGAGTCGGAATATCTTTCACCGGTCTCAATTTAGCGATAGTTGCAATAACTTTTGTTGATGGCCGAATATTATATTTCTCCTGAACATTATCTGGAAACCTGGAAACTTCAAATCTATCAATATCCACGCCATTGGGAATAAATTCAATCTTTGATTCATTTACACCATATTCATTTTTCAAAATTTGTTTCAAATCTTCAGCAACCACCACCATTTTATTAACCAGTTGAAATAATTTCTTTTTGATCAGCGTTCGCTTCCAACTTCGATCTAACTCCTTGGTATCCCTGCCATGTTCACCATGTATAATAACCGGAACTCGTGCCATTTTAGCTGCTAATACCGTATGAAATAGGGTCGGCCAGTTGTGGGAATGAACAATGGAAATGTTATTTTTTCTAAATATCTTGGCTAACTTAAATACCAATGTAAAATGTATGCCTTCTTTTTTATTCAGAGCAAAACATATAATATCCTGAGACAGATAATCTGATCTTTTTTCCCAAAAATCTGTCATACTGACCATAGAAGGAATAAATCGATTTCGATCAATTTTATTTAACAGTTGAATAACTTTTCTTTCGGTTCCGGCATAAGGATATACTCTGGAAAGAACATGAAGAACTTTTATCTTTGGAATATTCGTCTTTGGGTTACTTACTTGATTCATTCTTGGATTTTTAAATTTTACATGCTTTTTGGTACAAAAAAGGTAGAATCCAAATCTCTCATGAAAGGTTCAAATTCGTATTTAATATATGTTCAAAATCGCTGAAAATCTTATTCCAATTGTAATATTGAAGAACATATTCTCTTAAACGCTTGCCTGTCTCTTTTATTCGCGCATCGTCGTTAATCAGACTTAAGATCAGATCCACAAAATGATACTCGTCTTTAAAAATCAGAACATTTTGAGGAACCGGATTTTGTAATGATGCATAGATTTTTTGTGAAATGATAACCGGCAGCTCCATGGACATGGCCTCTAAAACCTTATTCTGAATTCCCCGGGCAATTCGTAAGGGAATTACCGCAATCTTCGATTTTGCCAGGTAAGGTCGCACATCCTCCACATAACCGGTGACAATAACATTGCTGAATTCACCAGAAAAATTCCTGATTTTTTGTGAGGGATTACTACCAACAATATAAAATTTGATATGATTATCCCTTTGATTTAATCTTCGAAACACTTTTTCAATAAACCAGATAACTGCATCAATGTTGGCATAATAATCCATGGCACCGACAAAAACCAATGCTCTCTCTTTTTCAGAATGATTGAGTTTAAAATAATTGGAATCAACTCCGTTAGCCAGAATCTTCAGATTCGCGTTTGTTATTTTTTTCTGAAACAGCTGTAATTCCCGCCTGGTCGATAACAAAGAGAGGGAAAAATCGTGTGCAATTTCTTTCTCTTTTCTTGAAAGCCTCGAACCTTCTAAACGGTATAAAATACTCAAGGGAAAGATTTTGTTTAGACTATACTGAATCCATTTATCTGAATCCACATCACAGAAATCCATGATCTTCTGAATCTTTTTATCTGATACATATTGAGCAACCTGGGAAGAGAAGCAAAAAACAAAAGCATATTTATTTTGTAAAATGAATTGATTCACAGAATGGCGAAACTTTGGCGAATAATAAAATCCTTCCGAGAGACTTTTACCTGAAAGAAAAAATATGAATACCCCGAAAAAAGCCATTATTTTATTTAAACTTAAAACTAAAACCTTGTCGCAGTATTCTTTGAGCTTTGGAACATATTGTAAATCTTTCTTGCTATCTGCAAAGGTGATAAGATCTATCTTAAATCTAGTAGATAAAAATTTAAGTTCATTGAAGGATCGAATCTTATCCCCTTTATTTGGCGGAAAAGGAATTCTATGAGCAAGAAAAAGTACTTTTTTCATTCAGGGAATATATTTCACAATTTTGGGGCCTAAATAACAGGTCACTGTCAGTGGTAGCTTACTCCATATTTTTGTCACCAGATTAAAACGACTATTGGACGGTGAAATATTCGGTACTTTATGGGATTTTGATAAATAAAAATTGTAATGTAAAGTGGTGGGTTCAAAGCCCATATTTTCTTTGAATTTGGCGGATCCCGTATTTTTCCGGCTTCTTCCAAAATCAAAATATTTCAGACCTTTTCCCACTGCATATTTCATCAATTCATAATACATTATATTATTGGCGTTTGTATAAAAATAGTTATCATCACTTCCGGAAAAATAAGGAAGTATTGTTTCCCTGTAGCAGAAAAACAAAACAGATGCTGCTGGAATATTCTCTGTAAATACCGTCATGATTCCAGCTTGTTCTCCGAATTCCTGCATCAAATTTTCAAAAAACGCTCGTGGATATTGAGGTGATCCTAATTTTTTTTTATTAAGAGAATAGAGTCGAAATAAAGTATCAAGATCTCGATCAATACGGGTTGTCAGATCAAACTTTTTATAACCATTTCTTATGGACGCCCTGGATTTTCGCGGAATACTTAATAAAATAGACTGATTATCTTTCTCAAGTTCTTTAATATACGTAACGTACAAATTCAATTCGGGCAAATTAAATGAGGCTTTCTCTTTATTACGGAATTCAATATGATTGGCTTTATTCTTTCGGGCAAGATTGCTTGCAAAATTGAATAATTCTTTTTCAATGTCTTTATTGTCCGCCAATATGCCTCCATAAACTGCAAAAGGGATTGAAACAATCTTTTTTCCGGAAAAAAGAGATCTGGTAATAAATAGAGGAAGAATTCCTTCGATTTGAGAATTGTTTTCATAATAATAATATGAATGTTTTAACCTGAAAGTATTTTCAATAACCTTTTTCCAGGCACTTGTATGAAATATTGTTCCAAAGGGATGACGGGCAATAAAAGAATCCCAAGCGTCACTGAAAGAATCATTTAATTCAATAATCATATTATATTATTTGTAATTCTGTTCTACCTAAACTATCATAAATGCTGCATATTAATAATTTATTCAGCCAATATTACTAGCTTTCGTTATTGTTGAAAATATATCCACACAAATGACTCAATGTCCATAAAAATATGGCAACATCAAAATATATCACTACGAATATTCAAATTTTTATTAATAGAGTAACCCGGCGCAATTTACTTCTAATGAAATTCATTTCCTGAGTATCAAAAAATTTCAAGAAGTATAAGATTACCGGAAATAATAAAATAATTAACATTTTAATAAAAATATTAAGGAATAGTGAGGATGTGGAAACATATATTCCTGCAAAATAAAAAACCAATACGGTTACCAGAAGTTTCAATATTCGACCAAAATCATAATTAATTTTAAAGTAATGTTGAGAAATGAGGAAAGCCAATAAGCAACAAACAAAAAAAGAAACAGCCGTGACAACAGCAGCCCCCATCACTCCATATAAAGGAATGAGCAGTAAATTCAATCCGATATTTAATGCTGCCCCAGCCGCGTTGATGATAATATACCAGTAGGTGCGGTCTTTTATATAAAAACCAAAATCGACAATATAATAAATGTTGTAAAACGCATAACCAATGACCACCAAAGGAACAACTTTGTAGGCAGGGAAAAATTCGGGTGTAGCAATTATGGTTAGAGCATCCTTGATCAATATCGAAATCGCCAGGCCTCCGAAAGATAAAATAAAAATAAAATACACCAGTATTCTAGAAAATATTTCATTTCTATTTTTTTCGTCGTAATTGATTTCAACTCTTTTGGGTTGCCACATATTCAAAAAGGGACCGCCAATAAAAGTCCCCAATAACATTCCGAATTTATAACCTAGAGAATAAATTCCCACCTCACTTAAATTTCCTAATTTATTTAAAATGAACCGATCTCCCATATTTAAGATAAATATGAGAATCCCGGCCGGAATTACCGGAATACTGAATTTTACCACCGGATATAATTTCTTGAAGTCAAATGATATTCTAACCTTATTCAAAGTATAAAAAAGGAGAGAAGACATTACAAAACCATTTGTAATCACCATACTATATAACAATCCTAAAACTCCCCATTTCAGTACGACTATAAAAAATATATTCAAAGATAACGATATGATAAGGGATGTTAAGGAAAAAGCTATATAATGAAATGATTTTTCCATGATTCTGATATAGGTTAAACAGACATCGATACATATTTCGAATCCCAAAGATAAAAAAATAAAAATAAAGAATTTACTATTTTCAGTATTTTTAAATACTAAGCGGGAAAAAAAATCCGCGTTGATACTTAATAATATCGTCACAATAATTGCCATTGATATAATACTGATCAAAACTGAACTAACCAGTTGGTTTCGTTCTCGTGTGGTTTGATATTGATAATAATATCTGACCAAACCCGCCGTTATTCTCAAGGAAAACAGCATGGATAAAAGGCTTGAAACAAGTGTCAAAAGCTCAAGTGTGCCGTAATCAGCCGTCGTGAGATACCGGGTGTAAATCGGTATCATAATAAATCCGACAATTTTAGAAAAAATTGTTCCTAAAGAATAGATCGATGTATGCTTAATGATACTCTTAAATTCTTCCAACATAATGTGATTAATGTGTTCGGTTTATGGTCACGTATTTAATTGAGCCTAATGAATGCAGAATATTTTTTTAATAATCCAGCATTCATACAGAAAATGATTTTTTAACATTATTTTTGGTATGACAAGAGGTCAAAATTTTTTATGGGTTCAGGAATTGTGAAAGAGCACTGTCTGATATTGTAAATTCAATTGTTCTTGATATGTTTTTACACACTTCCGAATTTTTGATACTTCAGTAGTGGCATTTTGTTCAAGCAATTTGAACCGATCCATCAATTCCTTTGTCGTAAAATTGTCTAAGTTAACATGATAGTTGTTCTGCCCCGCCTTATTTAATAAATCCGCGGATTTTATGAAATAACAAATTCCCAACGTAGGTTTTTCAACTAATAAGGACAGTAAAATTCCATGAAATCTGGTTGCCACAATAATGTCCCTGGAACTGATAAAACTCATTAGTTCAGTTAAAGAGTCCTGGTAAAACATATAATCTTCTTTTTGTTCAGAAAGGAGATTTTTGGTTTCCAGAATTTCTAACAAGTCATCAATCACTGCTTTATCCATAAATTGGGTGGTAAAAAAAACAACCGGATAATCCTCTAATAGCAAATTTGAGGAAAACTCCACAATTTTATTGATATAGTTTTTGTATTTAAACTCATCCGGAACCGGCCAGTAACCTTCATAATAAACAGGCATGAGATTTATTCCAATTTTGGGTCTGTCCTTTGAAAATTTATTTCCGACCGGATATCCATTAAAATTATTAGAATATAAACTAAAGGCCAGATCCGGCATTACCGGGCCAATTTCACGTGTTTTATCCCCTTCCACTAATTTTTTTGATGGCTCATCCCTGAATGAAGTATAAAATGAACATGAAATGGCTAGCCGAATAAAAAACAGACTGAGTTTAAAATTTATAGGTCCTGCACCAACACTAATGAATGCCAATCTGGTATTGGTGATTTTTGCCAGCAAAGACCATTTTAATAAAGTGTAAGGGAAACCAAAGGGTCCTCCCCAGTTATCTAAAAATTGATTTGATCCTGAAATCAATAAGAGATCAATTTTTTTAAGAATATTGTAGGAATCACGTAAAAAGAACAATTCTTTGATAAAATTTATTAATAACAGTATGAAATTTCTGAACAATTTTAATAGAAGAAAGACAGGTGTTAGTCTTCTAAGTGATTCCTTAAATTTATTTGTTATGCTTAACTGCCTTGAAAAATTTTGGCTCCCTTTTTCCTTATTTATTGAAACATTTTTATTTTCAATTACTATCCCTCTATCAAATATATCATTTTTTCTTGTTAATTTATATATAGGATAGGAAAGCACTTGATGTCTTAACTGGCTATCATCCGGATGACTTGAAAAACAATATATATCTGCATGCTGAATATAATTCCTGACACTTTGGATAACGGCAGCAATAATGGCTTCATCTCCAAGATTTCGATTACCATAATGTCCAAATATTCCTAATCGTAATTTTTCCTTTTTATCCATATTCTCCGTGGGTTACAATGATAAATATTTTAATGTGTAGAATTTTGTCTTTATAGATAAAAATTTGTTTATTTGATTGGTGTTATAGTTCGGAAACCAAGCAGGCTGTAATTGTCTCCAGTAAAAACTCCCCCGTAGCCCCTTAATAAAGACCTGCTCCGTCTGCCTGTTTGATACCAGGCGGGCAGCAGACAGTCTGACAGGCCTACCTGGCCACAGACAAACACTGCGCTCACTTCATTCACTTCGGTCGCAATGACCATTAATAAAACTTTTAGGCGCTGCGGGCATGATCATTTAAGATAATTATTACTCAATTATTTTTTCTGAGCAAAAATGATATTTATATACCCTAAACCACATTTTTCTTTTATTGTATCTAATGTATCTTTCCCCAAAAAAATACCAATAAGTTTATTTAATTTGTACGAATTTACTACCTTTAAAAATCCGTAATGTCCTCTGGGGATGATCGATAACTTTTTTATTATTCTAAACTGGGGTTTTAAGAAAGTCTTTAATTCCCTGAATGTCAACCAATTTTCCAGGTGACCGGCATTTTTATGATCCTGATATTCTTCCCCTAATCGGTCCATAACAATTTTATTATTGGAAGTCAGAATAAAATATCCCTGAGATTTCAGAAGTCCTGACACAAGATCGATATATTTTTTCTGATCAGATACGTGAGCAATCACCTGTTGCGATACAACCACATCATAATATGCCTGGGGCAATGGATATTCAAATAAGTTTGCCCCAATAAATTTAATTAATGGAAATTTTTCTTGAGCTTCCTCCATATTTTTTTTGGAAAGATCTATACCCGTAATCTGTCCGAATTCCAGAAGTTTTGTCGTAAACCAACCATTACCACAGCCAAAATCTATAACATGAGGATTGATCAAGTTAAGGGATCGAATCATATCCAAAATAATACTGGCTCTACGTAATGACCAATCATTTATAGACCGTTTCTCCTGCCAATCGTCCCAGTATTTCTCTTGTTTCTCAATGGGGGGTACTAATTTTTCTTCCATTTGATTCTTTTATTTTTAAATAACTCGGATTTATTAACCCATCTTCGACAGTTATAGGCATTTTTTAGGATTTTACCCTAGCTAACT
>CAYWTB010000076.1:0-22279 GCA_964461135.1 uncultured Caldithrix sp. | reverse complement strand
CTGTGCTCATACTCATACGATAACTTTTGCGGAGTTAAGGGCATAATCATTAAAAATTATTATAAACGGCCATTCCCAGAATATTTGGGAAAAATTGAGAATAGGGGTATTTAATCTCCAGATCAAGGGTGTCTTTCACAAAATTATGCCGGAATATCCGATAATGTTGGTCATCCAGGAACAGGTAATCCGGATTACCGGCAATGTGATCCCCGCCCGGAAAATAATATAATACCGTCATCTTTTGGGTATCCAAATCATATTCTGATACCACGGTTGATCCAAGACAATAAGAATAAAATTTTCTGCCGATCAGAACAAAATCCTGTACCCAGCTTAGGTAAAGATCGTCATGAAATGCATCCAGATTATCAATAAAAATTTGGGTAGAGGAATAGGGATACTTATAAGTTAGCACCAGGGTATCGAGATCAACAAAATTATCTCTTTCCAGAAAAAACCTGAGCGAGAAGAAATATTCACGCAGGCTTTTATTAAGAATTTTATGGGGAATGGAAAATGAAAATTCGTATCCCCCCTGAGTTTTCCGATACACCGGCGTAACCTGTTCCCTGGCATCAAAGCCGCCCATATCTTTTTCACCCAGTTCAATTCGGGAAAAGAGCTTTGTATTGAACCGGGTTCCGCTGCGACTGGTAATCAGCATGCTGTCATATGCGGTCATACTGATATCAACCAGCCGACTCAATTCTTCGGAAGAAGGCTTTTCCGGAGAAACCGGACTGAGAATTCCCCGATTTTTTTCACAGGTGACCCATAAAAATACTGCAATTGAAAAGAGTAGAAGTGACTGTTTCATTTTACCTCCCCTCATAGATTGGGAAAATAAAATTATTAATACTTAATACATCCAATGTTATATAAAAGACAGACTATCTAAATTCCATATCGCTTCAAATGAGAATCTGCCAGAGCCAATGCATGTATCAGCTCCCTATAATAATTTCCTGGATTCATCTCATATAATATAATTAATCCTTGAAAAATTTCAAATTGAAATTGGGTGATTGGAAAAATAAAAATCACAATTTTTAATTTTGCACGTTGCAGATTCCTGCAACTGCCACAATACATTTGATTTCCTTCCTTAACTCAATTTCCCTTATGACAAATACACCCCGATTGATGCCAAATACTTACAACTGGCAGCTGTTTTAACTGTATAATTATTAACCACTTTCTAGAATATTAATAAAAAATTGATAAGATTATTTCCACAGACTGCTCAGATCAATAAGTCATGAGGTTGCCGATGAACGATATCATATGGCACAAACTTTGTAGCTTTATATTTGAAAATCGGTAATAATTACTAAAGAGAAGACAAGATTGAACGAATATTAATATTGTTATTGGGAAAACCGGCTGAATGAGCTGTTTTGTCATGGAAATAGAGATACTAAATAGCCGGGATTCTTCAAAATATTCTGTAATTATCGGTAAAATTTTATAATAAGGAAATATTTTCATGCGCAAATTGTACTATTTAAAACCCAATATTCAGCATGCATTTACCACCGTATTTACACTGCTCTGCGCTGTCGAGATTGTAGTATTCGGATTACTGCTGCTGATCATTGAGCATCTTAATGTGCATAATTCCTATGATATACAGCTTTATATCCGGTCTACTCTGGTCTTTTTTCTGGTTCTGATATTCAGTGGATTCAATTTCTGGTTTGGTATGCGCCTCTCTCACCGGGTGGTTGGTCCCATGATCCAGATACAGCGTATTTTGGAGCGGGCGATGAAAAGTGAATATAATAACCATATTCAACTCCGTTCCAATGATTATCTACATGAACTAGGAGATGCGGTGAATATTCTGTTGGAAAAACTTGAAAATGAAAAAAAGAAAACGGTAAAAGAGAATAATGCACCGAGCAGATAAAACCGAAAGTAAGAAAAATATTTGATATATGGAGGTTTTACATGAAGAAGTTTCATTGGAATATTTTCTGCATTTCCAAAATTTTCTCCTTTCTGATTGTGGTTTTGCTCTTCCAGATTTTCAGTGGTGCTTCACAGCTTCAGGCACAATCTGCCACCAAATTGCAGATATTGTTGCCGGGAATGGCGGCAGCCCCCGGAACACCAAGTGGCTTTACCGGTACTCCTTATACTCAGACTACAGGTGTTCCTTTTCAGGTAATCGTGAATGCCACAGATCAAAACTGGAATGTCGTTCCGGTGAGCGACCTAGTCCAATTGACAGCCAGTGATCCCTATGCCACTTTGCCTCCGGTCACAAATTTGGCAAATGGCACAGCAATCCTTGCTGTTACTATCAACTCGAACGGTACTCATACCTTAACTGCTGATGATATCACCGATCCAAATGTTACAAATGGTGTCTCTCCTGCCTTCGAGGTAGTAGATGTGCTCTACTTTAGCTTTGAGTCAGATATTGGAGATCCCCATGGGAATCACCCCGGGCAGGTAACGGTGGGCAACATTATCCCGCAGGTTGAAATAACCGCCCGAGACGCCCAGGGAAACCGGATTAATAATTATACTAAGGAGGTAACCCTTTCTGAATATACTGATTATGGTCTGGGTAGAATTTTTCCCGAAACCATTCAACTGGTTGACGGCAGGTGGATAGGAAATATACAGGTCTTCCGTGCCGGTCTGAAAACTAATGGTCCCTATGTAACCG
The DNA here is from genome assembly GCA_964461135.1 of uncultured Caldithrix sp. Lineage (GTDB taxonomy): Bacteria > Calditrichota > Calditrichia > RBG-13-44-9 > RBG-13-44-9 > RQOF01. The sequence goes on along the minus strand of CAYWTB010000076.1, from coordinate 19,599 downwards.
GGGATGTCTGGGTGCGGGTGAACGACTACAGTATTTTTGGTGTAAGTAATCGCTTCTGTGCCATTCCACGTCCATATTCGCGAATTCTGAATGTAGTGCCCGGAGAGTCTTATCTTCCGGGAAGTCTCACCGGAAGAAGTGGCAGCCCTGTGAACCAGCAGGCATCTGTCCAATTCAATATGCATGTTTACACTACAGACCAATACTGGAATCAAGTTCTGCAAACTAATACCACCATTAGCTTCACGTCCAGCGATCCGGCTGGGGTTTTACCGAACAATTCTATTCTGACTGGGGGACACCTCACTGTTCCAATTACCCTGAACACCCCGGGAACACATACTATCTCCACCAGCGATATTTACAATTCATCCATTCAGGATGGGATCAGTTCTCCCATCAATGTGATTTCTTTTGGACTGGATCATTTTGTTTTCGATCCGATCTCCTCTCCCAAAACTGCAGGCACTCCCTTTTCGGTGACCATCCGGGCAGTGGATTCCGGCGGAAATCCGGTGACGGATTTCAGCGGGGCCCTGGATCTCGATGTCTCAACCGGGTCTCAGACCATCACCCCTAATGTGGTTGACATGGTAAATGGGGTATGGTCGGGTCAGATCACTCTTACCCGGGCTGCTTCATTTGTATCGGTAACGGTTAATGATCGAACCTCTCCACCACATACCGGCACCAGTAATCAGTTTACTGTCCAAACCAGCACTTTTACCCAATTGCAGCTTTTAATGCAGGGAGAGACCGGGACCCCTGGAGTGGCTCCAGGTAAGACCGGTATGGTGAGCCCGATTCTGGCGGGAAGTAATATATCCGTCCGGGTGAACGCCATCGATAACTGGTGGAATGTAATTACCAGCGTCAATGATCAGGTGCAGCTGAGCAGTTCGGATCCCAATGCGGTATTACCTCCTAATTCGCCCTTATTTAATGGGACCCGACAATTTACCGTAACCTTAAATAGTACCGGTTTGCAATCGGTAACCGCCCATGATGTTACTCAACCATCCATTACGCCGAATACTGGTACTCCAATATTAGTTAATCCCGGTAACTTGCATGAGTTTGTCTTTGAAACAATCGTTGGACCAGTAACAGCCGGCTTACCTTTGACGATTACCATTACCGCTGTCGACCAATCCGGAAACCGGCTGATGGATTACTCCGGATCACTAACCCTGTCTGCTAGCACTGGAACAGGGACCATCTCCCCGGTGAACATTACCATGAATCAGGGTCTCTACACCGGACATGTTACTTTGACTAAAGCAGAAGCTGGCGTTTTCTTAAATGTTACGGATGGCGCGGCTAATCCGCATACCGGCACCAGTAATCAGTTCCAGGTGGTGCCGGGAGCGATCGCTCAATTCCAGGTTTTGGTGCCAGGAATTGTCGCAACGCCCGGTCTATCGCCTGGTTATAGCGGTACACCCAATGACCAGAGAAGCGGGCAGCCATTTCCAATACAGGTGAACGGTGTAGATGCACATTGGAATGTGGTCACAACTGCGGCTGATTCATTTGGCGTGTCCTCTACCGATTTAACTGCATCTTTACCGGCGAATACCAATCTGGCAAATGGTACCAGGAGTTTAAGCATTACCCTGAATACTGCCGGATCGCATACCGTTTCGGCTTATCAGTTGAATAATCCACAGATTGCTAATGGACAGAGTCCAAGTATAAATATTATTCCACAAAACCTTGATCATTTTGCTTTTGAAACAATTCCCAGTCCGGTAAATGCCGGCATCTCTTTCTCAGTAACCATTCGGGCGGAAACAAACCTGAATCAAATTGTCGGAAATTTCACCGGAATGGTTCATTTAACCGCATCGACCGGTGAAGGCACTATATTGCCCGACCAGGTCGGTCCCTTTGTTGGTGGCGAATGGACCGGTGAGGTAACTCTCACCAAAGCGGGAACAAATGTATCGATCACCGCCAGCGATGATGCCGCCCCTCCTCATTCCGGGACCAGCAATATGGTGAATGTCCTGGCCGGATCCTTCACAAAACTACAGGTACTGCTGCCCGGCGAAGATCCGCAACCCGGTGTTGCTCCCGGTAAAAGCGGCACACCCTCGGACCAGTTCACCGGCGTCCAGTTTGATTTCCGGGTACGGGCGGTGGACGATTACTGGAACCTGGTAATAAGTAGTGTAGACAGTATTCAACTGGAATCCAGCGATACTCTGGCCCTGATCACCCATAAAAGCAAGCTGGTTAACGGATCGGCAACGATTTCGGCCATTATGGGAACGGTGGGTACACACACCATCAACGCCTCCGACATAAGCAATGTTACCATCACCGGGGGTGTCAGCAGTACGTTCCTGGTAAATCCCGGTAATCTTGACCACTTTGAATTTCAGACCATCGCCGATCAGACTGCCGGCAGTGAATTCCAGATACAAATTAACGCCGCCGACGTGGCCGGCAATCCCCTGACGGGATTTAACGGTCACGCCCGGCTGGAATCTACCACCGGTGCCGGAACATTAACCCCCACCCAGATTGAATTTGTGGACGGTTACTGGAACGGGCGTCTGACCATTACCAGGGCCGGAAACAATGTAAAACTGACCTGTCTGGATTTTGCCACAACTCCCCACAGCGGAGAAAGCAATCTGTTTAAGGTTAACCCGGGAACCTTCACCCGCCTGCAGATCCTGCTGCCGGGTGAGCAGAGTACTCCAGGTATAAATCCAGGTAAAACAGGAACGGTAGAAACCCAGATTGCCGGTGACGCCGTTGCAGTTACAGTAAATGCAGTTGATAACTGGTGGAATCCGGTTCCCTCGGCCAGCGGCCTCATCGGATTGACATCCACCGATGCCAGCGCCAATCTGCCACTGGATGCTCCTCTTAGTTCCGGTTCAGTTACTTTTACCACTTTCCGTTTCATGAGTGCCGGTTACTGGACGATTACGGCCAATCATAAGACAAATTCGTCCATTTCTTCCGATACCTCTCCTCTGGTTCACGTTATCACCGGATCGGTCGCCAATTTCATGTTCGAGCCTATTAACAGTCCCCAGTACGCCGGGGACACCCTGCAACTGACCGTTCATGCGGTGGACGGCAGCGGCAACATAGTCAGCAGTTATAATGAAATGGCCAGCATGACCGCTTCTACTGGCCCCGGAACTATTCTGGTGGGCGACATTCAGTTTACGGATGGCGGATGGAGCGGTGCGGTGATTCTGACCAAAGCGGCCCAGAGCGTACACTTAAATATTCATGATTTTGACGATATCGTTCGTGGCAACAGCAATCCCTTTACCCTTCTCCCGGGAGCCCTGGCACGTTTGAAAATATTAGTACCCGGCGAAACACTGACTCCCGGCTTACCCACGGCAAAAAGCGGTTATCCTTCTCCCCAGACACTGGGTATTACCTTCCAGGCGACCGTCTATGCCACTGATGCCTGGTTCAATCCGGTAGTCCCGGATTCCCTGCAGTTACACTTTTCCAGCACCGACAACGCGGCAGCATTGCCTGCGGATACATCCCAGGATACCCCCCATGCGATATATGACATCACTTTATTAACTGTCGGTAAAAACAAGTTATATGTGGATTCGCCGGGTCATCCGGCATTACGTGATACATCCAGTGAATTTACGGTACTTACCGGTCAGATTGATCATTTTGTTTTTTCAGCCATTCCGGATTCTCAGCTTGCCGGTAATTCTTTCAATCTGCGAATTGAAGCTCATAACCAGTATAATTATCCCCTGCTGGATTATGAGGGTGAAGTGATCCTGTCCGCCTCCACCGGAAACGGGACCATATCCCAGACAGGCGTCACCATTTCCGGCGGATTCTGGGAAGGCCAATTAACCATAACCAAGTCAGATACAGAGGTGGTATTGTATGCTGCTGATTATATCCCGGCACCCAATACTCATACCGGTTACAGCAATGGTTTCTCCGTATATCCCGAAGCGCTGGCAGGTTTGCAGGTGCTCTTACCGGGTGAGAAAGCAACTCCCGGTGTAACTCCCGGCAAAAAAGACACACCTTTCATGCAAACAGCGGGAGACTCCTTTATGCTGCATGTACTGGCAGTTGATCCCTACTGGAACCTGGTGGCCAATCGGGAAGATATGCTGGATGTTGTGGTGAGTGACAGTTTTGCCGTCATCCCGGATACAATAAATCTGGTCAACGGTGATATTGAAATTCCCATTACCCTGCGGGCTGGCGGCAAACATCGCTTCAGTGCGGCCATACAGGATAACACTACCCTACCGCTTGCCTGGAGTGACAGTGTGACGGTTGCACCCAATCAATTCACCCAGCTGCTTACCTTGCTTCCCGGCGAAATGATTCTTCCGGGAGATACCGAGAATGATCCCCTGAAAACACCGGGCAGACGGGATACTCCCACCCGACAGACATCGGGATTAGCTTTTCCGGTAGAGGTATATGCGGTGGATGATTACTGGAACGTGGTTCCGTCTGCAGCTTCCGATCAGGTTCGCCTGTTTGCTACCGATAACTCCGCAACAGTTATACCGATAAACAGTAATCTGCAGGAAGGTACCACTTCGTTCTCAGTTACACTGAATCAGGGTGGAAATCAGATTATCCGGGCTATTGACAACAGCAATACCAATATACGGACCTCACTGGATGCCCAGGTGGAAGTCCTGGTGGGTGGCCTGCATTATGAGATCAATCTCGGTACGGAAAGGGTTGCTGCCGGAGATCCCTTCCAGATGGATATCTTCTTTAAGAATGCCAATGAAGAGCTGGTAATCACCGCAAATCACCTGGTCAACTTCAGCCTGGTGGATGCAACCACGCTCGACTCGATTGCAGGAGAATTGCAATTTGTATCCGTGAATCTGGCGAATGGAAGAAGAAGCCTGGCTCAATCCTGTAACGCGGTAGGTCTGGTCAGAATAAAAGTGGAGGATAAGATCGGTACGGCAGCGGGCTATTCCGAACCGCTGGAAATTTTTGCGGGAAGTGTTTCCAGCATTACCATGGCTGCACAAAAAAATGAACTTCGTGCCATGGAAAAACTGGTTTTATTGGCTTCTCTCAATGATGCCGCCGGTAATCCGGTTCCTGCTAAAGTAGTCACATTCTCCGTTACCCAGGGTACCGGTACTCTAGATTCAACTGAAGGCATCTCAGACAGTAAGGGCCGGGTTTCAATTGAATTTACCGCCGGTAAAATTACGGAAACCAGTTATGTGCATGCGGAGGTTGATTCGGTCTCTGCCGATTTTGAGATTATTATCAACCTGACCTCATCAGACATGCCGGATGGTGTACCTGTCAACTATCCCAATCCGTTTGGCAGTATGTCACCGGAAACACGAATCGATTATTATTTGCCCGAAGCGGCAGATGTAACCCTCAGGATTTATGATCTTTTCGGAAACCTGGTCTGGACCAAGAGTATCGCCGCTGGGAGCCCGGGCGGAATAGGCCGTAATCAAAGCACTCATCCGAATTCAGTGATATGGGATGGCCGGAATGATAAAGGTCAGAAAGTAGGTAACGGTGGTTACATTCTGATGGCCAAGGCAGTTGCCAACGGCCGCACTGTTATGGATACACACCGGAAAATCGCAGTTGTCAGATAAATGGATTTATATAAAATGACACAAGGATAAAACGAGTTGGAGCTCAATATGAAATATAAAATAGTTTTGATTGCCATGTTATCCATTCTTCTAATAAGCTGTTTCATCAGCCAGACAGCTGCCCAGGAAGGGAAAGCAGGGATGCCCGGTACCTATCTTCACATGGGTGTGGGTGCACATGCCCTGGCGGTCGGTAAGGCCTACACAGCCCTTGCCAACGATGCCACCGCCATCTACTGGAACCCGGCTGCCCTGGCCAATCAAAATCCTTACCAGGTGTACTTCATGCATTCGGTTCTGTTTTTCGATACTCATTTCGATTATCTGGCAGGAACTGTTCCCACCCGCAAAATGGGAAGTTTTGGTCTGGGGCTGCTTTACCTGAATTCCGGAGATTTTGATCAGCGTAATGAACTTAATCAGGAACTGGGGTCATTCGGACTGACTGATATGGCATTCCTTTTTTCCTGGTCCAAAGAGATATTTCAGGGTTTTTCTGCCGGTTTAAATTATAAACTAGTCACTCAAAACATGCTGGATTTTTCCGGAACCGGCCATGGTCTGGACCTGGCCATGAAAACGCGTCTTTTCGATCGGCTGGAAGCAGGCCTGATGCTGATGAACGTCATATCTCCCTCCATGAAACTGGATGCGGAGTCTCAGAACTATCCCATGCAGATAAGACTGGGGGCAGCCATGCCTTTCTTTGAAAATAAACTGATTTTCAGCATGGATGTGGCCAAGATTATCGGCTGGGAATCCGCTCTGCTGAATGTGGGAACCGAATACAGGGCCATGGATAATCTGGCAATCCGGGGCGGCCTGAACAACGGTCGTTTTACCCTGGGAGTAGGATTTACCTGGAATCAAATGGGAGTGGATTACGGCAGTAAAAGTGTTTCCGAATTCGGTCTGAATCATACTTTTGCTTTGAAATATGCATTTGGTGGTTTTAGCGTGGGCGCCGAAGCGGCTCCTGATATATTCTCACCCACGGGTGAACAAAACGTTTCTCATATATCCCTCCATGCCAAGAGCCGCTCCGCCATCCGACAATGGTCATTTGAAATTATTGACAAAAAAGGAAATATAATCCGCAGTTTCTCGGAAAGAGGATTGATCCCTGAAGAAATTGTCTGGGATGGACGGGACAATACCGGTGCTCTGGCGGATGACGGTAAATTCAAATACCGCTTTGAAATATGGACCCTGGAGGGAGAAAACCTCAAGGGCGAAGGGACACTGGTGACCATTGATACCCAGGGTCCGGCCGGTACATTGGGACTCGGGCCGGAAGAATAAAGACGAAATAAAATATTGCGTATAAATAAAGGTGGATTATGACCAAACATCGATTTCGTCACACCAAGATCGGTGTCACGGGAAGTCTGATGATTCTGATATTGTCAACGGGTTTATTCGCTCAGGAAGCTGTAACCCCATGGCATCAATTTGAACAGGCTGCTTCATTATTTCAGCAGCGCGCAGCCGTACAGGAGGTTATCGATTTATTAAAGGAAGTCCAGCGCACCGCCAAAGATTCTATTCTGAATGGGCGGGCAATCCTTCTGGCGGCGGCGGTTTACGAACGTGACAATCAGGTTGACAAAGCTCTGCTGGAACTTCAGAAATTCAGCGATTACAGCTGGAAATTACCGGAATCCATGGCCAGTGAAGCCTGGTTACGGACAGCCACACTCTATTTAAAAAAACAGGACATCAAATCCGCCACATCATTCTTCAATAAAGTCCTTACCGGACGGTATCATCCCTTCTACAGGCAGGAAGCATTACTGGGACTCGCCTGGATTGCGGCCGATCAGGACAAATGGACAGCCTGCGATTCCCTGCTAACCGTGCTTACCTCTGCGGATCCTGCGGAAGTGAAGGATGAAAGAATTATTATTCTGAGAGCCAGAAGTGCCATTTCCCAGAATCAACCGGAACAAGCAATCACTTTAATGGAAAATACTCAGACCCAGGCAGGTCTTTTTTACCTGGCCCGGGCTCATGAGCTTGCCGGCAACCGCATAATGGCAGTGAGTGTCTATAAAAAACTGCACGACCGATATCCCAATACAGCAGAAGCACAACAGGCTTTATTTCAGGCAGCGGAAGTATTTATGCGTGCCGGAGACTGGCTGGCAGCACGCTCTGAATTCAAACGTCTGTTGGATAGCGGACTCTCCAATGCCGATGGAATCCATTTCCGCCTGGGATGGATATACATGAATCTTAATGAGCTGGATAACGCCCTTGCGGAGTTCCGGTTTGCACCCGCACCTGAGAATGGCAGTTATTTTAAATATATGGAAGCAGAATGCCTGCGGCGTCAGGGAACTTCAGATCCTGAAAAATTAAACCGATCCATTCTGTTGTTTCATAACCTGGCATCCGTCGATCTGCAGTCTCCCCTCGCCCCGCTGGCCAAATTGAAAGCCGCCCTGGCGGAAATGGAAAAAGGGGATAGTACCGGAGCACTGGTGAGTTTACGACAGTTTATCAGCCTTTACCAGAAAGACGAACTGTCACCGGCTGTATACTTTCTGCTGGGTATTAATGAGAATCCCCGCAACAGTCAGCGTTATTTCGATCAGATTGTCCAGCAGAACCAGAAAAGTCCATTTTTCGATGTGGCATATTTCGCTCTGCAGAATTTTGACTTCAGAAAAAACGATTATCAGAAAGTTATTACCCGCAATGCATCAATCCCCAAAAAAGTGAGCACTGAGGAACCGGATTACTGGCAGAGGGCCAATCATTTGCTGATGGCCGAATCTGCCTATTTTCTGAAACATTACGACCAGGCGCAGCTTGAATACAATCTGGCTGAGACGAATATGACGGATGATTTAGCCGAGAAAGCACGCATCGGAAAAGCGTGGTGTCAGTTGCAGGTCTCAGGGCCGGAAGCTGCCCTCCCCTTATTTAAAGCCATCAGAAAGGAAGCACATGGTATTAACAAAACTCTGGTGGATTATGGATATGCCACTGTTCAGTTTTTCAAACAGGATTATACCGAGGCGCTTAAATCCTATCCTTCATCAGCCAGGTCGAACCAGGCACCCGAATTATCTCCCCTAGTGATCCGTTCATTATTCCGTAGTGCCCAGTGTTATTACCGTTTACAATATTATGTTCAGGCAATCGAAACCTGGGACAAACTGGCCGTGGAATATCCCGCTTCCGATTTGGCACCTGAGGCTTTATTTAATATTGCCGATGTTTACTTCCGGGCTAATCATTTCTCTGAAGCAGATTCAATGTATGAACTTCTCATCAGCCGGTATCCTCAGAATACTCTGGCTGTAGAAAGTGCTTTGAAACTGGGACAGTCTGCATACAATGCCGGTGATTATGAGGCAGCAGTTTCCCGTTATCAGCAGTTCATAGAGAAGTATCCGCAAGATGAAAAAAACAAAGAAGCCATGGAAGGTATTCAACTGAGCTATTATCAGCTGGGTCAGATCGACCGTGCCTCGGAAACCCTTCAAAAAGTGATTGAACAGACATCCAATTCGGACCTGGCAATAGACGCCCGCTATCGCATTGCCGTTAATCACTATCAGGAAAAGAATTACCAGGCGGCTATTGAAGCTTTTAAAGAGATACTGACCCTTTATCCCAATTCTTCCTATGCAGTTGATGCCCAATTTGCGCTATCCAAATGTTACATTTCCGAGGGTAATTATAAATCGGCGACCGATGAATTATTACGTTTTGTCCAGTATTTCCCCGGCAGTTCCCAGTCGCCTGAAGCGTATTTTCTGTTGGGAGTGGGATATTATCAGACCGAAAGCTACCTTTCCGCCATTGATTATTTTTCCAAAGTAATCGTTGAATATCCAGAATCGGAATATTACGGACCGGCTTTGAAGAATTCCGGCTGGTGTTATGATCGTCTGAAGGATAATGAAAAAGCCCTGGCTACTTTTAAGACCTACCTGGAAAAATATCCGGCTGCCGAGGACCAAAATGCCATAAAACTTCAGGTTGCCCGGCTGCTGTTCGATACGGGTAAAACCAGTGAATCCATTGCCATATTTGAAACTCTCCGCAAAACAGATAATCCGGAAATTTGCATGGAAGCCTGTTACCGGTTAGGGATGATCCATGTTTCACAGGATCAACCGGCCAAGGCGGAAAAAGTATTTCAGGCGGCGGTAAATTCTAATAGCGGAGACAATTATTACCGCCTCAGTGCACTGGCACAGCTAGCGGCAATTTATGAAAGTCGCGGGGATGCGCAAAAGGCTATTTCCACTTACGAACTTCTAGCCTCCAGCACCAATGAAGAGCGCTGGACGGTTGCGGCCAGAGAACGGATAAATATGCTGCAGGTTCAGGCTAATCCAAACCAGTAGGAAACTTTTTAAAAAATAAAAACAGACAGGAAAAAAATAAAAATGGGAGTAGTAAGATGGAACTAAATATTGTTGACACGCTGCGGTCCAGTTTTACCATGCTTATCCTGATGGCCTGTTCAGTGGTGGCACTTACCATGATTTTCGAGCGCTGGCTGTACTATAAACACACCACCATTGATGCCGATCGCTTCTTTATTAAAATAAAAGATGCCTTCCGCAATGATGGCCTGGAAAAAGCAATCTCGGTTTGTAATTCTTCGCTGGCTCCACTGGCGGCTGTGGTAAAATCCGGCCTGGAGGAATCCAACAACAGCAGCAAGGCGATGGCTGAAATCATGGATGCCATGGCCATAGAACAACGGACGAAACTGGAAAAAAACTTAACGGTTCTTGGTACGCTGGGTAATATATCGCCACTCATCGGTCTTTTTGGAACAGTAATAGGAATTATCAGGGCTTTCCATTCACTGGCCGTCTCGGGATCAGCTGGTCCTTCAGTTATCTCAGCTGGTATTGCCGAGGCACTGATAACCACGGCTGCCGGACTGGTGGTAGCTGTTCCTGCCGTTGTTTTCTACAACTATTACCTTCGCCGTGTGGATACCATTATGAATGAGATTGAATCAGTCAGCAAAAAAGTGATGGTGATGCTGGGATTCAAGGTTCAATAAAACGGATCGAGGTACTTATGATAGGCACAAAATTCACCATGAATGAGCGCAAAAATGGAAAAAAGGGTGGTGTAACCGAGATAAATCTTACTCCTCTCATCGATGTATCCCTAACACTGGTGATTATATTCATGGTCTCTTTTCCGTTGGTGATGCAATCAGGAATTAATGTATCAACACCTGCAATGAAAAAAGCCCAAACCCAGATGGAAGAGACAGAACTGAAGGCGGAAATTAACCTGAAAGAAGACGGGACGGTAGAATTAAACGGCTACGTCGTCGAAGCGGACTCACTGGCAGATACCCTCGCAGCCCTGATAGAATCAAGTAAAGATAAACTGGTAGTAGTCAGCGCAGAACCCAATGTTTTACATGACCGCGTGGTAGGAATTCTGGACCAGGCCAAACAGCTTGGTGCCCAGCAATTATCAATAATTAAAAGAAAGAAGTAACCGGGAGCCTGTATGCAAGGACCTATTAACAAAATAGATGTAACACCGCTGGTGGGAGTGGCGCTGATCCTGGTGATTGTTTTTATGGTCACGTCACCATTGATGATGGTCCCTACTAACCTGGAGATTGACCTTCCCAAAGCCCGGACGGTGGAATCCAAATCACAATCCAATATTACCATTTCATGTTCCCGCGATAATATCCTGGCTTTAAATGAAAAAGAGGTATTACCCCGGAATCTGCAGAGCGAACTGGCTGCCATGCTGAAGGAATATCCAGATCGCCTGGTGGTCATCCGGGCCGATAAAAATCTTACCCATCAGGAAGTACTTAATATCCTGACAATTGCAAAACACGCGGGTGCAACCCGGATGGCGGTTGCCACCCTTCAGCGGAACCGAGGAAGCTTATAACGGAAAAGGATACTATGTTCAAGCGATCGATAAAAGTAAAATCCGACCTCTTATCCCTGGTAAACCAATGGACCACAGAGGGCAATCTGCTGAAAAAATTTCTGGCCAACAGCTGGAAAAAACTGGTAATGGAATCCCGTTACCGATTGTCCAGCAGCCTTTCCCTGTCTCTAGTGATTCATTTCTTTGCCCTTCTGGTTTACCTGGGCCTGGGAGTGCTTGATCAACCGGCTGAACCTCCTATTCGGGAGATAAAATTTATTGACATGACCGAGGTTGAGAAACCGCCTGAAGAGACTATTAAAAAGAGACAACCCGCTCCGATCTTACCTCCATCCATTGCAGAGAATGTTCCATCCCAACAGGAACAGCAATCTCCCCAGCTTACTCCGCAATCATCCAATGCCCCCATTGTGTTGGGAAATGACAGAATTTTTCTTGACGCCCCCCGTGAACAGGCACCCATAAATATGAAGCAATACGAGCCAGTGGCCCCCGGTGCTGATGATGGGAAAAATGTCCTTGCGGTTTCACCGGCCATCGGCATAAAGAACGATGATAAAACCAGCAAGCCAGCTTCCATAGAACTGGGAAGTAACAGAGATCTACTGGCAGCATCGGGTTCCCAATCCCAGGGAGCAGTATCATTCGGGCAAAGCGGCAAACCTCAGATAGACCTGCAGGCTGGTAAAAATAATGCACCTGTAATTGCTTCACCGCAGAATATCGGTCCTTCCACCCCTGCTCGCAAAAAAGAAGAACCACTGACGAAGCCGAAAGAAACCCAGACCATTATTACCGGTGCCCTGGCCAACCGCGAAATAGTTAAGAAAATAATTCCGCCTTTCCCGCCATGGGCCAAAAGACAGGGAGTGGGTGCTACAATTGCCCTGCGTTTTACCGTTATGGAAAACGGAACGGTTAAGGAAAATGTCATTATCGAAAGAACCAGCGGGTCGTCGCAATGGGACCAGATGGTGATCGCTGCTCTGAAAAACTGGAAATTTGCAGCTCTGACAACCAGCGGGATCCGGCAGGATCAAACCGGGGTAATTACTTTTCAATTCGTCATCTGATAGTAAAACGATGACTTCTGTTATAACATGATATAAGGATACTACATAAAGAAAGAGATTCGAGGAAAATATGAAATACTGTAAGATAATCGGTTTTTGCCTTTTACTCATCGCATCAGGATTTTCTCAGACTCAGACAGAGGAAGGCAACAAAGCTCTTGATGATGTCATTGTTAAAGAAACATTTGAAGCCGGAACGGAGGAAGAAAAATTACCGGTGTATCTTCAGGCAGATTTTTCAAATCTGGTGGAAATTCCCGACCGTATCTTCTGGTCATCGGTGGAATGGAAATACAATGACGGTAAACCGACCTCCACTCTTTTTGATTGCAAGCTCACCTCACCGGAACTCTGCCAGATTATACCGGCACCGGCAAAGGTGTTCCATCTAAATTTCAAAGATCTGGCCAGCTGGAAGATCAATGTTTTCACCAGTGACGGTCAGAACTTTCGCTCGCTAAGCGGCGAGGGTGACCCACCGAAATCCATTTCCTGGGACGGTCGTGGTACGGACGGCAACCCGCTGGTACCGGGGGAACATTATTCATACTCATTTACTGCAACTGACAAAGCCGGAAACCGGCGCACTTTTCCTGGTGAAGCCTTCATCGTGCCGGCTCTCTATCTCACTTCAGAGAAAGGAATCTGGATAGGCCTTTCTTATTCATCTCTTTTCTCGCCCGAAGGATACGGATTAGCCCGCTCTGCAGATGACATTGCCAAAGAATTGGTTAATTTTGTGTATTATTTTAGCAAAGAGGGCAAAATTACAGTTCATAGCAATCATCCCGATACGGATAAATTTTTGAATATGCTTGCACCAAAACTCGGGAGGGATGTCAGTTTTTTCCAGAGAGAAATGGTCCCCGGAAACAGTCAGAATTGTTTTGTCATGCTGATAAATTGAACAAAACTGACCGGATTTTTGATCTTTAACAGGAACATTCTGATGAGGAATTACCCCATGAAAAAACAGGCGTAACATACTTCTTTCCGTTTATAATGAGCAGTTTGGGAGAAAAATTCTATTTTTAAAAGACGCCATCTTAACCTGATAATTTGCAAATTTATTCTTTTCATCCGATTTGCTATTCAACCTTCAATTCATAACTAATACGTACTGAAAAATAATATAAAATCACTTGTTAAGGGACTTGATTAATTGTATATTATCGCGCAAAGTAAAGTAGCAAACATTTTTGTCTTAGGTCAGACGAATTTTTGTACTCTTTGAGTATCAGTTCATCAAAACCTGTCAACAGAAAGCTTGTTACGAAAGAATAATTTAATTAACGAGGTAGTACCGTGGAAAAAGGTATTGTAAAGTGGTTTAATGGATCCAAAGGTTATGGATTTATCAGCGTTGAGAACGGCGAAGATGTTTTCGTGCATTATTCTGCTATTCAGGATAATGGCGGATATCGTTCCCTAGATGAAGGACAGGCCGTTGAATTCGATATTACGACTGGTTCAAAAGGACTACAGGCCACTAACGTTCGCAAGATCTGAAGATTTTGGAATGGCAAGATACAACCCCGATCAATTGGTCGGGGTTTTTTTTTGCCATTTCTTAAAAAGGACCTGATCACGGTGTAAGGGTTGAAGAAAGCTCCTTACGGCGTAAGTGCTGTTTTTACTATAGCAACAAGATATAATAGAATGGAACACTTAATTCCGGTATGTGAAGAGCAATTTAAAGGTTACCCGAAAACATATGAAATAGATTTACTATTTCTATTATATGATTCTATTCTTAGTTTGCTAAATTAAAATTACAAAAAAGACACAAAAAGATTGAGAATAGCCTTCTCTTTAAGAAGCGAAAATCTTATATTTCATCCGGATCGAAAATTAAAACTGCACAGATCGAGACCAAAATATTTCACCATCTATTCCTGCAGTATATTCATCCTGGATTTAAAACTGGATCTTAAATAAGACATATCATAACTATCTCACAGGTGTCCGTTTTATTATGAAACTTAATAAGCAAAGATTGCAAGGGTCAACTCAGACCATTCCGGAATATAAATACTTTTTACCAGCTGCATATTTCCATGGATTATTACGCAATATTATACTGCTATCACTCATTTTGTGCGGCACACTTGTGCAGGCACAGAACGAGATCATCTTCCCAGGATTAAGCGGAGAGCAGTTGCGCGACAGCCTGGTGACGCGTTATAAAACATCAGTAGTTCTCCCCTATTCGCAAGCACGTGATACCATGTTTGCTAACATTTATGCGCATGATGACAGTCTCACCGGTGTATATTCCGGATACACCATTTATCTCGATCCCACTCAGGATCCAACCACCTGGGCTTACGATCATGATATTGATACCGAACATACCTGGCCGAAGTCCAAAGGAGCAGTGGGATTGGCTGAATCTGACATGTATCATCTTTATCCCACCCGCAGGGAGGTGAATTCTGCGCGAGCCAACGATCCCTTTGCCGAAATCCCGGATGCCGAAACCACCAAATGGTTCCGGCTTAACCAGGTATTAACTACTATTCCAACTTCCCACATTGCAGAATATAGCGAGAAAGATGACAATGCATCCCTTTTTGAACCACGGGAGGATCACAAGGGTAACGTCGCCCGGGCCATGTTCTATTTCTATACCATGTACCAGCAGCAGGCGGACAGCAGCGATCCGGATTTCTTCCCGATCCAGAAAGAGGTTTTATATTTATGGAATTCGTTAGATCCGGTGGATTCCCTTGAACGGGTACGCAATGAGTCGATTGCCGCTTATCAGGGTGGACATAAAAATCCCTTCATTCTGGACAGTTCACTGGTCCGGCGAGCCTATTTCTCCAGTCCGGTGTCTATTCCAGCGGCAATAAATACTCTACCCAAAAACTATTTTCTTAGACAAAATTTTCCCAATCCCTTTAATCCACACACCACTATTCAATTTTCCGTCCCGGAGGCGGGTCAGGTCAGAATGGCTGTCTATAACCTGCGCGGCCAGCGGCTGGAAGCAAAAATTATAAGTGTAAATCCGGGTGCTTTTTATTATGAATTTGATGGCAGCGCATATCCCTCGGGCATCTATTTCTATCAACTTTCCACTCCAGCCGGATTCAGCATAACGCGCAAAATGCTCCTGCAGAAATAACCGAGCTCAAGGGGCAAAGCACAGGGCACCGCCACTCTAAAAAGTACGGTTTTCACATTTAGCGCTATACACCAGGCACCCTTTCCTGAAAGATGATTATACTGAAACAAACTCTATTTCCCCTAATTTTTACCCGATCTTACCTTCTGGATAATCCGTTCGAATTTTTCATCCATGTGCTGGATAATCCATTCATCTATAATTGATTTTTTGAATCGCCACTCTTTACCCAGTTTGGCAGCCGGGATTTTCTTTTCCTGTGCCCAGGTATAGATGGTTTGAGGCTTCAGCTTCAGATAGGCTGCAACTTCTTCCAGTGTCATTATATCGTTATCCAATGTCATTTCCTCTTTTTTTTATTCTATATCAGAATGGCGTTCTTAAGGAATCAAACGGAAGATTTCCCGGAATCTGATGAGGTTTGATTTCCGTATGTTCTTTATCTTTCTCGGATTTGGATAATTGCTGAAAAGAATAAATTAATGCGGTATAAAAATTCCCTTCGTATGACCTGAATAATTTAAATGGTTTTCCGGTATCTCCCAGGAAAGGCCGCAGATTCCAGGCCAGCTGTATACCGACAAAAGCTATAATCACAATCCAGAAACGAAAAATTTCAACACCTACTTTGGGATAAATATTCATTTTTTCACAGGAATATTTTAGGGCATCGATGACGACTTTCATACCAAAAATACCGGATAGAATGAATATGGAAATGTGTAACAATTGCAGAAAGTAATAATCACTTCCTGTTAATAAAAAAAATACCACAATGGGAGCGAAGGATACCATAATTGCCATCGTTAAAACCAGGCCGGTCAACATTATTATTATCATCTGATGCAGCCGGAGTTTCGAGCCCATAATGTATTGAATAATGTAAAAAGCAGGGAAACAAATTATAACTGTCAATGAGAACAAAACCGGCAGTTTTATTCCGGCGGCAATAGATTGAACCACACTGTGATAACTGCCCATAACAAGACCATACAAAAAAGAAAAAATGAACAATAATAAAAACAGATTGATAATTCTTCGGGCAGGTTGCCGATCTTCAATCAGTTGATTAAAAAATTCATCTTTGTTGTGAAACCTGGGAAAAACTTCCCGCGAAAAAAGGTTTATTACTTTCACGTACATCCCCTTCAAATTATGTCCGGTGCTAATATATAAATACTTTTACACTTTGTCAATGTTTATTATTGTTTGTTATTGTATGATGTTGTTTTTATGAGTTTTTATTTATCATCGGAAATGACCTGATAACGATTTAATCAATATCAAATTGAATTAAGAAGCGCATTATCTTATATTGATTTCAATTAAACAGCATGAATGATCTGCCGACTTAACCCGGAACCAATTCTGTTCGTCAATCCGGACCTAGCACTTTAATAGGGATAATAGTAAAGCCGATATGGAAAAACCTGATCATCAAACTGCGGAAAATGTCCGTGAAGACGTGGATGCCACCACCTCCGGCCGCCAGGGAATCTCGGGACTACTTGAGACAGGATTGCGTCGCTTCCGGGTCGCCAGTTATATGATTGCCCTGATTCCCTTATACATCATCGGAATGCTGGCCATGGGAATATCTGCGACACCGGGGGTATATTTGTTTCAATTCATTTCTGAAAGCAGCCTCGCTTTCCCAGGGCTATTTCACCATCTGGCCGTTGCCTGTAGTCTGGTCATAGCCTATTTCCTTTACGGCCTGACGCTCATCTTCGTAATACCGTTATTCAATTTTCTAATGCCCTTTCGTCTAAAACCATTCCGTGGGATGTATTATTCACTTGATGCCGTCCCCTGGTATTTTCATAATGCCTTTACCTATATTGTCCGTTATACATTTCTGGAATTTGTGACCCCCACTCCCATCAATATACTTTTTTACAAGATGATGGGAATGAAGATCGGAAAAGGCGTCCACTTAAATACGACCAACATTTCTGATCCCAGTCTGATTGAGATTGAAGATAAGGTCACCATTGGCGGATCAGTTCATATCATTGCTCATTATGCATCGAAGGGATACCTCATTGTTGAACGGGTTAAAATTCATAAAGGAACCACCATCGGCCTGAAAGCTACTATCATGGGAGATGTGGAAATAGGGGAAGGAGCGGTTATCGCCCCGCATGAGGTAATTTTGCCCAAATCACGGATTCCAGCCGGGAGGAAACCGTTTGAAAAGAAAAAAGAAGATACACCCTCACAGGATTTTCTCTAAATGTGATAGATTTCGAAATCAGCAAACCAATACCAGTAAAAGTGCCTTGTCCTTTAATAGTTGATACAGATTAATACCATGGTAAGGATTAACACGATAATAACAGTATAGTATTAAGCTCAGGGCGTTAAAATAGTAATCAGCTATCAACCCTGTTTTCTTTCTGCTTTCTGCTTTCTCATTTGACCTTTAACCTTTCCTGTTTGACTATTAACTCATATGAGATGATTTTTCTGCATTGGCCAGTTAAAAGAAGAGCTTAAGGAACCGAAACACTGGTAACTGCCAGTACTGGATCTTCAGGAAAAACACGTGGAAGAAGAGGTTAAAAACCTGATAATAGACATAAACGGCAATGAACCAGGCTATAAATTTATAGCGCCGGCTTTTATTTTCCAGAATTCTGTAGAAAAAAAATCCAGCGATTCCGAACGCAATCAGGGTAATTCCCTGATAGGTATGAAAAGCATCCACTGTAGCCAGGCCATAATTCCAGTGGAAGATCCATTGTGGCAGATACGACTGATACATTCTGTCTAATATAACCAACTGATCCAGCGCCCGGGATATAGCGGAAATGATCCAGAAGACAACCGGCAGTATCCAGAGTGACTCATCTTGATTTTTCATAATATACCCATTCTCTTCTTTTAGGCTTAACCGTAATTTGAGAGATCGGCAGAAATCAGATAAACTGAACAGAGTAAAATAGAACCAGAATGAATAAATAGCCGGCAAAAGTTATTTAGCAGGGGTTGCCAATTAGAGGTGCTCAGGTACAATGTAAACGGTTAAGATTACAATGATGGTACTGGTTGCTCATCACTTCCGGTAAAGAGTAAAAGTCCTTATATGACTGAGGTAAAATGTTACCCAGTTATTAACTGTCCGACATGCAGTATACAAATGACATGCTCTGCTTTCTGGACCCGGAACTATTAATGATCGGTGTACTTCCTGCGGAAGAGGTCAGTGAGTCACCTGATCAAATTTCTAAAAGATTTAACTGTGGATTTATAAGGGGTTTATAAAGGGGTATCTAATAGATGGAAATCGTGGCGGGAATTGACTGGAGCGGATCATTCCTTCCATAGAAGCATTGCGCCCCAGTCAACCACGTCCCGCCTGTATTTAAAACCAGCTTTTTATTCTGTTTTGTGTGATGAGCAGATTAGTATTCCAAATTGTCAGGCGAATCATGGTCTTCAGACGCAGCAGTTTCAGGAATCTGCTAGCCGGTTTCCGGTAAAGGCGAATCATGATGACCATTGCCAGCAGAATAATCAGCAGAACCCCGAAATAGTGAAGCGACTGCATGAATACGGTCCTCTTTTTATAATGCTTAGCCAGTTTAGCAATTATTCACAGGCAATAAAGTGAACCAGATTACAAACTTTGAATTACAATTTTTAAGGGTATAAATTTTGCATTAATTATTAAAAAAAATCTTGCGATTCTGATTGGTGACTATTATATTTAGCCCGCTTTGATAATGATATTCCGGAGTAGCTCAACGGTAGAGTCCGGCAGTTGCCGGATTAACCACCAGGCTGGGGGTTTAAGAAAAGAAGAAATTGGAATAAAATTCCGGAGTAGCTCAACGGTAGAGCGGGTGGCTGTTAACCACTAGGTTGG
>CAYWTB010000075.1:0-22338 GCA_964461135.1 uncultured Caldithrix sp. | reverse complement strand
ATGATGTAAGTTCTTATCCATTAAATAACTACTTTAGAAATTTAGGTATTATTAAATGCACAATTACCATAACCAGCTAATCTAATTCCATCATCATTCCAACTAATATTTGTAGTTATAAATGGAGCTGTCCAGACATTATTCCCAGATAGATTACAATCATAGACGAGAATAGATTCTAGATAATTATCGGTTATAATTCCCTTATCAACTCCAATCATGGTTACATTACGGATTGTTATTCTTTTCTGGACATAACTTCCAGTGAATCTAATTCCCTCAGAACTGGCATTTCTCCCCGAATCTTCCTGAGAACCTAATATGGTAAGGTTTTCAATGATAATGTTCGAAGCATCGTCTATGCGGAATACTTCATCATCAGAATCATGCAATATAACTCCGTCCCGACTTTCCCCTCTAATATAAATGGGGCTTTCTTCCGTCCCATTAACACCAATATTTAAATCATCGATAGTATAGGTACCATCTTCAAACATAACAATATCGCCAGGGCTTAACCCATTAATAATAGACTCAATTTGAGTAGTGTTTGAACCTGCATGTATCGTAACAGTAGGTGTTCCTGCAGTTGCGGGTAACGCCCTGGTGGTTGTTACCAGTGTCCTGACGTTAGTCCCATCGCCTACGGGAACACTCACTTCAACTGTATAATTCGTATTGGGTTCAAGTCCCGTGATAACTCCTGCAAAGGCGTCATCTACTTCACCATCAGACCATGCTGGTCTTATCCTATGCAAAGGATGTCCGGTTACCCAAGAACCACCATCAGTTATCCTGTATTGCACAGTAGCGGAAACTGCAGAAATAGTATCAATGAGAATGGGAAAATATAAAGAAATCTGCTCAGGTGTCGGTGGACCATCCAGCACCAGATCTCCGAGTATCTGGGCTCTCGAGGCCGAAAGCCATAATAATGATAAAAATAAGGCCGTTATAATGAATCGAAATGACATAATGTTATCTCCTCAGTTTACTTGATGTAATTCCAAATATTAATTGCAATTATATTGCCAATTTATTTTTCAAGGAATAACCAGATCTTGAGTGTAACAGGATCCGAAATCTGTAAAATTTTTATACGGGAAATCATCTATACTTATATACTAAATCCCATTTAGCTGTACATGAGTGTGTCCTGTTCCGTTATGCAAGACAACTTACCAGTAGAAGAAAATTCAATTTACAAAATTTTTAAGATTTGTCAAGGGGTGGGTTAAATTGCAAAGAATTCAGCCACATTATGATGAGAACATTAAAATAAATTTTTCTAGTTGAATTTCTTTTACAGCTTTATAATCACCTCAAAATTATCAAGCCTTTTGCAAAGGGGGGGCAACCTGAGTAAACCTTGAACTTTGAGTCCTGAGCCTTTGATCTAAGACTGCGCTCCGGTTCCTGCTATCTTTTTTACGTTTTGCCCTTTGCTTATTTAATTCGTGTATTTAGTGGACCTATTTTGCCTACTGCTTGTCCGGTGAGCGACAGCGAGACGGGCCGACTGCAGACTACCGTGTGTTTTATCTTTTTCTTTCGCGTAGCGACCACTTCGTGGTAATCTTTCATCCTTAATCCTTAATCTTTCGTCATGCCCTTCCCGCTTTCCGCAGTGTGCCACGCCTGTCCGGCGGCCAGACGGGCGCCATGCATCCTTCCTATTTGTTTTTTCACTCCCGATTGTTATTAAAGCCTTGCTTAAATTTCCAGCCCTTTTTATATTGGCTGCCATCATGTGACTGTACCTTATCCAAATACGGAGGTTTTATGAGCAAAGATTTTAAGCCCTATGTCTCTCCGGACACAAATATGTCTGAATTTACCCTGCGTGCCCTCATTCTCGGCCTCATCATGACCGTGATCCTGGGCGCCGCCAATGCCTACCTGGGGCTGAAGGCCGGTATGACCATCGCCGCTACCTATCCCGCTGCCGTTATCGGCATGGCCCTGTTACGCCTGATGAAGGGTTCGATCCTGGAAGAGAATATCGCCCGAACGGTTGGTTCCATCGGTGAATCCATCGCCGCCGGAGCCATCTTTACCATCCCCGCCTTCATGATTTCCGGGGTCTGGAAAGGTAGTTTCTGGTCGCCACGGCACTATTTCGAAGCCACCGCCATCATGTTTGTGGGATCCATCATCGGTATTCTGTTCGTTACCATCCTGCGACGGGTGATGGTGGAGGACAAAGAACTGCCCTTCCCGGAATCGGTGGCCGCATCGGAAATTCATAAGGCCGGTCGCTCCGGGGTCAGTGGCGCCAAATACCTGTTCAGTGCCATGGGACTGGGTGCGTTTATTCAGTTTATAAAAGAATTCGATATCATCGCCAGCCGGGGTGAAGCATTTCTTCATTTCGGAAAACGCCTGCTGGGAATAGGCGGATCAAGTGCCAGCGTGGGCGGTGGTGCCCTCATCAGTACACCGGGTGTCAGTCCCGCCTACATGGGCGTGGGCTATATTATCGGTCCGGAACTGGCTGCCCTCAACTTTACCGGCGGACTGCTGGCCTGGGGACTGTTTGTTCCCCTGCTCTACTATTTCCTGGGTCCTAATCTGGTGCCTGCCGGTGCAGGGGAATCCAGCTGGATTGAAACATCGGTAAACATCTGGAAGGATATCGTGCGACCCATCGCCATTGGCGGTATGTTGTTCAGTGCCGTTTATACACTCTACAAAATGCGCAAGAGCCTGGCCACCGGCCTGGGACGCGCAGTGCGTGATGTGAAAAAGGTCGCCGGTGGTGAACTGGCTGCCGAAGACCGCACCGAGAAAGATATGCCCTTTAAATGGGTCTTTATCGGCATCGCGCTGGCTACCATCGCCACCTTTTTTATCTACCTGTATTTTGCCGGAGATTTTGTTGGCGCCATTACCGCCACCATCGTCATGGTAATTGCCGGTTTCTTCTTTGCTGCAGTGTCCGGCTACCTGGTCGGCCTGATTGGCTCCAGCAATAACCCCATTTCCGGCCTCACGCTTTCCACCCTTATTGTGGCCGCCATCCTGATGGTTGCCCTGGGAGTTAAAGGGATGCCCGGTGTGGCAGCGGTTCTGGGAGTGGCAGCCGTCATCTGCGTGGCCGCAGCCGTGGCAGGTGAAATGCTGCAGGACCTGAAAGTAGGGTATTTTTTGGGAGGAACGCCCTGGAAAATGCAGGTAGGTGACCTGTTCGGAGTATTCGTTGGCTCACTGGTGATGTTTTTTCCCCTCCTGATCCTGCACCAGGGAGACATCAACCAGGGCGGTACCGGCCTGGGCGGTGAGACCTATCCGGCTCCGCAGGCCAGTTTAATGGCCATTCTGGCCAAAGGCATCGTGGGCGGTGAGATGGCCTGGCCGCTTATCTTTGTGGGATTTATCCTGGCCTTCGGTTTCATCTTGCTGCGCGTGAAAAGTCCCATGCTGGTGTTTGTGGGAATGTACCTGCCCCTGGAAACATCCTTTGCCATCTTCATCGGCGGGCTAATCCGGGCCATTGCCGACGTATTTGTCAGAAGACGGAAACATAATGATCCCCAGAAGGTGAGGGTAGAAAACACCGGGATTCTGCTGGCCGCCGGTCTTATTGCCGGCGAAGCTTTGATCGGACTGCTGTTTGCCTTCTTTGCCCTCATGGAATGGCCGGTGCCGTCGATATTTCATCAGAGCAGATCCATGCTGCAGTTTATTCCGGCACTGTTTGTGTTCCTGATCGTGGGCTGGATACTGGTGAAGATCCCCCTGGGACGTGCCGGCAGTCCAGATGAGCCCGCACCGCCATCCGCCATGTAAGGTATATAGCAACTCCTGCCCGGCAACTGCCGGGCAGTTGTTGCATTATTGCGACCTTCAACTTGGGAGACCTGCCATGGATATCAAAAACATTCTGGTTCCGGTGGATTTTAGTGAGTTTTCAGACAAAGCCGTGGAATATGCACTGAATCTGTCTGAAAAATTTGGTGCTTCTCTCACCCTTTTTCATGCCGTGGTTCTGTTTCAGGATGATGTGGGCGAAGAACAGCGCCTGCAGGAATATGAAGAGTGGATTAAAAGGCGGGAAGAAACCATCCACAAGCACATGACCCGCAACCGGCGCCGGGCGCAAGAACACGGATTAAAGGTGGAGTCCGTAATTCTACGCGGTGTGAACGCTGCGGATGTGATCCTGGATTATGCGTCAGGGCAGTCCTTCGATCTTCTGGTGATGGGCACTCATGGCCGCACCGGACTGAAACATCTGCTGCTGGGAAGTGTAGCGGAGAAAGTGGTGCGCCTCTCCCCTCTTCCGGTTATCACCGTGCACCGCTCCCTTCAGAAGTTTCGCCTGAACAAGATGCTGGTTCCGCTGGATTTTTCCCCTTATTCCCGGGAGGCCGCCGATGAAGCCATTGAATTAAGCCCCTACTTCAATGCCTCAATCGATTTTATCCATGTTATTGAGCAGGACATTCATCCCTCATTTTACGCCGCCGGAATCAAATCCATTTTTCAGATTGACAAAGATCTGGCAGCACGGGTCATAGAAAACCTGCGTGGTTTCCTGGGCGATCAACTGCTGGAAAATATCAGCAGCAATTTTATCGTAAAGGAAGGAAAGGCCCACAAGGAGATCGTTGAATATGCTAAGGAAGCCGAAATTGACCTGATTGTCATTGCCACCCACGGTTTAACCGGGCTGGATTATATCCTCCTGGGCAGCACCGCCGAAAAGGTAGTCCGCTGGGCCAACTGCCCGGTGCTTACGGTGAAGCGGCGTAGCTGAAAAGAAATGGATTCAGGATTCAGGAAACAGGCTCCAAAAAGCAGGTTCCAGGTGTTAGGATTCAGGCGTCAGGAATCAAAATTAGGTTCCAGGTTTCAGGATCCAGGCGCTAGGAACCAGGTAGACTCAGAAAATATATATATAAAATTACAAAAGAAATTTGCGCCTGGTTTTCATAAGGCTTGTAAGCATTGCAGAGATTTCCTGAGTCTCCTTGAGCCAGTTATGTCCTACCTGAGCAGAAATATAATTTATTTTCATACCAATATAAATCTGAGATCTAAGTTCACCACACGAACCTCTAGCGTAAGATAAAAATTGGAGACATTCCTTCGCAGATGCTCTCTCATAACCTTCAGCAATGTTGCTTGAAATTGACAAACCAGCTTTGGTTATTTGATTCCGGAAGACAAAATCATTAAGGCTTTTTAATTCTTTGAATATATTTTCACCCAACTGTGCAGCTCTTTTCCAAACCTCCAACTCCTCAAATTTCATATTATACCTCCTCTTAGTCCCAACTTTTCTATAGTCTTTTTTATAATTTACTTCACATCTAACTTATGGTTCCTTACTCAAATCCGCTCAATTTATTTCAGCACGCTTTTCTGATTCCTGGATCCTGAAACCTGAAACCTGCTTTTTGAAGCCTGAATCCTGTAACCTTTCTATCCCCAGTCTATGTAGGCCACATGATTCACATGATGATTGATATCCAGATCGGAAAAGCGTACCCGGAAACTTTTTTCCGCCTCGAATGATTCCGGGACCGGCAGGGGAGAAAAATCATCTTGCAGGGCGCGCTCTTCCTGCGCAAAATAATCAATGTCTCCCAGATTTTCCAGCTTCAGGGGCACTCGTTTGTCCAGATCCAGCACCATCCAGGAGCTGCTGGTAAGCGCCACGGTCTCACCCCGCAAATCGGTCAACCGGAAATCCCGCATGGCAAAGCGGCCCTGTCTCCTGCAGGGCCAGGTCCGTCCCTGTAACTGGTCCTTCCAATATGCAATTTTTTCTATCTTCAGATGAATGCGGGATAATACCCAGGTCATTTTCTTTTCCATCAGGTGCTGCACGGAAAACCCCAGCTTTTCAGCATGGATGGATGCCAGGTCCTGCATGAAATTGAACAACGACAGGGGATTTACCCGGCCAAGATAATTGCAGTCATAGGATCGTATTTCATAATTTTTTTCATAAAAATACCTGGGCATAGCAACTCCTCACGTAACATGATCAATTATTCCCTAACAAACTATTTTTTGTATGCATTAAGCTCCGTTATCAACCGGGGTCATTCAATAACTACAAATTTTAATATATTCAGAGACTCCGGCAAATTAAAATATTAATTCTAAATTGGTGGTTTTTTCAAACTTGTCCTAAATTCCTTTTTTAGATAGTGAATTTAATAAAGTCACACTTACCTATCAGGGCGGCACTGCTAGCCTGGCTGGACGGGCATCCCTAATGAATTCTGAAAATATTCTATATTTTTTTTGACCACCTACGGTAGTATGATTATACTGAAAGTCCCTTCCCTATTGTATTAGGGAAGCCTGTCCGGCGGCCAGACGGGGGATTTAGGGATGGGTAAAGAGCTTATTCGATTATTATTATTTTATTGTGAAATAACAATTCTAAAACAAATTTCTTCACACGGATTGTATTGCATCTTAAAGTAATTACTATTTTTAATGGTTTTTTATATGTTCTTTTGCCTTGATGCAAAAGAACCAAAAAATCAAGACTGTCAGAAAAAATCTGGAAATTCAGCGTTGCGCCTCGCTAAAATTCTTAAACTCGCCCGCACTCAATGGTCAAATAGTGATCACAGTTATTTTGCATCTACTGAGTGCGGGCTCAGACAGAAAGAATTTTTACGCTCGGTGCGCCGGAATTTCTGCAGATTTTTTCTGAAGGTCGATTTTAATTAAAAACCGATACACTGACACGTGCAAGTTTAAAATTTAACTAACCATTCATGAAACAAATGAAAAGGTGTCGCAGAAAAATAAGCAATAATTATGTATCTGATGAGGGGTTTCACAATTATGATAATGGTTGTTGGAAAAAATTTTACTCATTGAAATAGATGCGACCTGCGTAGGGAAGGTATTCTAATTATAAGAAGGAATGGCAAAACTGTGAATAACGACGCGGGATTATCAATTTTTTGTCTTTAAAATTTCCTGCACCTTCTCCACAATCTCCTTGACCTGGAATGGCTTACGCAGAAATCCAACAGCACCGTTATCCAGAATATCCTCCAGATCTTCACGCTGTGTGTACCCGCTGATGATGAATATCTTCTGATCGGGATTAATCTTGCGGATCTCATTAAAGGCAGCCCGGCCGTCCATCACCGGCATTACCATATCCATGATAATCAAATCGATATCGCTTTTGTACCTCTGATAAATATCAATACCGTCTCTCCCGTTTCCTGCGGTAAACACCTTAAAACCGGACATTTCCATGATTTCCTTCATCATGCTGCGAATATTATATTCATCATCCACTACCAGCACTGTGGCTTTTTTCGGTTGAATTTGCGGCTGGGGTTTCTCAACTTCAATGGTACGGGTCGTCATGGATTTTTCCTCCTTGAAAGGCAGATATACATGCGCAGCCGTAAACTTTTCCACCTCGCTATCCATAAATATAGCGCCTTTCATATCTTTTACCAGATTATAGGCAATAAACAATTCCAGTCCCACGCCTTCATTTTTAATACGGGTGGAATAAAATGGTTTCAAAACCTCGGTTATGCTCTTCTCGGGGATACCAATGCCGTTATCCCACACGCACAGTTCAATATAGTCACCCTTCTTCAGGTAAAACGGCTTATGATTTATCAGCCCGTCTTTATCATGGTGAAGGAACGAGGTGGATAAGATAATGGCAGGATTATCCCGGCCCTGCAGGGCTACAACACTGTTGCTTACCAGGATGTCCAGCACCCTCCGGATTTTTAAGGGATACAGGCGGGTATTCTTTATGGCAGAATCCGGTTCCATTTTAACCGTGATGTGAGACGGAATATTTTTCCTGGCCGCTCTTAAATAGGTATTTAAAATTTTATTCAGATTGCCCTCTTCAGGAGAATCCTGGGTTTCCACATCATAATTGAGAAATTTCTGAACCAGATTGGCCGACCGTTTGGCCGCCACCTCAACAGATTCCAGTTGCTGCTGGTGCGGATCCATGGCCGGAAGAGACGATCTGACGGTATTGATGGTCGGTAAAATAGTGGTCAACAGATTGTTAAACTGGGTAACCAGTATGCGGGAAAATTGATCTATTTCATCCAGCACTTCATTCCTTCTTCGAATGGTTCCCCTGTGATAGGTTTCGGTAACTTCAGCAGCCATCACCAGCTTTAAATCCGTCTCCTTACCCACACGTACCGGACTGACAATAAATTCCATGATGGGCGACTGATCGTTGCGAGTCAGCATGGGGGACTGAAAAATTCCCGGACGTTTATCTTTATTTTCGCTCAGAAATTTTTTAATGGATGCGCGATGGTTCGGTGGTATAAGTTCCAAGAAATCCTCTCCAATAACCGAATCACCTGAATTTTCCAGAAACTTAAGTGCCGACGTATTGGCATGTAATATCACCGCCCGGGAATCCAGCGTAAACAGAAAAATGGGACCTTTTTCAAAAAAGTCGGCGAATTTGACGTCATCCAGTATTTTGAGTTGCCTCGCCTGCTGAATCAACCTTGATTTCACCCAGGCAAAATAAAAACTGTGATAGATCAGGAGTGCAACCATAATATTCATCACATTCACCAGCGAAAGATCATTCAATTCGAATGGCTGGTTTCGCCTTACCAGAAATCCCAATCCAAATAAATGCCCCCTTACTTTGAGAGAGAAAACAATAACCGACTTAGCCTTCAACTGCGTCCAATCAATGGTATCGGGATAAAAATCCCCGCTGTTCTGTATGAGGTGAGACAAATCATTATTTTGAAAAAGGGACAGAAAGTGCTCTATTTTAGATGACGTAACAAATTTTCTATATCCTTCAAGCCGTTCCCGGTCGGAGGAAATGATTTCATAGGAGGGATCTTCTTCTTTCAATTTATAAATCATGAATGCATCATCATAAGGAATGTGCGCTTTTAAAAAGCCGAAAATTTCCGCCACCGTTTTATCCGTGCTCTTATAATTCAGTATTTTTTTCTGGAACTCAATAATTTCCGAAAAGGTACTTATACTGTGGGTAAAAGAATCGTAACTGGTGTTCAGATTTTCCAATCCCTGTTGAATAAAATCCTTCAGGGAACTCAATTCTGACGATATTCTATTCAATTCAGTAAAAACCGCAGCGCTTTCTTCCATTTTCTTGATGGAAGTAAGAACGGAATCAAAATTCCGCAGGATGTCTTCCTGATGATTCATGTCTGTTTCGTTTCCATAAAATTTAAAACCTGCCGGTGTTCGTTAATTTCCTTCTGAATCGATCGCAGTAATTTACGAAAATCCTTTTCACTAAGGGGAAAAAAATCTTCATAATCCGGATCCAGTTTTACCAGGTCATCATAATTTATCAATCCCCTCTCAACGAAATGAGATATCAGGTTACCAAGATACATAAGTCGGATCCAGAAATCCACCTTTTCTCCGGATTTATATTCTGCCGGTATATGATGAAAGCGTGTCAGGATCACCATATGTTCCGGGAGGTGCCATTTCTCAAGCAAATCAGCTCCCATTTCAGCGTGATCATATCCCAGGAAAGTTTTTTCCAGTTCGCGCAGATTTTTATCTTCCTGTACGCTTTTTTCCATAAGAATACTGTATTCCCTACCCAGAAGCTGCAGGATCACCATTTTCCCGCAATCATGCAATAAACCGCTGTAATAGAGTAAATCCTGATTTTCGGAATCATAATTTTCTGCCAGTACTTTCAATATCACCGCTGTATAAAGTGAATGTTTCCAGAATGTATCAGCCATATCGCGCAGTTCTGCCAGAGTATTCGTAAAGAGGCTTTTTACGGACAGGGAAAAGGCGATATCCTTTACCAGGTCAAATCCCATCACTACCACTGCCCGGTCCAGCGATATGATGGCGCGAGGGAAATTATAAAAACTGGTATTGGCCAGGCGCAAAATCTGTGCAGACAGAGCCTGATCGCTTGATACCAGCTTTAAAAACCGGGAAATATCCGGAACTTTCCGATTGCACACCCGGACAATTTCCTGCGCCAGCATACCATGCACCGGCAGCGTTTTAATCTGACAAACCGCTGTTTCAAGTTTTGATAACATTCATTAATCCATCAGCTCGATAAAAACGTCAATTCCATTTTACACTCTCTATAATATCGTAAAAATATTAATTAACTTTATAAGATATCAATACTTTAATCCAAGGTGTTCAATTGCCCCGCATGCCAGGCAGTGATATGCAATTTTTGGCTATTCTCAGAGAAAGGAGAAGGGAAAAGGGGAAACAAGTTGGCAGTCGGCAGTCGCCAGTTGGCAGTCTGCAGAAAAACAAGATTAAGGATGAAGGATTAAGGAATAATTAAAAACATAAAACAGTAGGGAAACAAAAAAGAATCAAAAATAATGGAATAAATAAATCTTTCAATTCGTGCTAATTTGTGAAATTCGTGGACAAAGATAAACAGTGGGCAGAAGATATTGAGAAAGCCTTTAGCCTTTTCCTCTGAGCCTTGTTTTTATTCTTCAGACTGGAGTTTAAATTTCTGAAGTTTATTGCGCAGTGTTCTCAGGGAAAATCCCAGCCGGCGGGCCGCATGAGTTTTATTGCCATTGGCATCATCCAGTGCCCGGCGGATAATTTCACGCTCACACATCTGCAACTGATCTTTGAAAGCGGCTCCAACGCTGTCCTGAAGCACCGCAGATATACCGACAGAGGAAGACTTATCCGCCGGTTTTCGGGCCTGCAGATATCCGGGAAGATCGCCAACGGCAATTTTATTTCCCTCGCTCATCACAATTGCATTTTCAATGGTGTTTTCCAGCTCCCGGATATTCCCCGGCCAGGGATACTGCAATAAAACATCCATGGCCTCAGATGAAATACCGGTGACTTCCTTGTTATTTTTGTCGGCATATTTCTTGATAAAATGATCGATCAGAGGTCCGATATCTTCAGGCCGGTCCCGCAGGGGAGGAATAAAAATGGGGATTACATTCAGGCGGTAATAGAGATCTTCCCTGAAAAGTCCCTTTTCCATGGCCTGTTCCAGATTTTTATTAGTGGCGGTAATCAGCCGTACATCCACTTCAATATTGTCTACCCCCCCTACCCGGGTGAATTTGCGATCCTGCAAAACCCGTAACAGCTTGGCCTGCACACCCAGGGGCAATTCAGCAATTTCATCCAGAAAGATAGAACCTTTATGCGCAATTTCAAATTTCCCTTTTTTGGATTTATAGGCACCGGTAAAAGCCCCCTTCTCATGGCCGAACAGCTCACTTTCCAGCAGGGTTTCGGGAATGGAGGGGCAATTGATCTCCACCAGCGGGTGGTTCTTTCGGTTGCTCTGAAAATGAATGGCCCGGGCAATGAGTTCTTTGCCGGTACCGCTGTCCCCCCGGATCAGGATAGTGGCGTCGCTAACCGCCACCTTCAGAATCTTCTTGAATATTTCCTGCATTTTGCCACTGACGCCGATAATATTTTCAAAACTGTAGGTCTGCTGAAGCTTGTCACGAAGGTCGATATTTTCATAAATCAGTTGCTGCTCCTTGATGGCCCGACCGATGACGATGAGCAGTTCATCCAGATCTATGGGTTTGGTTAAATAATCATAAATGCCCATTTTCATGGCTTCCACCGCATTCTTTACCGAACCGAATGCGGTCATCATAATTATTTTGACCTCCGGGAATTGATTCAGTATTATCCTGGAAACCTCCAGACCATCTTTATCCGGCAGCAGGTAATCAATTAGAACCAGGTTGAAGCCGCCTTTTTTTATTTCATCCAGAGCGGTCCGCCCATTCTTGGCTTTCGCAACCTGAAAATCTTCATGGGTCAGAATTTCTGCCAATCCCTCCAGTGTATTTAAGTCGTCTTCCACCACCAGAATCTTTTCATTCATGATGTTTTTCCTGTTGGTTCAATTTTATTTTAATCCGATGGAGGCCTAAAAGTTCAGTCCGTTTCCTTCAGTTAATTTACAAAATAGAATAGATTAAGCAAAATATGATATTTTATCACGTTACTTTTTCTGAATGTTTGAATCAGTGAAGACGGGAGGGGGGAAAGGGGAAAGGATAAACGACGACGGAAAAGGGATAACGGATAAAGGATAAGGGCTTCCCGCGACGGACCAGACTCCTTCCCGTCGTCTCGTCTATCAGCCGGAAGGCGTATCCCCGCCAGTAGGCGGACAAGCTGGCTATTGACGGAGATGAAATCATCCACGATTTCAAAGGGATAAGGGATAATGGAAAATATTACTTTGTTAATACCATTAATTTGGCATCAGATGATTACCTTTGGGAGCTTTGTAAAAATGAACGACGCGTTTTGATTAGATTGCTTAACATGGATGATATCTTAATGGTTTCATCTATCCATTCTTTGCCGGTTTTTGAATCGATGTAATTGATGTCAATACCAATATGAATCTGTGAGCGTAACTCACCACAGGAGCCCTTAGCATAAGAAAGAAAAACAATGAATTCTTTATGTGTCTCCCGTTCAAATCCTTCTGCAATATTGCAGGAAATTGATAAACCAGTTTTGGTAATATGATCTCTGAAACTATAATCTCGTAGAATCTTTAATTTTCGATATATTTCAGCACTTAATCTGGCTGCTTTTTGCCATACCTCCAGGTCTTCAAACCGCAAATATCGAGAATTTCCCACTTTCCTTCCCTCCCTTTCAGCTTAGTTTAGACTCCCTCACTCCTGAGATTTTATTCCTTTACTCTTCTCCTTTATCCGTTATCCCTTTTTCCGTTATCCTTTGTCCTTGAGCCTTTGGCCTTGCACCTCTTTCCTTTAGCCTGTTTTTATGCTATAGATCTTAAGTCAACTTCAGACATGGCAGTACTTCAGGAAATCAGCCTTCCAGGGGCAATTCTATGGATACCGTGGTTCCTTTTCCTTCCGTGCTGGAAATATTGATCTGTCCTTTATGGCCCTCTACAATCTGTTTGGCAATGGCAAGTCCCAGGCCGGTGCCGGTTTTTTTGGTGGTATAATAAAAATCAAAGATCTCTCCCAGTTTCTGGCGGGGAATTCCCAGGCCGGTATCTGAAAACTGAATTAATACACTGCGCCCGGCGGGTATCTGCTGACCCGTCTGCAGAGCGGTCTGTACCACAACCTCACCTCCGTCAGGCATTGCATCAAAAGCATTAAGAATAATATTCTGGAATACCTGTTTTAGCTGATTGTGATCAAACATTCCCTGCAGGGTTTCAGAGGAATATTTCCGTTTTACGGTAATACCCAGACTTCTAGCCTGTCCTTCCAGGGTGAGTATCACTTCCTCCAGTACCTGATGAATATCCCCCCGGATCAGATTCAACTCCGGGGGCCGGGTAATGGCCAGAAAGTTGGACACCAGGCTGTTCATCCGGTTTATTTCGGAAGTAATAATATTCAGATATTTGATTTTTTTATCAGGCGATGAGTCAGACTGGCTTTCCAGCCTTCGCAAAATCTGCATATTGATATTCATGGCATTTAAAGGATTGCGGATCTCATGACTCACCAGGGAGGCAAACCGGCTGATGGCCGCCAGCCGTTCCATTCGCCGTAACTGGCGCTGGTTTTTTTCCAGGGATTCAGCCATTTTGTTAAATTCATCACCCAGTACCACCAGCTCGTCCTGCCGTTCAATTTTAATGCGGTGGGCCAGGTTTCCATTGGTATATTCCCTTACACCTTTCACCAGTGTTTCAATGGGATAGGTAATCCGGCGGATGGTCCCGGTGGCCAGCAGAACAGCCAGAACCGTGGTGAGCAGCACAAATATGCTGACCTGATTCCTCATTTTCCTGGCTAGTTCAAACGCTTCATCTTTACCCTGCTGCACTACTATCCCCCATCGAAGATCAGGAATAGCCACATAGGAAGCAATCATCTCCACTTCACGATCCGAATAGAAACCGATACCTTCATGACCCCGCATCAATTCAGGATAAAAAAAGTAGTCCGCAAATGATTCCTTATTGATAACCTTCTGCTTTTCGGGGTGCGCTATGACGGAGCCATCCGAGCTGATTAAAAAGGCATAACCGGTCTTCCCGACCCGGATGCTATCCACCAGATCCCATATGTTCTTCAAGTCGATTTCCCCCACCAGTACCCCTTCCACATTATTATATTTTTTTATGGGCAGGGCAACCGACATGACCGGAAAACGGGAGCGGGTAAAGTACACCTGGGAGAAAAAAACATCCCCCGTCATGGCTGCAATATAGCCGGGATCTTCACTATAATCCCGCAATTCTTCACCAAAACTGGTTGTAACCACAGAGATGCCGGCACGATCCAGAATGAAGATTTTACGGAAGAGGGAATTGTTCAGCTGTATTTTATTAATCAGGCGACTCTGGGTAAAGCGCTCCATTTCAAGAATATCGCGGGTCTGAAGGATAGTACTCAGAATGGTCACCGGTTCCTTTACAAAAAGCGAGATTTCAGTGCTGGCTCCCCTTGCGATCTCCATATTTCTTTGAAAAATATAAGATTGAACAGTGTTTTCCGTCAGCCGAATCAGGATAAAACTGACAATAAGAATAGGAAGAACTCCTAAGCCTACAAAACTAAAAACCATCCGCCGCTGAATCTTTTTCTCCAGGTAACCGCGGATTAATCGCTTGAACACCCTTATGTAAGTACCGATTCTTAATCTCTTCATGGGTCAGCGGGATGGATATTTTTGCAGGTTTTTAGGTACAAACCAGTTCTCAAAGGGCATCAGCCTGTAATAGTATACTTTATTATCACTGCTGTAACTTACCCTCACATTTTGGAAGCGGTTATTAACTGCATAAATAATCTTGTCATCAAAATAGAGGAATACCGCCGGAGCATTCTGATGCAGAAAAATCTGAAATCGCGATATGACCTGCTTCTGCAGCGCGGGCCTGTTATCCGCCTGGTTGAACAGGCGTTCAATAAACGGATTTGCGTAATTGATGACATAACCGTCCTGTTTTAATACGGTTAAATAAAAATCTTTTATAACATTGTAAAGATTATCATCGTAATAGGAATAACTCTGCACCGCTGCCTCGAAACTGTTGCTTTCTATTAGATTTTCTTTTTCCTTATAATTTACAGGACGTGGTTTCACATTTATTCCTAGCTCGGCCAGATGAATTTTAATACTCCGGGCGACACTTTCCTCCAGGTGAGAGTTTTCTTCATATAATAATTCAAAATTCAGACTCCGGCCATCCCGTTCCAGAATCCCCCGGGGCGAATTCAGATGCCAGCCGTCATTTCGCAGATTACGGAGACTGACATCCGGCTCATAGTTTTCCTGAAATAAATCCTTATAGAACAATGAATTTGTATAATCCACAATAGAATATGCTATGTGACTGTTCTGTTCCGCCAGCTCTCTCATGATTTCATTCTGATTGATACTGCCCCGCACCGCTAAACGTACACCGGGCTTATCAAAGGGGAAAACATTAACATTTAATAAAATAAAAAATACTTTCTTTTCCGGCCGCGGTATCTGAAAAATCTTAATCTGATTTTTCAGAATCTGATGCAGGCGGCGGGCCGTTTCACTCTCTTTTATTTCAATCAGGTCAATGTTACCCTGAATAAATTCATCGATCATTTCCTGTTCATCATTGAAAAAACGGTAAATAACCTTGTTAAGAAACGGTTTTCCGAATGGATAATTCGGGTGAGGAATCAGAGAAATCATTTTGGGACTCCGGCTTTCCAGAATAAACGGCCCGTATCCCAGAGGAGGGGATTCCGCAAAAAGATTATACCCTGAATTTTCAATATTTTTATAATACTGTTCAGAGAGGATTGGTATATCGGAAAGATCCTGGTCAAAGAAATTATTCTTTTCCTTCAGGAAAAAAGTAAATTCCAGGTCACCACTGGTAGTTATGCTGTCAATATTAGAAACCGCGAATGGTTTATTGAGAATATAACCCCCAAAACGTTTTAACACTTTAAATGTAAACCTGATGTCATTATTGCGCATGGGTATGCCGTTGTGGTAGTCAATATTTCTGATAAGGGAATATTGCCATAAATATCCCTGAGATTTGCGAGGTGGCTGGATAAACCGATCGATAAGAATGGGGGGGTGTCCGAAGCGATCCATTTTCTGAATCAAACCGGTTCCGAAAACCAGGCGCACCAGCTGTTTTTCCAGAATAGTATTGACCCGGAATGGATTCAGATAGGCAGGGGGATCTCCCACTTCACCAATAACCAAACGGTCTCCGAATGACTCCGCCGGCTGTATTGGGATCTGGCTTTTAACAACAATTATAGTTAAAAGAGAAAAGGTTATTATATAACGACAAATATTCAATACAATTACCGTTTATTTGGTATCAGAGGCCAATTATAACAAAATACCTGCGTAAAAACAAATTTATTCAATCATTTAACATAATCACCTTTCAAAACGTTTCAATATTTTTTAGGAAGGGTTATACGACCAGCGGTTATATCTGTCCTCATTTTCGTGGAACTTTTAACCCTCTTCGGGCAATTAATGCAGCGGGAGGGTGACTTGATTTTAAATAAAAAATATCCTATATTTGTCGATTAAAAAAAATTAAAGTAAAAATAAAATAACACAGGCATTTATTGAATGGAAGAAAACCTAAAAGACATTCATTTAAATCACATTAATGGTGAACCGATATTCCGTATCGGAATCATTGAAGGTCAGGAATTTATTGATTTCAATGTGTTAGGAGAATTCACGGTAATGGATTCATCCGAGAAAGTCATTATCCCTGAAACCAACTCCAGACTGAAATGGCGGGTAAAGATTAAAGAAAGTAAAGCCGGAAGCGAACGTTTTCGTCTTATCCTTTATGAATCATTCAACCGGGAGCGGATTGAAGAAAAACTGAAACTGACTCACCAGTACGATCCTGATGCCGCTATTGAGATACTGGGTGGCAATATTTTCCTGGATGAACAAAAAATAAATAATAATACCAAATATGTAATTATATCGGGAGAATATGCATCGGAACTGGAAGCCAAGAAAGATTTTAAGAAATTTAAGCCGGAATTTAATCCCAGTATCTTAAAAGATACGGTTAAGGAACCGAGGGGAATCCTGGAATTTTTCGATGCGGAGTATGAAAATTCGGGAGAATCAAAAAACTTCTTTAAAGTCATTCCATCCAAAACCAGTACTAAAACAAAATTGTATAATATCCACAGTTATGATGAGGTGCTGCAAAAAGAACACTATGAAGACCGGGTTTATAACAGTTCACTGGAATTTCGCATTGACAATAATGGAAAATTGATGGTGATCAGTGAAATTCCGCTGGAATCGTATTTGAAACGGGTGGTGTTCTCGGAAATCGGAACCGATTTACCCATTGAATTCAGTAAAAGCCTTGCCATCGTCAGTCGCAGTGAAGTATTGGCACGAGTTGAGCACAAACATCCGGGAGATCCTTATGACATGTGTGACTGGGGCCATTGTCTGCGCTACTATGGTATTGATTTCGAAGATAAGAATATTGATGTGGCAGTGGAAGAGACCAGAGGTCAGGTTATTTTCACCAAAAACGTGATATGTGATGCTTACTTTAACCTCATCTGCGGCGGCCATACCGAGGACGCCAAGGGCGTCTGGGAGATGGATGAAGAACCGCAGTTCCACGGTAAATACGACTGGAAAAAAGTACCCAAGGAATTTTCATCCCTGCAGGATGAAGAGGTGGTAAGAAAGTGGATTCTCTCCCGTCCTGATGCCTGGTGTAACCTGAAAGGTTCCGATGTACCTAAATCCCTTGAAAAATATAAAAAATATTTCCGCTGGGAAGTAGATTATTCACGGCAGGAACTGGAACAACTCATTTACAAAAAAACCGGAGAAGATATCGGGATTCTGTTTGACATTGTTCCTCTGAGACGCGGTCGTTCCGGTCGTCTGAAAGAAATCGAATTAATAGGCAGTTTAAAGAATTATATGATCAGGAACGAACTGAATATCCGTGAAAGCCTGGCACAGGATTACCTGGAAAGCTCCTGCTTTATTGTGGAGAATGAACTCGACCAGATCGGAACTCCTATCTCATTTACTCTGGTGGGTGCCGGACAGGGACATGGGGTAGGTATGTGCAAAACCGGTGCAGTGATGATGGCAATTGACGGATTCAAGTGGCAAAAGATCCTTCAACATTATTTTGAGGATTGTGATATTCGTTCGATTTATGAGAAAGTGAAAGGTTAAAAGTGGAATGCACAGTTGGCAGTCCGCAGTTGGCGGTTGGCAGTTTGGCGAGAGGGAAAAGGGAAAAAGATAAAAAGCTGGCTACAGTCTATCGTAGGCAGTTGGCAGACGTTCTTCCTCTTGAAAAAGGCCTGTCCGACTGCCCGGCGGAGGTGTTAGGAGAAATTTATTATAACCTCCGGGGAAAAAAGAAGAAAGCAGTGAGTTGAATACCGCAGTGTTCTGTTAAGGACATCTGATTCCGATCCGGTATCAGGAAACAGGAATCGGAGGTAAACGTCAATACCGTTATATTGTTGTATTTAAAATTTAAATTGTGAGATCTGAGTGCCGGGATGACCCCTGGTGAACTTTGTGAAAAGCACGGCAGAAATGACGAATAATAATATTACTGAATAGGAAAGGACCCATGGACGAAATTATTCAAAATCGAATTGATGAAGCAGAGGAAATCTTAACTAACCTGCGGAGTTATCTTTGACATCGAACAAAGAGAACGGGTAATAAGTGAAATGGAAAAGCAGTCCAATGATCCGAACCTGTGGGATGACCCGGAGAAGGCTCAGAATCTACTCAAGAAATTAAGTGATGAAAAGGAGATCGTTAAGGAATGGTATCATTATAATAAAGAACTGGAAGATTTACTGGTATTGCTTGAGTTGAGTAGTGAGGAAGAATCCGGGGACATTCTTAAGGAGCTGGACCGGGAGAGTGAAAAATTGCTCCAGAAGATAAAGGGGTTGGAAATCAGGGGGATCATGCGGGAAAAAGAGGATCCCAAGAATGCTATCCTGACTATTCATCCCGGTGCCGGGGGCACAGAATCACAGGACTGGGCCGAAATGTTGATGCGCATGTACCTGCGCTGGGCCGATCAGAATAACTTCAAAGCGGAAATTCTGGATATGCTCCCGGGCGAAGAGGCCGGCATCAAAAGTGTAACTATTGAAATCACCGGACCATTTGCCTACGGAAATCTGAAAGCGGAGAGTGGCGTGCACCGTCTGGTACGAATATCCCCATTTGACTCCAGCGGGCGGCGCCACACCTCCTTTGCCTCGGTTTTTGCAGTACCGGCAGTGGACGAGGAGATTGAAATGGATGTCAATCCCAATGATTTGCGCATAGATACCTACCGGGCCAGCGGGGCAGGCGGCCAGCATGTGAACAGAACTGATTCGGCGGTGCGGATCACTCATATTCCCA
This sequence comes from uncultured Caldithrix sp., assembly GCA_964461135.1. Lineage (GTDB taxonomy): Bacteria > Calditrichota > Calditrichia > RBG-13-44-9 > RBG-13-44-9 > RQOF01. The sequence goes on along the minus strand of CAYWTB010000075.1, from coordinate 2,946 downwards.
CCAATATTGTCGTAACCTGTCAAAACGAGAGATCCCAGCATAAAAATAAATCCAATGCTATGAAAATATTAAAATCCCGCCTTTACCAGAGAAAACTGGAGGAAGAGCGGGCCAAAAAACAGAAACTGGAAGACTCCAAAACCGGAATAAGCTGGGGAAATCAGATCAGATCCTATGTATTTCATCCGTATAATATGGTTAAAGATCACCGGACAGATTATGAAACATCAGATATCCAGGGCGTCATGGACGGAGATATCAATGAATTCATCCATGCCTATCTGCTCGGCCGTTCCAATGGAAGAAAGTAATAACAGTTAGCAGTTGGGTGAGAGGGTAAAGAAAGGATAAGGGCTAAAGGCTAAAGGTCAAAGGCTAAAGGCTCGAGGAAAAAGGATAAAGGCTAAAGGACAAAGGCTTCTCGTGAATAAAATTCGTGTAATTCCCGTCTAAAGCCCTGCCTGCCTGTCCGATGCCAGGCGGGCAGCAGGCAGGCGGGCAGCAGGCAGGCGGGCAGGCGTGGACAGAAAAAAGACGATAGTCAGCAACAAGATAAGATTTAAGTAAGGTCTGCCGTCCGGAACCTGGTTCTTCTTATTTCTCCATACTGTACACTGTAATGCCATAGAGGTATGGGTCGTCGGGCGGGTCATCATTCCAGTTATTGAAGCTGTGGGAATCATCGGTATTATAAAACAGGATATAATTTCCTGCCGGCAGAGTTATAAAATCTTCAACTTTTCTATTCTTTCGGGCTCCTCCTGCCCAGCGCGTCTGGTCATAGGCCATTTTCCATACTTTCGTGCCGGTCTCAGCATTTTCAATCCAGCCGTAATCATACATTTCATCCCAGTCACCTTCACCCATAGCATAAATGCGTACCGCTGTCTTTTTATCCAGGTGAAAGCGTTCCTGGTAAACCCTACCGTTACTGACCCGGATAATCTGGGCAATAATATTTCCCGAAAGAGAAGCTGCTTCCAGTTTCTGAATATTTTCTGCGTTGAATTTAGGATCAGCCGGATAAATTGTAATTCCCCATCTCTCAGGATTGTTAGGTTTTTCTGAATTCCAGTTGAAGTAGCTGTGACTGCCATCGGTCACGAAATGGACCATATAGGAGCCCGCTGCCAGGGTAATAATTTCATCCACCATGCGGTTTTTTTCCGCACCACCGGCATACCGGGTGCGGTTAAAGGTCATTTCCCATATGCGTTCGCCGGTGGTGAGATCCACAATCCAGCCATAATCGAACATCTCTCCACCTCTTCCTTCACCCAGAGCATAGACACGAATCTGCATGGGTTCTATAAGTTTAAATCCTGCCTCCACGGATTCATTATTACCCAGCCTGGTCAGCTCAATAATGGGTTGAATTTTCTGCTTTATAATGCGCTCAACACTTTTGGGATTGAATTTGCCCGTTACTCCGGTCATGGTTATGCCATAAAAATCCGGATCATAAGGAGGATTTGAGTTCCAGTTATCGGGAGAATGGGATCCATCCATGGCAAAATACACCCAGTAAGTACCGGGTTCCAGGGTAGTGGTTTCCTTCCACTCACGGTTTTTTTCGGCTCCGCCGCCGTATTTACCCTTGTCGGCCAGGGTTTCCCATATTTTCTCAGAAGTATTGGCATTCACTATCCATCCATAATCAAAAATCTCCTCATTAAAGGCTTCTCCAATTGCATAAATCTGAAATGTACCTTTTGCAGTAAGTTTGAAACCCTCCTGCCGGAATTCCGAATTCCGCAGCCCTGTCATGCTAACCACCGCCTGTTCCTGGAGTGCCTTGTGATATTTCAAAATTGAATTTTTATCCACCTCTTCATCCACGTCATTTATCCGGATATGCCAGTCACGCTGGGTTTCTTCATACCATTTTTCATTTTTAAATAATTTATCCAGAAGTTTTCCCAGACTGAAAAATCCATCATCAAAAAAAGCATAATCAGGAACCCGGGCAGAATAATACACCTCGTATTCCCCCCGTGGCAAATTCACGCTTCCATCAAAAATGCGGGAATAATCAGATTTTTTATAGCGTGAGGTATTTTTCAGGGTCATCCGCCACACCAGATCCCTGGATTTTGCATTAATAATCCAGGCATAAGCAAACAGCCCATTAGGATCCACCATGTAGGTGAATTTAGCCGGGACCTTGGTTTTTTCACCGGCACCAATGGCTTCGACACCAACGCTTTTATCAGATTTCAGGGTAAAGCCGGCCATTTTAACTTCCCCCAGCGGTATGGAAGTGATTTCAACCGAACGGAGAGTCTGGGCCACTGAAATACTGACGGTCATCAAAAGAATTATAAGGTTATGAATTGCTTTCATATAGACGTCCTGTTTATAAAACTATGTAAAAAATATCTCTAAATCTAATTCAGTCCATACTCTTCAACCTTAAACCAATTCAGTGGAATTTACCTGAAGTTAGAATCACATTGAATTTAATTCTTTGAACTTATATGACATATTTAATTTTTCACTCACAACTTTACCTACGACAGGAAAGGGTGTTTGTTTCAGCTGCAGTAATTTTCAAAATCCGAAACGAATAAAAATGTGAAAACAAAAATCGCCGAAAACTTAAGCCATATCAAAAAACCAGGTGCAATCCGTCTACCAACTAGCAGATAATATAAAAAATATTTGTTCATCTCCAGTAAATAATAGATTTCTGCACAATTTGAGTATTGGTCAGGCACAGTGCCAACTAGATGCCGGTGAAATCCTGGATGATTTGATCTCCGACAGTGGCCAGCCTGTCCGCCTACTGGCGGGGATCCACCTTCCGGCTGACCAACGAGTCGACCGGAAGGAGCCGGGGTCGTCGGGAAGCCTTGTTCCTTGAGCCTTTATCTGTGAAGCTTATAATAAAAGGTTCATCACAAAAATGAGTACCTACAAAATTAGGTAAACGATTATGTTTTTCAA
>CAYWTB010000074.1:0-22695 GCA_964461135.1 uncultured Caldithrix sp. | reverse complement strand
AACAGCCAGATACGATTCATTAAATTTGATGAAATATTCATGGTTAAAGATGGGTAACTTGTAATCTTTTACGAGTTCAGGTATTCATTATTGTGAAGAGACATAAAATTTATTCAGATCCCGATATTCAGGGAAATATGCCGAGGAGTCGGGGTAATCCTCTCTGAATTTTACCATGAAAACTTATCGGCCGGAAGGATTTTTGCGTAAAAAAATAACAATAAATGTTTGAAAAAACTGACGATTATATGAAGACGGATCAGTAGAAAAAAATATCAGCCGGACTCGATTATTTTGAAATACCACGGGTCCTATTTGTGGCAATGACGGACAAGGTATGAAGGACGAGCGAAAAACCAAAAAAGCACTAATTGAAGAATTAAATCAATGCCGGTCACGTTTAGGAGAACTGGAGAAGCTGCTCAATATCGAGAACGCTCTGCCGGATAATTCCGGCATGTCAGGCAATATTTTTGAAAACCTGGTTCATATGATTCTTGATGCTATAATAATCGTTGACTGGCAGGGAAATGTTCTTTTTCTGAATAAAGCGGCTTACGAACTTGTCGGTCTGAAAAAGACTTTTGATAGAGAAGGCCTGAACATTTTAAATTTTGTTCATCCGTCTCATAAAAAAGAAGTGCGCAAGCATCTCCGTTTAATTAAAAAAGATCAGGAAAGTCTTCTGGCAGATTATTGTATCGAAACGGCAGATCATCAAATCAAATGGGTTGAGGGGCTTGCCACCAGGATTAATTTTGAAGGCCGTAAGACTGCGCTGGTAACAATCCGGGATGTCACCGACAGGATAAATGCGCAGGAAGCAGTTAACGCCGCTAAAGCCAATCTGAATGCTCTGATTGAGAATACCCGGGATTGTATTTGGTCTATAGACCGGAAATTTAGGGTAACAGCCATAAATTCTGCCTTTCGCACCCTGTATTACCAGGCTTATGGAATCGACATTGATTTGGGTGATGATGTCCTGAAAACGGTACCGGTTTTTCTCCGCTCAGTCTGGCGAAAACGTTACCGCCGGGCACTGAAAGGAGAAAATTTTTCTGTTGAGGAAAGATTTGCAGTAAATAAAGAGGATATGGATGTTGAGATTTTTTTTAATCCCATCCGGCAGGGAGCTAAAATAACCGGTGTATCGGTTTTTGCCCGGGACATTACGGAAAGAAAGAAAATAGAGAAAGAACTGCGGGAAAGTGAAAACCGGTTCCGTACTCTGGTTGAAAACGTTGCCAGTATTGCCGTCCATGGGTATGATGAAGAGAGAAGAGTTGTCTTCTGGAATTTCGCCTGTGAACAATTCTACGGGTACCGACAGGATGAAGTAATGGGACTAAAAATGGAAGACCTGATTCTTACTGAAGACATGAAATCCCAGGTATTGCATAGGATCGACCGGCTGCTTAACAACAGCCATTCTCTTCCGCCTCAGGAAATCGGTTTCCGGCGAAAAGATGGTAAACGCATTCATATGTTATCCAGTAACGTAGTACTGAAAAATGATTTCGGTCAGAAAATATTTTATTTCCTGGACATCGACCTCACAGATTTAAAGGATACCGAGGTTGCATTGAAAGAGAGTGAGGAGAAGTATCGTCTGCTGGCAGAAACCGCCCGTGATATCATTGTTGTCCATGATCTGAATGGAGATTTTATCTATATGAATAAAGCCGGCCTGAAAACAACCGGAATAAAACCCGGCGAGTTAAAAGCGCGGAATATGAAGGATCTCATTTCCCCGGTTCGTCTGGAAGAGATGTATGACAGTTGGTTCCGGCGTATGAATAAGGATGATCATGTATTCTTGTTTGAAACCGAGATGACTAACCTCCAGGGAATTACCATACCCATCGAAATCAGTGCTTCCATTATCACCAGAAATGGTTCAGCGACACATATTCTGCTGGTCATTCGGGACATTTCTGAGAGGAAAAGAGTACAGAATGAAATGAACATGCTGGCTCATGCCATTAAAAGTATCAGCGAATGTGTTAGTGTGACTGATATGCAGGATAACATTATTTTTGTGAATGATGCTTTCCTGAAAACATATGGTTACCGGAGGGAGGAATTGATCGGACAACCTATTGACATAGTTCGCTCTTCCAAGAATCCGCTTCAGGTGATAAGGAAAATTTTACCGGAGACCCTAAAAGGAAGCTGGCAGGGCGAATTAATCAATAAACGACGGAATAAAGAAGAATTTTATATTTTTCTGTCCACCTCCATAATCCGTGATGAGAAAAATGAACCGGTGGCTTTAATCGGAGTATCCCGGGATATATCAGAACATAAAAAACTGGAGCAGCAGTTCAGGCAGGCACAGAAAATGGAAGCCATTGGCCGGCTGGCGGGAGGAGTGGCGCATGATTTTAATAACCTGCTGACTATTATTAAAGGATATAGTGAACTGCTATTGTCGCGGCTGGCAGACGATAACCTGTTGCGTAATTATGCGTTGCAGATTGACAAAGCCGGGGAAAAGGCGGGATCATTAACCCGGCAACTGCTGGCATTTTCCCGCAAGCAGATTCTGAAACCCAAAGTCATGAATCTGAACACCCTTCTGCGGGATATGGAAAATATGCTGCAGCGCTTAATCGGAGAAGATCTGGAACTTGTTATGCTTCTGGACCAAAAACTGGGTAATGTTCAAGCAGACCCCGGACAGATACAACAATTAGTAATGAATTTGGTTATCAATGCACGTGATGCGATTACGGGCAATGGGAAAATAATCATTGAAACCGAAAACACACGCCTGGATAACGATTATATTCAAAAACGTTCCATGGTAAAATCCGGAAACTATATTAAGCTGGCTATCAGTGATACCGGTTTGGGAATCCATAAAGAGATTCAGGATTTTATATTCGAGCCCTTTTTTACCACTAAAGAAGAAGGAAAGGGGACGGGTCTGGGGCTGGCGACAGTGTATGGGATTATAAAACAGAGTGAAGGATATATATGGGTTTACAGCGAACCGGGAATGGGAACGACATTTAAAGTATACCTGCCACGAATCGATGATGATACTGAGACTGCCACCGTGGCGGAAAAGAAAGAGGAAATTATAACCGGTAATGAAACTGTTTTGGTGGTGGAGGATGAAAATGATGTACGGGCGCTGATCTGTGAGGCGCTCCATAAGCATGGTTACCGCATTTTGGAAGCACCGCACGGCGGAATTGCTCTTTCCTTGTGTGAAGAATACAAAAAACCTATAGATCTGGTGATCACGGATATTGTGATGCCCCATATGAGTGGTGGTGAATTTGTTCAAAATATGGCCAGGATCCATCCCGAAGCAAAAGTGCTTTATATTTCAGGATATACCAGCACCGCTATCGTTCAGAAAGGACTGCTGGGTTCTGAAACGCCCTTCCTTCAGAAACCATTTACACCTTCCCTGTTGCTGAAAAAAATACGTCATATCCTCGATGCTGTACAGGATTAATCCGACACTTCTTCTGCTTTTAGCATTCAGTCTTTTTTGTTTTTGAACTCTGCCAATGGACTTGCCTGGAAGAGAGTTTACCGGTACATTTTTTCTTTTCTTGGCTGACTGTTGGTGAATTGAAAAATCAGATTAAGTTTCTTCAAACCGGAGCAAAAAATTTTACAATAAATAAAGGGATGAATCCATCATCACCCCTCTTAATATGCTTGACTGTATAATAAAATTTTGACTGTTACAGTTCAGAGCTGACACCTTATTTAAGGAAAAACAAAAAGCTGGCCAGTAGTGCAAAATCAGGAGCCCCATCATCCAGACCGAACCCCAGCGCTCCTCTCAACTTGCTGCCTCCTGCCAGAGAGTAATCCACACCACCGCTTAACAGTGCATAATTGACCTCAGTTTGTATATTTAATTCACCGATTATAGCGAAATTTTCCTGGACCGGATAAATAGCGCCTCCACCAATCATGAGTGACGTTTTCCTGTCATTTCCGATTTCCAGAAAATCCAATCCCAAGATTCCGCTTAATACCATGCCGTTAGTTAAAGGATAGCGCAGGGCACCATAAGCGCCGAAATCAAAATTATTTTGCCCCACATCTTTGCTGCCAATGGGGAGTGTTATAAAAGCCCCTGCCGAAAGATTCATATTTTCCGGTATTATCAGGTATCTGCCGGTGAGGAATAAATCGGACAATCCGGACTCACCGTTCCCAGCATCCGGACTGTAATTGAGAAAATCCAATCTGGTTCCGACTTCGACTTTCGGATTTATGGGATAAGCGCCCTGAAATCCCAGGGACCAGTTACTGAAATAATTATAATCACCGTAGGTGAAACCGGCATCGCCGTAGGGACGGCTAGAAATGGGTGCATCCCGTAAAAAAGTCTGAAACAGATGAACATCCGATTTAAGTGCGTCCTGGGTATAAACTGAACTCATGGTGCACATAATAGTCATTATGATGAGCAGATACTTCATTTGAACCTCCTGTTATTAATGGTAGTTAGTATAAAAGTCCCCACAACAATCATTGATAAGTGGACAAAGTCTTATCAAAACCGACGATTAAAATTTGGATTGTATTTAAAAAGAAGAAACACTTTCAAACATAAAAAACCCCCGAGATAAGGTCGGGGGTTTGTATTTTCGGTTTACATTAACTTTTTCTGACATTGGTGGCCTGTAAACCCTTGGGTCCTTCAGTGACCTCAAATTCAACCTGATCACCTTCCGTAAGGGTACGATAACCTTCCGTCTGAATTGAACTGAAATGAACAAATACATCTTCGCCATTTTCACGGCTGATAAATCCGTAACCTTTTGGACCATTAAACCATTTTACTACACCCTTTTCCAAGATACTTACCTCTTAAATATGTTAAACTTGCGTACCCCTTCTCTTACTCAAAATATCCTGCAATTTTTTAACAGGACCCGCGTAAGAATGGGGTTCTTTCTTTGAATGCTCAAATTAATTGTATTTATTTTATCTTGCAAGGATTATTTTGCGAATTTATTTCATATTCTCGGTGAAAATGGGTTAAGATTTGTTTCAAATATACCAGTGTATATTTCCGGAGATCATTGCCGGCTCATCAGACGCTCATTCAGTTCCTGGTGTAATTTTTTCAGTTCATTCTGAATATCGTCAAAACTGTCGATGTGCCCTTCTATTTCTTTATCTGCATCCCTTTTCCTGCTCAGCATAAGGCCATCCCGGGCTGTAAAAAGTGCTTCTTTTTCCTGACCCTGCTGCTCAAGCGCTTTTGCAATCCAGTATTTGCATTCCACCTGGTATCCGATGGAAGGATATTTGTAATCCGCTATTTTATTCAGTATTCCGGTAAAAATCTGCTCTACCTCAGGCCATTTGCCATTCTGTGCCAGAAAACGACCCTTGAAATAAAGGTCTGTCAAGTTGGGTCTTTCCTTTTCCTGAATAGCTTCATTTACCAGCTGAAGTCCCTTTTCATACAGCCCCTCATTATAATAAGCAGCGAGTAAAACGTAAATGGACTCGTAAATAGCGTATCGTCCATGATCAATGACAAAATGCAGTTGTTCAATGCCCAGCTCTCTCTTATCGGGAATCCAGAAAGCGATGATACGAAGAAACTTTGACTTCGCAGTACGCCAATAATAATAAGATCCCAAACCCAGATAAACGTCATAGAGGGTAGAGTCCTTTTCCAGGGCCTTCTCAAAATGATCTATTCCCCGCCCGGCATCACGGTAAGCACCAATCCAGTTAAGTTTTCGGAAGCGGTTGAATCCGCGATATCCGTAGGCGCCTCCCACATAAAAATGTAACCATGGATTATATTCCTTCTCCAGCAACGCTTCACCCACATCTATAGCTTTTTGAGTGTTATCTTCCATCCCTCTCTGAAAATTGTTGATACGATAGGTACTCATCCATCCCTGCAAGGTAGCTGCCTTGAAAAAATATGGAGCCGGATAATCGGGATATGCCTTTATCATACTGTCGGCAACACCAACAGCTTCATCATATTGATCACGGAACGTTGCATTGATTAATTTTGTCAATCCCACATCAAACAGGGTATCTTTTGGTGCTCTGGCATCCGGAGGAACATTCGGTATAGTTTCACTTAAATCCGAAGCAAATACCATTTTGGCAAGTATCAGATAAAGCGAAAGAATTATTGCAGGACTGATTTTTTTCATTGATAGACTCTTTTCATCATTATTTTTATGCGAACCTATGTTATTTAAGTGCGTCGGTATACTATGTTGGTCGGAAAAAGTTTTCATTGTGGTGAAAAATTTCTGGCGTCAATTTATATAAATTAAATCATCCTTAATAGTTTAAACAGTTTTATTTTTAAAAACACGGTTAACTGGCTATTGCTTTTTGAATAAATCCCCGGATAGGGGAATTTGAAAATTCGTTAAAAAGCTGACAGGGTTATCAAGAATCTGAAATGTTGAGGCCATCAATGAATCAACAAATCTTAAAGTGGATTACCGTCGGATGATTTATTTATTCGCTATTACTTTTGGTGCTCTGAGTTTTTTACTCCGGACCTATTATAAAATATTCAAATTTGCATTAAATACAAGGGGATTCAATTGAAATTTTAGACCAGAATTATCTTGCTTTCCTAATGGATTGGTGATATAATTAAAAGTGGAGTTTGTTTAACACAGATATTATACAGTTAATGATTATTTTCAATTTATGATAAATTATATTCATTTTATCTTTTATATACTACCGTTAAAAGTCCATTTAACCGAACCAGACCCGAAGACGAAATATGTTTTCGGGTTTTTCAGTTGATTGAACAAAGACTTTCGGTAGTGACCATTACTATGGAGGAATTTAATGATAGAAGCAGCCTATAAAATTTTTGGGATTGATTATATTGAACTGATCGTGGGTAATGCCCTGCAGGCAGCGCACTATTATCAGACTCAGTTTGGATTTGAACCTTATGCATACCGCGGGCTGGAAACGGGAGAACGTGAAAAGGTTTCTTATGCCCTCCGGCAGGGAGATATCCGCTTTATCTTCACCTCTCCTTTAATGGCCAATTCTCCCCTCAATATTCATCTGATTCAACACGGTGATGGCGTAAAGGATGTGGCTTTCACGGTGGATGATGCGCAAAAAGCCTGGGAATATGCTATTGAGCGGGGAGCAGAATCGGTACTGGATCCCAAAGCTCTTTCCGATGAGAATGGCAGCATTATTGTGGCCGCTATCCGTACCTATGGTGATACAATCCATACCTTTGTGCAGCGTGATGAATATAAGGGTATTTTTATGCCGGGTTTTCAGAATTATAAATCGCCGCTGGAGGCAAAGGGCACAGGATTAACCCATATTGATCACTTTGTGGGAAATCAGCCGGAGAACCAGATGCAGAAAATTGCCGCCTGGTATGAAGATGTCCTGGGATTTCATCGTTTCTGGAGTGCGGATGACAAGGATGTATCTACCGAGTTCAGCGCTTTGCGTTCCATCGTGGTTTCGGACCCGACTGAAGTTATCAAAATGCCCATTAACCGCCCGGCTGTTGGCCTTAAGAAATCACAGATCCAGGAATTTGTGGATTATTATTCCGGACCCGGTATCCAGCATATAGCCATGTATACGGATGATATCATCCAAACGGTGGGCCTGCTGGCTGATCGTGGTGTGAGCTTTCTGGAGGCGCCGGCCACCTATTATGAGGAATTACCCAAACGCATCAATAATTTGGAAGAAAATATTCGGGATTTAGAAAAATTGGGCATTCTGGTGGATGTGGATGAATTCGGTTATATGCTTCAGATTTTTACCAAAACGGTTCAGGACCGGCCGACCCTGTTTTATGAAATTATCCAGAGAAAGGGATCCAAGAGTTTTGGAAAAGGAAATTTCAAGGCTTTGTTTGAAGCCATTGAGAGAGAACAGGCTAAAAGAGGAAATCTGTAATAGCTTATATCGCCCTTTCAGGGCTTGCTGTGTGTATTGATCTGGTTTTGTCCTCTCAGGGTTTCACCCCGAGGTGATATATGTCGCCCTTTCAGGGCTCAATAAGTTATTATGTCTTCAGATGCAGAGCGTTACAGAAGGTACTTAAGGGAAAGATATCCCTTTTATTTCGATATAAAAACTTTGTGAAATTCCCTGAAAGGGAATCATAAAATAACTCAATGTCTTTAGACATTGAGAGATCAGAAAAAACTAAGGAAAGAGAGCCCTGTAAGGGCGACATATTTGCAAAGAAGTGAAAAAAGCACCAACGGAATAAGAGGTATAACTTATGGAAATAGTCACTATATATTGCATTTACCAAAAGGCTGAAGAATTTTGTATAGAAGGATTCCCTGAAAGGGAATCATAAAATAACTCAATGTCTTCAGACATTGAGAGATCAGAAAAAACTAAGGAAAGAGAGCCCTGTAGAGGCGACATATTTGCATTGGAACGAAAAAGCACCAACGGAATAAGAGGTATAACTTATGGAAATAGTCACTATATATTGCATTTACCAAAAGGCTGAAGAATTTTGTATAGAAGGATTCCCTGAAAGGGAATCATAAAATAACTCAATGTCTTCAGACATTGAGAGATTAGGTAAAAAATATGTCCCAGTCTTTACATAATTTATGGGCGCATATAGTTTTCAGTACTAAGTACCGAGAAAGAATTATCCAGCCCGATATCGAACCTGAATTATACGCATACATTAGTACTATTTTGAAATTCTACGGATCTTCTTGCCTTAAGATAAATGGAGATTCTGATCATATTCATATTCTTACTAAGCAGTCCAAGCATTATACTGTCCCCAAACTTGTGGAGGAAATAAAAAAAAGCAGTTCAAGATGGATTAAAACAAAAAATCCCTTGTATGCTAAATTCAGATGGCAAAATGGATATGCCGCATTTTCGGTTGGTCCTGCCGAAGTTGAAAGAATAAAACGTTATATCGAGAAACAGAAAGATCATCATAAGAAGAAAAAATTCAAGGAAGAATTTGTAGAGTATTTGAAACGAAATAAGATTGTCTATGATGAGAAATATTTATGGGATTAGCTTATATCGCCCTTACAGGGCTTGTTATGTTAGTGTGGCCGGTTTGTTATCTCAGGGATTGACCCTGAGATGGTATATGTCGCCCTTTCAGGGCTCATAAGTTCGGAAGTAAAAAAGAAAACAGCACCCTGTAGAGGCGACATATTTGCATTGGAATGAAAAAGCACCAACGGAATAAGAGATATAACTTATGGAAATAGTCACTATATATTGCATTTACCAAAAGGCTGAAGAATTTAGTATAGAAGGATTCCCTGAAAGGGAATCATAAAATAACTCAGTGTCTTCAGACACTGGGAGGCAAAGGAGCAATCAAGAGAAACAGAGCCCTGTAAGGGCGACATAAAATCATGAATAAATCAAATATTTTCATTTTAAAAGGAACATGAACCTAAAAGAAGGAGCATTCTAGATGCCATTTTATATAAGGCGGGGTAATATTCCCCCCAAAAGACACATTCAGCACCGTGACGCGAATGGAAATTTATATCATGAAGAACATGCCAGCCGCGAGGGTTTTTCCAGCATATATTCTAACCTGTATCATCTACGGCCACCCACCAGGATCTCCAAAGTGGAAGCCTTTAGACCGTTGAAATATCTGGCTGCGAAAGATCAGCCTCACCGCCACCGTCATCTGGAAACCTTCAAATTTAAGCCCGGCGGGAACTGGATTTCCGGAAGACGCTTGCTGGCGTTTAATAATGATGTGGCACTGTTCACGTCCGCACCGCAGCAGCAAGCCGACTTTTTTTACCGAAACGGGATAGGGGATGAAGTCATTTTCGTGCATTATGGCAGTGGTCTGATTAAAAGCCTTTTCGGTAATCTGCAATATGGACCGGGAGATTACATTATTATTCCCCGGGGAATTCTCTATCAGCTGGAACTGCAGAACGAGGATAATCGCTTCCTGATCATTGAATCGGCCGGTATGATTGAGCCTCCCACCCGTTACCGCAATGAATACGGGCAGCTCCTGGAACATGCACCATTCTGCGAGAGAGATTTCCGGGTTCCGGAAATTATTGAGCCGGTGGATAAAGAAGGAAACCATCGGTTTCTGCTGAAACTGTCCCATGGAATCCAGGAATATGCCTTTGCCCAGCATCCTTTCGATCTGGTGGGATGGGATGGTTTTTATTATCCCTGGATTTTTAATATTAAAGATTTTATGCCCATTGTGGGGAAAGTACATCAACCGCCACCGGTTCACCAGACCTTTCAGGCACCGGGATTTGTTATCTGTTCTTTCTGTCCCCGCTTGTTTGATTTTCACGAACTATCCATTCCCACACCTTATAATCACAGTAATGTGGATTGCGATGAAGTCCTCTATTATGTGGAAGGTGATTTCATGAGCCGGAAAGGGGTGGGAGAAGGATCCATTACCATTCATCCCTATGGAATCGCCCATGGGCCTCATCCCGGCAGCTACGAGGGATCCATCGGACAGAAAAAAACAGATGAATACGCGGTTATGCTGGACACTTTCCGGCCGCTGCAAATAGCTGTGGATGCTCTGGAAATTGATGATTCCAAATATCCTTACAACTGGATGGAATAAAAATCAGCTGAAAACACAAACCGGAAATATGAATGGTCTGATAGAGGCTGGTAATCTTTACAAGCCGGAAATAATATTTATGAAGAAGCGGTAAAAAGGGAACTGAAATCAAATGGCAACTTCCCCGGAAAAGAACAAAACATTTCCCTTTGGACAGAATATGGTCTGGTATCCGGATCCTGAATGGATTGCGAAAAGCAATCTGCAAAAATTTATGAAAAAGTATGGAATACCGGATTATGACAGCCTGATGCAACGCTCTGTTAGCGATATTGAATGGTTCTGGCAGGCGGTGCTGCAGGAGCTGGATATCCAATTTTACAGACCGTACAGTAAAGTCATTGATCAGTCCGAAGACATCCGATTTCCGCACTAGTGTGTGGACGGCAAAATGAACATTATCCATAATTGCCTGGACAAATGGCAATCCACACCTGTGGCACAGCAGAATGCGCTGATCTGGGAGAATGAAAAAGGAGAAAACAAATCCTTCACCTATGGAGAATTATTCCGGGAAGTTAACCGGTGTGCAAATGCCTTACGTTCTCTGGGAATCGGCCGGGGAGATGTGGTGGGCCTGTTCATGCCTATGATTCCGGAGGTTGTGATTTCTTTTCTGGCTGTTATTAAAATTGGTGCTATCGTACTCCCCCTTTTCAGCGGTTTTGGTGCCACCGCCATATCGACGCGACTGAGTGATGCCTCGGCAAAAATTTTGCTTACGGCTGATGGAATGATCAGGCGGGGCAGGAAAATTTCCATGCTGAAACCTGCCCTGGACGCTCTGAAAGATGTGCCCGGCGTAAAACAGGTGGTATTAGTGGAAAACACCGGTGGACAGAGGAATAAGCTTAATAAAGGTCGGGATCATTTATGGCAGCAATTGATTACCGGTTTTCCGGATGATTCCGAAACGGAAGTGACTGATGCCGAAGATGTCCTGATGCTGATCTACACCAGCGGAACCACCGGAAAACCCAAGGGTGCCGTACATACCCATTGTGGTTTCCCGGTTAAAGCTGCCCAGGACATGTCTCAGGCCATGGATTTTAAAGCGGGCGAGATTATGTTCTGGATGAGTGATATGGGATGGATGATGGGACCCTGGGAAGTTTTCGGAACTCTGCTGATCGGCGGAACCATGGTGCTTTATGATGGTGCCCCGAATATTCCTGATGCCGGCAGAGTGTGGTCCCTGGTGGCCCGCCATGGTATAACGCATCTGGGCATTACGCCGACTTTTATTCGCACGCTTATTCCCAATGGAACTGCCCCCCTCAGCAGGCAAAATGTAGACAGCTTGCGAATGGTGGGGTCTACCGGCAGTCCCTGGGACCCGGAATCATGGAATTGGATTTTTAACCATGTTCTGCAGAAGAGAAAACCGATCATCAACTATTCCGGTGGTACAGAAATCAGTGGCGGTATTCTGAGCGGTAATTTTTTCAAACCGCTGAAACCGTGTGCATTTTCCGGCCCGGTACCGGGCATGGATGCCGATGTGGTAGATGAAAATGGCCGGCCGGTTCGAAAGATGGTGGGAGAACTGGTATTGCGAAAACCGTGGATCGGAATGACACGGGGATTCTGGAATGACCGCCAGCGATATCTGGATACATACTGGAGTAAGTTCGGGGAGATATGGTATCATGGGGATTATGCTGCTATTGATGAAGATGGTTTGTGGTATATCCTCGGCAGGAGCGATGATACAATTAAAGTAGCAGGGAAACGGCTGGGACCGGCAGAAGTGGAATCGATCGTCAACAGCCATCCCCTGGTGGCCGATTGTGCAGCCATCGGTGTGCCGGACGAGGTCAAGGGAGAAGCAGTGGTCATATTTTGCGTGCTGAAGGAACAACAGGAGCGTCTTGATCAGCTGCGGGATCATTTGCTGGAACTCATTGTGAACGAACTGGGTAAGCCGCTGAAACCCCGCGAAATTAAATTTGTTACGGCTTTACCGAAAACCCGTAATTCCAAAGTGATACACCGGGTAATCAGGGCGGTGTATCTGGGAAAGGATCCGGGAGACCTGAGCAGCCTGGAGGATCCACTGACGGTGGACGCTATCCGCCAGGCATTCTGATAGTGCTCCTCTCGGCCTGTGAAGGGAATAATTAAATAATTGTCTGATAAATTTAACCGATAGAATCAGAGGGAAATCATGGCTGATAATAAAAATAGCAAGAAAACAGGAGACCAGACCCTTTCCGCATTTGAGAAAGCAGGTCTGGCAGGGGATGATCCCAGGGTTACACCCATAAAACTGGACGGCCCCGCTCCGGAGGGAAATGATATCGTGTATCCGGATTATTCGCCGGAGGAGCATGAGACCTGGAAAATCCTCTTCGATCGGCAGCGTAAGTTACTTCCGGGACATGCCTGCCAGGAGTACCTGGACGGTATGGCCATGATGGAATTTCCGGAAGACCGGATTCCGTATCTGGGAGATGTAGGTGGCGTACTCATGAAAGCCACCAACTGGCAGGTAGCCCGGGTACCTGGATTATTATTCGAGGGGGATTTCTTCTCACGTTTAGCCCGCCGGGTATTTCCCTCCACGGATTATATCCGGCCGCGGCATGAGCTGGACTACACACCGGCACCGGATCTGTTTCACGATATATTCGGCCATACCCCCATGATCACCAATCCCGCTTTCGCCAATTTTTACCAGAAAATCGGTGAAGCCTCCATGAAAGCCGAGGGGTATAATCGCCGCCGGCTGGAACGCATTTACTGGTTTACGGTGGAATTCGGCCTGATCAGTACTGCGGAGGGAATGAGAATATATGGAAACGGGATTATCTCTTCCTATGCAGAAACGCGGCATAGTCTTACCGACCAGGTTAAAAAATTGCCCTTTGATCTAGAAAAAATGAGTGAACAGGAATATGACGTGTGGCATATGCAGCCACTGCTGTTTGTTATTGACTCTTTTGAGCAGCTGGAACACGGCTTTTATCGGTGGGCGGAGAAAAACGGTTTGCTGAATGCTTAGTACTTTATTTCATATATAAAGTAACGTATTAATATTAGACAGGATTAATGCCATAGGCATCACTGCGTGACAGGATGAACAAGATTGTATATCATCGGGTTCATCCGGATATATTGTAAAAAATGTACAGGTTCATCCACCGCCCGGAACCTTTCCTCAAATATGTTTAAAACTATGTATATTCAAATACCGGTATTTCGTAAAAAATCGTTTTTACTCTTCAGCAGGAAGAACGGTGATGTTGTTTTAAAATTATTGGATATGATATACCAGAATAAAATGAGTCTTTGATCCTGTCAATCCTGTCTAAAAATATGTCACTGTATTTATGAAAAAAACTACTTATTAAAAAGTCTTCACTAAAGTGCAGGGATTTCCGGAGTTCACGAAAATGACCATGTCCAATATCCTCCTGGAATTCCAGAACCAGCAGAAAATTGCCCTGGTCTATTTAAACCGACCGGATGTTCATCATGCCATTGATGAACACACCATGAAGGAACTGCAGGTTGCCGTTGACCAAATTTATTCCAAAGAGACGGTGCGGGCTATCATCCTCACGGCCACCGGTACGGAAACGTTTTGCGCCGGCGGGGACCTGAGCTATTTTGCCGGATTGAAAACCGGAAAACAGGCCGCAGAAATGTCCCGCCGGATGCAGCAGCTGCTGGACCGCCTGTGGTCCGGGGATAAAGTGGTGATAGCCGCCATAAACGGCCAGGCACTGGGAGGAGGATGTGAGATTCTTACCGCCTGTCATTTTCGGATTGCCTCCGAGAATGCACGTTTTTCCTTTCGCCAGGCGGCAAACGGTATCATTACCGGATGGGGCGGCGGAGGGCGGTTATTTGCGCTGCTGGGACGCAGTAAAGCCCTGCGCATACTGCTGCTGGCAGAGACCATAGATGCAGAGGAAGCGCAAAATTTGGGGCTGGTGGACAGGGTGGTGGCCAGTCGGTACCTGTTGAAGGAGGCTCTGGTCCTGGCCAACAAGATCTGCGAAAAACCGGCGCCGGCCATCCGTTCTTTTCTGCATTTATACCGAAATTTTGATCAAACCAGCTGGCAGGAAATCAATTGTCTGGAAACCGAATTGTTCAGCGAATTGTGGATGGGTGAAGATTTCCGGAGCTGGCTGGAGGATTTTCTTAAAAATCCCAGAAACAAGATTAAAGATTAAGGATGAAGGATTAAAGAGGGTAAAGGCTTCCTGACGATGCTGACTCCCTCAGGTCGTCTCGTCAGGACCAGATCGTCCCTGATTTAGCCAGAATCCAGCATCCAGCTTTAATCTTTCATCCTTAATCCTTAATCCTCTTTTTCTGACCAAGCGCCTGCTTCACCTGGCGGGCGGTGTTGGCAGGCAGTTTACCTTTTTCGATCAATTCCTGCAAGGATGCTTCGGAAATCTTTTTTACCGATCCGAATGTTTTCAGCAGGCCGGTTTTACGTTTTGGTCCGATACCCGGGATGTCATCCAAGGAGGATTTCAGGGTGCGTTTCCCGCGCAACTGACGATGGAAAGTGATGGCGAAACGGTGGCTCTCATCGCGAATCTGTTGCAGCAATTTCAGCCCGGCTGAGCTCTTCGGAATGTTCTGGGGTTCACTGATTCCCGGCAGGTATACCTCTTCCAGCCGCTTGGCCAACCCGATGACCGGCTGATCCATAATACCCAGTTCATTCAGGGCCTGAAGAGCGCTGGACAACTGGCCTTTACCGCCGTCAATCAGTATGAGGTCGGGGAGTTTGCGGTTTTCCTGCTGCAGGCGCCGGTAACGCCGGTAAACCACTTCGTGCATCATGGCGAAATCATCCGGCGTGTCTTTAATGCGGATTTTGAAATGCCGGTATTCACTTTTTCTCGCCTTACCGTTATAAAAACTGACCAGGGAACCCACTGCGTCCTGCCCCTGCAGGTTGGATATATCAAAAGCTTCAATGACACGGGGAGGCTCGGGAAGCTGTAAATCCTTCTGCAGGATGCGAACATGATAAGCCAGGTGATCTTTTCGTTTCTCTTTCTGGATCATGAGGTCTTTAAGTAGAAAAGCGGCATTTTTGCCAACCAGCTGGATGAGTTTTTTCTTCTCACCGATCTGTGGAATGATCAGTTCTACCTTGTGATTGGCCTGCCGGTTTAACCAACTGCCCAGTAAATCATTTTCCAGCGGTTCCTCCGGTAACAGAATCTGGTCGGGATTGGAATCGTTATCCAGATAGTATTGTCGCAGAAATTGGGAAAGGACTTCAGCAGATGCTTTTTCCTCCACTCCCTCCAGATAAAAATGCTGCCTGCCCACCACTTTTCCGTCTCTCACCTTGAATACCACCGAGCAGGCATCCTCTGCATCCATAGCCAGCGCAATCACATCACGGTCTTCCGGATCTACCATAACCACTTTCTGGGCGGTAAAATAATAGCTTTCAATCATCTGGATCTGGTCACGTAACCGCGCGGCATTTTCAAAATTAAGGGTGGTTGATTCAGCCTGCATCCGTTCGTTCAGTTCCTGCAGTAGTTCCCGGGTTTTTCCCTTCAGGAATTTTTCCACCTGGGAAATCATGCCGTTATATTCAGCAGCACTGACCAGCCCCTCGCAGGGTCCCTGGCAGCGATGAATGTGATAATCCAGGCAGACTCTCACCTTTTTCCGGGCAATGATATCATCATCAAGATAGTACTTACAGGAGCGGATGGGAAATATTTTACGAACGGTGCGAATGATATTCCGCAGATGTTTTACATCGGTATAGGGACCCAGGTATTTGGAGCCATCCCGCATAATTTTTCGGGTTACAAAAACCCGTGGAATGGGTTCATGGGTGATCCGTATATAGGGATAACTCTTGTCATCCCGCAGGTTGATATTGTAGCGTGGCTTATGTTTCTTAACCAGGTTCGATTCCAGAATCAACGCTTCAACTTCATTATCCACAATTATGGTTTCCAGAGTGGCTATCTTGCGAACCATTACGGCGGTTTTGGGGTCCAGGTTCCGCGCATCCTGGAAATAACTGCGTACCCGAGCACGCAGGTTTTTGGCCTTGCCCACATAGATAACTTTTCCTTCGGAATTTCTGAACAGATACACACCCGGCTGGGAACTCAGGTTTTCAAGTTGCTGTTGAATGTTTGAATTCATATATGATCTTAATATGTGTCATATACAATATATTTATTTTTCGGGAAAGTTCCAATCTCGGATTCCGATGGGTATGTACTCTATTTCATAAATAAAGTAATGTATTAATTTTAGACAGGATAAACAGGATGAACGACATAGCATATTATCGGGCTCATTAGGATAAATGGGTGAAAATGTATAGGTTCATGTACTGAATGAATCCTCTTTTCAAAAGTGTTTATTACTATGTATATTCTAAAATCTACAAATAGTAGACAATTATTTTGCCATATCAAATGCAGAACAGAGATGTTGGTTTAAAATCATATAATAAGATTTACAGGATTTCAATTATTATTGAATCCTGTTAATCCTGTCTAAAATTCATGTTATCGTATTTATGGAACGCTCTACTAAGTTAAGGGTTAGAAACGCATCCGCAAATGAAAAAAACCTTGTAATAGGGACTTATTTCTGTTAAATTTGCGGGCTGAAAATGACGAATTTGAATCGGAGGTATTGAATTTTATGTATAGTGTGTTAATCATATTATTTGTGCTGGTTGCCATATTAATGACCGTTACCATATTGATGCAGTCATCAAAGGGGGGAGGTTTGGCGGCCTCATTCGGAGGCGCCGGTATGGGCGGTGTTTTCGGTCCCCGCGGTGCGGCTAATTTTCTTCAGAAAGCCACTACCATTCTGGCCATCGCTTACGGTCTTATATGCCTGACCATCGGGTTCATCGGCCGGCCCTCGGCGGAACGGGGAAGTATAATTCAGCAGCAACAGCAACAGCAGCAGCAGACGCAGGGAAATCCGCTGCCGGTAGCACCCATGGAAGGTTCTGAGCAACCCTTCCCGCAACAGCAGGCTCCAGCCCCATCCGGTCAGCAGCAGCCGCAACAACAACAGCAACAGCCACAACAGCCTGCACAGGATAATCCTCAATAGAGATTTGCTGCTGGCGTGGTGGAATTGGCATACACGCTGTCTTGAGGGGGCAGTGGGCAACCGCTCGTGGGGGTTCGAGTCCCCCCGCCAGCACGAGAAATGCAAGTGATAAGTATTAAGTAATAAGTTATAAGTGAGAGAGTTTGTGGGGCGTTCGGGATGAACGCCTTTTTTTATTACCTATCAACCGCTCGTGAGGGTTTTAAAATCCCTCCTGTCCGGCAGTCGGAAGACTGACGGGCCTGTCCGGCGGTTGACAGAGCGACAGGCCGCCAGCACTTTTATCAATGAAGTTAAGTAATTTATTTAGCTTTGAGCCTTTTATGAACCGTTTATGAACCCATTGAGCCCTTTATGAGCCCTTTAGCATATATTTGGTACCTCGACCTGTTTTTCCTTTCTTGATGATAAGTCCTTTTTGTATCAGTTCATCCAAATCTCTTGTCGCAGTGGATTTTGATGTATTTGTAAGTCTCTGGTATTCAGTATTGGTTATTGTGCCCTGCTGCTTAATATACCGAATTGCCTGTCTTTGTCGTTCATTTAATACTAATCTTATTAGATTTTCAATTGTGTATATATCTTTATTGAAATGAATTTTGAAACTGTTTTCATCTGCATCAAATACAGGAGCCGGTAGTTTCTGCTCTTTACAGAGATTTAAAATTCGATAAGTGCCGCTTCCCCATTTTTCAATTAAACCGGCATAATAAAATACCTGGGCAATTAACGGGTTACGAAGTAACGATTTATGTTCCCTCTGATAAAGATCTTCGATATGTATTCCTTCCAATAAACCACCGGGATTCCAGATACTCAATTCATCCTGATATAGCCGGATTTGTATGTCGGAGCTGATACTGTAATCCCGATGAATCAGGGCATTCAGCACCGCCTCTCGCAATGCTTCAAGAGGATATTCCCATACTTCTTTTCGCTGTAAACCTTCCAGGTCAAGCTTTTTAACGGTAATATCATACCGAACCTGCAGCAACGATTTCAACCGATCCATCGCCAGATCAAGTTGCCGGAAAAGCGAACCGGTAAATTCCCGGCTGTCCAGAATGTCCGCGCCCTTTAAACGACCGATGCGCAATCTGACAGTATGAAATAATTTATCAGGTTCTCTGGTGAAGAGAAGCATACCTGCCCGGTTCAGACGATCACCATCCAGTAGCCCCAGATTGGTGAGGATATGCTCTGTGGAATCGCTCTCCTGAATACTGGTTAACCGTTGTTTCGACAACCGGATAAATTGGTTGACCAGTTCGGGTTCAACTTTATTCAATCCCCATTCTGTTTTAACCTAATCCCAGGTAATCCCGCTTTGAGCCATGGCGCGCTTCCCGATTTCATCACCGGTCATCGGCCTGTTGGTCGAACCCGATCGTAATATGTATCTTCCATCAAGATTTACCAGTGATCCACTTTTTGTTATATGAACGGCCAGAATGGCTTTTCTCTCTCGCTCTTCAATGGCAATCGTAGGCAGAACTCTCAGCTTATCATATATCTGTCCGCTGATCCGTTGCTGCATTTTATCCGAAGTACTGCAACCAATGATTTCACCGGTATCCTTCACACCTAAATAAAGCACGCCACCTTTATGATTCGAAAAAGCAACCAGATCCTCAAGGGCCTTGTCAGTCCAGTTCTCTTTGAATTCAACGGTTTCACTTTCCTGCCATCTGCTCATTTGCCGTTTACCAATCCTAACTGTTTTAATACCTCCTTTAAGCGTTTATCGGCTTCAGCTCACTCTTCTTATGCTTTCTGGAGGAACACAATTGTTCCATCCAATGGCAATACTTTGCGGCCATTTTTCTGTTCACCATATTCTCCAAATCCTCCATACACAGGCGATATTTATTGAGGATTTATATCAATGTTGCCAGCCGATTATCATCAACGATCCGTTGTCCGGCTGTGGTGGGATTGAAATCAGTTACATCTATCACCCCGGAGAGTCTTGGATTCTCTCGCGCAACAGCCCTCACAGCATCGGTCAGGTATTGCCCGAGCCCAGTGGTTTTGGTGCATCAAGCGGACCCCTGATCTGGCAGGCAGCATCCCACAGCCAGCCTTCCAGGGCTGAGACATCTAGACGTTTGGCAGAGAACATTGACAATTGAGATCTACTGTTTTCTTTAGAACCTGACATACAAATACTCCGTGCTAAAGGTTTGGAGTTGCAGTAAAATCCCCTTGCATAATTAGTTTATCAACGCTATCGTGAGACGTATAAGATTATAATATACAGAGCCAAAAAGTCAAGTCCAAAAAGTAATAAGTGATGAGTTGTAAGTTATACGTGTTAGAGTATTTAGGGCGTTCGGGTGAACGCCTTTTTTTATTCCCTAAAAACCGCTGCTGTGTGCAAGGGTGGACTGCCAGAATCACCGATTTTGCTGGGATAGACTGCCAGACAAGAGACTTCAGAAATTCAGGTGCCTGAAATCTCATTGAACCTCCTGTTAGTTTATTATTGGCATGAAAGCGGTTTGGGACCCCAGGATTTAAAAAGTAAATCCCTAAAATAACCGGTTTTGGTTTGAGGGTAGATGCTACCCGTAAAATTGTGCGCTGTATTGGGGTTGAAAAATATTACTATCGCATGCCTTAATCTTGACAAATATTACATATTTTTGTATAATATATAGTCTCCTGTGGTAAGTTGCCCTGATCGAAGGGAGCAGGACACACGCCTGTGCGGCTTACGATGGATTTAGAGGCAACCTCCCTTCTGTATGTTGAATTGATACTTCCTCATTAATGGATAGTAAATTGTCAAAATAGACTTTTGCTTATCTGGATTAGGTGTTTTTTTTATTAATTCCAAAAGGAGTCACCATGAAAAAATCATTGGTAAGGTTGCTAAACCTGATTTTTATCCTTCTTTTTTGTTGTATGTGTAATTATGTAATGGCAGGTGAACTGGAACAAATCAGACAGGCCATCAGAGAAAAAGGCGCAAATTGGACTGCAGCAGACAACTGGATTACCAAATTGAGTGCAGAAGAGCGAAGAAACCTGTTAGGAGCAATTATCGACCCCTCTGAATCTGCTCTGGCACCATTGCTGAACTTTCCTCCGGCTGACAGCTTACCTACGGAATTCGACTGGAGATATCATAACGGAAACTGGATTACCCCGGTCAAAAATCAGGCTGACTGTGGCAGCTGCTGGGACTTTTCCGCCATTGCCCAGGTGGAGGCCTGGTGGAAAATATATCATGCCAATCTCGACTCAATGATTGATCTCTCCGAGCAGTTTATTCTCTCCTGCGGTAACGCCGGATCCTGCTCCGGAGGCTCCGCTGCGCTGGCCCTTGAATTTGTCAAGAATGTGGGAGTGCCTTCGGAAGCATGTCTCCCCTATTTTGCTACTGATACCATTCCCTGCGGCTCTGCCTGCAGCAACTGGGCAGATGAAGCAGTCACCATTCCCGGGTGGGGATGGGTTACCATGGATGAAGCTATCATCGATAATCTTAAAAATGCCATACTGATACATCCGGTATCCACCTATCTGACTGTATTTACCGATTTATTTTATTATTCAGGGGGAGTATATCAGTATTCCTGGGGTGATGTGGCAGGAGGGCACCTGGTTCTGCTGGTGGGCTGGGACGACTCCGAGCAGAGCTGGATTGTCAAAAACAGCTGGGGTCCGAACTGGGGTGAAGCGGGTTATTTCCGGATACGATGGGGCGAATGTTTCATCGGCACCTGGTCACCATTTATCTGGAATGAAATAGCCGGAGGTTCAGTTATATCGATTTCACCGGAACAAGTGGATCTTTCTCTGACAGCTGGTGACACCATGGTGCAGAAAATTACCATTAATAATCTGGGACTGAACACACTGGAATATTCCGCATCAGATTTTGAATCAAAAATCTTGTTTCATACCGATGAATTTATGGCATGGGACAGCCTTAGCTGGTGGTGTGGCGATACTTCAATCCATGGATATTATAATAGTTGTCTGCAGTATCTGGAAACCCCAATTCTCGATCTTTCCGGAACAAATGCACCCCATTTAAGCTGGATGGGTCTGTGGGCACTTGAAGATCCTGCGATATATCCACCCTATGATGGATGGGATGGTTGTAACGTTTGGGTGTCGGTTGATGGAGGTCGTAGTTTTGAGGTGGCATATCCTGCAACTCCGCTGTACAATTGTAATCATTTGTACAGTTTTAGTAATCCCGATGGCTGGAATCTTGGGGTAACTCCGGGCTGGGGAGGTCATAATGGGTCCTGGACTCCGGTTGATTTTGATTTAAGCGCATATAAATCGGATAGTGTGATCATCCGATTTGCTTTTGCATCGGATGAAGGTTATTGTACGCTTGATGACCCGTCTCTTCATGGTTTTTTTATTGATGACATTGAGATAACTGATGGAAGCACTGTTGTTTTTGAAGATGATGCCAATGATATCAATTCTCTGAACAGATTTGGTTTTGGCTATTTGCAGGCAAATTGGATTGATATTTCAAACAGCATGGGACAAATACCGGCATATGATTCAACCATACTGAGCGTTGTATTAGATGCCAGACAATTAATGGCCGGTGATTATTATGGTAGAATTAGAATAATATCCAATGATACTGTTTTATCAGTAATTGATATTCCCTTACATGTAGACGTTAGTGCTCCGGTGGTTATTACTAATCCAGCTCCTCAGATACCAGACCATTTTACTCTTTATCAGAACTACCCCAATCCCTTCAATCCCATTACAACCATAGAGTTTGATCTGCCAAAAACCAGTGAGGTGTGTCTGAAGGTTTTGAACATCTTGGGTGAAGAGGTCACCACCCTGCTTTCTGCTTCTCTACTTTCTGGTTCCTATAAGTACGAATGGGATGCGAGTAACCTGGCCAGTGGTGTGTATCTGTACAGATTACAGGCAGGCGATTATGTCCAGACGAGGAAGATGGTTTTGATGAAATAGTATCAAATGATACCAAAGGGATCCCACCGGGATTTAATTATCAGGTG
>CAYWTB010000073.1:0-23487 GCA_964461135.1 uncultured Caldithrix sp. | reverse complement strand
TATTCTATGGGTTTATCCCGTTCTTTCTACACCTACTACTGTCGAAGATGAGCTTCGGTATCCGGATCATAACTGTAGTTACCAGGAAATACCCATGAATGATTAGAGATTTGAACGTCATTATTGGAAAAGTAGGTAAATGCTTCAGAATATGAGTATCCGCCACCATAACCCAGCAATCCCGATGCTACATACAAAGTAACTGCAGGGGCTACTCCTGAACCGTTATATAAGCAATTAAGATTACTTATTCCTCTCGAGCCAATAATTCCAGACACATGTGTCCCATGTCCATGTTCATCTCCCCAATCTCCTCCAAGTGAATAAATTGAACCATTTGGGAAATCCAGACTATTTCCGGTCCAAATCCCGGTATCACGTATTCCTACATTGATTCCATCACCTGTGAAACCTGTTTTGAAAGACGAAATGATTTCTCTGCTATCGTCGGGTTCATATGCAAGCAATTCTTCAGAAGGTTCTTTACTAATTCCTTTTACCCACCAAAAATTGTGAGCAATATCTTTAAACAAGGAATTATCACAAATTACATCATAAAAATTTGCTGCTTTATCATACCCTCTGATTTCAAGGCCGAATTCCTGTAAATCATGACGATATTCAGGTTTATCACCTCCCAGAGGATAGATAAAAGCACCCAATTTTTCACTGTTTGAAGGTACCGGATTATACTTGTATTCAGGTTTATATAAACCAATCCAGCGGATAAAAAAATAGGTATTTAATTTTTCAATCATATTTGCTGGGAGTCTTGCGATAAATGATGTCCTTCCCACTGATGTATATATTTTTACTCCGGATTCTAGCATTTTTAGGAAATTATCAACGGTCAGATCATTTTGAATTTGGAGAATACAAACGATTTTTTCACTTTCTTTGGCCTCATTTTTCAAGCTTGCCACAATTTCTGACAAATCATGATCTATACCGGGCAAAGGTATAAATTCCTCCCCGTTAAAAACATGTATACGATTGAAATCTTGTTTTCTCAATTGCTTTTTGTGCATAATTTCGGGTAACTGTCCCGGACCTATCTGTAAATATTCATTTAGTTTTAGACCATATATTCTGGCATGTTTTCTTAAAGCTTCAGCTGCTTCGTAGGGATCATCCATCTCTAGAAATTTTTTAAAATTTAATGGCTGGCCTTCGGTAATGGGTTTATCAAAGGTTAATGGTATTGGATTCTCAATTATCTGTAGAGGTTCTCCATGATTATTTGCTGATAAAGAAATATTTGTTAAGTAAATAAAGATTGAAATTATAATTATAAACATGGATATTTTAGTATTCAAGTATTTCACCTCCTGTGAAACTATTGCATCTGACCTGCTAAATTCACAAATAGAGGGTAACGCCCAAATATATTGGGATTCTTTAATCCCCGGGCTAATGACCGTGGCCATTTTATTTCTTTGTATATATAACTTTGATGCATTGTATCATTTCTTATGAATTAAGCAGGCTAAAAGATTAAATTTTAAAACTTATTACACTATGAATAATTCTACTAATAGTATGCGTTGTAATAATAAAAAAAGGAGATCGGACAGAGAACAATTATTCCTTCTTCATTAGATCAATGGAGTATTTTCATGATTACCTCCAAACCTAATTCCATGATTCAACTGATCCTGTTGGACAGATATTAAAATTTGAATCTGTTCGCCTATCTCTAATTGGTTACGCCTAAATTTACTAATCACTTCGGACTAGATAGGGTATTTATTATTGCATGGACCGTTGAAAATAATCCTCCAATTCATGAGTTAGATTTAGAAAGACCAAAAAAAACCGTCCCTCAATAATGGGACGGCTGAAAAATTGCAGGGATTCGCAAATGATCCCTTCACCCAAAAGAGCAGGGTATTCCCTTTATCAGAGAAAATTTACTTCTTCTCATATCATTTCAATAAAATTAACCGAATAGTCTCCTGATAATTATCCGTCCTGAAAATGGCAAAATAGATGCCGCTGGGTACCGGAGTTCCCAGATTGGTCTTTCCATCCCATTCCACCTCAAAACTACCTGCACTGACATCACCTTCATACAGTTCCCGTACTACCTGTCCCAGAGCATTATAGATTACCAGGCTGGTCTTCAGCGGACCCTCCTTCACCCGCGGCACATCAAAGCGAATCCGGGTGCTCGGATTAAAGGGATTGGGATAGTTCTGATGCAGCTTGAAACTTTTGGGAATATCGGGAGAAATCGAGGTGATATCCCCACTGCTCAGCGTGACCATAGCCGATACCGGTCCATGCAACGTCCGGCTTCCGTTCATGTCCACATCCGCCAGCTTATACCAGTAGGTTTGTCCGGGCACTACCGATTTGTCTTGGTAGCTATATTCATGGTGAGTGTTGGAATTACCCTGACCCAGCAGGTTAGGGTCAGACTGATAACCGGAAAGCTGTATATATTCTCCTTCTTCCTCCACCGAGCGCATTACCTCAAAGCCCAGGTTGTTGATCTCACTCTCAGTGACCCACCTTAATTCCACACCCTCTCTCACTATACTCGCCGTGAATGCCGCCAGCTGCACCGGCAGGGAAATATCTCCCGTCCCATAATAGGTCGGGGTAATGATATCCCCATCCCCATCATTGAAGCCCGAGTTGGTCTCATCCCAGCTTACTCCCGAACTCAACGCCGGATTGTCAATTTTCCACTGCACGGTGCACAGATCTTCATAGACATCTAAAGTTGGATTCCAGGCGATTGTCGTGGGTTCATAAGTTAATTTGACCTGCAGCTGCCCACCAATGATCTGAACGATTAAATCAAAATCCTGGGGATGACTGGTGACCTCCGCATGAACAGAACTCAGTGTCGGAGCTCCCGTAAAGGCCGCACTGTTGTTGTTAAAATAAAAATCACAATTCCCCAATCCACCATCCTTGTTAAATCCAATATCCCAGGCATCAGTCCGCTTGATCTGTACCTCAAACTTGAAACTGTCCGACTCCACCCGCGGATTGCCGATGTTCACATCCATGGTCTCCCCCATCAGTTCCAGGGGTATTATAAAGATCAACATACACAGTAGCTTCACCAACCTCATGGTCTTCTCCTCATTTAGGGTACCTGGGTCGCGGCATCTCGATTAATTAACGCCAAATTTGCATCACTGATGGTCACGATCCCCGATAAATTGTAATCCCGGTCATTATATCCCACCGCATCCCGCTCCGATATCGCCGCGTTGCGGTCCGCAATACTTACAATTCCTGAATAATTTCCCTCGCCGCCGTACATCCCCCACACCCCCGACCCTAAATCCTTCGCTCCACCCGTACCATAAAATTGACCACTGCCTGTAGTAAAATTGTAGAGAGTGGAACTTCCTTCTGATAATGCTTGTGCATTAGCACTCATCACCGCCAGATGATTACGATGGTGAACCACCAGATAATAATTTCCATCCTCAATTCCTGAAAAATGCACCTGGTTGGAACCATCCAGATCCACAATGCTGCCATTGCTCTTCAGGAAGGCTGCTCGGTTGGCAACTTTGGTATCTGAGGATGATCCGGTTCTGAGTTCGACAAGAATCCAGTCCACTACGCCGGAAGGAATACTGGCTACACTTTCAGATCCACTATAATTCCAGGGTGACCCGGAATATGGCTGATCCTTAGGAAGTATAGCATTAATGGATGTACTCATAGATCCGCCACTGTAAGGTCCCTCCAGGAATACCGCAATATTGGCTTCCACCGATGCTGCCTCAGCCAGCACAAAACGGCCGAATTGTGTTACACCAGCGACAGTGATGGTATCATTCTCCATATCAATATGCTGCGATGTTCCAGCCTTAACCCATAGTTCCGCATCAGAATCCCAGGTGCAGATAATCAGATCCCGCTCGTCCCATCCGGATGAAACATAATTCCACTGGGTAATACCCGAATAAGAAAATTTCAGGGTGGTATTGTAGATGGTTTTCCCAGTTGCCAGTGTATAAAATCCCTCCTTACTGATTGTCTTGATTCCAGGACCACATGAATCAGTATTTGGTACTTCTTCACTGTCGTAAAATACAGTTACATCATTGGTTCCACCACTGCTGCTGTTGACGATAATCTCAACTTTATCATTCCAGAATAATGACGACTCACCACTGACAATAACCTGCTCATCCTCGGCATCATTCTCAAACCAGGAAATGTCACCGGTATTTGTACCTCCCAGGGCAACTGACAGAATGTCTGGATCTCCGTCACCGTCAAAATCGTGAGCACCAACAAAACGGGCACCATAATAACCGCTCATTATGGTATTTTCTGTAAAAAATTGGAAACCATTATTTTCCAGCCAGAAAAGAGAATCCGTTTGATCTGAAGAACTAATAATATCGATATCACCATCGCCTTCCAGATCACGGGCATATATACTCGCCAAACCCTTATGAGAGTTTATTATATTATCTGTGCTGAATAAACCACTACCATCATTACTCCACCAGATGATATTACCTGCATGCAAAGGGATAACAGTAGCACCTATAACATCAACATATCCATCTCTATTTAAATCTTTGGCAAATACTAAACCAGCACTATCCATAGAACTAATGATATGGGGTGTATAAGTTGATTCACCATCAAATTCCCACCATTTAAACCCATCACTTCCATATGGAGCATAATCCTCGTCCCACCAACTAGCCCCAATTAGATCAAGATTACCACTTCCATTTACATTTGTCACAGTAACCCCTAAAGCAGCCTTAAATAATCCATCTACCTCAAATTCTGTGAAAGTCAGTGGATCTCCACCATTATTCTTTAACCATACAATATCATCTCCACTGGTATAAGCGGCTGCTATATCCATTTTACCATCATTATCTATATCAGTGATGAAAAGTGAATAACAGATCTCATTTTTTCCGCCGGAGAAGTGATGTTTCCAAGCACCCCCGAAAGGATTCCCGTTATTTTCGTACCAGACAATGGAGCTATCTGCATCTAATGATCCAATAACAATATCATTATCTCCGTCACCATCAATATCACCGGCTGCTACAGAACGGCCTCCATTGTAAGATTTATATACTACTTTTTGTTCGCCAAAATTTCCAAAACCATCATTCTGCCAGCATAATCCCTGGTATCCGTCACCATCTTTAATTCCTACTATATCGAGATCGCCATCATTATCCAAATCAACGGCTACTGCCTGGCGTGGCTTGCTTAGCGTGTCCACCACAGCGTGTTTGGTAAAGGTAACACCCAATGATTGAGAATAAAAAATGGTTGTAAAGAGAAAAAAAACAGTAGCGAATCCTTTCATTCAATCTCCCTTAAATCGATATGCCGCAAAGTAAGGAATCCTTTCTCAAAATAAATTGACAAATGTCATTTTTCAAAAATAAAAAAGTTAACCATAAAATCGATAACTTTTTTATGAATGTGAAAAACCAAAAACAAAATTATATAATTTGATAAAATCCTTCCCACCAATTTCAAGGCCATAAAATAATGTTAAAATTGGAAATAAGGTAATCATTTTTATAATTTGGAAACATAAAATTCAAAATGTTTAATTCATTAAATATATTTAACATAACTGGAATTTATAGAATTTTGTAGTTCTCAATTAAAAATTAATTTGATTATGTTCTCTGCTCAGCTTTTTGTATAAATATTGTTATAGCCTAATCCATTTTTTACTGACAAATTGTGGTATTGAATTGGAGAATCATAATTCGGTGAATGATTTTATGTGCTCCAGGTCTTTGTACCCTTCCCCTTGACCACTGTCTGCGCTGGCGGCACCATGCAGGTTTCCTCTGTCTAAATCCCAATAGTGTCCGATAAATATGATAAAAACTTTATTAAATTGCCTGGCAAGTAACCCGCGGGAAAACATTTTTCGGGATATACCTTATTTTTGCCCTCATCAGAAAGGTGAAATGTATGTTTAATGTGACAAATTATGGATCAATGACATTTTCAGTAAAATTTAATAAAGCCATACTATTCGAGGTCACAGAACTTCTCATTGCATGTTCTTTTGCCTTGATGCAAAAGAACCAAAAAATCAAGACTGTCAGGAAAAATCTGGAAATTCAACGGTGCACCTCACTAAAATTCTTAAACTCGCTCGCACTCAATAGTCCAGTAGACATCAAAGTTTTATTGTATATATTGAGTGCTAGCTCAAATCCGTCGGACGCCGGACAGGCAGAAAGAATTTTTAACGTTCGGTGCACCGGAATTTCTGGCGATTTTTCCTGAAGGTCTATTTTAATTACTGTATTTTTTTAACCGTACAGTAATGGCCCAAAGCCCGTCTAAGACTGGACAGACCAGCTAGGGGGATTAGGGTAAGTTTCATCTCAAAAATTAGAGTAAACCATTGAGATTCATATAACAAAGTGTGCCTCTAACAGACAGCTCTTATATATGTAAAAATATAAATATTTATGACTATCATTGCTTTTTGCTGAGTTAAGGGCATAATCAATAAAATTAATATGATTATTCCTTTTGATCTGAAACTAAGCGAGGTGTCATTTTACTACGTTAAATAATCTACTGTCTTCCTGCCCCGGATTAAACTCTGGTTCAATTTGGAAATCAAACCGGTTAAAGATGTTTCAGATATTCCAGGATCATTTCCGGTTGATATGACTGCAATTTTTTCTGCATATGTGAACAGGACCACCTCATTCCTCTGTCTGCTAATAACTGTTTGAGCATATTTATTAAATGTGACGGCTCAATCACTAATTTCTCACTGGCTTTATACTGAAACTGTTTATTCCTGAATTTTTTTCTGACCGTCATTAAGGTCCGCTCGTTGTAGGGTAACATAAACTCTCCACATCCGAGTTCTTTTAGCCTGCGGCCGTTTCCCTCCTGCTCGCTGTGAAAGGGAATAACCAGACCCGGCTTTCCGGCGGCCAGAACCTCCATAAAGGTGCTATAACCCCCATGAAATAAAACCAGCTGCGCCTGATTAATTAAAAGCCGGCCTGGTACCCAGGAATAGAAGCGCATATTGGCCGGATATTTTTGTGCGTTCCTTTCCTGAAAATAAGGATCAGCCACTATAAAATTGGCCTCGATATCTCCAGAAATCGCCGTTAGTATTTCCCGGAGATATTGGCCGGACACCCCCTGTGCTCCACCCCCAAAGGTCACATAAACAAGCGGCTGCCGCAGCGGAAAATCAATATAATTCCGGAGTTTCTGCCCCTTCTCAGTCCAATCCCACTGCAACGGACCGATAAAATGGGTTTTTGCCGCACTTAATTCAATTGGCTCAATCTCCGGGATGCTAGGAACGAAATATAAATCTCCTTTTAATAATTGCCTGACGGTCTCAATTTCCGGCAGCTTTAAGGTATCAAGAACGCCATTAATAACAGGTGTTACCTGCGGTGGTATTATGTCGTTTGTATTATCTTTCCACCAGATCATTGATCGGGAATCAGGATGATTGATATAACGGACAATTTGTATGACCGGGATCTGAAGCATTCTACCCAGGATGGAAGCCAGAAAATGAGTGTCCCCGATTATGAGATCCGGTTTATCGTCCCGGCAATATTTCAGATGAGTATTCAGCCAGGCTTGCAAGATTCTTGAATTGTATATACCATCTCGCAGGAATTGAAATTCCAGTCCGTTAATAAGCACATAGGCATATTTTTCTCTGAATTTTCGAACGAAGGGATTTAAAAATTGAACCAGACTTTTCGGAAACGGCAGTTGCCGGCAGTAATAATGTTGACTGACTTTTTGAAAACTTCGCGGGTGACTCAGATAAAAAAAACAGCGGTAACCATACTTAGCAAGGAGCTGAGCAAGAGCCAGACACCTGTAAACATGACCCAGCCCTCCGCCGCGGTCGCTGGGAAGAAATAAAATGTTTTTACGCTTCAAAGTGAATTAACTTATTCGGTTAAAATGACCATCCCGTTACTGCCGTCGATGGAAATGGTTTGTCCGTTTTTGATATATTCAGTTGCTCCTTTAACGCCAACCACAATGGGTTTATCATTCTCACGGGCAATGGTACAGATGTGAGAGAGAATCCCTCCCATTTCGGTAATCATACCGGCACAGTTTAACAACAACGGTATCCAGCCCGGATCAGCGGAAATAGTGACCACGATGTCTTTATCCGTGACCGATATGGAATCATCATAGTCACCGATTACCACTGCTCTGCCGGTAACCACACCTTCTGAGCATCCGATTCCTTTAATGATCCGACCGTTAAAATCAAAAGGCAGAAACTGCTCCGGGGAAATATCTCCATACAATGTAAAAGGGATGCGCTGGCGGGAATTCCGCCGGAATTCCTCCTTGCGCCGCTGAATCAACATGGATATGTAGCGCCTTTTCTTAGCTTCTATCTGCTTAACTTCCTCAGCGGCCAGAAAGAATATATCATTTGGTGACTTTATCTTGGATTCCTTTACCAGTTCTTCGCCTCTTCTCATAAACAGGTATCGAAATTCCCGGTAATATCTGATCAGTAATGATTTTAATTTTTCCCTCTGTTCTATTGAATAAGCCATTCTATTTAGTATTTTCCTGCCCCAGAAGGGTAGATCCACACTGGATTCACTTTCAGGGGAGAACGATTGCGACACACCCACCAGTTTTTCTAAAACTGCCGGATTTTCCGCCCAGCTGGGTTGGGACAGTTCAAATTCATTTTCCGATCGATGCCCGAATTTTTCTAAAAAACCGTTCAAAAGATGATTAGTATCGCGGGATTTATTCCCATCCGTTTTTTCCTGTGCGGAATCCCGTTTTTTTAATAGGGCTTTGAATTCTCTAAAATAAGGATCGGATTTTTCCCTTGAAAGAAGTGACACGATTTGATTGATATTCAGGCGGTATTTTTTAAATATGCGCGACAGTCTTAATAAAAAGCCCAGGTGACTGAAACTTCTGGCGGTAATGGCAATATGCCATCCCAGGAGAAATTGATTTATTTTGATTAACTCTTCCAGGTTTTTTGAATCCGGCAAGTTTTGTAAAAATTTTTGCGAGTTTATGAATGGAAGAATCTTCCGTTCCATAGAAACCGCCGGGAAAAATAATTCAAACATATACAGCATTTTCTTAAGTGCCAGCGTAACACGGTCAAAAAAGGAAAATTTCACCCTGGCAATATTGTGGGGAGTATGGAAACCCAATCCCGCTTCCAGAACTTGTGCATCTACTCCCGGTTCGCTTCCGAAACTCCGCAGGATGGTATCAAAATTTAAATACATTACACCAAAAAAATTCTGGGGAGCTCTCACCAGGGGCTGAGTCCGGGGCAGCCGATGAACAATATTGGTAATAATTCTATCGAAGATGGAGTAATATTTATAACGGTAAGAACCGCCGATTACTCCGCTGAAAATATCCCAGGACAAGGGAGTAAGGGGACGGGGAATAATTTCCCCTATATTGGCGCGGGTCCACACTTCTTGCGGTTGATAAATGCGGGTGATTTCCGCAACCAGCGGCCGGGCCTGCAGGATATACAATTTTCCCTGTGCCCAGGTCCATTCAATATCCTGAGGAGTTTTATAAAAAGCTTCAATTTCTCTTGCCGCTTTTATTAAATTATGAAATACCGGATCAGCAGTTTTATCTTCATTATGTAATACCGAAAATTTGGGTTTAGCAGTTGAACTGAATATGCGGTTTCCCAGACCCGTCGAATATTCAACCAAAAATTCTTTGTTTCCGTTCAGAGGGTTTTCGGTAAATAAGATACCGGATTTTTCCGAATCGATCATTTCCTGCATAATGACACTCATATGAAGGGTGGTATCATCAATTCCGCGCAGAGTAAAATATCTGCGGGCTTCCGGCAACCGGTAGCTGTTAAAACAGTCATAAATGGCCTCTATGATTTCCTCCGGATCGGCCAGATTCAAAAAACTCTTAAAGATCCCTGCCGCAGAATAATTACCAGAATCTTCAATTGAAGCCGAAGAGCGAATGGCGTATCTCATTCCCTCCTTTAATCTGGCCAATAGCTCGGTTTTGTTAAAAGCCGGGTCTGTAATGCAAAAAGCCGGGGGAATCCGTACTTCAGGTAACTGATTCAGGAGATAAAGATTAAAAAATTTATTCCCTACAATATCCCGATCGACATTTTGAGGAGAAGAATGTAAATCAACAAAAGTCATTTAGCAGTTATTTGTATGAGTTGTCCGTAAAATTTTTTTGAATAGCCAGGAAACAATAAAAATTGTGATATAAAATAAAACAACAAGCCTGATCCTATGGTAAAAAACAGCTGGGTCCAGGTTGACGGTAAATTATCAAATAAAATTGAATTAAGAATATAAGACATCATTATCATTATCGATGCCGGGATAAAAAATATAAGCACCATTTTCAGAAGTCCTGT
Source organism: uncultured Caldithrix sp. (assembly GCA_964461135.1). Lineage (GTDB taxonomy): Bacteria > Calditrichota > Calditrichia > RBG-13-44-9 > RBG-13-44-9 > RQOF01. The sequence continues at coordinate 13,085 of CAYWTB010000073.1, read as the reverse complement.
TACTTTAACCTGTATCTGCCGGAGTGTGACATAGAATAGAATAAGCAAATACAGGATATTGGCTGAACTATATCCGATGGAGACTCCTATTAAGCCTGCCTTTAAACCAATAAGAATGAAAAGAACAGTTACCGGAAGAAAAAAAAGACTGAGCTTATAGCGTATATGAGGTTTACCAATGGAATTGAGAAGACTGTTGCAGGGCTTGTTGATAACAGAAAACATACCCAGCAGGGAAAAGATTTGAAAAGGGATGATTATCTCGTTCCATTTACCCTGATAAAATAGCGGAATAAATAAGGGGGCTGTCAGGAGTAGCCCGGAAAATAAGGGAATAGCGATGGCACTGACATATTCCAGTGATTGACTAAATTTTTCACGTAATTCTTCATAATTATCACTGAACAATGAAAATGTGGGCATGGTTACCCTGGAAACAACCTCCCCCAGCATGGCTACCAGTGCCATGGCTAACGAGAAGGCCAGCTTATAAAATCCCAGTATGGGTATACTCAGAAATTTACCGATAATTAAAAAATCAATATTCTGCAGTAAGAAAGAGTTCAGATCCGCACCTAAAATATTTCGGCCATATCTGAAAATTTCCCTTAATTGAATTAAGTGAAAAGACAGATGGGGTTTCCATCCGGCAAATCCCCAGTAAAAAAGGTTTAAGAAAACAGCATTGGTTAGCGAGGGAACCAGCAGACTGTAAACACCAAAACCCGACTTTGCCAGGATGAGAGAAAAAATAAATCCGATGCTTAAAATTACAAGATTTATTCTGGCAATCGTCGTTAATCTCAATTGAGATTGAAGAAGTGAAAAAGGGATTAATGACAGGGACTGGAAAATCAATATGAAACCGGCCAGTATTTGCAGATGAACCAGTTGATGGTTATTAAAAAAAGAAGCCGTTAGCGGGGCTAACAAAAAAAGAAATAGCGCTAGCAAAAAGTTTATCAGGAGGTGGGCCCCCAGAGCGGATGATAAATACGGTTCCCGCTCTTTCCCTTTAAATATAATAAACGTACCAACTCCCCAGTTTCCTAAGGTAGAATAAAACCCCAGAATCATAATGGTCAATCCGTACAGTCCAAAATCTTCCGGAAATAGGTAGTGAGCAATAATAATATTGGTCAGAAACTCTTCAATTTTAATAATGGAGGAACTGGCCAGTAAATAAACAGATCCTTTTTTAATCTCGGAATTAACCAACGAATTGATTTTTAATTCCATAAAGTCCGGATAAATGTTACTAAAAATTTTAAAGAAATTATTTTAATATCATGAATAATATTTTTAATTCAAAACCAAAAAATTTAAAATGATTACTTGATTTATTCAGCTTCATAATAGTATAGAAACATATAATTTTTCAGTTCGACAATTTTGTGTATCTAAGTAAGGACAAAGTAATCCTGTATTCACCTTTTTTTAATTGATTTTTTTCAGAATGTTTAAATAAAATAAAAAATGATCTCAACAACGTAAACTTTTTTTCACCTTAAATCTCATCCACCTCTGAAAAGAAGTAAACTTTGACATCAAATGTGCATTATACCGCATTCGCTCTAAAAATTCATCCGGTCCAAGATTATTAAGATCATATTGAACGATAAAATCCCAGACTTCATCTTTTACGAACCATAATTTGGGCTCTGACTGCTTCATCTTCTCATAGGCAATATTATTTTTTACCTCCCAGATTTTTTGCCATTGACTTAGTATATCTCTGGAATAATTGTCTGAATCAATTGCCCGGCGGGCTACCCCGGCAACCTCCATACCATCGGTTAGCGCCGGTTCCACTCCCATGCACATCCAGGGTGTTGCGTGTCCGGCAGCATCCCCAATAATTAAAATACGGTTATAAAATATTTTTGACAAATGTTCAATGGGGATAGTTCCCACCTCAAACTTTTCAGCCCGCGCTTCACGTAAAAAGTGTGAAAAGGGAGAAAATTTTTCCAATAATTTCTGAAAATTTTCTTTCAGTTCCTTTCCCGGAAATCTGGGCGAGTGATTCACAATGGCTATCCCCAGGCTGGCTCTACTTCCATTGAGGGGATAAAACCAGCCACCTCCCGAGCCATACTTCTGGGAAGCCCCCATAAAAAAACTCTCATTAAGCGGGTGATCCCTGCTGTTTTCAAATGTCAATCCGTAGGAATGACTGTAGAGTGACGGAAGTTGATTTTCAAATTGACTTATAGTAAAGTGGGCTTTGCTGGAGGCGTCAATCAGGAGTTTTGCCCGAAGTATAATACTGTTTTGCAACAAGATTTCGAGATAATCCGCCTTATATTTGAGACCAATTGCTTTTGTCGAAATAAATTTAATGTTAGGTTTGGAATATATTTCCAAACGGATGATTTGACAGGCTTTTAAATAGTCCAGTGCTAACAGTGGCTTTCCCACAAAATGATGAGTGGAACGATAATTATTTACTGTTATCAAATGGAAGGCATCATATTCATTCAGAATAGCATCTTCCAGATTATGCCTTGAAATTGTGTCCTTAAATGTCAGACGGGTCGGATTATTCTTGGTTGACGCTGGCGGTGCCACCAGCACAACTGAAATATCGCCGTTCCGGCTGAGTTGCCGGGCGGCCGACAAACCTGCCAGCCCGGAGCCAATGATTGCCACATCCGTATGTATAATATTTTTATTCATCTCTTCCAACAATACAAATTTTAACCATAAAAATCCATGAAAAACTGACCCATTCATCCGGCAATAATATCAATTATTCAATTTTATTACCTTTTTAGGAAAAATCTGTCCATAAAAATCACAGATTGACGTGTTAATAATTTAGCAGGACTTTCAAACGCAAGGCTGGACTGTCTTCTAAAAAGGTCAAATTACGGCAAGTAATAAACATCACTACACTTAGACTAATAAAACATGTAAAAGAACAAGGAAAGTAAATTTTTAAAAATTTTATAAAATTATATATTTAGCTTCTAAAATTCTGATTTATTCCAGAAGATTAGAAATTAACGTGTACCTTAAGATGACGAGTGGATTTGAGGTAAAATTGCAAGATTAAAAATAAATTTCTTTAATATAGTTTGCCAGATTGGATTGTTATTCATCTATCTTATTGTTTTTATAGCGTTCTTTTCTATCAAGAAAAAAGAACAAATAGAAAGACCATTTGAAATATGAATTACCACAAGATGCTGAATAAGCCAGGTAAGGAATACTACTCTATTACTCATAATTTGACGATTAATCCAATAAGTACAAAATGAACTCCTTACCCATCCCTAAATCCCCCGTCGGTGGCCGGGCAGGCTTCCCTAATACAATAGGGAAGGGACCTTGATAACTGTCTGATCATCAATATGCAGCAAAAGATATGGTATACAGTTATTAAGTCATGCGAAAGATGGGGGGTTTATACATAGCCGAAATTAATATTTGCCGATTACGTAGATTAAAAGTAAATTTTTTCCAGACTCCAGTTAAACAAAAAAATCCCATATTGAAAAAAAAACCCTTTCCTTCACATATGGGATTATTAATAATTCAGAATCTTGTTCTGCCGGTTCAGGAATGCCGATAAATTCAATTACATTACTTGCCTCTATTAAGAGTAGAAAATTAAATTAAAGCTTTCAAATAAATCCTTTTACAAATTTGATAATCCCCTCCGGTTGAAACTGCTCTTTCAGTTTCTGAAAATAATAAGCACTTTTCTCCCGGTAAATTTTATTATGCAAAAGCTCATCCATTTCTGATTGTAATTTTCCCGGTTTAACCGTTATATCAAAACCACAAGATACATTTAAATTACCAAAGGGAAATTGAATCGTTATTGGCCTGTAAGGGCCTTCTGCCAGTTTCAACATTTTGCCGGCAGAAATTTGCTCGACTCGCCGGCCAATACTTTCCATTTCACTGTTAAACGGAATTATTAATGACGGAATACCCCCATACAGGGTGTCTAAAATATTTTTAGTGTCTCCTCCATGAATTGCCGCATCCAGAAACGGAAACACTTGTGGAGAATTAATCCATTTAAAAGTACTGAAATTCGATACGCCCATTTGTTTAATTTTTTCATTCAGATAACCGGAAGGATCAGCCACAATAAACTGAAATTTTGTATTTTTAAAGGTTTCCAGGAAAAAGTCAAAATAGGTCTGAAAATTGATCGGTTTCTTGGTATATCCTAAATTGATAAAGATTTTTCTTTGCCGGTTTTTTTTATCAATTGTTAAGAGCCGTTCATCCCATGGTATATCCAGCTGATATCCTAAATACACACGAGGAAATTTCGCGTGAACCGGTTCCAGCTCCGGTATTCCGGGAATCAAATAGCCATCGCCGGAAAACAATTCCAGATAAGTTCTAACAAGTGGCCGTTGAATCGCAGCAAAGAGAGCTGAAAATAAAGATTCTATTACCGCGTCCGGTTGAATCTCGGGATTTACAAGCCTGCCATGCTTAGATTTCATTTTAGAAAAATTCAGATAGCCGCCAATTTGCAATACCGGTATGTTCAGTTGCTTGCCCAGCGGGAATGCCAGAATATGGCCCGCCCCGAAAATGATATCCGGTTTCCAGCGCTGTGCGATTTTCAGAACTTTATTAAATCGTTTAAGAATCGTGCGGGAGGTGGAATAACCGTTTTCCGGAAGCCGGTGGTTCAGATCTTTGTATTCCCAAAAGAGAGGTTTTCCGGATAAATCAGAATCATAAAGGAGATAATTATTCCTGAAAACATTTGGTAAGCTACTTAAGCCTATAAAAAAAAGTTGGGATTTCGCCGGCAGCAGTTTCCGGGATTCTTTCCGGTGAAAGATAAAAGCTGTTTCGAATCCGGTTTTCAGCAAAATATCAGCAATTATAGCGGCTAAGTGCGGATTAAGCAAGGAAGGCTCAAAATCATCGATTATAAATAGGACTCTGTTTTTCATTCTATACACACAATGTAACTGGAAAATGCAAAAAACAGATCATATTCCTGATCAATGTGACTAACCACATAGATTAAATTCCTTTATTAACATTATTTTCACCCGCTTATCACCTTGGGTATTGACAATTTGCTTAAATTGTATTAATATTAACCATTATTTTAATTTCAAGCATGATGGAATCCCAGATGTGTAATAACTTTCATTATATCTCGTAAAAGTTAATAATGAGATGAAACTACTTGAAAAATACATGCTAAAATTTTCTGCTATAGGCCATCATCTTCACAGTCATTCAGAAATTTTTTAATTCTTTTAAATTTGAATGAATCGGTATACTGGTTCATTTACTTGATCAAATAAGATTATATTTCAAGTTTTTTTACTAAAGTCAACCAACATTACAAGGGGGTTTTATGAGATATTTTAAAATAGTTATTTTAATGATTCTTTTTTTGCTTTCTTTATATCTGAGTTGTAAACGGGTAGCCCCTCCTCCCCAGGTTGGAGGAGTTATTGAACAAATTGAACTGGCCAATCCTTCAATTATTCCTCTGGAATTTGGCAAACTCATATCTATATCAGAGCCAATGCCCGGTACAGCTCATTTGTGGTTTCAGGATGACAGCTCTACAATTCGCATGGTCCAGTTTAGTTATGGAAAGCAATTAATATCAAAAGATGTATGGGTAATTAACAGACACTAATTTTATAATAGAGAGGAGACCATGGTCGCTAAATTATCAAGTTTGATAAATAGACTATTTTTCATTATTGCATTTATATTTTTAATATTGGCTTTCATCCAGTGGATATTGCTTCTCTTCAACCGGATGCTTGTTTTTGTTCCCTACCAACCGGGCCGGCTGTTTGAATTCAGCGGGATCTTCCTGCTCTTTGTGATTGCATTATTATTGCGACAAATCAGGGAAAATCAGGCGACAGCTAAATAGACTATTGATTTAAATCACGATGGAGATTGTTTCTAAAAAATTGAACAGTTTGAATTTAATGGGTAATGTCATGGTGAAATGCTCATCCGGAATTTTTCATCTGATTTTGTGATATAAATCTATTAATCCGTCCAATAAATAAATATTTTGTATTAAAATATTAATGCCGATGGTGTTCAACCGGTAGAGTCCGGCAGTTACCGGATTAATCAGTAGGTGAGGGGGTCGAGTCCTCTCAGCGGCTCAAACACCAGGCGGGTAGCTCAGTTGGTAGAGCACTGTCACAACATGGCAGAGGTCAGTGGTTCGATCCCATTCCCGCCTACAAAAAAACGGAAAGTCAGATATTTCCCCGGAATCACAACCCTCAATGCATTCGATAAATCTTACTCTCCACTTTAATTTTAAAATACATTCCTAAAAAAATCCTATTTCAGGAATCCGGTAAGCGTTCCATACTTATAATTTTTATTAATTCCCTTAAATATCGTGTTATGCAATATTTCTTTCAAAATAGTGAAAAGTTAGGAAAAAAAATTAAAACCGAGTATTGTTATTTCCTTTGCTCAGATTATTCAATAATAATACAAAATTACATACTAATTTATACTTTCCCGCTATAGAAAACTCACCCCCTAAAAGGATATTCGATTGCCAATCGCTTTGAGAATTCCTCCTCTCTTGAAAGCTGAGCATGTCCCATATTTTTTGCTGGACACCGGAGCAAACACTTGTAAAAGTCCCTTCCCTATTATATTAGGGAAGCCTGTCAGGCCAGTCCGGCAATGCCGTCCTGACGGGCGGCCAGACGTGGGATTTAGGGATGGGTAAAAAGATCATTTGGTACTTATTGGATTTATCATCAAATTAGGAGTTATAGTGTAGATTTCCTTACCAGGCTTGTCCTGCATCTTGTGGTAATCCATATTTGTAATGGTTTTTTTTATTTGTTCTTTTGCCTTGATGCAAAAGAACCAAAAAATCAAGACTGTCAGAAAAAATCCGGAAATTCAACGGCTCGCTTCGCTAAAATTCTGAAACTCGTCCCGGCATGCCGGGCCTCAAACAGTCAGAATTTTAGACGCTCTGCTCGCCGGAATTTACACTGATTTTTTCTGAAGGTCGATAAACACAATTCAATAACACACATTTATTTTATCTTTAAATAATAGCATCATTGGGTAAATGAAATATTGTCGTAGCACTATAAACAATAATATTTAAAAAGGAAGGTGGGATACCCCGGTGTCCAGCAAAACGATTTATGGGTAAAGACAAGCTTGAAAGAGGAAGGGACAGGCCTGACTGCTTTAGACGGGCTTTAGACCGGGTTTCAGTGGGGGAGTGAGTTGGTTCTTTAAAAGATATTATTTCTCTCGTTAGAATGGGTTTACATTACTATTAATGCTATTTAGTAAAAAAACTAATTATAAAAATTTTTATCTGACTAGCATTAATTTTTGAACCCGTGTCTCATAATCTGTATTTATCTTCATAAAATAAATTCCACTGGGGAGCTCGATACCCCTTCTGTTTTTTCCATCCCAGATAATATTAAATTGGCCGGCTACTTTATTTATTATTTTTTCAGAACAGACTCGTTCACCCAGACTCGTAAATATTAGCCAGGCAAGATCCGAATTATAAGGTAAATCAACCTGAATGGTAGTAGATTGATTAAACGGATTGGGATAATTCTGCATCATCACAAACTCTGAAGGAACAGAAAAATTCCGGTAAATTTTAATAACATCATGTCGGATCGTGTTTCCGTTATTATCAACATCCTCCAGTTGATACCAGTAATAGCAATTTTCAATGATATCCTCATCCCTGAACTGATAATAATGACTTATAGAAGAGGATCCCGCGCCTGGGATGATTGAGGGATTTATTTTTATAAACTCGAGTTCGCTGACGTTCCTGTCCGAATAATTGACCGCCCGATACACATTAAAACCCAGATTATTGATCTCCGACTCTGTTTTCCAGGTGATAAGATTGGCATTCTGCTGAACCTCAACAGTAAAAGATGATAATGTGATAGGAAGTGGTGAATCAATAATTCCAGGATTATTTTCATACTCATCCATATGGATATAAATGGGATTATCCAGTTCGCTCTGATAATTATTCTTTATGGATGAGTCCGAATTTATCCGGCTGTCAGGCCACCCATCAAAGTAACCTGTTTTATCCCATGGATCGCTGATATAGACAAAAGCTTTCACATGCGAAACAGTTTTAATTTTATTAAAATAGGGCACAAACCAGTCATTCCAGTTTGAAATATTAGTAGTACCACCATTCTCAATGGGACTCGATTCACAGATCATTACCGGTTTTTCATGACCCGCCGCACTGTCCAAAAACGGATCCCCAGAAGACATCTGACTGGCTGTAAAATAATTTATGCCCCACCAGTCCACATATTGATCACCCGGATACCAGTCAATAAAATCAAAAGACTGCGGATTGACCGTATTCCATACCCAGGCCACATTGGTGACATTCTCCTGTTGGAACAAATCATAAATGTGGATCCAGATATTGATAAAATTTTCAGCAGTCCAATCGGCATTATCCGGATCATTATGCAGACCGCCGTTTCCGGAACCGAATTCAAATCCCGGGCGCAGGAAAAAAGCGGTTCTGTTTAAAGATTTTATTTCATCGGCAATCTGCCTTATTTGCGTATCAGAGTCTCCGTCCAGGATAGCCTGCACCGGTATATTCACACTTCCGATTTCAGATGTGATATCAAAAAGGGCCAGCCCTACCTGTAGTACATAAGGATAGCCATGATTTGTGGCAATATCGGTCAGATCGGTATTATCCAGAGCCGCTACCTGCGGATCAACATAGGCATAGGCTGAATAAATAACTGGTATTTGTCCCAGGGCAGTCTGATATTCAGACACATACTGCCAGTTTTCGGCATCGGTGTAAAATCCCAGACCGACATACTGACCCAAACCATGAATCACCCGACCATCCGGTGGTTCAAATTTTTGGCCAAAATCGGCCCGGATAGAATTCAATAATAGAAACCATGAGGCAAAACATAACAGAATTTGCTTTTTATTTAGGGAAAAGTATTTAGACATCAGATCTTTGTTTTTAATTTTTTAAGCAGAAATAATGGATAGCTGTTGGACAATATCTTCGGTTTATATAACCTCTTATTTATAATAATAATTATAAAAAGTAAAAAATAGGAAAAATTAAATTTTAACATCAATGTACACAATATTAGTGGCAGCAACACTGAAGGAAAAGCGTGGTGCAGAAACTGGAAAATATTTTTATCATTTTCCTGAAAAGGATTTCGCCGTTGACCATTTAAGACAAGGTAAAATCCATAAAAATAGGAGAGCCAGTAGAAAACCATAATAGTGGCTATTATCCATATGATACATCCTGAATAAAGATTATTCAGCTGAACTGTTAACACGATTAACAGCAAAAATAATATAAGCTTTTCAACTTCCAGGCTCATTGTAAATATTTTTTGTGATTTCTGAAAGCCTAATTTTTGAACAAAGGTCATGGTTCCAGTAGTATTATCTAACTGATAATCGACCAGTTGATGATTGATGTCTGAGGAAAGTCCGCGCAGTAAAACATAGAAAAGAATGATGATGGTATCCGGCAAAATCCAAAATGAAAAAGCGGAGAATAACAATAATATAGGTAGGATCCGCTGAGCCAGAACTATTGTGAGTATGTTAAAATACCCTTTTGTCTTGAGCCGAATGGGCTTCAGGGAATAAAAAGTACTGAGAAAGACCCACATCACCCAAAATATTATAAAATGAGGATTGTGAAGGAAGGGAACAGCAAAAAGGATACTTAAAATAAAGGCCGTAATAACATAGTACTTACGATGTGAAGACAAAATATCATTAAATACATTCGACTTTCTGTGAATTCGGTCAAGCTTCACATCCGACAGATCATTTACCAGATATCCATACGCAGTTGAAAACAAGCTGAAGAAATAAAAAAGAATGAGTTGAAAGACAAAGGTATTGGTGAAATCCGGTTTGACCAGAGCAATATAAAAAACGATAAAAAAGTTTTCAATGAACGCATTATAATTTAAGATGGCCCAATTCCGCCACCCCAGAATTATTTTGATAAATTTTAAAATTTTGTTAATAATGATTTCATTACCCCATTAAAATTTGTCTTTGGTCTTTTATCTGATCTTTGACCTTTCACATAACAACGACTATTCATTAATCTGAAAGCTGATAAACCAACAGAGTTGGGATCGCCTGAGGTTTGGTGCGTAAGCTAATTTCCAGTTGATTTAGTCTTGGTCAGTGACCAGTCTGAAAGTTTCTTAGTGGGAATCGGCTAAAGGACTGACTAGAGAGGTAAAGAGCACTCGAATAATCGGGAATATATATCCATTTTTTGTTTTCACCTCCATACCAAAAAGAACTAAAAGTAATATCAGATTGAGCCCGTGAGAAAGATTTTGGTATGAAGAAAAAAGTAAAAAAAGTTTAGTTTTACTTCATTCTTGCATTAAATCAATTTATTTATGTAAGATAAAACTTGTTCGAGGGGATAACTGTACTATTATCTCGATTATTACAAAACAAATAATGTAAAGAAGGTGCTTAAACAAGTCTGGCCATCAGACATACTATAAATTCAAATATGGCGTTTTATACCAATAACCGGTATGCATCAATATAACTTTCTGTTATTTTAAACCAGTCCCTATTCTTTTCAACATAATCTCTTGCGTTCTTTCTTAATTTTTCTGTATCTGTTTTATTATTTAAGATCTTGATTATATTGTTCTTTAGCTCCATAATTTCCCCGGAGTGATAAATAATTCCGGTATTCTCATGATCTATCAATTCTCTGATTCCTCCCACATCACTACCTATAACAATTTTTCCCATGGCCATGGCTTCCAAAGGTTTTAGGGGAGTAACTAATTCAGTTAAACGTGTTTTTTTTCGTGGATATATAAATATATCAATCACAGAATAATATTTTAGTATAGCATTATGAGGAATTTTTCCAGTCAAAACAATAAAATCTGATAATTTGTTGGAAGAGATAAGCTTATTAATTTTTCGATATTCAGGACCATCGCCGATTAATAACAGTTTTACATCAGAACGTTCATTTTTTAATATTTTCATCATGGAAATCAAATCTTCCAGGCCTTCATACTTATAAAATGATCCGATATATCCCAGAATTATTTTACCTTTTAAAGATAATTTTAACTTGATATCATCATCAGGTTCAGAAGGTAAAAATTTTGCAGCATCAACTCCATTTGGAATAACCGTTATCTTTTCATCAGGAAAACCTCGTTCTACAATGTCCCTTTTCATTGATTCACAAATAGTAAATACCCTATTCACTCTACTATACAACTTTGTTTCAATAATTTTACTAAGATGGTATCTTATTGAATTTGGTTTAAATGTTCCATGACATACTGCAGCATCTTCCCAAAATGCTCTTACTTCATAAACTATCGGAATACCCAATTTTTTAACTGCAAAGTACGCTGCAATTCCATTTAACGAGGGTGAATGTGCATGTACTAAATCAACTTTCTCCATCTTACAAATTTTTCGGATCTTTTTTATCATTTTACTGATCTGGATCAATTCTCTTAAAAATGGGATTGAAAAAATGCTATTAAACCTGGATGGAAACGTCCTGTAATATTTGACACGCTTAATTTCTTCACAGGAAACAGATGATTTTTTATGCTTTGGAGAAGTTACAACGAGTACATCCAAACCATGTTTAATTTGATTTCGCAGAATATAATCACTGCGAAAGGCATAACCACTATAATACGGTTTAGAGTGATCTAAAACATGTAAAATTTTCATTAAATCACCACATATTTTTTCTTCAATCCCTTCATTGAACTCGTGTTAATAACATTTCTATCTACAGTCTTGAAATTCTTTTCTTTCGTATACAGAATAATCAAATATCCATAATATTCATTTGAAAATTAGATGAGAGTAATTCTAGCTTTATTTCGATACCAAAACTATCAGCCATATCAGGTTCTCACATACAGAAAATATGGAATTTAGACAATAATTTTAAATCGTTAATTTACCATTTAATTTCTTTACCGTGGACATACCATAGATCTTCAAATTCGTTTAAATCTTCCAATTAAATTTTGCAAAAGACGTTGATAGGTATAAATTGGATTTACAGATATTAATTCAAATTGATTTTCAGTAGAAACAGGCTGAATATCTCTAAAGGTAGTACATTTAAAAATTTTATTATTTTTATGTAGAAAATTGCATAAATCCAAAAACCGTTTAATTACTATTTTATCCTTTCTTTTTTTTATTCGATTAATTAATTCAAAATTATGAGATAAAAAATTTACATGTGACCATCCTGCATCTGATGATCTCCATAAAAAATCTCTCATTTCTCCAAAAGAACAGGCACCAATTTGTAAATGTTTGATTCTTGCTATACCATCTTTAAAAACAGTCATCGGATATTCATAAACTCCTTCTAACAAAATGGGTTGAGTAAGAACTTGTTCAGGATAAAAATCAATTTCATCAAATAAACACCGATTATAACTACAATCAATTAAAATTCCATTATCCTTTAGCGCTATTAAGGTATCTCTATTTGCACCAAATCCTCCAGCACGAAATGCTTTAATATTAGTACATCCCACTTCTTTAAGGTATTGCATTCCTTTTTCGATTATTATTTTTTGTTCATCCTGAGAAAATTGTTTTAAATATCTTCTCTTATTATAGATACCTTTTAAGATTGTGGTAGTAGCTTCATCAAGCCATTCTGGATGTAAATGCAATTGAACATCCTGGCCATGAGCAAGTATCATTTCAACGATTATCTTAAGAGGATCTTTTCCAAATCTTAATGCAAATAATGGTTCGACAAAGAAAGTGGCTGGTAAATTACATTCTTTTAGAACCTTTAAGGTAAATGGTAGACCAAATTTACCATCTGTTGTTGTTCCATATATATAAGTATCAAAAGTTTCTTCAAATTTTTCATCAATATTACTCCAGCTATCAAACCAAATTTCTGTATCAAAAGTTAGAATAATTTCCATTTATTATCAGTCCATTATAATTATATTGATTCACTAGTGTCCGGATGTTTCAAAAAATTGATTCTGTAACCTATTAATAAATTG
>CAYWTB010000072.1:0-23660 GCA_964461135.1 uncultured Caldithrix sp. | reverse complement strand
CAGTATTTTGCGCTCAAAATCATGGCTGCTACTGCAACTAATTCTTAGAAGAGCCATTATTAACTGTACAATCATGGGTATATTGCTTTCTATTCCAATGAACAAAACTAGCTCCTCTTGTGAACCAGATGTCATTTTCATTAAAAGCAAATATGGCTTTTATGGGATATGGAGTTGGATACGTTCCATTTGGACATAAATAAAAATTAATCTGCTTTAAGTCCCATCGATTCCCATCCCAGTGAACTGCTTTGTAATTCATTTCCGGATTCAAACTGTCACCATCTATCTTTCCCACGGCCCAGATATCGTTTTCATTGATGACGGCCACATCAAGTAAATAGCTGGAACCGCTGTAACCACCGAAAGAGTATATTTCCCACTGATATTCATGGCTGGTGGTATCCATGGTGGTGATACTCAGTTCATTGCTCAGCGCAGAAAGGGCCCCGTTCTTGTAGAGAAGCAGCTGGTAGTTATAGGAATGAGCCGGCACCCCGGTGAAAAACAAGAATACAAGATTCAAGAATACAAGAAAAAAGACAAAAGAAAAAAGAAAAAAGGGAAAGAAAATAAGGCCAGGCGGTTGGGCACTATCGTCCTGACATTCGGGCATATTCTCCGGTATTGGCCTGCAGAAATGTTGGGATATATCCTTTTCTTCATGGCGTATTTTACATCCCCTAATGATGGATGCAGGATCACGCTAAAAATAAGGAGATCCCTTCACCTGTTCTAACAGCTCTGTTTTCACCTCCGGTGACGGTGAAAATCACTGAAACAACTGCCTGAATACTGAGATTCTGCTTCATCTCAAATCCCTTATCCTGAGGGTCTGTATCGATTCACTGTGATGAATGCTTCAATTTACCCGAATACAATTATAATATCAAGGAAAATGTGCTTTCCAGGCAATAGCATGGCAATTAATAATTAATTTATAATTGATAATTTTGGGGTAGGTTAAAAACGGGCCTTTACAAAAGGAGCATTATTAATAATTCTTATTGGATATTTTAAAATCAATAATTGGTGGAGAGGCTTACCAGCAAGACCACTGCAAATGGACCGAAATAACTTACAACTTATAACTTATTCCTTCTTCCTTGCCTTTCCTGGTACCCGGGGCCGGACTCGAACCGGCACGGGCTTATACAGCCCATGGGATTTTAAGTCCCAGGCGTCTACCAATTCCGCCACCCGGGCAGACCTGCAATAAAGAAAGGTACTTGCAGCCAAGTACCTTCTTCTCAGAGCGAGAGACGGGACTTGAACCCGCGACAATCACGTTGGCAACGTGAGGCTCTACCAGCTGAGCTACTCTCGCAAACCGCAAAAATTTAATACGGTGATTAAAACGTGTCAAGTCTTTTTCCAAAATTCGACCTCTACAATGTGAGAGAAATTTTTATTTTTACTTTAAAAATCTGTCCAATGTTTTATATTTGGGGAATCCATTAATATCAAGGATATACTATAACGAAAAGGAGTATTTATGAATTACCTGAGAATCTGGACGATTGCAGGGGTTTTGATCCTGGGACTGGCACAAATGGGTTTTCTCCAGCAGGCCGTCACCCGGGATAAAGGGTCCATAGTGGAGTATAAAAATGAATTCCTGGACAGTCTGGAGAAAGTCAGCGATGAATTCCGGGCCAAAAAGGAAGAGCCTGAACTTAAGTTCAAGATGGAATTCAGCGGCATTGATTTGCCCACCTCGGTCAATCAGTTTATAAGAGTCTGGCGTAATGAGCCCATCTCGCAGGGTCTTTCGGGAATGTGCTGGTGCTTCTCCACCACTTCCTACCTGGAGTCGGAAATTTTCCGTCTCACCGGACAGAAACTGAAATTGTCGGAGCTGCATACCGTCTACTGGGAATATGTGGAGAAAGCAACACGCTTTGTGCGCCAGCGGGGAGATTCGGAATTCGGAGAAGGGTCGGAATCCAATGCGCTAATCCGGATCTGGAAAAAATACGGGGTGGTACCGGCTGAAGCCTACACCGGCCTGCAACCCGGACAGATTTTTCATGACCATCGTCAGATGTATGAAGAGATGAATAATTACCTGACGTTTATCAAAGAAAATAATGCCTGGAATGAAACGGTGGTGATAGAAACCATCAAGAATATTCTTAATCACTATATCGGAAAACCACCGGAATATATGAATGTGAAGGGCAAAAAAATGACTCCGCAGGAATATTTGCAGAAAGTGGTGCAAATACATCTGGATGAGTACGTGGATTTCCTTTCCCTGCTGGAAAAACCGTTCTATCAAAAAGTGGAATTTCCGGTACCGGATAATTGGTGGCACAGTGAAAACTACTACAATATTCCGGTAGACGATTTTATGTCGGTTATAAAGAAAGCTATTCGCAATAATTATTCGGTCTGCGTCGGTGGTGATGTCTCCGAATCGGGCTATAATTCCTATAAGGAAGTGGCCATGGTCCCCACTTATGACATTCCCGCTGACTATATTGATGATTCTGCACGGGAATTCAGATTCAACAATGGCACCAGCGAAGATGATCACGGGATTCACCTGGTGGGATATATGCAAAAGGATGGAAAAGACTGGTACTTGATTAAGGATTCCGGCAGCGATTCCCGCAATGGACCTAATGCGGGTTATTATTTCTACAACGAAGACTATGTAAAACTGAAAATGCTGTCTTTCATGGTTCACAAGGATATAGCTCAGGAAATTCTGGCAAAATTCGGGAATAAATAAAAACAGGAAGGAAATTTGGTAAAGTGTAACCTCCCGCAGAGATCTGCATCCAATTTACGCCATAAGAAAGGTAAAATATAACGATGCACAACGAATTGAATAAAAATTGTCCGGTATTTCACCGGCAGATGATTTTCTATCCCGGTTGTTGTGGTAATTTACCTCTATGGCGTTGTGCGGTATGTGGACGTATTCTAAAGTGATCGAAAAAAACAGTAGATAAACAACAATATTTAAAATTAAAATAAACAGGAGGTTACAAAATGGGTGAACCCGTAAAAGTATCTGATGCCAGTTTTCAGAAAGAAGTATTGGAATCGGCCATACCTGTACTGGTGGATTTCTGGGCACCCTGGTGTGCTCCCTGCCGGATTGTTGCCCCGGTGGTGGAGGAAATATCCCGGGAGTACAGCAGTCAGCTGAAAGTCGCAAAATTAAATACTGATGAAAATCCGGGGACGGCCATGAATTACCGGATCATGGGAATTCCCACCCTGGGAATTTTTGTAAACGGAAAAATGGTCGATCAGATTGTGGGTGCAGTTCCCAAAAATCACATTGAGGAAAAACTGAAATACTATCTGGCCGGAAGTCTGAAAAATTAAAAATTAAAACCAGTTTTCAAAATAAAAAGGCGGTTCTAAAACCACCTTTTTTACTTTTATTTATGCCACAGGACACAGATAAAAGGCTGGCTTAAAGATAAAACTTTTTTTGACTGAAGAATATTGTGGGGTATAGAACGATTCTTTTTATCCACAAATTATACTAATTAACACGAATTCAAAAAAATTATATATTCTAATATACCTTTACCGATCGTGCACTATTTTATTTTCAATTTACACTGTGTGAATTTGTCTTTCATCTTTCATCTTTGATCTTGTTTTTCCGTCATGCGCTTCAGCCTTTTAAATCCTGGATGATTTAATCCCGACGAGACGACCGGAGGGAGTCAGGTTCGTCGGGAAGCCTATGTTTTTATTAATAAATCTTGCTTTGAAATTAAAAATACTTACTTTGCAGCTAAAGAGAACGGTCACATGAATCGGAAAAGGCTGATTGTTACCGGGGACCGGGTTTTAATTAAGCCCGATCTTACCGAAGAACGTACCAGGGTTGGACTGTATCTGCCGCAGACCGTGAAGGATAAAGAGGATGTGATTGGGGGTACCGTGGTTCAGACCGGTCCGGGTATTCCGCTGGCAGATCCTGCGGATCTATCGGAAGAACCATGGCGGCGCCAGGAAAGGGATCTCAAATTTTTCCCGGTGCAGGCCAAACCGGGAGATTATGCTCTGTTTTTGCAGAAAGCGGGAGTGGAAATTAAATACGAGGGAGACAGGTATATTATTGTTCCCCAGAGCGCGATTCTGATCCTTATCCGTGAGGAAGACCTGAACGATAACCCGGATAACCCTTCCGCTGAAAATGATTTTCCGCTTTACTGAATTTTACTCCCACGACCGGTTATTTCTGAGCCAGTACACCCGCGTATGCCAATCCGGCGCGGCGGAATCCCAGTTTTAATAGAAGTCCACTGGTTTTTTGGGCCAGGCTTTGCCTGCGCTTGTCCTTATTGGGATTGCCGGTATAATGGTAGAATTGACCTCCCGGTTTTAATATCCTTAAAATTTGATTGTAAAATGTCTGTGAATACAGTTCGGGTGCCAGGGTGAAGCGGGGCGGATCATGAATGATGGTGTTGAAAAAGTGATCTGGTACTCCTTTAATAAAATCCTGTGCCGGTTCCAGCACCATATGAATCTTTGCGGAACTGAACAATTCACGGGACCAGGGATTTTCCTGGCAGAATTTCAATATAACCGGATCTTTTTCACACACGAAGACGGATTTCACTTGCTTTAAATGTGCTGCGGCCATGGCGGTATAACCCATCCCCATGCAGGTGTCCAGCACTGTCCCATGGATATTTTTAAGTGTTTTTAATTTGTTTGCCGTATCGGTTCCGGGATCCCCCTCTTTGGTGATATGCATTTTGATCCCGCTTATTTCAATAGTCGGCGGCGAACCGGACCGCACAAATATCATCTTATAGTATTTACCGCTGTGCTGGTTGTAATGCTGCCATTTTTCCCACTTTTCCCCCCGGTATATGAATATGGTGCGGTCGTCGCCGGACCGGAAAATGTCATGGGGAATTTCAATGGTGTCATCAGGAATCTGCAGAATTTTGCCCTCCGAGAAGATGACTCTGGATAATGACACACCAAGGTCAAGTGATATATCCAGGATAACGGTTCTCTCCCGGAATACCGGTCTCTGTAACATCTCACATTCAAAGGGAGTGAGAAAAATAGGTGGAAAAATATTCATGCGGTGTACCTTACCCCGAAATCTGGTCTAGAAAACCGGTCAATTCCGGCAGGGATAGATAACGGCCGAATCGCTTTAATTCCTTTCCCATCTGGAAAATAATAATAGTGGGAACGCTGAATGCCAGATATTGTCCTTTTAATTCCGTTTCTTCGTTTACATTTATGTAAAGAAATTCAGCCTGCGAATAATTTATTAGTATGTTTTCCACCCGGGGCTGCAATACCCGGCATACCTGACATTCCGGATAGGAAAAATAAGCCAGCAAAAGAGGAGAGGTACGAATCTATATGAGAAAGAAAATCTGATTTAGTCATGTCTGATTCTGTTTTTGCCATAATTTTCTCTACCTGTCAATTATCCAATATTAAAACCGCTTCTCTGGTTAGAATTTAAATACTTTTGGGAGATATTCCTCAATTTTATTCAAAGGGCGGAAATTTTAATACTTTTAACGTGTATTTAAATCCCTGGTAGCCAACTATCCCCATAATAATATAATTGAGTAGCAATTTAGAAAAATTTTTTTGAAATTTGAAAGATGTTTGTAGAAAAATTCCCAAATTGTTTCGTTTTAAATCGAATTGAAGAGGTATTTTCATGGAAGGATATATTGGAATCCGTCAGGAAAACAAAGATTTAACCGAAAGACGGGCTGCTCTCACACCGGAGCAGGTAAAAAAACTGGTGGATATAGAAAAAATACGGGTGATTGTGGAGCCGGCTGACTCCCGTATTTTTTCCAATGAGGAATTCCGGGAAGTGGGGGCGGAAATCTCTTCCGATCTGAGTGACTGCAATATTATCTTCGGTGTAAAGGAAATTCCCCTGAAAGACCTGATGCCGGGTACAGTTTATTGTTTTTTCTCCCATACCATTAAGGGACAACCCTATAACATGCCCATGCTGAAACGGATGCTGGACCTGCGGGATACCCTGCTGGATTACGAACTGGTAACCGATGAAGAGGGCCAGCGGCTGATATTTTTTGGAAATTATGCCGGATTTGCCGGTATGGTTGATTCCCTGTGGGCACTGGGTCTGCGCCTGCAGTCAGAGGATCTGGATAATCCATTCACAAAAATTTCCCAGGCCACACAGTATGAAAATCTGGACGAAATAAAAGATACTTTGGGTGAAATTGCAGATCAGATCCGGCAAGACGGTCTGCCGGAGGAGCTGACACCTCTGGTGTGCGGATTCAGTGGCTACGGACGGGTATCACGGGGAGCCCAGGAAATGTTTGATATTTTGCCGGTAGAGCAACTGCAGCCTTCCGAATTACAGGATTTCTTCAGGAAAGAATCTTATTCCCGATACAGAGTCTATAAGGTTGTGTTCCGGGAAGAGGACCTGGTAAAACCCAGGGAATCACAATCCATTTTTCAATTACAGGAGTATTATGACTATCCCGGGAGGTATGAGAGCAAATTTGAACGCTACCTTCCTTACCTCACCATTCTGATTAACGGTATTTACTGGGAGCCCCGTTATCCCCGGCTGGTTACCCGAAAATATTTAATGGACCGGTTTAAATCCGAACCGCAGCCACGCCTGAGGGTAATCGGTGATATTACCTGTGATGTAAATGGTTCCATTGAATGCACGGTTAAAGCGACCAATTCACGAAATCCCATCTATGTTTACAACCCCCTAACAGAATCGGTTCAAGACGGTTATGAAGGGCAGGGGGTGGTGGTTCTGGCGGTTGATAAACTACCTTCCGAACTTCCTCTGGAAGCATCCCGCACTTTTGGAAAAGCGCTGTTTCCGTTCGTTCCTGCCCTGGCCGCTACAGATTTCCACCGGTCGCTTAGCGACATTCAGCTGCCGGCAGAATTCAGCCGGGCTATAATTGCCCATCAGGGGAAATTGAGCCCGGATTATAAATATCTTTCCGAATTGATCAAAAGAGTCTGAGGGTCTCCCGGTGTTTTGTGGCGAAGCTGTTTACCCTTCTTCTGAATGTCCTCAGGCAGGATCCGGATGCTGTTTAAATTGACAGGAGATTAATCCTGAGCAGACTGTTTAATTCATGACATAAATTTTAGCAGCCGGCAGGATATTGATTGAATCTCACCATTGACAGGTCAGGTGATTCCCCTGCATGTTATCTGAACAGGACTATCGACAAATTTTTACCAGTGTAATTTTCACTCATTTCTTTTAAATCAGCCTGGAATAATGATTAAGTGGATTGAAAGGCTGGAACAATTATGCGCAATAAAAAATATTAGATCTTTATATAACTGAATTATCCTTGTAAATTATTTGTGGTATTTATCACGTAGCCGGAATTGATTCATTGGGTACCGTATATAAAGCATAATTGAGACGATTTCTGTGGTTGCGATTATTTTATCGAATTCTCAGTATATTTTTCTCTCCCCCTTTCCACGATTTCCGTAACATCTCTTTTAACCCACCAGCAATTTAGCTAAAGATTTTCAATTGATTATAAAGTGGAGACTGTCATGAAAAAAATACTTATTCTGGGCGCCGGAATGGTAGCCAAGCCGATTATTGATTACCTGCTGGAAAGCGGGAATTTCCACGTGATGGTGGCCACCCGAACCGTTTCCAAGGCGGAAAAGATACTGAAGCAGAGGCTCAATACCGAGTCCCTTCAGTTACTGGTGGATAATGACCGTGAGCTGGAGGGTGCCATAATGAAAGCGGATCTGGTGGTGAGCCTGTTGCCCTATACCTATCATGTTAAAACGGCCAAATATTGTATTAAGCATGGGTTACCCATGGTGACCACGTCCTATGTGAGCCCGCAGATGCAAGAACTGGATGAGGATGCGCGCCGGCAGGATATCATCATATTGAATGAAATCGGTCTCGATCCGGGAATCGATCATATGTCAGCCATGAGAATTATCCACGATGTTCATAACCGGGGAGGTAAGATCCATTCATTCTGCTCCTATTGTGGGGGACTCCCCGCACCGGAGGCCAATACCAATCCCTGGGGTTATAAATTTTCCTGGAGTCCACGGGGGGTATTGATGGCCGGGCGGAATGCCGCCAAATTCCTGAGGGCGGGTAAAACGGTGGAAATTGAGGGCAGGGATCTGTTTCAGAATCGCTGGCCCATAACCATTGACGGGTTGAAACTGGAAACCTATCCCAACCGCAATTCCCTACCGTATATTCCGCTGTATGGTATGGAAGAAACCAGCACTGCCTACCGGGGTACCCTGCGTTATCCGGGCTGGTGTAGAACCCTTTATGCCGTCAGCCGGCTTAATCTGCTTACCGAAAATGAGATCAGGACTAATGGTAAACTGACTCATGCAGAAATTGTGCAAAAGATTTTCGATACCACCGATGATCCCAAAAGGTATATTTCAAAAGCCATGAATATTCCTGTGGATGATGAAATAATCAAGAAACTGGACTGGCTGGATCTGTTCTCGCTGGAGGTATATGAAAAAGACAAAACAACGCCCCTCGATTTTCTGTCGGATCTGATGCTGCGCAAGATGCAGTATGAACAGGGCGAACGAGATCTGATTGTTCTTCATCACGATTTCTGGGCAGATTTTGGCAATCACAAGGAGCACATTACCTCCACCCTGGTGGATTATGGTATACCAAACGGAGATTCGGCCATGTCCCGTACCGTTTCACTACCGGCGGCCATTGCGGTAAAGCTGATACTGGAAGGTAAAATTCAGGAGAAGGGAGTCCGGATACCGGTGGATCCCGAGATCTATCAGCCGGTACTGGATGAGCTGGAGCGGCTGGGGATTATATGCAGGGAGAAGACCGAAAGACATAAGGAAATTCAACCCACGGTGATTGAGAACAAAATGTCATCTTGACTGACCGGTATCACAGTATTATATTAGGCGGCGAGTTTAAGAGAAAAGAAAAAAGATAAAAGAAAAAAGAGATAAGGAAAGAATAACGTTTACATGTAAGCTTTTTCTCTTAAGAGAACAAAAAACTCTTTTTCTTTAATCTTTCATCCTTAATCTTTAATCTAAGTTTTTCTGCCGGAGTGGCGGAATTGGCAGACGCGCCGGACTCAAAATCCGGTATGGGTGAAACCGTGTGAGGGTTCGAGTCCCTCCTCCGGCACAATAAAAACAAATTCTAAATCCAAAATACTAAATTATAAATTAACAATAAGTTATAAGTGATATGTAGGGGTGTTCGAAAAAACACCCTTTTTAATTTATGACGTAATTACTGTTTTTTCTGGGGGGGTAGACATACCATTACATTAATAAAATCCGGTAAGGGTAAAACCATTTTCAGATTAAATACCCAATTTCGATACAATAAAAACAACAGTTTAAAATCAGAATGAATTTTTTTTATTAGTTTTTTCTTATTTAACCAGTGCTATATCGGTGCTGTGATTTTCTTCTTGTAATTGACGATAATACTAAATATATTTAATTATCAATAATGATAATTAAGTATATCCGATGAAATTGTTCGAATTAAATAAAATTGCCAAGGATTATTTCGGGTATGAAGACATTGCAAAGGTTCTGGGGATTACACCAGCAGCTGCCAGAGTTTTTGCACACCGCTATGTAAAAAATAAGGTATTGATCAGAGTTAAGCGTGGTATTTACATCCTGAGAGAAAAATGGAAATACTTCAGCAGAGAGCAAAAATTTGAGATTGCCAATCTCTTACAGGTACCCTCATATATATCCCTGGTAACGGCCTTGGATTATTACGAGATAACCACCCAAATGCAGCAGTCATTTATCGAGTCCATTGCCATTAAAAGAACAAAGAAAATGGAAATCAACGGCGATATCTTTAATTATACCAGATTAAATCAAGAATTCTATGAAGGTTTTATAAAACAAAATAATTTCTTCATCGCCACTCCAGAAAAAGCGTTACTAGATGCCTGTTATTTAATGTCACTTGGTCGATACAATTTTGATAAGAGTTCCATCGATCTGAATAAACTTGTTCAAGACCGTCTGGTAAGAGAAGCGAAAAAATTTCCAGAAAAGACCCAAAATTTTATGGAGAAGCATGGATATTTTTCAACAGCATGAAATATTTGAAATTGAAGTACTGGAAAAATTGAAAAATAATCGTTTTTTGGAATCTTTAGTTTTTGGTGGGGGAACCATGCTGCGTTTGTGTCATGACCTGCCCCGCTATTCTGCTGATTTAGATTTTTGCTTTGTTAAAGATATCAAGCATGAATCATATTTTAATCGTTTAAGACAATTTATAACGCAATCCTTCGAGCTAACTGATGCTCAAATGAAGCATTATACGCTGTTATTCGAATTTCGATCAGGGGATTACCCCCGCCGAATCAAAATCGAAATCCGGAAAATGATGAAAGAATGTGATTTTCAGGATAAAATTGCTTTTTCACCTTATAGCAGTAAACAGGTTCTCCTGAGAACGATGACCTTAGACCAGATGATGAAAAACAAGATTGAAGCAATCATAGAAAGAAAAGAAATCAGGGATGGTTTTGATATTGAGTTTTTGTTGAGGAGAGGCATCAATTTCCCCGAATTAACCACCAAACGTCTCCTCCAATTGAAAAAGGTGGTTGAAGGTTTTTCAGAAAAAGAATTTAAGGTGACCCTGGGCTCTGTTCTTGAATCCGATATCCGTGAATATTATATCAATGACCGTTTTAGTTATCTGTTACAGGTACTATCCCAAAAAATTGGATAGAGGAAAAGGTAAAGAGTAAAGAGAAAAAACGGGATTTAGGATAGATGATCTCATCAGTAGACAGATCGGTATCTACTTAATGAGTTTCTGTTGTCCAGGCAACGCTATGCGGTTATATATCTATCAGAGAGTAAAATTTAAAAGCATAATTATGAATAAAGAGTACTAATTGGTTATAGATTTAATTTATTAACTCACCCTGAATCCCTCTCTTGAAAAGAGAGGGACTTAATTTCTCTAGTATATTAGCCCCTTCTCTTTCATAAGAGAAGGGGTTGCCTGCCTACCGAAACCACGGTGCAGGCAGGGGGATGAGTTTTTGTTGTTTTTCAATCATATCAAGGACACCTCTGCTATTCCGGAAAAGGGGGGAGAAGGGTATATTATGACCGGCTCACGGCTTCGCGGAGAGATTTCCAGGCAGTTCAGGGTTTATGCCGATCAACTCGGTTTGAAGAATTTTACTTTCCATAATTTGCGCGATACCTATGCTTCCTGGTTAGTTCAGAAGGGCATAAACTTGAAAGTGATCCAGGAACTGCTCGGACATGATGCGATACAGACCACCATGATATACGACAAGCTGGCGCCGGCTAACAAGTGCCAGGCGGCTAAGGTTATTGGCAGGATAATGGATGATCTGTTAGTGCAACTAATAATATTTCTTGTTTTATTTTCATCCGATTACGTCCCTAATTTTGTGTAAACAGAAGTTTTATTCTAATTTAAGTATAATATTAACAGTTTAATACGTTTATTATCAATCAGTTATGAAAATGCATTGAATCGATCTCAAAATCCGGTATGGGTGAAACTGTGTGAGGGTTCGAGTCCCTTCTCCGGCACAATATAAAGGCAAATTCGAAATTCTAAACTCGAAATTCGAAATCAAAAATTTCTTCCCATAAAGGGGTGTCTAAATACGGCGCCCTTTTTTATTTATAACTAAACCGTGTGTGGGGGAGCCTGCCCCGCATAGGGATTGTGTGGGGAGTCCCTCTTCCGACACCAATAAAAACAATAACTTAGGGCTGGTTACATTTTTGGCGATCAGCCCTGTTTTTTTCCAAGTGGTACTATATCGGTACCGTAATTTTTCTCCCATAATCAAAAATTAAATTTATTTAAAAACAAAAATATTAATTTTTATAGGAAAAGGATGGTTGGTAAAAGAAAAGGACACTATCATGAAATGATTTCATTATTTAAACCGTTGTCATTCCTGAATAGCTTTCACAAAGATTTGAGTATGATAAGAGACTAAAAATATTATATTTAGAAGATAAAAATTTCTACTTAAAAAAGAATGGCCTATTCGCTTCAGCACACAGTAACCTACAATGGAGTCCCCTCGCAGAACACTGGTCATCTGGGCCAGAAAAAGATCTGAGCGTTTTTCTAACTTATTGAAAAATCTTCATCTACAGAATTAACAATTTCTAAGGTAATGACAAAACCGTGACAAATATAGACATTTTTAGCATATAACACCGTAATATTAGCGTAATCCATTTTTTAATTAGGTAATTAATTAACCATTATAATTTTAACTTCCCTGGCTTAAAAATTAAAAAAGTCTTCTTTCTTTTGTTTTGTATTAATTCTAAGCAAACCATTTCTTAACCTACAGTATACTTGTTCCCCCAAAATTTGGTATTGATAAATAGAGACAGTTTGGATTAAATTAAAGTTAAAAGAGAGTTGCAGGATATGCTTTTGGACAAGTGACATATAAGTAAGCAGTTTGTTTCTTAAAAGGCGGTCAAATGACCGCTGTTTTATTTAAATAATTATCAGATTTGTTCCTTTAGAGAATTTTATAATACTGGTTTTGAAAAAATCTTGAAAAGATATTAAAGATGAGTTTTGTTGAATCCTTTTAATTTAGGGAGTGAAAAATGATACGTTTCATCTATTTAATAATTTTTGTGGCCATTTATATCCCCGCGGAGGCTTCGGCCCAGAAAATGACCGTAAAGGACAGCGATGACAATGTTCTTATGGAGGTGAACGATGAAGGAACGGTTGGTTCTATCACACTCAAGGATGCCTCGGTTACTCCTTCGGTGATAACAAACAAACTATACGTGTTTAACGGAATTCTATACTGGAATGGTACTGCCCTTGGTCCGGCAGGGGGTGTTGGAGGATGGGTAGATGATGGAACAGTTGTACGCTTGAATACAGTTACAGATATGGTCGGGATAGGAACCGCGAATCCCCGCGGTAGCCTGGATTTAGGAGAAGGTGGATTAAACAAAAATCTGCGTTTAGGCGATTATCTTGATATTGGCGAAACAGACTATCTAAATGTGGTCTATTTCGGAATCAATTCAATCTTAAGCTCTTCAAGTATCGCAGGCGAATACAATCGTTTCATTCCTCAATATAATCCAGGTCAAGGATTGATCATGGTACAAAATGGTTATGCTCAAAATCTGGACATTTACGGTATTGATTGGGAGGGCAGCTCCGCGGAAAAGGACTTTCCGAATGATTTTACTCATATCATTCGATTTAATTATGGCGGCAACGTTGGCATTGGTACCCGAGATCCCACCCATCTTCTAACCGTTAATGGAACAATTAAGGCACAGGAGCTTATCCTCAGTCCAGTGGGCGCAGATTTCGTTTTTGAGGATGATTATCAACTACGATCTTTGGACGAGGTGGAGGCTTACATTCAAAAAAATAAACATCTCCCTGAAATTCCTTCAGTTAAAGAAATGGAAAGAAACGGAGTGAGTACCGGCAAATTCCACTCTAAACTGCTGCAGAAAGTTGAGGAATTGACGCTATATATGATTGAGATGAAAAAAAATCAGGAAATCCAGAGCAATAAGTTAAAGGTGTTAGAAGAAGAAAACAGGACCCTTAAAAATCGCATTGCTTTTTTGGAAGGAACCACTCAATAAGAGGGTGATAAGTATGGATGTAAGACACTTTGAGAATAAGCAACTTGTTAGGAAAATCCGAGTGACTTCTGTTCTCAAAATATATGGTATTCTGACAATCCTATTAATGCTTAATATAAAAGGAACCTCCCAAATAATTTATAACGGTCAAGGTCACATACCTTACCAATACCAAGCTGACTGGAGAATTGCAGGGCTACTGCCCAATACTCCCAACACAGCAAATAATGTATTTGATGTTACCCAGGAACCTGGCACGTCCTGGGATGATAAAGTAAACTCTGCCTTAAATAAGGCAAGAATGGCTAGTGGAACCTCTATTATATATTTCCCTGCACTTCCCGGAGGACAACCTTATGTACTTGGGCAACCAATTGTTTTGACAATAAATAATGGAAATAACATTATTTTCCAGGGCGATGGTGCTGGAGCAACATTTTTGGAGTTTAATATGCCCGCAAATAATAATTGTTTCGATGTACGCGGCGAAGGGCTTGCGCAGAATGCAAATCTTATTACCGACCTGTTGAAACGTGAAAAAACATTTTCAGTCGATAATGCAATAAATTTTAATGTTGGCGATTGGATTCATCTGGAGCAACCTAATTTTGATTATTCTCAGACTACCTCATGGCGCGCTTCTATTGGCCAAATCACCCAAATTGCAGGTACGTTTAATAACACCATAACTATAATAGATGAAGCCAATAAGAATTATCTCCCTGTCACTGGTTCTTTACCCGATCAAGAAACAAAGATAAACATGATAAGGCCTATTCAAAATGTCGGTATCGAAAATCTCAAGATCAAACGTTTAGGAGGAAGTTACGCTTCCAATTCGGAATTAGGCCATAATGTCTTTTTTAAATATGCGGTGAATTGTTGGATTAAGGGAGTTGAGATGGAGGCAACGGCTAAGAACCATATAGAAATCAATCAATCTTCCCATATAGAAGTGAGTGGTTGTTATATTCATCACTCTATCTATTATGGCAGCGGTGGCTATGGATATGGTATTTATATAGAGATGAGTACTACTAACTGCCTGATCGAAAATAATGTTTTCCACCGCTTGCGCCATGCATTAACAGTTGCTAATGGCGCTAATGGTAATGTATTTTCCTACAATTATTCCAGAGAGCAGTACTGGACCGGTATTGGAGGTATTCAACTTCCTCAAGGTCCTGATTTTGTATTGCACGGAGGATATGCCTTTTCAAATCTATTTGAACAGAATATTGTTGAACGGATTGAAGCAGATAGGTCCTACACTACACCACCTTTTTGGGGATTTCACGGAATAAATGGACCGTACAATGCTTTTGTAAGGAATGTTTTAATCAAAGGAAGCCCAACCAATATTGAGGAAGTCCATGACATTATTCTCAATAATGCAAATTCTTCCAGCGTAATAGGCTGCATTGTAAGTGATATAAACACTTCTGGAAATACAACTTTGGCACTCGATCTATATGGGAGGGAAGTACTTCAAAATCAAACTTATGAATCCGGAACAAATATCAATCATCCAGCGGGCATTATTGACTTGCTGTTAATACTATCGAATTTAAACATCTGGCTTGCAGATGTTTCCTATTATTATTCATCTCGACCCAACTTTTTGAGTTCTAATTTTAACTTTCCCACTTTAGGACCAGGGGATCCACTTATTAGTAATTTCCCATACATCTGGCACATTCCGGCAAGTGATAGATGGTTTAACAGCAATGTTCGTTATGTGTTGGCAGAGCCGACAGTTTATTTAGGTGGGATACTTAGTGAAGATATTACGCTTAATGGGATCGTTTACATCACCACTGATATCACCATTCCGGCTAATCATACCCTTACTATCGAGCCTGGTACCATGGTTCGATTTGCGGATGATGATACTATAAGCCTTACAATCCATGGCTCACTGCTGATTGGTTCAGGTGTTCAGTTTGAAACTGGAGAAAATGGAAATAACCAAGTTATTTTAACCGGTAGCCAAACTTTGACAATTCCTCCAAGCGTTTCTTTTCAGGTTCGAGAAAACTCAGGGCTTGAATTCTTTATGGATGTGAATATTGATGCTGCCACTTTCGTTGCAGAAGCAAACACCAGCATAACCAGCATCGGAGGGGGGAGTATTGTTAATTCAATATTTATTAAGGATCCTACATCAACTATTCGATTACAACACGGTTCAACCAATTTAACACTCACCAATTCGGAATTCAGATACCCTTGAAATCTCTTTGAGGGCCTAATCACAATTGTAGACAAACGAAAAGCCGAATTATTAGAGGAACCTATATTCAAATTATCGCTATTCATTTTACTGCTGATAAACTATTTGGGCTTTACACAAAATATAAACAAATTCGAAATTCTAAACTCGAAATTCCAAATTAAACTTGGTTTTTTAGAAAGGGCGTATAAAAAGGCGCCTTTTTTTTGTAACAATTATCAATTTTATATTATTAATTATTCATTGTCTTTCTCGCCTCCGGCACGAAAAGATAGGTTAGAAGTGAGAGGTGAGAAGTGGTATGTAGGGGCGTTCGAAAGAATGCCCTTTGTCTTCACGGTTTTTAAAAACATTTTGAAATAGTCTGGTGGAAAAAAGTGTCGATTATTTTGATTTTTATATTTTATTCTATTAAATTAAATCAACTAAACGAAATGTATTCAGGGGGTATGAATGGTATGGATTTGTTATGCTCCTCTAGCTTCCCAATCGTCGCTTTTCCTGAGCTTCCAGTGGGCTGTTTAATGCAATTTTGTCTGGAGCCGGACCGATTGAGTCCATTACGGGTATTGAATTGAATAGAAACTGGGTGTTTAATTCAAGGCTTTAAAATGTCTTGACAAAGAGGATGTATCATGAGGCGAATTATCTTTGTTTTTTTAATGCTTGCCGTATATATGCCAAATTCTTCCGGAGCGCAGAACTCACTGTACTTCAACTTCTTCAGGGGGATGGATGACTCATCCGGAAATAACCATCTTTTTTATAAGGAACATATCGGCAACGCGGAATATTATACTAACCACGTCTATCACCTCGATCTTTCTCATCAGATCGACACCATTCTGATAACCGAATATTCACAGTGGTATCTCGGCGACCGGATATTTAATGTGATAACCGATTTCGAATTCTGGCATAACAATCCGGCGGAATATATATATTGTGGTTTCTCGGTCTGGATTGATGCCTCTGCTTATATTGGCCGCCATGATAGCTCTTCAGTATATGCTGATCTGGGTGAATTGCAGAACATCGAAATCTCACTCCAGAATGACAGCTTGCTTTACGCTTCCGGCCACACCCTTGGGCCCACTCTTCTACGAAGTGAGGACGCCGGTATTACCTGGAATCCGGTTTTGAATCCCGTAGATGATTTTTATTTTATGATCTCAATTTCGCCCTTTAATGATCGGACATTGTTCAGCATTTACCGGATGGGAGCGGACGAATTGTACAAATCTTCCGACGGCGGACAAGCCTATAGGGTAGTTGATTCCACCTATCACTGGAATGCTGGAACAAAAATGTATTTCGATTCGGACAGCGTTCACATTTATGCACTTGTTCCAAGCCACCCTGAAATTTCTTTCCTTAAGTCTTACGATGGAGGGAATAGTTGGCAGATGGTCATGAACGATACTTCTAAAATGTCAATGTGTATTGATAATTCGGAATCTGGAACGGTATTTTTAGGAAGAGATCGTAATTTATATATGAGCACAGATTATGCCGGCAGTTTTACATTGTATCGTACTTTGGATCGCCCGGTTGTTGGCTTATACAAAAAACCCGTATCCGATCTGCTTTATGTCGCAACTGAAAAAGATATCTTTGAAATCTCCTCCACTAATATCACTGCAATTAAAAGCCTGCCGGTTGTAATTGAACCGGGAAATCAACTTGTGGCTGAAAAATTTATACTTTACCAGAACTATCCTAATCCCTTCAATCCAACTACTACTATTATTTTTGATCTACCAAAAACCTGCCATGTAATGCTGAAAGTTTATAATATACTCGGAGAGGAAGTTTTTACCCTGATTTCTGCTTCCCTGCTTACCGGTTCCTATCAGTATGAATGGGATGCCTCTAACCTTGCCAGCGGCGTATATTTGTACAGACTACAGGCAGGGGACTACATTGAGACAAGAAAGATGGTTATGATGAGGTAAAATAGAGCATAGCGCATGGCGGTAAGTGCGTAGCTTAGTATCTCTGACTACGCATAGCACTCTGTGCTGTGTGTGTCATGTGTTTAAGCCCGTAGGTGGTTCCGATAAAGTATTAGGTAGCTTAGAGAATACTGTTATCAATGTGACCACTCTCTGCTATGCGTCTTTAAAAAAATGTAGTGCTAATGTGCTGAAATTATTAGGCATAAGTTCCGGGGAGATGAAATGTCTGTTTTAAAGTATCTGATCATTTGTTTGATTTTGACAGGAAGTTGTGCCGGTTTCTTAAACGCCCAGGTGCCGGTGGAAAAGTTAGGATTGCAGAATGTAAACATAACATCCATCGGGCTGTATGGCAATATCATTGCTGTGGGAACACATGGAAAGGGCGTTTACTATCAGGATTCTCTGATCAGTACCCACTGGATCCATCTGGGACTGGATTCTGCAGAAGTACATACTGTCTATCCGCACAAAAGCGGACCACTGGGGTGGGCTATTGGCGCGGGACTCAAACCAGATAACAGCTATTCCCATTTTGTTTATTGCAGCTTTGTTGGCGGCCTGTTTGAACCAAAGGATGCTGGTATAAATGATTCGGTTGCAGTGCTTATCAATCAACTGGACGGCTTTCCCGATCCCAGCATCTGCGGGGAAACCTATGCGGCCGCCGGTGGTGCCCTGTACCGGCGTTATTTCGCCGATACGGTCTGGACGCCAATATATACGGCTACTGTGGAAGGCTATATCCAGACCGTAAAAGTGCACGAAGAATTTCCCGGCCTGGTACTGGCTGGTGGTGCGGAGGGTTTTGCCGGAACCCTGTTGATGAAGTCCTTTGACTATGGCGACACCTGGGAATGGATATCCCCGCCGGGCTTCGTCCGGGATGTGGATTTCTGGGGAGATAGCGCGCAGACGATTTTTGCAGTAACATATCCGGTAGTCTACCGGTCCCTGGATGGTGGCAGCACCTGGACAGAGGTGTATAGCGGTCTGTTTAACATTAATAAAGTCCTCTATGATCCGGTACTGTCTATGGTGTTTCTGGCCGGCCAGGATCTGTCGGTCTCCGGTGATCCGGTTCTGTTGACCAGTGATGATCTGGGGGATTCCTGGCGGCCAATTCATCTGTCCGTTACTGATAACGGCATTGTCGATTTGAAAAAAGGTGCCGACGGGTGGATATACTTTGCCATGACAGACAGCGGGGTATTTCGCCTCAATCCTGTTTATGTGGGGTGGAAAGACGGACCGGTAACAGCAGTGATTGAAGACTACCAACTTTATCAAAATTATCCCAATCTCTTTAATTCTGAGACGATGATTATAATTGATATTCCGGAAGTGGTTAATGTCACTTTAGACATATACAACATATTAGGTCAAAAGATATGTACACTCGTTCAGGGGAAATTAGCCGCGGGCAGCCATTATTTCCGCTGGGATGGGAAGAATAAATCAGGGCAGGGAGTTCCGAGTGGTATCTACCTGTATCAATTGAAAGCAGATCGTTATGGAATAATAAAAAAAATGATAACAATCCGCTGAAAAAAGAACGAAAATCGAGTTTATTAGTAAAAATAGATATCAAACAAATAAAGGAGTAATATGAAATGGCTCATTACAAAATCCCCGAGGAAGATTTTGAGCTGTTTTATCTTGCTGAACTCACACGTCGTAAAGTAAAACCTCTCAGCCGCTGGGAAAAATCACTGGATTCATCTCTTGGAGACTGGTTAAAAAAGCAAGACCTCATCGTAGAATCCATACCGCGATATACTCTGATGGGTAAGAAAATTCATGAAACTGTTTTTAGTACCTCGTCACGTTATTTGCATTATTATCAAAATAAGTTTTCAGGTAAACCGCTCAACAAATCTCGCCATACGCAGAAAGTGGAAGGATTTTTATTCGGGTATCCCTCCTGTTGTGTTAGTGCATTTCTGGAAAAACCTTATCAGAAAAATGGCCTCAAAATACCCGAACAGCGCTTGCTTTTTCACTGGGCATGTCCAAATTGCCGGGTAAGCCCCTCATTACTGCATGCATACGCGTCAGTTCACCACGAGACAGAAGAGTGGTATCGAAATTACTTCGGTGTTGCAGAAAGAAAGCACATCAATGTTGTCAGAAAACTATCTATTGCTGCTTCACTGGCATTATGTCTGGGTATTTCTTCGGTGAACAGTCAGGTTATCCCCGATAGCCTGCATTTTATTCCGGTTTTTAATGATCAGGACCAGGATGGTCTGTCCTATGCCGAAGAGATTTTTTTAGGCAGTAATTTTATGAACGATTTTACGCTCCCGGGAATTAATGACAATATTTATTGGACGCAATATTTTGATTGGTTGATTTTGAACTTGCCCACAACCCAACAGCCAGACCGACCCTATCGCATGGATTTTCAGGTCTGGGGAGTAGAAACTTGTTCCAAATGTGGTGCGCAAGTTAATATGGGATATGTTAGAATTGTTAATCCGTTGCGAAATTTGGAGATGGATATACCCTATATGGGATTGCATTATTTGACCAATCATTGTTTTTCCTATGATGGGAGTATTCATGCTGGTCGCATTGTTATTGACAGTTTGAAACAGACTTTGCTGCCCTACAATCTTTCCCATCTGCTGCCTGTTGCCGGAGATAGTGATGGAGATGGTCTGACAGATGCAGAGGAGGACAACCTTAATTTCGATCCGGGAAATCCTGATACCAATGGAGACAGTATCCCTGACGGTGCGGAAGTGGCAGAACAACTGGTACGTTTATTTCCAAAATTAAAAGAGGTATCAGATAGTGCCCACAGCCGGATTATCTTCCATGAAATGGATGGTATTGAACAATGCCTGGTGTGTGGATCTTCTCATAATATGGGTTTCATTGAATTTAAAAATCCGGAGAATGGCCGAAGCTATCAGATTTACTTTAACGGCTTGCATGCACTTGCCCATGGGAGTTTTGCTTATCATGGCACAACTCACCCCAACCAGAGGGCGGATGCAGTTGAATTGTACCGTGCCATGAAAACCCACATACTTCATATTCAAGATGATTCGGACAATGATGGGCTTACTGATGATGAGGAAATCCGTTTTGGCAATGATCCGGCACATGCGGATACAGATGGGGATGGCATTTGTGATGGAATGGAATTGGCATTGAGAATGGTCAGTATATTAGACAACTTACCTACCACACCGCAACCGTATGATCCTTATGTGATTCACCATCCGACTTTCGGACATTGGAATTGTTTGTTGTGCGGTGAACCAGTAAATATGGGCTTTCTTGAGTTGGTTAATCCCATCATAAATAGCCCGCCGATGGAAATTAGTTATTATGCGTACCATTTTTTAAGTAAAGGTAGTTTTGTTTATGAAGGTCGTCTTCAGGACGGTGCGTGGATGAATGGAAAATTGAATCCGGTTCTACTTGCCGATTATCTGAATTTCGTGAGTGATATTAAACCCGGATCAGATAACATTCCTGAAGGATTGGTGTTAAGGCAAAATTATCCCAATCCGTTTAATACCGTTACGATGATACGATATGAATTGGCAAAGCAAACCACAGTTCAATTAATAGTATACAGTCCGCTGGGACAGATTGTAAAGTCTACAGTCCGGGAACAACAGGCTCCCGGAAAACATTCCATCCGTTGGGATGGGACCAATGATTCGGGTAGATCGGTTTCCAGCGGTATCTATTATTATCGGTTACAGGCGGGTGACTGTGTTCAGGTGAGGAAGATGCTACTGATAAAATAAGGAAAATTTTCCGGAGGTTTTTTCTATCTTGTTTTTTTATTACAAGAATTATAGATAATCCAATATTAACCGAATTTAATCCTTTACATATGACCATAAGGGTATAACAGGTTTGCCTTTTTTATTGATCGGAAACATCGGGCCAGACGATTTACGGTTAAAATTTGTAAGCCAGGGCAACAAGATCGATCGTCAATTTTGTTTAAATTACCTCCTGAACATGTGTATGAGTGAAGGACAGCTTGAGGGAAATGCTTTTCTTTCTGACCGGTTTTATTTAGTTACCCATTTATTTATGAATAAATCGGCACATACTTTTATGAATTTAT
Organism: uncultured Caldithrix sp.; assembly: GCA_964461135.1. GTDB lineage: Bacteria > Calditrichota > Calditrichia > RBG-13-44-9 > RBG-13-44-9 > RQOF01. Next base: position 1,702 of record CAYWTB010000072.1, on the reverse strand, counting down.
CAGATACTTTTAAGTATCGCTGGTCATTATTAAAAATGGCTGTCCCTGGAAAGTTTTGTATTTTGGTCGTAACCGTTCGGTGTTATAATATTTTTCAAGGTCTACCACTTTTTTCCTGTCCGTTATGACGTCAATGGGAACGGTATCGTAACGTCCCTTGCGTAATGCGACCAGTTTACTGGATTCCCTGTTAAGAATTAAATCCAGGGCCAGGTTTCCAAAAGCCATGGGGACGATAGAATCAAGCGCATCGGGATCCCCGCAGCGCACTAAATATCCCAGCCGTTGATTGACCACATTAACCCGCATTCCGTTGTTATAGAGCGGTGACAGTTCCTTGAGCTTTGCGGCCACTCTGTCACCTATTCCCCCCAGTTTGCGGTGTCCAAACTGATCCTTTTCCTCTCCCTCAAAAGACATCTCAGTATCCTCCTTCATCTGAGCGCCTTCTGAGACCAGAACAACTGCATATTTACTCGGATGGCGATTCCGATCCATTATGAGAAGCTCGGTAAGTTGCTTCATGTCAAACGGGTACTCCGGTATCACGCAGCGGTCTGCAGCCCCGGCCATGGTTGGCAGCATGGCGGTAAAACCGGAATATCGACCAAATACCTCAATCACCAGCAGGCGTTCGTGGGAACCTGCAGTAGTACGCAGCTTATGAGTCAACTCAATGGTGCGCGTCACACAGGTACTGAATCCGATACAGTAATCCGTTCCCGGAACATCATTGTCCATGGTCTTGGGAATAGCAACCACGCTAACCCCTTCCCCGTGAAGCCTCCTGGCGTAGCTGAGGGTATCATCACCACCAATCGGAATAAGGAAATCTATTCCCAGAAAATTTAAATTTTTAAGTATGTCAGGTGTAACATCGTTTATGTCATCAGTATATTTATCTTTGAGGTGCTGGGGTACAATGCTTTTCGGAAGGTGACTGGGTCGGGTGCGGGAAGTATGGAGGAAGGTACCTCCCGTTCTGCCGGCACGATCAACGATGTCCTCGGTTAAAACCTGCACATGAGCACTATGATCTGCTTCTTTGTCAGGAACCAGATCAGCCAGGCCGGCCCATCCCCGCCGTATTCCCAGTACCCGGTATCCTTCACGCAAAGCACGAAAGGTGACCGCCCGGATAGCCGGATTGAGACCCGGAACGTCACCACCACCCGTTAAAATTCCGATTGTGCCTTTGACTGCTTTCATCAGCTTTTACCTCTAATAAATCAAACACAATATACAATAAACTATATTTAAAATTTACAATTAATAAAGTTAACGATCAATGTTTACCTGAGATCCGGATGAAATTTTTCGCCCATTCAGTTTTATAAAGATCCTGTTGTTTTATATACTTACCTTAAACAATTTGCGGAATGTTTATTCCTCATGGCGAGTTCAATGTGACCTTACTCTAAAAAATAATTAAAGAATCATATAACATGAATAAATTAGAACAATTCTCACTCGTCTTCACGGGAATGCTGATAATAAAGATTAGGTAAATGGTACAGGATCACCAGATGTAAAGTGATACATGTAGAACAACCTGCTAAAAAAATATTTCCCCAAATTTTAACAAATGGTATATTATGATATATTAGTGAATGTGTATCTATGCCTAAAAATTTTACGGTGTATAATAAGTCAAGTCTTAATTTTTGTGTAAATTCATGCTTACCTCTCAACTTGGCTGAAG
>CAYWTB010000071.1:0-24250 GCA_964461135.1 uncultured Caldithrix sp. | reverse complement strand
CGGTTATGGTGAAAATCATTGGCGCAGAAGGCCAGACCAGCATGGGAATGTATCCTGAAAGCTGGGTTAATAGCAAACTAAAAGACAAATCCATCGAACGCGACGGGGAGTTACTGGTAATGGACCAGCGCAATAAAGCATCCCCGGATCCCAGCCCCGAGGAAATAAAAGAGAAAATTAAACTTTCAATAAACGCTTAAGGCCCAGAATGTCAATTCAGCAAAAGGGAAATATAATCTGTAATTATCGGATAGCCGGAATAGATCCCGCATACCGGAAACCATGTGCTATTGCCATTGTGGACGAGGATGAAAATCTATTAGCCCTGGAAAGCTTTTCTTATCACATAGCCGGCCTTGAATTGTCTGATTATAAACGCCGCTTTGGCATTAATAAAATTATTTGCGAGGCGAACTGGATGGGATCCAACGTGGCCACCTTGCAAAAACTCTCCGAAGTATTAGGGTGGATTAGGGGAGCTGCCCTTTTATCTGAAATTGAATTTGAGAGGGTGGCCCCGACCGCCTGGCAAAATAAGATACCATGCTTCCGGCGGGTCTCGCCCCTGATGCGTGACCAGGTGATTATTTCCATGGCCAAATCCATGGCATCAATCGAACAGGAAATATCTATCGATGAGGCCGCGGCTATTCACATCGCCTTTTATGCTATTCGGCGCTATAAATCCGAAAAAATAGGGAGAGTTACCCGATGAAAAGCACGTTTGTAAATTTCCTGATTATTCTGCTTCTGATCGCCCTGGGCGCTTATGCAGGTTATACCCTCGCTGTCCATTTCGACGATGACAGCGCCCTTTATTCGGAGATTGACAGCCTCTATGCGGTTATCCGTGCCAGGATGCAGGAAGTGGCGGCCGGCAGGATCCGCATTGACAGCCTGCAGGCCCGCTCCGCCCGGATAGATACGCTCATCCAGACCGAGATTAAATATATTGATCGGCTGCCATCGCTCACCACCGATTCCCTGGCCAGGCTCACTGCCCTGACATACAGGACTGCCCACCCGGAGGATCCCATGCCGGCAGTGATGGCTTCCGGGACCAGGCTTCTCATCGATCGGGCCATTGCCATTGATTATATCGGTGTCCGCCGGTCCAGCGTCTTTCTGAAAGAGCAGGAAGATCTCGCCTGGAAAACAGTAAATGAATACCGGTCCATTTCCTATTCCCAGGATGAAGTAATTAAAAATTACCAGGTAATAAACGGCAATTTTGAGCGCATAGTGGTCCGGCTCTCAAAAGATAAGGAATTGCTGCAGAGCGCATTATTCGGTACCACCACCACGGCCATTCTGCTGGGTTTTAATGTCCGGGAGGGCTCGGCCTTGGGAGCCGGCGCCGGTGTTTTCATTTTGAGTTATAACTTTAATCGGATAAAGAAAATAGTGGGATTCATATTTTGAGCTCCTGCAAATATCTTTCGCTTTCAAAGAAAGGTGATAACATAAAATGGTGAAAAAAGGTTATTCTTATATGAATAGTACACTTAGGTGGGGAATTAAATAACTAACGCGGGAGCTCAAAACCCCACCCTAAAATTAAGAAAGGCATAAAATGGAAAAAATATTTATTTCAATATTCTTCTTTTTGACGGCAATAATCCTTTTCTGCTCCTGGGCGATGGATTCGGTGAAATTCAGGCTGACCCAGGCCCCGGAATGGCTTAAAAACTTTAATGATCGTCTTTATTATGGCTGGTTTTCGCTAAATAAGGACCATTATAAAATAATCCCCTCCGCTTTTTGTGATGCCTGGCATTTTTTTAAGATGATCCTGGTGGGAGCGGTACTACTTATGGCATCGATGGGGATTTATCTGCAGTTACTCTATATGGGCCAGGTTACTTCTGCTGGCGAGATGCTGCGGGGAGCATTGATTCTTTTTGTGGTCCTATCCATGGCCTGGAACGTGGTCTGGTATGTCATTTATGATCGTAAATATAGGACAGGAAAATAATCCATAAAGATGGGACTATGAATAATTTTGAATGGTATGTGAATCAAAGATGTAAACAAATACAGAAGGAGAATATAAAGGTGAAAAAATCTTTCACACTTGAAGAAAACGGGGAAGAAATTGATTTGAAAATTGAATCCGGTATTCCCGTTCCCCGCGTTTATCGGGAGAATCCCATTAACATCGCAGCTAAAACCATGGAGATAGGCGATAGCATTGAATTCAACAATATCAAGCTTGCCTCAAGATTAGAAACCGCTTTAAGAAAACTCGGCCTATCTGCCCGGAGACGGAAATTACCAGAAGGGAAATATAGGGTCTGGAGAACCGAATAAATGCCGGTTGCCTGGCGAATGGAATTATCCCGGATTAGGGTAAGAAAATGGCAAATTGAAAAACATACAACAAAATGGGAATACGTTGCATCTCCAGCCTTAGAGTACCCTAGTGTACCCTGAAAGTGCCCTATTGTACCCTAACGTACCCTAAAAGGCCCTAAAGTACCCTAGAGTACCCTAAAAGACCCTAAAAGGCCCTATCGACATAGCGATTTCGCATTTTTTTGAATGATTTATTTTAAAGTTTAATTTATACAAAATAATTGGTTATAAGATTTATTGATAGTGAACATAAATTCCGAAAGTGGCTCAAAAGCGAAATGGCCTTAAAAAAAGCGAAATGAGAAGTTTATGAAAGGCTCTAGACCACTGGAAATACAAGAAATACGCAAGGTGAAAAAGGCATTTAAAGGTCCATTTAAACACCGCAATTATGCATTTTTCATCCTGGGAACCAATACCGGATTCCGTATCTCCGAAATCCTAACTCTTCGTCTCGGGGATATCCTGGAAGAAAATGGAGATATTAAAAAAAGGCTGACCGTCTATAAGAGAAATATGAAAGGTAAGCGCTCCAGCCGTACAATTCTTCTAAATCAGGCGGCTCGGGAGGCAATTACTCCCTGGCTGAAACAGCTGGCTAAATTGGATGTGATCCACAAAGATGATTATATATTCAGGTCCATCCGGGGCAATCAGCCGATCGATCGAACCCAGGCCTGGCGAATCTTGAACGAAACATTCCAGGCAGCCGGTCTGATCGGTAAGCTAGGAACTCATTCCATGCGTAAAACCTTTGCAAACAATATTTACAAATACTTTTTGAAAAAAGTAGCCCAGGGTGAACCGATCGATGCATTCAGGTCCACTTCCAAAGCCCTGGGACATACTGACATCAAAAGCACTGATCAATATCTATCGTTCCTAGAAGAGGATGTCGATGAAGCTATTGAGAAGGTGGGTATCTTATGACCGAAGAGATGCTCAGCACAGAGGACCTGAGACAAAGATGGAATAAAAAATCCAGAAAGGCTGTCCAGCGTCTAATTAGAAAATATAGCCATATTTTAAGACCGATGAAGATTGGTAGGGATCTAATGTTTTACTCTGATAATGTAAAAAAATTCGAAGAGCAATGCAGGATTGTGAGGGAATGAAAATAGGACCTAAATCAATTTAGAAAATCCGATTGACCTGGATAAAGATATACAAAATTATGAATTACGTCTTAACTTGTCTAAAAAAATACCTGGGGGAATCATGCAGAAATTAATTTTAATCATAGGGGTGCTGTTTACCTTTAATTTGTATGCTGCTGGATTCTTAGGTGCTCATTATGATATATCACGAAAATCAACTATCTATTCCTTCGTTTACCAGGAGCCAATAAAAAAGTTTTATGTTAATGGATTTTTGGAGATCTGGTGGAATCCACAAGAACCCATGACCTTTCCTCAAAATATATGGGTCTATTATTCTAAACATTGGATAACATACCCATTAACTAAAACAATCAATATCAGTAGTGAACTGGAAATAAGTAAGAACTTTCCCGGATATTGGACCCGATTTCCAACTGACAATTATTTTGAGACAGGGAAGATTACTTTCATTCCCAAGATTGGATTACAATTAAAGCTCTGGTAAGTGAAGGATAGATTATGGCCAAACGATTCAATTTAGATAAAGCCCTGGCCAATGCAGCCAGGCGGACCGTTAATAAACTGATCACTAAAAGTAAAACCGAAGCTGGACGTCGGGTTCGGGAGATTTATAATGTAAAGGCCAAGGATTTGAATAGGAGCGTCAAGATCAAGCGTGCAAACTTTCAGAATATGGAAGCCACCCTCACTGTCCGCGGGAGGAAGATCCCGGTATATATGTTCTCTCCCAGGCAGACCAGGCAGGGTGTGAGTATTAGGATCCGCAAGGATCGAGGCCGAAAGGTGATCGGGACTTCCTTCATCGCCACCATGCCGAGCGGGCACATCGGAGTATTCCAGCGCAAAACAAAAAAACGTTATCCTATCAAAGAGCTTTATAGCGTCAGCCCGGCACAGATGTATGAACAGGAAGGGATGAAGGCTGTAAGTGAAATGATTGAGAAGGAAGGCGGAAAGATTCTGCAACATGAGATTGATTATGAGATGAGTAAATTGAAAAGATAATTAAAAATGAAAAGAATAAAATTATCTGGAAAATATGCTGTTGGTATCCATGAATATACTATTGTTGATGATGAAGATTATTATCGTTTGGTAAAATATAAATGGAAAGCCAAATGGAGCTCCAATAAAATCTATGCAGTAAGAAATACAAAATTAAATGGTAAAAATAAAACTCTTCGCATGCATAGATATATAATGAAATTAAAATCCAATAATAAAATGGATGTTGATCATATTAATCACGATACACTTGACAACCGTAAGGATAATCTCCGAATAGTAAGTAGAAAAGAAAATTTGAAAAACATGAGAGAAATTACTGTTTGGGTTCAATGTAAAAATTGTAACAAATACGTTGAAAGAATAATAAAAGTAAATAATAAAAGGAAAATCCTATATTGCGTTGATAAATGTGCTACTCAATATAGCTATAAACACAGACCAAAGCCGATATCAAAAAGATATTTTAAAATTTGTCTCAACTGCGGTGAATCATTCAAAAACAAAATGCGCTGGGCCAAGTTTTGTAAGAATGAATGTCGATATGAATATAGAAGAAAGAGTAGGTTCTTTCTGGAGGATGGGCGGTGAGGATCAGGCGAGCGCAGAATTCCGCTAGACTCTGCCGGCAGGAGGTAGCTTCTTTTTCATGAGCGAGGATTTGATCACTACCAAGAGACTGGCCGAGATCTTAGGGATGACCGAGCGGAGGGTGCAGCAGCTGGCAGCTGAAAATGTTTTTAAGAAGTTCGGAAGGGGCAGGTTTCAACTGGCAGATTCAGTTCAGAAATACCTGGCATACCAGTTGGATCTTGAACGGAAAAAATATAACAAGAATGACCTATCCATAAATGAAGCCCGGAGGAGAAGAGAGCAGGCAGAGGCTTCTCTGAAGGAAATCGAACTGGGAAAACAGCGTGGGGAGCTGCTGGAGAAATCTGATGTAATCAGGGTGTGGCAAAAGATTCTCACGGTTTTAAAAAACAGGCTGCTGGTCATGCCTTCGAAACTCTCTCCGCATCTTCTGGGGATGAACAGCGTGAATGAAATTAAAATGAGGATGGATGAAGAAATTTTTAATGCACTAGATGAGCTTACAGATTCAAGAAATTTTGACTAAAACATTAACTGTCCTGAAGCCCCCTCCCCGACTGAAGGTTTCCCAGTGGGCGGACCATTACCGCATTCTCTCCCCGGAAGCAGCTGCCATGCCGGGCAGGTGGGATACTGCCCTGGCTGAATTTCAGCGTGGCATGATGGATGCAATCATTGAACCCGGAATAGAGACCATTGTCTGTAAAACCAGCTCCCAGGTTGGCAAAACAGAAATATTAAATAACATTGTTGGTTATATCATCTCTCAGGATCCTTCTCCAATCCTGGTCCTGCAGCCCACCATCGAAATGGGTCAGACCTGGAGCAAGGACCGATTCTCTCCGATGATCCGGGATACCTGGATTCTGCATGGATTAATTAAGAGTCCCAAATCAAAAGATTCGAACAATACCATCCTTCATAAAACCTTCCCCGGTGGCCACATCACCATTGCCGGTGCCAATTCGGCAGCATCCCTAGCCTCACGGCCTATCCGGGTGGTCCTCTGTGATGAAATAGACCGTTATCCGCCCAGTGCCGGATCCGAAGGGGATCCGGTGGCCCTGGCCATTAAAAGATCCACCACATTTTGGAACCGGATTATTGTCATAGTATCCACTCCCACCATTAAAGGATTATCCCGCATCGATGCCGCCTGGGAGGAATCCGATCAGCGCCGGTTCTTTGTCCCCTGCCCCGAGTGCAACCATGAACAATACCTGGTCTGGGGAAATGTCCGATGGCATCAGGATGAAAAGGGATATCATCTCCCCGAAACGGCCCATTATAAATGTGAAAAATGTGGAGATCTCTGGAATGATGCTCAGAGAATAAATGCAGTAAGACGTGGAAAATGGATCCCCACCAGGGCAGTTCCTGATAACAAAATTGCCGGCTTTCATATATGGGAGGCTTATTCACCGTGGGTAAGATTATCCCAAATGGTTTTAAACTTCCTGGAAGCTAAGGGCAATAATGAACGATTACAGGTTTTTATAAACACCGTCCTGGGGGAAACCTGGGAGGAGGAAGGAACCAGTGTAAATGATCTTGAATTATTCAGCAGGAGGGAAAAATATAAAGCTGCAATCCCTGCCGGTGGATTGGTCCTCACGTCCGGGATAGATGTTCAGGATGACCGGCTGGAAACCGAGGTTGTGGCCTGGGGAAAGGGATACGAATCCTGGAGTATAGAATATTTTATTATCTATGGTGATCCTGCAAAACAAAAGATTTGGGATGAACTGGATGAGCGTTTATCAACTAATTACAGCCATGAAATGAAAATAAAACTGAGAATATCCTGCAGCACTATAGATTCCGGTGGCCACTTTACCGATAATGTCTATCAATTCTGTAAAAATAAGGAAAACCGGCGGATCTTTGCAGTAAAAGGCTCAAACACCGTTGGAAGTCCATTAATATCCCGACCCAGCAAATCTAATAAAGCTAAAATCAGATTATTTACCATCGGAACAGATACTGCAAAGGAACTGCTTTTTGCCAGGCTTAAAACCGAGAGCCCGGGACCAGGTTATATGCATTTCCCGGTAAATTATGACCAGGAATATTTTGAACAGCTGACCGCCGAAAAGGCAGTTACCAAATACAGTAAAGGTTTCCCTCACCGTGTATGGATCAAAACCCGGCCCCGTAATGAGGCCCTGGATTGCAGGGTATATGCCATGGCTGCCCTGGCCATACTTAATCCGAATTTTGATAAGATAGCAGAGAGTTTTGAGAAAATAATTAAGGATACAGATAAAACTGATGATGAAGATAATAATAAACAAAAATCACTTATTAAATCAAAATCAAAAAGTTGGGTTAATAGCTGGAAACAAAGATGAAAAAGAAGAGAAATATAGGCCGACCGCCAGCCAAAGATCCCAGGGTACATCTTCCTAATGTAGTGGTACGTCATTCCACACTAACAAAGATGCTTAAAGTTGCCCGGGAAAGTGATAAGTATTTATCTTATCATGTGGAAAAAGCGTTTTCTTTATATTTAAAAATAAATGACAATTAAATTTCAAAATGATATTTGCTGGAATAGAAAATGAGTTGGATTATTGTATAAATATTTTTCTTTCCATATATCTTATTAATATATGGTAAATAATATCAATACCAATCTCCATCGATGAAAATAAAGGAATTTTTGGATCTATCATAAACATAAAGTTCGATTGTCTTATATTCATGATTATTGGCACCTTGATAAGTTATTATCGATGACATTTTTAATGATTTATTAAATACAAATATCGAATCATAATATGAACCATAAGTTTTGCCATTATTAAGAACAGAGATATTTGGGAATAGTATAGCATTGGCCTTTGAAGAATTCCGCTTAGGATTTTTATTATCATCAAAATAAAGTAAAGTTATTATTTTAAGATTTTTTGCGGGAATATTACCATAGTTCACAATTTCATTTGAATGAAATAATATTTTATTCTTTTCATCTTTTTTAATGTCGATTGATTTTATGCCAATAAATGGGCGATTAGTTGTTTCAAAAAATTTTTCACTTTGATTTAGAGAAAAATAACTTATAAGCCACATTAACAAAGCCACAATTGCATTGACAATTGTAGCAGAGGCAATAATTGCTGTTAAAAATGGTATAGGATTTTTGGGATTGTATCGAAATATTGAGAATATCTTTTTCATGCTTATAAAATACCTAATTTACTAATCTCTCCCAAAAAGAAACTAACTGAATTGTATTTAGAATTCCAATTAAATACTGAATCCATGGAAAGTAAAAATTCAACCATGGAGATGCAAATTAGAATATTTATCATATTGATAAATGATTTATCAGAAAATTTGGAAAATCTAAATGCATTATTGGTATTGTACTTTTTTAGTTTTAAATTTATATGAATCCATAAAACATCAGGAAAAATAATAATTCTTAATATATCTATTATGTATCCAAAAAATTTTTCAACAAAGAATGACATTAGAAATGCTTTTGTTAAAATATCCTCTTTGGTAGACGAAGTCACCTATCAGAAAATTTCAAGAATTTATTTTGATACAGTTAAAATATCAAATTTAAAATTAAAAACAAAAAAAGAAATAAGTAAAAAAAAGAGAAAAGTTGTAAGCCTATCTCGAAAAGAAATAATACATATTCTTAATTTAGTATCTTATTTTCATTCAAATGATATATGTTTAAAATTAAATCATGGTTCACATCTAACGGGATGTTATCATCCTACATTTAACGAGGAAGATGCTTGGCGGTATTTTGACTGTTTTATAAAAGGTAATATTAATGATAAATTTGACATAAGAATTGAATTTAAAGATGATTTTATAAGATCACTTTATAAGGATGAAGAAGGCAGACATAATATCGATTCAAAAAATTTTCTTGAAGTCCGTGCAAAAAGACTTCCACTTATTAGATATACAATTGAAAATACACCCAATATATATCAAAAAATTGACGAGAAAGACAACCTTGAAAGAATTTATATTCATAGATATATTGACCCATATAAGCAACAATTTTATTATGTAGTAATTGCTTCCAAATATCGGAAGGCCAAAAATTCACCATTCAGTGCATTAACAGCTTTCCCCATTTTTAGATATAATGATTTATTAAGAAAAATTGAAAAATATAATTTACCTATATAAACAAAGGGTCTACCAAAACGGTAGACCCTTTGAGGCTGGCGCCAAAATTAACATTGACTCATGATTATTGTCTCCGCCAGCTAAGCACAACAAATAGATTCAATGTTATGACGTAGAAGTTCTTAAGTATATATATATCTCTCTTTAAAATCAACAATATTTTTTTTATTTACTAAAATTCATATTTAAATATATTCTTCAATAATAAAAAATTCCGTGACACAAATCACATTACTAATATTTTCGACAAGAGTTTCAAAAAATAAAATATATATAAAAATATTTATGGAATATCAATATTTTACCCTTTTCTAAAATTATTTATCCTGCCCAACTTTAAAAATTGAAATTAATAAATATTTTTAAATCCCTTGAAAGTTAAGCGTTGAGATAAATCAAATTTCTCAAACCGCGTGCTCAAGATAAATAGTCACATCAAATTGAATTTTTTAAAGTATGATCAATTTTATCAATTCTGAAAAGTTAGATTTAATGTATCAATTACATTCAGTGGATCAATTCGTTCCTCACCTTTTTGAATTTCGAGGTGAAGATGAGGCGTTTTTGTTATCCCAGACATTCCCACCGTTCCAATCTTCTCTCCATCGTTGATTACCTGATTCATATCAACTAGAATTGTATCGAGGTGAGCATAGAATGATTTATATCCATCAGAATGAAAAATTTTAATGCAATTTCCATAACCCGATTCTTCACCCGCGAATATTACTTTTCCTTCTCCAATTGAATACACATTACTGCCCATAGCAGTTTGGATATCAATCCCATAATGCATCAACCCTCCCTTGAAAATAGGATGAGGTCTTAGGCCAAAAAGATCAATGACTAATCCAGAATCAACCGGACAACAAAAACATTTACCTTTTGAGGATTTTTGGCAAAATAACTCTGATGGCTCTGCAAATACTAACACAATAAATAGAAAAAAGTAAAATAAACAGCATGAAAAATGCTTCATTTTCTATTTCTCCATAAAAGAGAACTTTTACAATAAATATGGGTAATTAAAAATACTCTTAAATAGTTTTTAACCGGAAAATCGCTAAGAATATATATAATATTATCGAAAATGTAAAGAATTTCTTACCATAATTGATAAATTTTTCCTTTTAATTATCCATAGATTCCCATTTAAAAATAAAAATTAGAAAATAGTTTTTAGGCCCCTTGAAAATAAAGGGTTGTGATCGCTAATTTTATATAAAAGGAATCTGAAGTATGGCATCACATGCTAAAACCATGCTTGAAAAGATTAAATCGGTCCTGGAAGGCCGTATTACATCCGATATCGAGCAGTATGCTATTGCCGGGCAGCAGATTACTAAGATTCCAATCTCAGAATTACTGGTTCTATATGATAAATATAAAGGAGAAGTGGCCAGGGAAGAGGAAGCGGAGCGTTTGAAAATGGGCCTGAAGAATAAGCGCAAGATTAAGGTGAGATTATAGTTTGAACCTTTGGAATAGATTTTTAAAAATGCTCGGACTTTATACTAAAAACAACGTCCAGCAGATTGTTAGACGATCTTATGCTGCAGCCAATACTGGACGGCTTTATTCATCCTGGACAACTCTAAATCGATCCGCAGATGCGGAACTTCGATATAATCTCACTGCTCTACGAGCCAGGTCCCGGGAACTTGAACATGATAATGATTATGCCAAGAAATTTATCCGCATGGTTAAAACCAATATTGTGGGTCGGGATGGAATACTCCTGCAGAGCCAAGTTTTGAATAACTCGGGAAAACCAGATGATGTGGCCAGGATAAAGATCGAGGAGGGATGGTCCCGGTGGACCAAGAGGGGTAATTGTGATGTAACCGGACAATACAGTTTCCGCGATATTCAGAAACTGGCCATATCCAGTTGCGCCCGGGATGGGGAAGTCCTGATCAGGAAAGTGAAGGGATTTAACAACGATTCCCGCTTTGCTCTGCAGCTGATTGAAGCAGATCACCTGGATGAACGAAAAAACGAAACATTATCCAATGGCAATAAGGTCAAAATGGGAGTGGAACTGGATTCCTGGAATCGTCCAATGGCTTATCATGTCTATAAGATTCATCCCGGTGATTTCATGTACGGATCCTCTTTTGGTGAAGTAACCCGGATCCCGGCAGAGGAGATCATTCATCTACATCTTCCCATGCGGATCAGCCAGACCAGGGGGATCCCCTGGATGCATGCGGCCATGATCAGGCTCAATATGATCGGGGGATATGAAGAGGCCGAACTGGTTGCAGCCCGGATCGCAGCTGCTAAGGGGGGGTTCTATGAAACTAATCCCGAAGGTGAATACACCGGTGATGATCAGGAAGAAGATCAGCCCATCCAGGAAGTTGAACCCGGAACATTTGAAGTCCTGCCGGAAGGATGGAAATTTAAAGAATTTGATCCCCAGCATCCCACCACAGCATTTAAAGATTTCGTCAAAGCCGTATTAAGGGGGATATCATCCGGCCTGGATGTCTCATATAATTACCTGGCTAATGACCTGGAAGGTGTGAACTACTCATCCATTCGTGCCGGCGTTCTGGATGAGCGGGATGTCTGGAGAGATCTGCAGGCATTCTTAATAGAACATTTCCTGGTACCTGTTTTTGAACAATTCCTGCAAATGGCCCTGGTAACCCAGCAAATTGAGCTTCCCTTTTCAAGGTACGATAAGTTTATCGCTGCAAAATGGCAACCGCGGGGCTGGCAGTGGGTGGATCCGCAGAAGGATATCCAGGCAAAGATACTGGAAATAAATGCGGGCCTCAATACCGGATCTGATATCGCTGCAGAGCAGGGTAAAAATCTTGAAGATATTTACAAACAGTTATCTATCGAACTGGCATTGATTAAAAAATATGGCCTTTTGTTACCTGAAATTCAATTAAAACCGGAGAACAACATCAATGAGGAATAAAAAATTAGATCTTCCAGCACAATACCGTGACATTCAAATCAGGCAGGAAGATATAGATAAGGAAAAAAGAACTATCAATTTAACATTTTCAAGCGAAACACTGGTGGAACGCTGGTGGGGTAACGAAATCCTTGATCATTCCTCCGATTCTGTTTCACTTGAGCGCCTGCGGACAGCAGGGCCTCTTCTGGTCATACATGACCGGTCAAAACAAATCGGTAAAGTCATTTCGGCTTCCATAGGGGAGGACCGGAAGGGACATGCCGCAGTGAGGTTTGGCCGCTCCCGGTTTGCCGAAGAGATCTTCCAGGATGTCCAGGATGGCATCAGGGATACTATTTCCGTGGGATATATCATCCATGAAGCCAAGCTCGAGAAGCAGAGCGATAAAGAGGGAGATACGTACCGCATCACCAGCTGGGAACCATTCGAAATTTCGCTTGAACCTACACCGGCCGATTACTCGGTAGGTGTGGGCAGAAATAGGGATAATGAAAAAACATTTCCTGTCAAAATAGATACAGGAGAAAGGAGTATTCTTAATATGGAACCAACAGAGGAAAGAGTTGAGACCCGCCAGGAACAAAAGCCTCCCGCAGATCCTCCGGTAGATACTGCCCGGATTGAGCAGGAGACCCGTGAACGGGAGACCAGGCGCTTTGAGGAAATCGTAGCCCTGGGCGAAACCTTTGCTATGCGGGCAGAGGCCATGGATGCCATTAAAAAAGGGTTGACCGTGGACCAGTTTCGCCAAAAGGTTCTGGATAAAATCGCAAACAATCAGCATATCGATACCCAGCAGGCCAATCTTGGAATGCCCAAAAAGGATCTGCAGAATTATTCCGTCCTGCGCGGGATCCAGGCACTTATTCTGAACAAACCTGAGCTGGCTGGCCTGGAAATGGAAGCCTCCCGCGAGATTGCCGAGCGCCTGAAACAGCAGCCGAAAGGATTTTTCATTCCCCATGATGTTCTCCTGCGGGAAATTCCGGGCAAGTTCGGCCGGCGTGAAATCACCACCGCATCAGGTGGGACCGGCCTGATTGCAACCGAGCACCTTGCCGGGTCCTTCATTGATCTGCTGCGGAACCGTGCCCTCTTGATGCAGCTCGGCATGAGGGTGCTTTCCGGCCTTGTCGGTAATGCATCCATCCCGAAAAAGAGTGGAGCAGGCAGCGCATACTGGGTAGCAGAAAGTGGAGATGTGACTTTATCGGACAGCGCATTCACGGCACTTGCCCTGGCAATCAAAACGGTTGGCGCAGCGACCGCCTTCTCCCGGAATATGCTGCTGCAGTCAAATCCTTCCATTGAAGGACTCGTACTGGATGATCTTGCTGTGGATCTGGCCCTGGCCATCGATCTGGCAGGAATTGCCGGAACCGGACTGACCAATGAGCCAACCGGGATCCTCAATACCAGCGGTATTGGTTCGGTAACTGGAACGACACTGGGATGGACAGGCGTGGTGGAATTTGAAACGGATGTCCGAGCGGCCAACGGCGATATTGGATCCATGGCTTACCTGACCAATGCCACGGTAAACGGTTTGCTGAAAACCCGAGAGAAATCAAGTGGATATCCTATCTTCCTGCAACAGGATGGCCAGATGAATGGATATCCCGTGGCCGTCAGTAACCAGGTTCCTGCAGTTACTATGATTTTCGGAGTGTTTTCTCAGATAATTCTCGGCCTCTGGGGAGGCCTGGATATCTGGCCGGATCCTTACGCAAATGCGCCTTCCGGCGGCATTGTCATCCGGGCTTTCCAGAGCTGTGATATTGGTGTCCGTCAACCGGCGGCCTTCAGCGCTTCTGAAGACATTACCTAAATACTCATTTTCATGTGTGGCTAAATAACTGGAAAAACAAAGGGCTGCTCTTCGATGGAGCGGCCCAGGTTAAACATAAACGAGGTAAAAATAACATGATTACAACACAAGGCACCAAGGGCAAGAAAAAATGTGTAGTAGTCCGTCCGTTTAAATACGAGGGTAAAGTTCTGGCAAAGGGAAAAGAAGTAGATCTCCCGGCCGCATTCGCTTTTGAGATGAAAGCAGCCAACAAAGTGGTCTTGGCCAGTGAGGTGGTGGAAGCCATTGATCCTGTCAAGGAATCCGGGAAATCGAAGAAAAATGACAAGAAGAAAGGCAAGGATGCCGGCGGATCTGATCAGGCGGATGAGAATGAGGATGCCGGTAAGGAACCCGAGAAGAAATGACCACCACCCGGGAACAGATTATAAATGATGCGGCGGCCCTCTTCGATGCCGGCCTGGCCATCGACATCACCCATTACTATGGGGGTAATGATGAAACTCTCAAAGCTTTTTTTGATGATTCATATGATCCCTCATTCGAGGGAGTGCTCCCGGTGGCCAATTCTTATCCCCGGATCCTGGTCCTGACCACCATGGCCGGCAGTATAACAAAAGACAGTTCATTTACGATTAACGGCACTACTTATTATGTGGATGCCCTTATGATAGACCAGGAAGGTATTACAGAGATCACCCTCAGCGAGGACAGTGACGGATGACAAAAGAAAATCAAATAATAACTCAGGTGCTGGCTCTTCTGAATGATATCACTATTGCAAATGGTTATAGTTTTAATGTGACCAGTGTGGTGGAATGGCGCGATTCGGATTTGGCGGAATCAGAGCTGGATGCTATCGAAGTCCGGGATGTTTCAAATATGCCAGCCGAGGATGATGAACAGGAACATTTGCTGACGATCGACATCACGCTGATCAGCGCCGGCGGGACCAGCCCATCAGATCACAGGGAACGGGTTCAGGATGTTATTGCTGCTTTTTCCGCAATCGAGGAAGAAAGTTTTGTCACCGGTGCAGAGTTTCTGGGCCTGGAAAGGGATGCGGAGAAACAGAAAAAGCGCTTTATGAAAACCCGGATCACAATGGGTGTCATTTATAATGCCGAAAGGTGGAATATCTGATGATTCGCATGGATACTAATGCCGCTGAAGAAGGATCTTTTAAGATTCCTGTTTCTTTTACCGATCTGTCGGGTAATTCCGTGATTCCGAGTGAAATATTATGGACACTCAGCGATAAAAAGAGTACTGTGATCAACAACCGGGAAGATGTGGTAATAGCCATTCCAGAAGCGAATATCAGTATTGTGCTGCAGGGTGATGACCTGGCGTTGCCGGATCCATATGATAATCTCCGGGTCCTGACTATTAAGGCAACTTTTGACGATACGGGCACCAGTCTCACCGGGCTGCCCTATCGAGAAGAAATTATATTTTATATAGATAATCTGGTCAATATTTCATAGAAGGAGTAAATAAAAATGCCACGAACTGCTGCTAATATCAAAAAACCGCATTATCGGGTAATGCACCGTGCACCCGCCACCGGCGATGTCCCGCCGGCGGATCTGGCTGCATGGACCACCCTGCTGGCTACCTTCACGGAGCTGGGATACTGCCGGGATAAAGCCATAAAATTAGAAATAACCGAAGGCGATGAGGAAGTCCTGGACGATGGTTCTAAATTAAAATTGGGCTTTAACGGTCTCCTGGAATTCACCCTGCTGCAGAGCGAAAAGACTGATTATGATGCTTATGAAGCCATTGAAAATATAGCCCAGGATATCCTCCTTGTGGACGAAACCAATCTCCGCGTACTCTTTATTCCAAGCGCCCTTCTTTTCTTCGGTGAAAGCGTGGTGAGCGGGGACGTGGAGGCCATACCGGCCAAATACGAAGCTGAAAACCTGAGCGAAAAGTCCGATTTCCGCACGCGGTTTGCGATTCCGACATCTTAATTAATGATATTAACCGGGCCGGAGGATTCAATCTCTCCCGGGCCCTGAAATCATAACTTAAAGAGGTGGAATATGCAGATCCTTTTTATTCTGCTGGCTATACTGGTGGGCCAGTACATTCATATTTATTTCAAATGGGTGGAGTTTAAAAATAACCAGGTGGATGAGCCGGAGGACAATTTCCTCTATTATTTCAAGTCCCAGCTGACGCTCATCCTCACCCGGATGGTGATCTTCTTCGGCCTGGCGTTATGGATCGCGCTCACTACCATTCAGCAATATTTCCAGGAAACATTTCAATATTTTGTATGGCCGTTTTATGCCTGGATCGGATATTCCCTGGATTCATTCATCCGCAATATGTTCACCAATTTTCAATCGAAGAAAATAACAGGATAGGCCATGATCAATAAATTCTTTTTTAATCTGACAATGCGGAACTGGGGAGCGCCATGGCACCTGATCCTGGCCTGTCTGGCCACTCAGGTTTTTATCAGTGTGGCCAGCATCCAATCTGTCTGGGAGTGGTATTTTGGTCTTTATTCCCTCCTCCTGATGCTTGTGGCCACCGGTTATGAGGTTTGGCAACTCAGCCGGGGAGAAGAAACCCGCCAGGGAGCAGCTGAGGACCTTATCATGGCCCTGCTGGGTTATCTGATTGCCATTATTCCGCTTTTTGAAGGATCCTGGTATTATCTGGTCCACCTGGCAATGATTCCCTTGATGGTCCCGGACCGGAAGCGCCCCCTGGTGTGCCTGGATCCCGGCCATGGTGGGAAGTTCACCGGGGTGATTGCCGGCGGCATACTGGAATCACTTGTGAACTTCCGATATGCTCACCGGCTGGGGAATATCCTGCGAGATCTCGGGTTTGAAGTGTTTTTTACCCGAATATCAGACCAGCTGGACAGGAAACTGAGCACGGATTTAAATAAACGCGCAGACCTGGCTAACCGGGTTGATGCGGATCTGTTTATTTCGCTTCATTGTAATGCAGCCGAGAACCCATCCGCGGCAGGCTTTGAGATCTGGACCAGCAAGGGAGAGACCGATGCGGACCGGTTTGCGGACGCGGTTTTTAAGGCGGTCAGCGAGGCCATCCCGGATCTGAAATTACGGTTTGACATCAGTGATGGGGACAATGATAAGGAAAAGGATTTCGTTGTCCTGCGAAAGACCAAAATGCCGGCAATCTTAATTGAACTTGGATTTTTAACCAATGATCGCGAATCCACAAAGCTTCTCTCCTATGATTATACCGAGAAGTTATGCGCTGCGATTGCAAATGGAATTGATAAGGCTTTTAATGATGACTATCTCTAAAGAAATCCTCTCATTTGGTATCACGATTGCCATTTTTCTGCTCTTGCAGACCGGGGCACTGATCTGGTTCTTATCAAAACTTAATGCCAGTATAAATTTTCTTACTCAAACAATGTCCCGCCTGGAAAAATCCCTGGAAGGATTTGTAACTGTATCACATTTGACAGAGAAACTGAAAAGGATTTGGGATGCAGTTGATGAGAATAAAAAAGATATAGCAACCATCCAGAAAGATCTGAATACCCATTTGCGGGAGAAAAATTGATGGCGGCCATATACACCGAATCCATAACCATTCGCAATAAAAGCACTGATGCCCGTGAAACCGGCCTGACGCTCTGGCTGCTGCCTGAGGGGGGGACAGCCCCGGATGATTGTATCCAGCTGACTGAAAACGCCAATATGTCCGGCCAATATGATTTTCCGACTCAGGTAACTAATGGAAACTATGTTTTATATAGCGGCCCCTCGGGTGCCCAGGTACCGGTTCAACATGGCAGCCAACAGGTTGAGGTCCGGGTAATCCGGGATGGTATTGTTAAAGCGGAGGACACAGATTTTGCGTACCCATAAAATATTATTGCTTTTATTTATTATGATCCTTCCCCTCTGGCCCCAGGGCAAGAAGGTGGAAACCGACACCCTGAAGTTCAGATATGGGTTTAAAATGCGGAGCGGGGGCGTTTGGTATGACACGACCAGTTTTTTTAATAATCTGAACACGAGTAATCAGCTGCTAACCGCGGGGATTGCTAATGGCGCTGTTACGGGGGCTAAAATTGGCACCGGAGCCATCACGGGGGATAATATTGCCAATAAAACATTATACTATTCAAAATTAGCTATTGATGAATATGGTTATGGATTGGGCGGAGCCAGGGAGGGACGGCTTCCAGCGGATATTGGTCTGGAAGATAGCACTATTACCAGAGCCAAACTCAGTCCGACAATAAATCATTTATTGGATAATCCGGGAAGCGGATCTAGGGCCTTCAGTGGTACAGCAATTACTGATACCGTCACGGTTGCAAATGCAGGAATAAATGACCGATATTGGATAACACCCAAAGGCTCATCAATATCGATCAATGATATTTTATCAGTTGAACCTATATCGGGAGGGTTCGTTGTGTATCGTTTGGTAAGCGGGACATCTGAATTAAATTATTTTTGGAAAAGGGAAGATAATACAAATTAATAATAAAGAAAGAAATCAGGAAGATAAATGGACCATAAAGAATACCGTATTGGAAAAGTTCCGTTTCTGCATACCGAACTAACCTGGGCCCAGGATAAAGCGCTCACCAGGTTGATTCTGAAAATATCCAATCTTGCCGGGAGGGATAATGCAATTTCAATGAAGGATCTCCCGCGCCTCCTGGCCAGGCATGATCTTCTGGGTGAATTCTGGGGGATAATTCTCCGGAGAAAATTTAATCTCGGCTGGATCCTTGAGCTGCCCCATCGGATCTGGCGGTTGGTCTCTTTCAAACAATCCTGGAATTTCGTTAATCTGGATCCGGTAACCAATACCCAGCTGGGAGAGATGTTTGATGATTTTTTTTTAATAAACAGGCCGTTTATGAAAAAATTGAGCAGCTTCGGGAATGCATTGGGATTGATAGCTCAGGCGGCGATGACGGCCACCGGCCCGGAAAAGTCATCAGGGAAGGATTCGGGGGGAACGAAGGCAAAGAGATTGAAATCGAAGCAGAAGAAGCCAGTGTAGAATATCACGCGAGCGGAGGAGATATGCGGGCGATTAAATTCCTGAATAAACAACCGGAAAGCCAGGTTCGGACCTGGGCCCTGCTTTCCATAGCACGGAGCCGTTAATGCCTCTTAGTTTTAGAGACTTTAATTTTATCCTGGGCCTGAGAGCCGATAAATTCCTGGAAGGCGCAAAAAAGGCCGAACAGGCGCTGGATAAAACCCGGGATAAAACGGAAAAACCATTCCATCTGCAGGCGAAAGTAGATAATGTTATTGTCGGCTTTGCGAAGGTGGGCCTCGCTCTGGATGGGCTCCGGCGGACATATAACCTGGTGCTGGGTCCGGCAAAGCGAATGGTGGAACTATCCAACATTCAGGAAAAGGCTGATACCAAGCTGGCGGCCGCGCTAAAAACGCGCAATCTCTATACGGAAGAGAGTTTTAAACTTCTAAAAGACCAGGCATCGGCCATTCAATCAGTAACAACCAGCGGGGATGAACAGAATGAAATGCTGCAGGCTCTCGCCATCAATATGGGAATTGCCTTTGAAAAGACAGATGAGGTAACAAAAGGCGCCATCGGCCTGGCCACTGCCTTCGCTGATGCAGGCCTATCCCAGGAAATGGCTCTAAAGGGAATTGCCCTGGCTTACCAGGGGAACTTCACCCAGCTGCAGCGGTATATCCCGGCCCTTCGCTCGGTAAAAGATGAAACCAAGAAGATGGCTGTTTTGCAGCAGGCCATGACTGACGGCTTTACCCAGGCCGAGGCAGCCGCAAAAGATGGGGCCGGCCAGATGGAGCAGTTCTCGAATATTCTGGGGGATGTGCAGGAAGTAGGCGGCGATATTATTAAGGACGTTCTCACTCCATTACTGAAAATACTTAAACCTGTATTGGAAAACATTGCCGGCATGGATGAGGGAACCCGCAATACTGCCCTTGCAATGACATCATTTTTGGTTGTCGGAATTAAGGTCCCCCCGATGCTTCGCGGAATCGGCCTGGCTGTTCGCGGATTATATGCATCCATTGGTCCGGGGGGCTGGCTGCTTCTGGGATTGGGTATGGTGGTCACGTTATGGCTCAAAAATGAAAGCGCCACAGAGAGGGCCACCAGGAAATTAAAGGCATACCGGGAGGAGGTTGATAAACTGGCCACAGCGGACCTGCGGGCGGAGCTGCTCAAAATCAACCTGGAAATTGAAGAAACTTATCAGAAGATGGAAAAGGCGGATCCAGCAGCATTTAATCTGTGGGAAGCGATTAAAAACGGAGTGGCGATAGCTACCGGTAACGTTCAGAATTTTAGCCTGGAAATTACGGACATGGCCGATAAGCTGGATGATCTATATTCCAAAAAAGGAATAATTGAATCCGTCCTCACCGGGGGGGAAGAACCGGGGCCGGAGGCAAAGACACCCACAAAAAAAGCCGATTTAATTTCTAAAGACTCGATTGATCTGGCTAAAAGCCGGCTGGATGATCTGAGCTTCAAAGAGATTGAGACATTCGGGACCCTCGCGCAAGTGAGCACTGATTTCAGCGGGATGTGGGCGGATCAGATGGAACGGGAGTATTTTCATAGATCATCCCTGATAAATGATCAGTTGGAAATGGTCGAAAATCAATATGGTGAGGAATCTCTTTTATATAAACAGTTAATGGATAAAAAATGGGCATTGGAACAAAGTTTTAGCGGGGAAAAAAAGAAGCTCGCGAGAGAATCGGCCATGGATACCATCGCCATGGGCGCTCTGCTCATGGATGCCTTCCAGGGACAATCTGAGGCCATGTTTCAGATCGGTAAAGGTGCATCCATAGCTGAAGCGCTCATGAATGCTTACCTGGCAGCTCAGCGGGCGTTTCGGGATTATCCCTATCCCTTCAATATCGGGATCTCGGCAATCAATTTCGCCCTGGCATATGCCCAGCTGAAGAAAATATCAGCGGTATCCTATAAACCGGCTGGTAAAGCGGGGGGCGGCCTTGTCACCCAGGCGGATCTATTCCAGAGCATGTTCACTCCATCCGGTGAGGATGGCATAATCGGTGTCCGCCGCGATGAATTTGTGATGAATCAGCTTTCCACCCGGATGTTTCTCCCGCTTCTGGAAGCCATGAACCGGCCGGGATCCCGGGGCGGTGCCCCCGGATATCAGGCCGGGGGCCAGGTCCAGCAGCCGGCAACTTTTCCAGTTGGATTTGATAGTCGTCTCATAAAGGAATCCATAAAAGAGGGATTTAAGGAAAGCGTTATCAATATTGCCGGCACCATCCGCGGAGATGGCCGCGATTTATACCTGGTTGTTCGCAAGCAGGAAGAACTGGAAGAGAGGAGATCCCTGTAATGTCAATCCCCAGCCAGATCGGTGATGTGGTCCTCACGCTTGATGGAAACAATATTGAGAGCTCTCTGATTAAAAACTTTTCAATCAGCTTTGAAGATCAGGACCGGCTGGGATTTATTATACCGATGAATATCAGTATTGAACTATTGAATGAAGGCGGCTGGGTGGATGCTATTCTCACCGGTGCAAACTGGAATAATAAATACCTGGTTATAAATCCACCGGTTTATCCTGATATGTCTTTTGTGGTGGATTCCCGCAGTGTGGAATATAACCGGGTTGAGGAAACGGTATCGTTTAATTGTTATAGTCCCTTTTTGACTACATATAAGAACGAGCGTCTATCTAAATACTTTTCTGGTAATTTTGAGCGGCAATATGTCTCAGATTTCATCGTTACCCTGGGAGATTCGAGTGGCGGAATATTCCCCAGCAATCAATATCCCAATCCCGCCTATAAGGCATTTGAATTTGGGGATATCCGCTTTAAATATTATGATTCCGGGGTGGATTATACCAGCTATATTGCAAATAAACAGACAGCAGAATTTGTAAATGAGTTGTGCCAGATATTTGGGGCTATGTTCTTCAATTATGATGGAATCCGGTTTCAATACAAAACCTGGTACGGATGGTATGGAGCGCCCCCCACCATCGCCCTGACCCTTTTAAATAAGAAATTGCAGGGTCTGGTAACTGAGAATTATGTGGATGGTGTTAAATATGAAGAGGAAATTACTGATGTTTTTGTGTTTTCCGTCTCAGGCGTTTCCACGTACCCGGTCCCCGGAAATGTTTATTCGAATAACAGTAGCAATTTTACTATAAGGGATGTGAAAATATCAGGAGGAATAGGAGATCTGGTTTGTATAAGATCTTCAGGATCAAATGATCCATCCGCGTCAGGTACTTTAACCCGGGTATCGGGATCCGGCGATGCGACGATATCGTTTTCCGCCTGGGCAGATTCATGGTACTGGATAGAGGCCCAGGGCAGTGCATCAGGCGAATCAATAAACGATATAAATGTTTTTAAGGATTTTAACCTGGTGGTCGATTACGGAATCGTCCAGAATGTCTGGGTGAAGGATATTGTTATTGCACAGACATTTGATGATATTCATAATTATTATATCAGGAAAGATAAGGATTATTTTAAAACTCAATGCCTGGAATTCATTCCTCCGGGAAGAAAAGTTTCAATCGATGGAACAGAATTCTTGGTATTAAAAGCGGAGAATCATATCTTTGATTTCTTTACAGACATAACGGTATTGGAAATATGATAAGCTTTCAATTTAAAAAGGATTCTGGATCCGCGGCTACCGATTTTTTGGCTGTAAAAATTATCCCTTCATTTGAAACCGAAGAGAAAGAGTTCATTGTCGCTAATAAAACCAGAATCCGCAAGGTTTATGCTGCATGGAAAAAATGGATAATTACATTTGGGATCCTGACATCCGCCCAGCTGGATTATCTGGAAGAACTAGCCATAGAAGAGAATCCACAATTTATTTATAACTCTGTTACATATAATGTTCAAATAAAGGATTTAAAAGCCAATCCCAGAGATGGGAATATAACTGTAATTAATGTGGATAAAGAAACATGAAAGCAAATCTTCAATTTAGCCCATCAGCATCCGGGACATATTATAATATTGGTTCGGTCCGATCCAAAAATAATAAACAATACAAGGTGAATAAATTGCTTGGTGAGGATCGTTCGGGAAATCCTGAAATCATAGGATACCAGGTTAATGTGGAGGCCAATGCCCTGGAAATTAATCTTGATTTTTTTGTTTTCACGGTATCTGGTATTATTGATAGCCCGGTAGTTGGGGATATTTATGAAAATAATTCCAGTGGTTTTCAGATAATTGAAGTTAAGCTTACAGGAGGAGCGGGGACATTAGCCTGTATTAAATATAGTGGAACAAATGATCCTTTGGCTTCTGGTAATTTGGGTGTTGTTGTAGGCGATGGTGATGCGATAATCGCATTTTCTTCGTGGCTAGATAATTATTTTTTAACAAAAGAAACCTGGTATTTTAGATTATATTTTCCTGCAGAGAGCAAAAAAATTTTATTTGGTTCAAGGAATTATTTTCTGGATCATGATTCCTTTATTAATAGAAATGAAATTGTCATTCATCTGATTAATTTATCTTTCATAATTGATAAAGATGATTATTCGAATTATGCCATACCGGTTAGCGTTTAATTTTAAATCCCCCGCGCTCCCAAAGCGCTCCTCTTCCGCCAAAGCCCGGGTTGCCTGTGTCCGGGCTTAAATTATTTATAAACACGCTCCTGGAACGCTCCTCCAGTTTTAGGCGCATTTCGCCCTTTTCCGCACCGCTCCCGGTGTCTCAATATTCAAATAATCAAGTATTTATTAGGTTTTTAGTAGCACGCCCGGAGGGACTCGAACCCCCAACCCTCAGATCCGAAGTCTGATGCTCTATCCAATTGAGCTACGGGCGCTTGAGTAAATTAAGATTAAAGATGAAAGATTAAGGATTAAGGAAAAGTACCATCATGTCTTTTGTCATTTGTCTTTAATCTTTAATCCTTCATCTTTAATCTTTTTTTTCGTGCGCGGAGAGGGACTTGAACCCACACAGGATTTCTCCTACCAGATCCTAAGTCTGGTTAGATATAAATAGGTTTATCTATAACTCAATAAAATTAAAAGTTTTAGGAAAAATCGAAAAAGTAGGAAATCCAAACAAATTACTACAATACTACTACGATTTGTGCCGACGGTGAGAGTCGAACTCACAACAACAGGATCCTAAATCCTGCGCCTCTGCCAGATTGGGCTACGTCGGCGATTCGTTCTTAATATAATTTTAATGATTATGCCCTTAACTCCGCAAAAGTTATCGTATGAGTATG